>JAVBWN010000022.1:0-59797 GCA_036677365.1 Acholeplasma sp.
AGTTAGAATCAAAAGAGGTTTATATAAGAGTCAAAAAGGCACTTTGATAAATGCAGATCAAAATGCCTCATTAAACATGATTAGAAAAGGTAATCCCGATGCCTTATGGATAGGGGATAAGGGAGTGAACACTCCTAAGCGTACATACCTATTTGGTGTGTAGTCGCTTTAAATAAGACGAGTTAAATCGTTAAGAGGTATATATCATAAATCATTCTGTAAAAGGTGATTTATTCACCTCTTTGTTCAATAATTATTTAGCTAAAGAGCCCATGGGGTCCCAAGGTTTAAGTACAATGGGTTCCGATTGATAGGCTTTTAATTCAGCATCCGTTAAATATTTCTTATGGATGACAGCTTGATATGTATTCGCATCAAACCATGACCCACTCATCAAGTAGTACCCTTTTAATCCACGGTCACTCCCCCACGAGTTTTCGATTTTCCATTTGGTGGCTTCACCGTTCTCTAGATTCACACCGGTGATGACCATGGCGTGGTTCATTGCACCTTGTAAATAATCGAGTTTTTGTTCTTTTGTCATTGAGAAGCTCATTTGGAAGGCGGTTTCATAATCGTAGGCTTGGTCATCCCAAATGCCTTTTTCACGGTCACCATCCCGTGCCACATCCGCACCAAACCACACGATTTCTTGGTCTTTCAATTGTGAAATCACCAACGCTTTCAAACGTGACATGGGTAGATTCAAATGTTTGATGGGTTTACCACCGATGACATTACCTAAATAGGCGATGGTATAACTTCTTTCGTAAGGTTTATCTTCGGTTGGCGAATCGATGATGGATACATAATCATGAAGATTCAGTCCAAGATGGTCAAAGAAGGCTTTAGGCGAATCAAAATTGGTTTTAAAATACTGATTTTGTTTGTTTACATATTCAAACGAGATTTGAGTCGGTGGGACACCAAAGTTGGTACATAAGAAATCATATAACGATTGAAGCACTTCCGATTTGAGGGTTTCTTTTTCTTTCAATAAACCTGATTTTACCAATAGTCTGGCTTCTGCGGCATATTTTCTCAGTTTGATGTTGATGAGCTTATTCATCGCACCGGTATTTGAGGATGCATAGGTCTCAGGCATCTGGTCTTTTGGTACTACACCATATTTGTCAACTAAAGAGACAAACATATCCCATTGTCCACCATCTTGAATCCCCATTTGAAGTAAGTGTTTTAACGTTCGGTCATCACCATCACAAACCAAGAAGTCGTCCATGGCTTCTAAGAAATAATTGATCTTTTCAAATTTATCCCAAAATGCTTGGTAGTTTTGTGAAAGTTCAAATTCTTTTAATTGATATTTTTTCGCAACCAATTCTCTCACGACATTGAGTCCCGCAAATAACCAGCATCTTCCTGAAGCCTTTTGGTTGGTTACAGGCAATGTTTCGATGTCGATGGAAAACCTGAATTGGGTTTTTTGTTCCGATTCAGTCACGTAAGCAATCGAATCGATGGGATTTTTCGCCAGTGCTCGACGCATGGCCTTTTGATGTGTGTTTTTTTCATACAATTGATTCATCGCTTGAATCGTTTGTTCAGATACTGCTTTCATAAAAATCACTCCTTTATACCCAATTATACGCGCATTAAGATGGATTTAGAAGACAAAAAGTGAACATAATTGCTATGTTCACTTTAACTGTTTTTGATTTATGAATTGTAAATTTTGCTCACCAATTCAGGGTGGTCGATGAATGGGTTACGGTTCCCTTGATATCCGAAGATGACTTCATTACGATTTCTTTCAAAATCATCTACAGGGTCTTGGATGTGCCATAAAAGCAAGGTTTGTAAGTCACCCATTTGGTAAATCGATGGTTTCTGTCCACCAGATAAATTCACTAAACTGAGTTGGTCCCAACGAATATCCATATAGAATAAGATACGCGCAATGTCACCATGAATGGCTGTGCGTTCTGGGTAATAGGCAACTAAGCTCGATGCAGGACCATACCAACGGTTGCCTCGGTCGGAGTTGATGGCTGGATTGGAGGGCTTCAAGTTGTGTAAATCGGAGGCGATGTTAACCACGGTGTTTGAAGCCGCTTCGCCTAAGTAAGATTGTGGCCAAACGTGTTCTTTATTCCAAGTGGTACCACCATCCCAAGCTGCGTTATATGAAGCGCCAGTATAAAATTCAATTAAGCGACTACTGTTATTTGGGTCACGGTCCGTGACTTGAAGTGCAGTATTGCCAAATACGTATTGTCTACCAGTCATTTGTTCCAACAAATTATTCAAGAAAATGATGAGGTTTGCGCCAGTTAAACCATCCATACCTAAATAATAACCGGTATATTGGACTTCTTTCCATCGGGCATAAATAATGGTGTTGCCTGTGATTGGGGTATCAAATTCATATTTGGTTTCCCCAATATACCAACCCTCGAATGTGTGGTTTGCTTTTTCTGGGTTGTTTGGCTTGATTGGCATACCACCTGAATTGACATTTTGATTTGGAATCACCGTTCCGCCACTGGTTTCAAACGACACCACATATACAATCGGTGTCCAAATGGCATAAATAACCATATTTTGCGTGACTGGGGTATCAAAATTGTAAATAGCATTGTTGTATTCCCAGTGAGAAAATGTGTAATGTGTGCGTGTAGGGGTACCTGGGATAGACGGGTTTTCGCCATGCGGGACCGTTTGTGAAGGTACTGGAGAACCATAAGTAATAAATGAAACGGTACGCACGACTTTCGCCCATTTCGCGACAATGGTGATATTGTCTTCGATTTTGTTGTTAAAGTCAAATGGTGTATCGCCAATGAACCAACCTAAAAAAGTATGATTTTCATACGTTGGGGTTTCAGGGACACTGATACGTAAACCTGGGTCTTGCGTCACAGTGATGATTTCTCCCCCATTTTGTGGGTCTATCATGACTTTAATCTGTTTTGGTACACATGCAACCAGCATGAGCACCATGGCGGATAAGACCATCAAAATACTGAGTTTTTTCATTCTATATCCTCTATTTTTAAGTGGCGATCCGGAAAGGACTCGAACCTTCAACCGTTACCTTAGGACGGTACTGCTCTATCCATTGAGCTACCGGACCCACTGCTTTTCTACTATTATACCTTAAAAGAAAACAAAGCCCATCATTGATGGGCAATTTTCGAGCAAGTCAATGACTTGTAAAGGTCTTTAATGGCGATGCAGGAGAGATTCGAACTCCCGACCGACGGCTTAGAAGGCCGTTGCTCTATCCAACTGAGCTACTGCACCAAATTTGACAGCATGGTTATTATAACGCAAAATAATGACATTGTAAAGACAAAAATTCATCAAACATTTTTTTATTCTATAGAATAGAAAAAGGGATGTTGCCATCCCTTTTAGGATAAATCGATTAAATCTTTCCTACAGCGTTGATTTTGTTCAAAATACGGAATAAAGTCTTCGTATCTTGTTCGCCTAGATGCTTCATCAACTTTTGGATACGTGCGTAGTAAACGTCTTGGACGCTTTCAACAAATGCTTGTCCTTTTTCAGTCAACAACACATAAGTAACACGGTGATCTGATTTAGAATCTCTACGTGCTAAGTAGCCATCTTCGACAAGTTTGTTCATCTTGTGCGTGATCGCTGGTAGTGTGACTTTTAAGCGTTTAGCGATAGCGGATGGTTTGATCCCCGTTGGATCACCAAATGCGACTGAGAATAGTAGTGTGATATCTGCATCACTCAAAGCATACTTCTTGTGACGATAAATTCCACTCTTTCTGAGTCCTTGCAACGCTCTTTCAAAGTCTTGTGCAAAAACTAGTTTTTCGTTCATAGTAATTCCCCCCTTACTAATACAATATCATTATAGCGTTTTTTTTAGTAAAATGTAAAGAAAAAGTAATCAGAAGTAATAAGTTTTTTAAAATTCACACTTTTTAAAAACAAAAGCACCCGAATATATTACTTTCGGATGCATTCTTTATATTAATTCTAAGGATTCTATTATTTCGCGTAGATATGCGATTTCTAAGGCTAATTTAGCTTGCTTTTGACCCGTTGCTTTCGCATGATTTCGCACCCAAATGCCCAATTGATGCTTATAAAGCGGTAATGCACTTTTTTTAGATTTCAGGATGGGTCCAGCAAAAATATCTTTAGCATCTAAAGTCATTTCACCTTTTTCACACACCAAAATCACATAATGAAATTTTTCATAGACCGTTACTTCATCCAGGATTCGATAATGGTGTTGGGCTAAATAGTGTCTCAATTGATCGACATGGTTATTCGCTTGTAAAATATATCTCTTCGCGGGTATGTGCGGTTGATTCAAAATATCTTTGATCAAATGCATCCCCATCCCTGCAATCAATACCCCGTCAAACGGTGTATGGATACCGATGAATCCATTGGTCAATTGAAAATCCACACATGCAGTCAATTGTTTGGCTTCAATATTTTGTTTTGCATTCAACAGTGGCATCGGGTTGATGTCACACGCAATCGCGCGTTGAATGTAACCTTTTTGAAGCGCATCGATGATGACGAAGCCGTGGTCTGTACCAATGTCCAATAAAGTACCCATGCCTTGTGTCAAATGACTTAATGTTTCAATACGGGTCATTATTTTCTCGTTAAATTGAAATCTTTGAGTTTCTTTTGACGGCTAGGTTGTCTCAATTTGCGCAAAGCTTTGGATTCAATTTGGCGAATACGTTCACGCGTGACCCCAAATTCTTTACCCACTTCTTCAAGGGTATGGGTCTTACCATCGAGTAGGCCATAACGGAGTCTCAACACTTTTTCTTCACGGTCTGTGAGGGTTTCAAGTACTTCGTCCAATGTGCGTTTAACCATTTCTTGAACGGTGTATTCGTATGGGTTGAGTGCGGTTGGGTCAGAAATAAAATCACCCAAAGATGAGTCTTCTTCCTCACCTACTGGCGCTTCTAATGAGATGGGTTCTTGTGCAATCTTTTGAATGGCTTGAACACGTTCAGCTGTGATGCCCATACGTTCACCAATTTCTTCTGGGGATGGTTCACGTGACAATTCTTGAACCAATTGTCTTTGAATTCTCACCAGTTTATTGATGGTTTCTACCATATGTACTGGGATACGGATGGTTCTGGCTTGATCGGCTACCGCTCTGGTGATGGCTTGGCGGATCCACCAAGTTGCGTAGGTTGAAAATTTGAAGCCCTTTTCGTGATCAAATTTATCTACAGCACGCATCAAGCCCATGTTGCCTTCTTGGATGAGGTCTAAGAATAACATCCCTCGACCAACATATCTTTTCGCAATCGAAACGACCAAGCGGTAGTTGGCTTCAACCAAACGGTTTTTCGCATAAATCGCATCTTCAACCATATTTTCAAGTTGAATACGTTCGTCTTCAGGGATTTCTACGTTGTCATTTTTCATGTCATCCAATTGTTCTTGGGCAAAACGACCGTTATTAACTCTCACAGCCAAATCGACTTCTTCATCGCTTGAAAGTAGTGGAATACGACCGATTTCTTTTAAATACATGCGGACTGGGTCATCGACTTTAATGGAGGATGGCAACGATTCAATGTTGAGTAATTCTTCTTCTTTGATGTCTTCAATTTCGAGCGAAGATAAAGAAAGTTGATCAAAATCGATGTCTTCATCGAGGTCATCTTCCTCTTCTTCAAGTTCATCTACAACCACAGGGGCAGGCACTTCAATTTCTTCAATCAAATCTTCCTCAACTTCTAAGTTGATGATATCGATGTCTTCATCGAGCAATGCTGCTTCGATCGCGAGGTAATCTGCAGACCCAAAAGGTGCGTGCTTGATGACATCGCTAAAATTTACTTCGTTGTTATTCTTTTTGCCGAGTTTGATTAAATCAGCAATGACTTTTTCTAAATTCATGTGTGAACTCCTTATCATTTGAGCAATTTATGGGTTTGACGAAGGGTTGCCAAACTTTTTGAGATGATCTGACGTATTCTTTCACGGGTTAATCCCATGAGATTGCCGATTTCTTCAAGTGTGTAATACTTACCGTCATGAAGACCAAAACGGTAACGCATGACTTGTTCATCTCTTGGTCCGAGTTGTTTTAACAGCGCTGAAATGTGCTCTTTTTCTTTCATCGCCATATAAGACTCTTCAGGATTCATGACATTAGAAGCAATAAAATCTGCCAATGTCGCATCCTCCTCAGTACCCACGGATTTATCGAGCGATACCACTTCTTGAGACAATTGCTCATAGGAGGCTAATTTCTCTAAGGTGATGCCCAAAGCTTCCGCAACTTCCTCATCCGAAGGGTTTCGGTTGAGTTTGGATCTGAGTTCATTTTTAATCCTAACCATACGATTTAAGTTTTCGACCAGATGGACTGGAATACGGATGGTTTTAGATTGTTTGGCAATCGCACGTGAGATCGATTGTTTAATCCACCAGGTTGCGTAGGTAGAAAATCGATTGCCCATGCGATAATCAAATTTGTCTGCGGCTTTCATCAAGCCCATGGTACCCTCTTGAATGAGGTCCAACATTTCCATTTTACCATCGGATTTTTTCGCGATAGAGACGACCAATCTCAAGTTCGATAAAATCAGTCTATTTTTCGCTTCAACCGCAATCCCAATGGTCTTTTGACGTGCTGCTTCCTCGGTTGGGTCGGATAAAACACCCAAAGCCATCGCTTCATGGCCCATGAATACTTTTTTAGTGATGTCTTTTTCTTCTTCCGGGGTCAATAGTTTAATCTCACCCATCTCTTTGAGATAACGGTGATAATTGTCGGTCGGTTTATCTACCGATGTGTCAATGAGGGGAATATTCTCTTCCTCATAAGTAATTTCGTAACCGGCTTGATCCAAAGCACGTTTGATTTCATCGAATTCATGATCTTCTAATTCGGTCATTTCTAAAACGTCATTGAGTGGGACCTTTTTGGTTTCCTTATAGGTATTTAACAGGTTTTCAATCCATTCATATTTTGGGGTCATGGGTTCACCTTGCCTTTTTGTTTGGAGTATTTAAGCTGTTTTAATCGCTCGGCGTGTCGCACTTTGGTAAATGTTTCATCCTCATTTAGGATGTCTTCACGCGCTTGGATGATTTCTTTTTCTAAAGTTACTTTTTGCATCACTTGGAGGAGTTCAGTGACCGCCTCTTCTTTATAAATTGCAGCGATTCGCCAAGGCAACGACCCCATCACTTTGGTTTCGAAGGCTTCAAGCATTTCTGGTTTTAAAGATGCTTTGAACGTTTCTAAATCAAAGGCGGTATGCTCAGGGTAATACCCCAACATCAAACTGCCACGCAATTTGAATAAGTCCATGTCGACAACATATTGGGTACCCAAAGTTTGATCGATCCGTTGGGCTTGATCAAAATCTTGGGTCATCGCGATGAAAAGTTGAATTTCTGCGTCATAGAACTTTTTTAAGTTGCGCTTGATGACTGGTTTAGGTTTTGGCAACACCGGTTGTTGATCGGGTGTCCCAAAATTGGTTTCTTTTGGCATGACTGAATCATAAGATGACCCAATGTCTTTAGCCAATTGGCGATAATAGATTTCTTTGATGCTTTGATCCTTGAATTTAAGCATCTTACGAATCCGTGATTTAAATTCTTGGATATCGTTGGAATTATTTAAATCGAGACCTTTCTTATGGAATTCATAACTGAATACTAAGGGGTCAATGGTTTGCTTGAATGCGGCTTGATAGGCTTCCTTACCATACTTTTTCAAGTAGTCATCGGGGTCTAGCCCATCTTTTAAGGAAACAATGTCTGCTCTTAAACGCACTTCTTCCAAAATTGGGATGGCTTTCATCGTGGCTTGTTGACCAGCTTTATCGCCATCGTAGGCAATAATCACATCGGTGGTGACTTGTTTTAATAGTTCTGCTTGCCTTTTCGTGAGTGCAGTCCCCATGGTCGCTACGGCATTACCAAGACCACTCTTGTATGAAGCAATCACATCGAAGAAGCCTTCGTATAGGATCACACGCTTTTTCATTCGGATATCTTTAGCCGCTTGATATAAATGATAGAGCACTTCGCCTTTTTTGAAGATTTTGGTTTCAGGTGTATTCAAATATTTGACTGGATCATCTTCCAATGCTCTACCTGAAAATCCGACCACACGACCATGAACATCGTGAATAGGGAATGTAATGCGTTTAGTCATGAGGTCATAATAACTACCATCCTCACGCTGTTTTGCCAAACCCAAATCCACCATCATGGTTGGATCAAATCCTTTATTCTTTAATATTTTGAACAAAGCATCTTTCTCTTTGGGTGCCAAACCCAATTCAAAATGTTTTATATCCTCTGTGGTCAAACCCCGTTGTTCAAGGTAAGCTAGTGCAGACTTCCCATAAGCGGAATTGAATAAATAATAACTGTAAAACGTGGCTGCTTCCTGTAATAGGTCATGTTCTTTTAAGGTTGGGTTATCCACAACCTCAACATCGACTGGAATCCCAAGGGGTGTAGCGAGTGCTTTAACCGCTTCGGGAAAGGATACATTTTTAATTTTTTGGTAGAAAGTGATGGGTGAACCACCTTGACCACAGGCCATACACTTGGCAAGGTGTTTTTCTGGTGAAACCGAAAATGATGGACTCTTGTCATCGTGAAATGGGCATTGTCCCATGTAGTTTTTACCCTTTTTTACGAGGTTGACATAGGGACTGACTAACGCAACAATGTCGGTCTTTTCATTAATTTCATCGATGATATGACGGTCTATCGGCATAAAAAGACCTCCTTTGTGACATTATAGGGTTGTTTTTTCTAAGATGAACGCTTTGAGTTCAGACACCGCAATTCTGACTTGGGTCATGGAATCACGTTCACGGATGGTTACGGTATGATTTTCCAAAGTTTCATCGTCAATGGTGAGGCAAAATGGGGTACCAATCTGGTCTTGTCGACGGTAACGTTTACCGATGTTTTGGGTTTCATCATACGTAACTTGGGTATATTTCGCAACTTGGTCAAGCAGATCGAGTGCATATTGGTCATGTTTCTTTTTGATGAGCGGTAAAATGGCCACTTGGTAAGGTGCAAGTGCTGGGTGGATATGTAAAACTTCTCTCAACTGTCCATCCGCTAAAACTTCTTCTTCATAACTTTCGGTTAAAATGGCCATCAATAAACGTTCCACACCTAAGGAAGGTTCAACCACATAAGGTAAATACTTTTCATTGGTATCTGGGTCTAAATATTCGAGGTTTTCTCTCGAATGTGTTTGATGGGCATTCAAGTCAAAGTTTGTTCTTGAAGCAATCCCCCAAAGTTCATCGAATCCCCAAGGGAAACGGTATAAAACGTCTGTGGTTGCGTTTGAATAATGTGACAATTCTTCTTGTGCATGGTCGTGTAGTTCAAGGTTTTCACGTTTCAATCCGAGCGTTTGTAAAAACTCAAGCGCATAGGAACGCCAATAGTTGAACCATTCGATTTCTGTACCAGGTTTACAGAAAAATTCCAACTCCATTTGTTCAAACTCTCTGGTTCTAAAAATGAAGTTCCCTGGGGTGATTTCATTTCTAAAGGATTTACCAACTTGGCAAACCCCGAATGGGACTTTACGACGGGTGGTTCTTTGAATATTTTTAAAGTTGATAAAAATCCCTTGGGCAGTTTCTGGTCTTAGATAAACGGTATTACCTGCACTTTCTGTTACCCCTTGGGTCGTTTTAAACATCAAGTTAAATGATTTGATTTCAGTCCAATTGACTTTACCACAATTTGGACAAGCAACTTTTTTTTCCATCATGTAACTGTGGAGTTGATCGTGTGACCACGCGCTTGGATTGACACTATTATGGCTGTGTTCTTCAATGAGCTTATCGGCTCTATGTCTGGTGTTGCAGCTCTTGCATTCCGTGAGTGGGTCTGAAAAACCACCGACGTGACCGCTCGCTACCCAAACCTGTGAGTTCATCAAAATCGATGAATCTAGTAAGACGTTATAACGGTTTTCGTCGTGGAATTTTTTAAGCCACGCTTTTTTAATGTTGTTTTTTAATAGACTACCGAGTGGACCGTAATCCCACGTGTTCGCCAACCCGCCATAGAGTTCTGAACCTTGGAAAATAAAACCGGTAGCTTTTGCATAAGTAACTAATTTTTCTAAACTGATCATAGGACCCTCTCTATTCCTTTAAGCCTTTGATATCGTATTCCATATGATAGCGATAAAAGGTCTTGATAAAATGTTCAATGTGTTTAATTTGGTGTGTTTCTAGTTGAATGGCATCGCCAGTTTTATAAAAATATAAGGTGGCGATCAAAGCCGTAATATCTAAATCATAATCTGCATGTACACCATCTTTTTTGGTTGTCACAGATGCGTTTTTAACCGAAAACCCTGTAGGGTCTTCACCAACAAAGTTGAGTCGATATCCAAATCCAAAAAGCAATTTTAACGCGAAAATGAGATAACCATAAGGGTGCCTCAATAACTCGATGAGCAAAGGATAAATTTTGTCATGTTCGAGGTCATTGGTCATCAAATGGTCCACAATTTCAAGCATCACTGCTTGTTTGGACAAACGCAGATAATCCTTTTTTAAGTCATCAAAACCATCGATAAGTTTCGCTTTTGATAACCCAAACATGTCTTTGTCATGGTATTGAAATTCAATCTCAGTCAAATATTGAGATAAGACTCGAAATTCATGTTTATAGCTTTTTACCCCGCTTGCTACTAAGGTGACTTTACCGTATTTTGTGTAAACATACAGCAACTTACTGGATTCTTTGTAGTCTTGGGTTTTATAAATTAACCCGTTAGTCGTGGTTGTCATAGCCAAATGATTTCAAATCAGATGGGCGGTTTCGCCAGTCTTTTTTGACTTTTACCCACAGCATCAAATGGATTTTGGTGTCGAGTATTTTATTGATTTCTTTTCTGGCTTCAGTACCGATTTGCTTTAACATATCGCCACCTTTACCGATCAAGATTTGCTTTTGGGTATTCCGCTCAACAACGATGGTCGCGTGAACTTCGTAGACACCTTGGTTCATTTCTGTGTGTTCGATGACCACTGCAACCGCGTGGGGTACTTCTTCTTGGGTATGGTACAAGACTTTTTCACGGATGATTTCTGACATCAATTGGAAATCGCTTTGGTCAGTAATTTCGTCTTCAGAAAATAAAGGGTAACCCACAGGCAATCTTCCAACCAACTCTTCAATCAATTTATCCAAATTGGTCCCTTCTAAGGCAGAAATTGGATAGAATCCTGCAAATGGGTATGCATTCATGTAACTGATGATGATTTTATCGATTTGAATTTTCGATTTTAACGTGTCCACTTTATTAATGATTAAGTACACAGGTGAGGTAATGCCTTGAAATAGACGAATGACGTGGTCTTCAGCGAGTCCTTTTTCGCCATCGACCATGAACAAAACAGCATCCATGCCATCAATCGATGATTGGGCAGTTTGGTCTAATAATCGACCCAACTCATGCTTGGGTTTGTGGATCCCTGGGGTATCGACAAATACCATTTGATAATCCTCAGTGGTTTTAATCCCTAAAATACGGTTACGGGTCGTTTGAGGTTTTGGCGATGTGATCGCAATCTTTTGTCCGATGATCGCATTCAAAAATGTCGATTTACCGACATTGGGTCTGCCCACAATGCTGATAAATCCGCTTCTAAAATTCGTTTTCATGGTGTTCAATCTCATCGAATGCATAAGGTAATAATTCTTTCATCGATGTTTCTTTAATTTTACCCGTGAGGTTGGATAAGAAGATGGGTGTGTTTTTTTCTAATAATTCATTCATCACTTGGCGGCATGCCCCACACGGACTGATGGGGTTCAAGGTGTCACCTGTGATCGCCATCATGAGGATATCGTCTTTACGATAACCCAGACTGTAGGCTTGGAATAAAGCACTGCGTTCTGCACAGTTTGATAACCCAAATGAGGCATTTTCGATGTTAGCGCCATGAATGACTTTGCCATCTTTCATGAGTAAGGCAGCACCTACACCAAATTTGGAGTATGGTGAATAGGTTTGTTTTCTGGCCAGAATGGCTTCTTTTACCAATTGTTCTTTTGTCATGATGCTTTCCTTTCAAGCGAAGCGCGTTTTAAAATAGCTTCTTGCTTCGCGAACATGATTTGTTCTTCGGCTTCTGTATGGTGGTCATAACCGAGTAAATGTAAGTAACCGTGGACCGCTAAAAAGCCTATCTCACGTTCTAATGTGTGTCCATAATCTTCCGCTTGTTCTTTAGCACGGTCTAAACAGATGAATATATCGCCAATGTAGTCGTCTTCTTGGTCTGGAAAACTGATCACATCGGTCACTTTATCGATGTTGCGATACGTACGATTCATCTCTTGGATTTGGTCTTTTGTCAAGAAAACGATGTTCATCTCGTGTTTCTCTTCGATAAAACTGAATATGTGTGTGATGAGTTGTTCTGCACGTTCGGTTTGTTCTTCGGTTTGATTGAAAAATTGAATATCCATCAGTCATCATACCTTTCCAATATTTTTTGAACCAATGGGTTTCTGACCACATCTAAGCGTTTAAAGTGAATCACTTTGATTGCATCGATATTGGCTAGTTTTTGAATGGCTTCATTCAACCCTGAAGCCACCCCTTTGGGTAAATCGGCTTGTGAAGGGTCCCCAGTAATGACCATTTTGGATGAAAACCCGAGTCTGGTTAAAAACATTTTCATTTGGGTGTGTGTTGTATTTTGAGCTTCATCGAGAATGATGAAGGCATTTTCTAGGGTTCGACCCCTCATATAGGCTAGTGGCGCAATTTCAATAACCCCTTTTTCCAACAACGAATTGGTCATTTCTACCCCTAAAAACTCATATAAAGCATCATAGAGCGGGATTAAATACGGATCTACTTTTTCTTTTAAATCACCTGGTAAAAACCCAAGAGATTCACCAGCTTCCACCGCTGGTCTGGTCAAAATCAATTTTTTAACTTTATTTTCTTTCAAGTAGCTGACCGCAAGCGCAACCGCTAAATATGTCTTACCTGTACCTGCAGGCCCTACCCCAAACACCATATCGGATTGTGTAATGGCATCGGCATAGATGGCTTGGGTGAATGTTTTAGGGTAAATCGGTCTACCTTGTTGATTTAAGATGATTTGTTTGCGTCTTAAGAATAAGTTGGCGGCATGTTCGATCTCATTGGCCTCAGCCAGTTTAATGAGATAGATCACGTCACGTTCGGTGATGGTAACTTTAGGTGCGATCTCAATCATGACTGATAATACCGACTCCATCATCGAAATCACTTTAGGATCTGTGGCATCCGTATGAAACTCATCGCCATTGAGTACCAACATATAGTCAAAATAGGTCTTAAAGACCTCTAGGTTCTTATCAAACGCACCCACGATATTATAACTGAGTTGTGGGTCTTTCAGTTGAATGCTTAATTTCATTTAACCACTCCTGGGTTTATTATATCATAATAAAGGTAAATAATTATGCTTTTATCAAAGAAAAAAGCACAATTTGATGTGCTTATTTTTTATTGCTTCTAGCTGCTTGGCGCTTCATTTTACGATCCACACTTGGTTTCACATAAAATTCGCGTTTACGTGCTTCTGCGAGGGTACCGGATCTGGATACGTCACGTTTAAAACGACGCAATGCATCTTCAATTGATTCGGATTCACGTACTACGATTTTAGGCATGTCTGCCCTCCTTCCGCACTTTAAAATCTAAAGCCGTTATCATTATATCGAATTCATATAGATTTGTAAAGCCTTTTAATAGAAATCATGATCTTTTTGTTTCTAAAATACCATCGATGACAGACAAGCCATAAAGACAAGCGACTTCGGTTTGTAAAATGCGGTTTCCTAACCCCACTGAAACAAACCCCTTATCTTTTAGTAAAGCCATTTCCGATTCATCGATACCACCTTCTGGACCAACCAATAATGCAATCGATTCATTGGGTTTCACCCGATGAATTTTATCTAAAAATGGCGTTTCCCGATCATTTTCATAGGCGACAAAAGCATGGTCAAATGGTGTAATCAATTGTTTTAAACTGGGGATAAAGATGACTTTTGGTACCGTATTTCGATGTGCAAGTCTGGCACTTTCGAGGGCAATCTTCTCATAACGGTCCTTTTTTTTGTCCCAAGTTTGGGTATCCATCTTTGAAATACTGCGTTTCATTTCGACAAAAATGATGGTATCCACGCCAAATTGGGTGGCGTATTTGACGACAAATTCATTTTTATCGCCTTTAGCAATCCCTTGTATGAGGGTGATCGAATTGGTTTTATGAACCGTTTCGAGTGAAGCAATTCTTTCAAATAAAACTCGTGTGTTATCCACCGTCAATCTTGCTAAAAAACAAGCCCCATCCGTATCACAAAGTTCGACTTCATCATTCGTTTTCATACGCATCACATGTCGGATATGGTGGATATCTTCGATTTGGATTTGATTTTTTTCATCTAAAAAATAACGTTGCATCGTTCTCACCTAAATTCATAAATATACTATCATATTTCAGTCAATAATCGAAGCATAAATCAAATTTAGATCACCCTTTGAAAAGATGCATTATAATGTTACCAAAGGGGTGATTGTATGATTCGTAAAAACGAGTGGAATAATATACTATACTTGATCGATGCCTTAATGGCTTCGATTCTGCTAGTAATCGGTGGTTTATATTTGATTCAAAACCCGATTTGGGATGTTCAAAACTGGTATGTCATCGCTTTTTCGAATAGTCTTATTGTATTATTGGTCATTCAGTTACCCTCATTGTTGAAGTGGCGATGCCACATTGAATTCAGCAAACTGATGACGGCTACTTTTTATATTTTTGTCTTTTTAACGTTGATTGTCGGTGAAGCCATTGGTGTCTATCGGGTGGCTACCTTTTACGATTCATTCGTGCATTTTTTAGGTGGATTTGTGCTGGCTTTGACTGGATATTATATTTTTAATCATTTATCAAAGGATAACAACAAATTCCTCCTTATTCTATTCATCCTTGGGTTTCAAGCCTTATTTGGCACCATTTGGGAGATATTCGAGTATGGCCTAGATTTCTTGATTGGATCAAATACCCAAAGTTACTTTGATGACATCACACAAACCTTATTTATCGGACAAGAAGCTTTAAAAGATACCATGTTGGATTTCATATTCAACACTTTAGGCGCGATCGCATTCATTCTTATTTTACCGAAAATCAAAACATCGTGGATTACAAACAAAAACCTGAGCACTTAGCCCAGGTTTATTTATTTTCTTCTGAACGGCCAGGATGGTCGTCATCATCATCTTCATCATCGTCATCTTTGTCACGACCATAATCTTGATGACCACGATTGCCCATCATGTCGTCTTTATCGCCTTTTTGATTGGTAATTTCATAACGATATTGATTGGTATTGGTGAGTGGGTCGATGACAACGGAAACCTCGATATTTCCTTTTTCTTCAAAATCATCGCCCTCATATTCATATTCAGCCCTGATTTTAGCCATCCCATTCGCTTCAATACGAGTGGCTTTGAGTTTTACTTCGATGTCTTCAATTTCATTTTCATAATCCAATCGGATTTGTAAGGTATTACCGAAGGTTTCTAAACGGACAGTTGATTTTTCTTTTCGTTCACCCGCTTGGTAAACCTGATATTCAAACCATTGTGTGTTTTGAACTTCTCTTGAAATAAATAAGACATAGTGGGTATCTTTTAAAGCTTTATTTTGATAGGTCTTGGTTGTGATGATGGTTTCTGCACCATCGATTGATTTGACGCCTTCAAGATAAAACTGTTTTTGTTCCAAAACCAATAAACCCGTCGTGATGGTGTCGCCATCCATCATCTCTTCATTGTAATGGAATACATAAATCGCCGTATCTTGATTCAAATTGAATATTTGATAAGACACTTGATAAGTATACTCCGATAGTGTGGATGGTACTGGGTCAGAAAACTCAAGGGTTTGGTTGCTACTGATGAACAATTCAATCATGTTGAAATAAGGATTCAGTAAGCCCACGCGCTGTTTGATTTTGGTTTCTTGTTGCATCATGCTGCTTAAGAGAACCATTGGATTGGTTTGATTTAACTGAATGTCGATGGCATTCAATAATGTTGAGGATGAAATTGCACTGAATGAGTATGTTTTTTCAGCAGTTAATGTCATCGGTGTCTCGATTGGGTTATTCGGTCGATTGTTTAATGCAATGAGTCCAATGATCAGCATGATTGCAGCCGTAAGGGATAATGATAATGCAGCGAATCGATTTTTAATGGCATAAAACATTTTCGGCTTGGGTTTGTCAAGGATTTCAATGCTTTGTAAATCAATACGCGACAAAACGTCTGGAATTTGTGTGTCCAAATGATTTTTCAATAGTTTTTTGATGTCTTTATTGTTCATTTTGTCGCCTCCGTTCGCATTTTTTTTAATGCATTTTGATACATCCAAAGCACCGTTCCTAATGGTTTATTAACCATTTTTCCAATCTCTTTAAACGTATATTCATCGATGATATGTAATAAAACAATTTCCCGTTCAATCGGATCCAAGATTTTCATCAAAGCGGTTACCAGTGCTTGGTTTTCATGATTGACTGGTGCTGTTTTATATTTTACATTCAAGGTTTCTTCGGATTGATACTCAACTTTTCCAACCCCACGATAGTGATCCATCGTCAAATTATAGGCGATACTGCCTAACCACTTGATGAACTTACCATTTTTGGTATAACTCTTGATATGTTTGATGGCTTTGATGTATGTTTCTTGCATCAAATCTTCGATGGTGTTGGGGTCTTTGATTTTTTGTTTGATGATTGCGTAAACGACTGTTTTGGATGCGTCATAAACGGCTCTAAAAGCTTCATCGTCTTTGGCTATGATTAAATCGATATAATCGTCGTAATTGAATGACATGTTCCCCCTCCAATCACGACGATTATACCATATTTTCAAGTGTGTTTTATAGTTGCTTCAGTTATGGACGCTTACCTTGACCGTTATCATTGTCATCATCTTTGCCATGACCATGGTGACCACGACCAATTTCTCTGTCTTTACCAAAAGCGTGACCATCACGTTCACCGACGATTTGATAGGTATACGTGGTTTCTTGGGTCACTTCATCGACATTGATGGTAATTTTAATCATGCCACGTTCAATTTCTTGACCATCTTGATCAATTTCATACTTGATGAATAAATCGTAGTCTTCGTTATCCGCATACTTGAATGAGTATCTTGCTTCCAATGTTTCGGTTTGATAAACCAACATGACTTTGGATTCGCCATCTTCATTTTCTACTTTGATGCTGGTTTTGTTAACGATCACGCCATCGGTCATTTGTACAAATTTAAATTTTTGTTCATCGTCTTCGGTTTCAAAACTGATTCTGATGAAATTCAATTCATCGATTAGAGCAATAAACTTATACTCAGTTTCATCGTCTTCGACTTCTTTTCTACCCAACAATGTATATTCAATACTGTTGACAATCATTAGACCTTCAAGTTCAGTCACGATTTCATCGTTTTCTTCATCGTCGAATAAGTCATCGTGATCATGATTGCGTCCCCCACGGGTACGTCTTTCACTTGGGACTTGTTCATCTTCAGTTTCGGAGGATTCTTCAGTTTCATCTTCAACTTCAGGTAGAATTTCTACTTCATTGTAATAGACGGTATAGTCTACAATATTCCCAAGGGCATCTTTAGCTTGATAAATGGCCATGTATTGATATTCAACACGGTCTGATGCTTGTTGAATGACATTGAGTGGTGCACTTGAATTCAAGAATGTTTCAACCATCAACAGATATTTTTCCAATACAGGGTCTGTATCGGTGATTGGGTCTTCTGTGACAGGTTCATCGGTGGTTTCCATTGAAGTACTCACTTGGGTAGCTTGTGATTGTGCTAAGACCTCACCCATCGATACGATGGATAATGAATAGACATCATTTTCTGTGTAATGGATGGTTTGGTTTGAAAGATTGCAACCAACCAATCCTGTGATTAATAAGAACATCATTAAAGCGGTTAAACCAATTTTCTTCATTGTATAGTTCTCCTTTGGTTTGATTTACACCCAATATACGGTATCCCCAACCATTTTATTGGTAAAAAAGAAAAGAAACCGCAAAATTTGCAGTTTCTTGTGTTTTTAGCTCTTAAATAAGTTTTTAAAACGTTCCCAAGGGCTATCTTTAGGTTTTGGGTCCGCTTTTTCAAATTGTCTTAAAATGGTTTCTTGTTCTCTTGATAGGTTGGTTGGAACCTCAACTTGAACAATGACCAATTGATCGCCTTTCTTACCCGTATTCACATTCGCGACACCTTTTTCACGCATGCGTAGGGTGGTGCCATTTTGTGTACCAGGGTTGATTTTTAGTGAAACATCGCCATAAATGGTAGGCACATCGATCGAATCACCCAAGGCTGCTTGAACAAATGAAATCGGTGCTTCTAAGATGATGTTGTCGCCATCACGCTTGAAGAATTTGTGGGGTTTAACTGAAAATCTTAAGTATAAATCGCCTGCAGGTCCACCATTCGCCCCGCCTTCACCATAGCCTGGCATGCGGAGTGACATGTTGTTATCGATACCTGCTGGAATTTTGACTTCGACATCTTTGGTGATTTTTTCACGGCCCGATCCATTACATGTTTTACATCTATTTTTGATTGTTTTACCACGACCACCGCATTTTGGACAAGCCGCTTGTGAGCGGATGCTACCCAAAATGGTTCTTTGTTCAACAGTCACATAACCTGCGCCATGACAACGGTCACAGGTTTCAACATCTTTCGATGTTTGTCCACCATGGCCACCACAGACATGACACGATTGTTCAGTTTCAATTTTGATCGTTTTCTTGGTACCTAAAACAGCTTCTTCGAAGGTGATGTTCATGCGACGCTCTAAGTCGTCTCCACGGGCTGGTCCATTCGGGTCACGGCGTTGTTGACCGCCCCCACCAAAGAACGAACTGAAAATATCGGAGAATCCACCGAAACCTTCAAATCCACCAAAACCAGCACCTGCGCCTTGGCCAAACGGACCATTATGACCGTATTGGTCGTATTGTCTGCGTTTGTCAGGTTCACCCAAAGTATCGTAAGCTTCTTGAACTTCCTTAAATTTAGCTTCTGCATTGGGTTCACTCGAGACATCGGGGTGGTATTTTTTCGCAAGCGTACGGTAGGCTTTTTTAATTTCTTCCTCGGATGCTGTTTTACTTACACCCAGTACGTCATAATAATCTCTTTTTTCTGCCATATGTTAACCTTTCGTCAAAAGGGGCCGTAGCCCCTCAAGTGGATTTTATTTTTCTTCGAATTCAGCGTCTACGGTATTAGAATCGCCAGACTTCTTCGTGGTTTCTTCGTTGCCTTGATGTTCTTTTTGAGCTTTTTCATACGCTTTAACCGCGATGGCTTGAGCGTCTTTTTCAAGGGCTTCTTTCTTTTCACGAATGCGGTCTAAATTGTCACCTTTAAGTGCATCTTCAAGGTCTTTAACGGCTTTTTCTACTTTCGATTTTTCATTCTTGTCGACTTGGTCACCCAAATCATGGATGGCTTTATTGGCTTGGAAAATGAGGGATGAAGCTTCATTTCTCAAATCGGCTTCTTCACGTTTTTTCTTATCGGCTTCAGCGTTTTCTTCAGCCTCTTTGACCAAACGTTTGATTTCTTCTTCACTCATGGCTGAACCACCCGAAATGGTGATCTTTTGAGACTTGCCTGTGCCTAAGTCCTTCGCACTGACATTGACGATACCATTGGCATCGATGTCAAATTTCACTTCAATTTGTGGTACACCACGTGGTGCAGGTGGGATGTCGTTGAGTTGGAAACGACCTAAAGTCTTGTTATCGGCAGCCATTTGACGTTCACCTTGTAATACGTGAATATCGACAGCTGGTTGGTTATCGGATGCGGTGGAGAAAACTTGTGATTTGGAAGTTGGGATGGTGGTATTACGGTCGATCAACTTAGTGAATACACCACCTAAAGTTTCAATGCCTAAAGAGAGTGGTGTGACGTCTAGTAACAAGACATCTTTCACATCACCAGATAAGACAGCGCCTTGAATCGCTGCACCCATCGCAACCACTTCGTCTGGGTTGACACTCTTGTTTGGTTCTTTGCCTAATTCGCGTTTAACCACTTCTTGAACCGCTGGAATACGGGTTGAACCACCAACAAGCAATACTTGATGTAATTTGGCTGGGTCCATTTTCGCATCTTTAAGGGCACGTCTGACAGGACCCACGGTTCTTTCGACTAAATCTGCAGTGAGTTCATCGAATTTCGCACGTGTTAATGTTTTTTCTAAGTGTAAAGGACCAGCGACACCCATCGTAATGAATGGCAGAGAGATTTGTGATGTGGTCACACCAGAAAGTTCTTTCTTCGCTTTTTCAGCAGCATCTTTTAGGCGTTGTACAGCCATTTTATCTTTGGATAAATCAATACCATTTTCTTTTTTGAATTCAGCAACCAAGAAATCCATGATCTTTTGGTCAAAGTCATCGCCACCAAGGTGGTTATCCCCAGCGGTTGAAAGTACTTCAAACGTACCATCCGCTAAGTGGAGGATGGATACGTCAAATGTACCGCCACCTAAGTCAAATACGAGGACGGTTTGTTCTTTTTCAAGTTTATCAATCCCATACGCCAATGCAGCGGCGGTAGGTTCGTTGATGATACGCATGACTTCAAGACCGGCAATTTTACCAGCGTCTTTGGTCGCTTGTCTTTGAGCATCATTGAAGTAAGCAGGTACGGTGATGACCGCCTTCTTCACTTGCGCACCCAAATAATCTTCAGCTGTTTTCTTTAAGTTTTGAAGAATCATCGCAGAGATTTCTTGTGGGGTGTATTGTTTACCGTTGATGTTTACACGGTATGAACCTTCTCCCATATGTCTCTTGATTGAGGATACGGTGTTTGGGTTGGTGATGGTTTGTCTTTTCGCAACTTCACCAACGGAAATTTCATCGCCTTTGAAAGCGACGACTGAAGGGGTGGTTCTTGAACCATCGGCGTTTGGAATAACTTTAACGTCGCCGCCTTCCATAATACATACCACTGAGTTTGTGGTTCCTAAGTCAATACCAATAATCTTATTTGTTGTTGCCATTTTCATCACTCCATTCGTTTACTTTGACCATGGCAGGTCGGATGACACGTTCTTTGAACATGTATCCCGTTTGTTGTACCGCTAAAATCATGCCTTTTGGCTTATCTTTGTCTGAGACAGTGTCAATTGCGTGGTGGATGTTTGGGTCAAACATCTCATTTAAAGCTTTGATTTCTTTCAAGCCTTCATGTTCTAATATACCCAAGATTTGATCGTTGATCATTTTAAATCCAATGAGGTAATTTTTGAGTAAATCGTTATCTACCGTCATGTTGGTAACAATGCGCAACTGGTCAATTGGATTGATCAATGATTCAATCACGTTTTGTGCTGCATATTTTCGTTCAACGATGCGTTCTTGGTGTGTCCGTTTCTTAAAGTTTTCAAGCTCAGCACGCTCCCTTAAATACTGATCTTTTAAGGTGGCGAGTTCAGTTTGTAACTGCTCAATTTCTTCTTTCAATTTGTCTTTCTCACTTTTCTTTTTTTCTTTGGCTGGTTTTTCATTGGTTTCAGCCTGTTCGGATGTCACGTTTTCTTTGATTTCTTTTTCATCCACAAATGATCACCTCGTTCTTTATTTTTTGTAAAGCTTCGCGATATTTTTCGCAATATATTCCATCAGTGGGATGACCTTCGAATAATCCATTCGGGTCGGACCGATGATGGCAATGGTGCCTGAATCTTCGTCGGTGACGGTGTAAGGCACAGATATGATGGTACAGGTATCGGTCGGCATATAGTCAGCTTCTTTACCGATTTTAATCGATAATTTATTGGTCCTACCGACGAGTCTAAGCAATTCTTTGCGGTCCAACATGTACATCAAGTCCTTGATTTGATTGATGTCATTGAATTCTGGTTGAACCAGCATGTTGCCCATCCCGGTTAAATACACATTTTCTTCACTCATTTGTCTGAAGGCATTGACCACCGTATCGATGATGCGTTCTTGATAATCCATGTATTCCATGAGGTTTTCTTCCATGAATGCATTTTTAAGAATTCTTTTCGCATCCTTCACAAATTGGTTTTCAAGCAAATCATTCAAAGAGGAGATGATTTTCTTAAAGTCTAGCGCAGAAATGTGTTCTGGGATTTTGACGGTTTCGCTTTGAACGTGGCCTTTGTCAGTCACAATCAACACAACCGCTTCTTGATTGTATAATGGGATAAAGTCGATTTTTTTGATGCGTGCCAATAATTCGTTGGGTCCTAGCACCATCGACGTATAGTTGGTGAGTTCAGATAACAGATTGATGGCTTCTTTAACAGCGATTTCTTTATTGTTTTCATATTCCATAAAGATTCTATCGATGATGGGGAAGACTTCTTTGACATTATCATCACGTGTGACTAAGTTTTCGACATAATAGCGATACCCCAAGTTCGATGGAATACGTCCGGAACTGGTGTGGGTTTTTTCGAGAAAACCCAATTCTTCGAGTTTCGCCATATCATATCGGAGCGTGGCCGATGAGAACCCTAAATAAGGCTTATCGGTCAATGCTTTAGAACCGACTGGGATACCATCATTGACATAGGCTTCTATGATGGCTTTTAAAATGAGTTTTTGTCGATTGGTTAACACAACTTCACCTCTTTAGCACTTACACTACTTCAGTGCCAACTCTATTGTATTATAGGATTTTAGCACTGTCAAGTCAAAAGTGCTGAAAAAGAAAAAAATCCCAAAATTCGGGATCATTTTTTGAGTATTTTAACCACATATTCGTTGTGTTGTTTTTCATCTTTAAGCGTTGTTGGGCCATCATGTCCCGGAAACACTTTCATGGTTGAAGACAACTCTGTCAGGAGTCTTTTAATCGATTTGTTGAGTTGATTGGTAGACCCACCCACCAAATCGGTACGTCCAACACTACCTTTAAATAGGGTATCCCCTGTATATAATTCTTGTCTATATGCATAACAAACACTGCCTTTGGTATGCCCTGGGGTATGGTAGACTGTAATGAATTCATCCATGAATGGGATGGTATCTAAATCTTTAATGTATCGTAAATCCATACCGTGTAACTTCGGTAGCTTTAGTTTTAATGCTTTAGCGCCGCTTTGATCTTGGTCTTGCATGAGGATAAAATCATCCTTGTGCATGTACACAGGTACGTTGAAACGGTCGATCAATTGGGTATGATCAATATGACCATGGGTCAATAAAATGGCTTTTAATGTATAGCCTTTCAATGCTTCTAGGATCGAAGCTTCATCGTGTGAAGGGTCGATGAGGATGGCACCATCAAATCTCTTTAGGATATAAACGTGGGATAAATCGTCGTTACCTTTAATATACATATGTGTTTAATAGAAAAAAAACTATTCGAAGAATAGCTTATTTCTTTTCTCTATGTAACGTATAAGTACGTGTTTTAGGACAATACTTCTTGATTTCAAGACGATTCGGTGTGGTTTTTTTATTTTTAGTTGTATAGTAGTTTTCTTCACCACATTCAGTACAAACTAATTTAACAAGTTCACGCATGTTTCTACCCTCCAGACATTACATTAAAAGTATATCAAACAAGCAATCAAATATCAAGTATGAGTTGCCTCAAAAAGATACCAAGACTGATGATAACCTCACACATTATAACAGTTTAATTCAAGGTTGTAAAGCATTTTATAGAGAATCTACAAATAGACCAATCGCAAACGAAATGGAAGCTACCACGAGTGCAATCAGTGCCATCGTGATGAAATTCTTAAAGAGCGGTTGTTTCTTTGCAATTGAGATATAATAGTTAAATGCGAAAATAATGAGGATGACAATCCCGATCATCACACCCATCGAAACCAGTGGGATTTGGATCATAAAATAGGGAAGAATCAGCAAACTAACGACAATGACATAGGCTACACCCGTATACAAAGCATTGATTAAAGGGGTGTCATGGTCATCCTGTTTTCGCGATAGAAATTCTGAGGCAGCCATGCTTAATGCAGCACTGACCCCCGTGATTAAACCGAGTGTCCCCACTTTCATCGAATCATTGATGGCTAAAGTAAACCCTGCCAACGCACCACTGATTTCAACCAAAGCATCATTCATCCCCAAAACGACGGAGGATGCGAATAATAATTTTTCATCATTCAAAATATTGATGAGGGCTTCTTCATGGGTTTTTTCATCTTTTAAAATGTCTTTGAGTTCATCGATTTCTTCTATCACATCTCGGTAGGATTGTCTAGAATGTGCTTCGAGTTTTTCAAAAATTCTCAACGTGAAGATTACTCCTAGGGTATACATCATCACTGTGTAAAACATCAATTTAAGCGAAGGCCGTTTTATCTCAATGCTCACTGCTTTTTTACCCAAGTAGGAATTAAAGATATCCAAATGGTGTTTTTCTTGTAAAGCAATGCCTTCTAAAATGACACGGTTTTCTGGTTTCTTTTGACGTTTGGCAATTCGCATATAAAGATGGTAAGCTAAAGACTCCTCACGTGCAAATTCACGGTAGGTTCTTTTTTGCTTCTCTGAGAGCATTTGCATCGTTTCACCTCGTATGAGTTACATTATAAGGCTATTTATCTCTTCAAGCAATACTTTTCTATAAATAATATGGAGATTTATTATAAATAAGCGTTGTCTCTTAAAAACTTATAACTTGTGTTATAATCGTTTTAGGTGATATTGAATGCAAAGACTACAAACTAGACCCATCAAGGTGGGCAATTTAATCATGGGTGGTAACAACCATGTATATATTCAAAGTATGACAACAACGTATACCAAAGACATCGAATCGACCGTCAAACAAATCCACCAGTTAGAAAAAGCAGGTTGTGAAATTGTTCGTGTGGCTGTCCTCGATAAAGTGGATGCAGCAGCGTTGGGTGAAATTAAAAGACAAATCCACATCCCATTGGTTGCAGATATTCATTTTGACTATAAATTGGCGTTAGAAGCCATTAACCAAGGTGTGGATAAAATTCGTTTAAATCCAGGGAACATCAAAGACCGTTCCAAAGTGGAAATGGTCGTGAATGCTTGTAAAGCCAAAGGGATCCCCATCCGTATTGGTGTCAATAGTGGGTCGTTACCCGATGGATTAGAACCCACCGCTGAAAACATGATTAAGGTTGCGAAGGGCCATGTCGAAATCTTAGAATCGATGAACTTCTTTGATATCGCTTTATCATTAAAAGCAACCGACATGAATTTGATGATTGAAACCTACCGTCTAGCTGCTAAAACATTCCCATACCCACTCCATTTGGGTGTCACTGAAGCAGGTACTGCTTTCTCAGGTGCCATCAAGAGTGCGATGGGTATTGGTATTTTGCTTCATGAAGGCATTGGTAATACGATTCGTGTTTCATTAACGGATAACCCTGAAATCGAAATCAGAGCTGCAAAAGAAATCCTCAAAAACCTTAACTTGAGAAATGATATCCCAAATTTAATCAGCTGTCCTACGTGCGGGCGCATCCAATATGATATGATCGATATCGCTAAACGCATTGAAACCTACCTGCAAGGTGTGAACAAACATATCAATGTGGCGATTATGGGTTGTAAGGTCAATGGCCCTGGTGAAGCGAAACACGCTGATATCGGGGTCGCTGGTGGTAAAGGTGAAGCTGTCATATTCAAGCATGGTCAAATCGTAAAGAAAATAAAAGAAGCCGAAGTGTATGATGAACTCGTTCGAATGATCGATGAATTCTAGACCACTTCGGTCTTTTTTTTCAAAAAAAAGGAAGCGATTAACGCTTCCCTTGATCGTATGGTTCCCCAGCGGCTTTTGGCCCTTGAGAGTTTTTTGACGTGAGTGCCAATAGAATCAGTGTCACAATGAATGGTGTCATTGAGATGATATCTTTTGGTAAGTATCTGAAGAAAAGGTACAAGTTGTTGAATAGACCTTGTAGTATAGATTCATTGGCTCTTAGACCATCAAAAGCACTTTGAACCAATGTAATACCATTGGATAAGTTCATCAAGAATCCAAATAGTAATGAGAACACCAATACTCTCGCAGGTTTCCATTGTCCTGAAATAAGTACGGCTAGTGCCAGGAATCCGTAACCATATATCGAAGCTTTAAAGGATGTCGATGTTGGTACAATCAGGATAACCCCACCCATCCCAGCAAGTAACCCTGAAATGGAGACGGATAGATAACGAATCTTGTATACATTGATCCCAGCAGCGTCGGCTGCATGTGGGTTTTCACCGCAGGCACGGAGTCTAAGACCATATTTTGTCTTATAGGCTACAATTGCTGCTATGACGAAAATCAACAACCCTAACAATGTAATCAAATATACATTGGTAAAGAGGATATCCCCAATCACTGGAATGTCTTTTAACAATGGGATATTGAGTTTATAACGGTCTGTAAACCCAATTTCTTCTGTACCCGAAGATGACAACGCACGACCGACGAAAATCGCTAAGCCTACGGATAACATGTTTAATGCAGTACCAGAAATGACTTGATTCGATTTCATCGTGATGGATGCGAATGAGTGTAGTAATGAGAAAATCAAACCTGCTGCCCCACCTATGATGACAGTGATGATCAAAATCAACTGTCCATCGATGTTGTTATGTTGAAAGAGATTTAATGTTAAGATACCCACAAATGCCCCAAATAACATGATCCCCTCTAAGGCAATATTAACAACCCCGGAGCGTTCTGAATATAGACCTGCCATCGCAACCATGGCGAGTGGTATAGTTGAATATAAAGTCCATTGGACGAGATTATAAAAGCTATTGTTGTTCCAAAGGGCAACTAAAATATAAACAATGACGGCTACTGCGATGTAAATATTGCGTTTGGTCATGTATTTACTCATGAGTAGCACCGCCCTTCTTATCTAGCCATTTTGCGATATACTTCTTCGCATATTTTTGGAAATAGAGTGTGAACGCAGAGAAATAAATGATGCTTGCAGAGATGATATCGATGATTTCACGTTTAAAGTCCCAAGATTGGAGTTCTTGATTTGCAGATTCAATGTATCCTAAGAATAAGCCTGAGAAAACCGTTCCAATTGGATTGCTCATACCGAGCAATGCAACCGCAATCCCTTGGAATCCATAAGGTGAAATTGCATACTTTGTTTCTAATTTAATGCCGGTCCCTGGTACGAGGTAAATCACTGCACCTGCTAAACCTGCTATTGCGCCAGATATTAATAACGAGTAAACAATGTTTCTCTTGTCATTAACACCTGCGTATTTCGCAGCGTCACGGTTGTACCCAACCGCTTTGAGTTGGAATCCAAAGGTGGTTTTTTCAAGGATGATATAAATCAAAACACCCGTTAAAATCGCGATTAAGATACCCGCATTGAGCTTATTGAAATCGAATATTTGATCCATAAATAATTTGGGGATACGACCGGAACTGACGACTTCTCGAGCTTCTTGTCTTACGGTATCATAAATGGTTGCTTCAATCAGCATTTTAGATACATACATCGCAATGTAGTTCATCATGATGGTAGAAACAACTTCATGAACATTTCGGTATGCTTTTAACAATGCTGGAATGAGTGCCCAAAGCATCCCACCAAGCATCCCACCTATAATGGCTATGAAGGGGTGTAATGGCCCTAAGAATCCCCATTGAACACCAATGAATACAGCCACAAATGCACCAATCATCAATTGACCGGATACCCCAATATTGAATAACCCAGTCTTAAAGGCAAACGCAACCGCCAACCCAGTTAAAATCAGCGGTGCTGAATTAAATAAGACATTACCAATCCCAGGCATACCTTGACTGACGCCAGAAAACATGATGGCAGATAGTCCCCCAAAAGCCATCGATGGATTGATCAATAACATAACAACCAAACCAAATAGCATACCAGCGATGATAGATATTATGGTGGCAATGATTTTTTCAGTGGATTCTAATTTCAGAAATTTCATCATTGGTTGACACCTCTCTTAGACCCAGACATGTATAAACCCAATTCGTTTTCATTGGTTTTCTTCGCATCCAAGTCTGCTACGATTTCCCCTTCATACATGACCAAAATACGGTCAGCTAAATTGAAAACTTCGTCTAATTCTAGGGAAAACACCAAGATTGCTTTTTGTTGATCACGCATGTTGATTAATTGGTGGTGAATGTATTCAATGGCACCGACATCCAGACCACGGGTTGGTTGTACAGCAACCACCAAATCGGTATTTCGTGATAATTCTCTCGCAATGATGGCTTTTTGTTGGTTACCACCGGACATACTTCTGGTTTTGGTTTTTCGACCGTTTGCACTTCTAACGTCAAACTTTTCAATTAGTTGTTCTGCATTACGATTAATATCATCGAACTTTAAAAAACCATATTGTTGGAAATGCTCACTGAAGTAAGTCTGTAAAATCAAGTTTTCGGCTAAGTTAAAGTCCAATACGAGTCCAAATTTGTGTCTATCTTCTGGAATATGTGCAATCCCAGACAATGTCTTTTCACGAATGGATTTATGTGTGATATCCGTATCATTCAAATAAATACGTCCTGATTTGGCTTCTTTTAACCCCGTGATTACTTCAGCCAATTGCGTTTGACCATTACCTTCAATCCCTGCAACCACAACAATTTCACCACCGAAAACCTCGAAAGTGATGTCTTTCAAGTCCTCTTTATTTAATAGAACATTGTGATGATGGATATTTTCAACTTTTAAGACTGGTTTGGTCAATTTAGCATCTGCTTTATCAATCGTGAAATTCACTTTACGACCGACCATCATTTCTGCCATTTGATCCACTGTAGTGGTTTTAACATCCACTGTCCCGATGTATTTTCCTTTTCTCAGAACTGTACAACGGTCTGCAACCATTTTAATTTCATTCAATTTATGCGTAATTAAAATGATGGATTTACCTTCACCCACCATATCTTTCATTATGTGCATCAATTCTTCGATTTCTTGTGGGGTTAATACCGCGGTTGGTTCGTCAAATATAAGGATATCTGCATCACGGTAGAGCATTTTTAGAATTTCAACACGTTGTTGCATCCCAACTGTAATGTCTTGGATTTTTGCATTAGGGTCAATCTTAAGCTTATAGCGTTGAGAAAGTTCAACGATTTTCTTTTTGGCATCGGTTAGGCTGATGAAACCATTTTTGGTTTCTTCTCTGCCTAAGATGATGTTTTCAACCACAGAATAGTTGTGTACAAGCTTAAAATGCTGATGCACCATCCCAATCTTTAATGCATTCGCATCGTTTGGGTTTTTAATCTTTACTTCTTCCCCATTGACTTTAATGATCCCTTCTTCTGGTTGATATAAACCGAAGAGTACAGACATCAAAGTGGATTTACCTGCACCATTTTCCCCGAGTAGTGCATGGATTTCGCCTTTTTTTACTTGCAATGTAATATTATCATTGGCGATGATCCCTGGGAATCGCTTGGTAATATTGAGCATTTCAATAACATAGGACATTCAATTCACCTCATTTTATCTCTCATATTATATCATAAAAAAGCGTTTTCCAAAGCGACTGTTAAAAATATTATATAAATATAAAATCGGTTAAAGACAAAAAAAAGCACCGTTTTAGGGTGCTTTCTAAATTCATAATAATTAGTTGCTGACTTGAAGTGTAACTTTCGGTACGTTAAGTGCAGTTACAGCGATTGCAACGTCTTTAACGATGACGATTTGTTTGCCTTCAACTTTAGCAAAAATGGTGTTATACATCGCTTGAGTGAATGTATTGAATCTGGAGAAATCAGCAGGAAGACCTACGCCATCCACTGCAGCATCTAGTGTCACAGATGATCCACCAGTTGCGTTGTCGTCATAAATCTTTTCAAGTGTTTGATAAACAGAGTTACCCAATTCTTTCATCGCAGATGTAATGACTCTGTCGGATTCTGCTTTTTGGTCAACGTCAACACCAATGACATACTTGTTCGCAATACCTTCAGCGGCTTTCATAACGGAGTTACCAGCACCACCGGCAGCAACGAAAATAACTTCTGTGCCTGCAGTATACCAGGATGCAGCTTTAGTTTGGTGTGCAGCATCTGGTGCGAATGAGTTTAGATATTCGTACTTGATGGTGATTGCACCATTGGCAAGACCCATTTCATTGGCAGCATAGTTTGCACCTTGAACGAATCCATAACCGAATCTAACAACGGCTGGTACGGACATACCACCCATGAAACCTAATTTAGTGAAGCCTTCTTTAACAGCTGCATAGCCTGCTAAGAAACCAGATTCTTCTTCAGCGTAGAAAATGCTGAATACGTTGTCTGCCATATCGAAGTTTGGAGCAGAGCCATCTACGGTTGCCATTGTACCCCAGTCAGAAACGTTATGAGGTGCACCGTCTAGTAAGATGAATTTGACTTCTGGATGATCATTTTGAACAAGCCAAATTGCGTTTTCAAATAAGAATCCAGGTGTAACAACAATTTTCGCACCGTTTTCGATAGCGATTTCAATGGATTCTACATAATCTTCTGTAGATTTGGTATCAGGTTGGTAATACTTGTAAGAAATCTTATGTTCTTTCGCGTATTTAACGACACCTTCCCATGAACCTTGGTTAAATGATTTGTCATTGATGGTACCTACGTCGGTAACAAGAGCGATTTCATACGTTCTCTTTTGACCGCAAGCAGCCAATGCTAAAGCCAATACTGCAACTACTAATGCAACTACTACTTTTTTCATTTCTTCCTCCTATTTTGGTTTAATCCATAAACATCTTAACACCCTTACGGGATTTTTTCAAGGTTTTGAAACGGATTTTACAACTAATCAAAGGATTTTTAGATAGCGTTTTCATGGTGGGTCAGATTTCTTGCCCATTTGCCGCTTTTCACAAATTGCATCCCGATGATGCCTTTGATGATGCTGACCCCTTCAACCAGAGCATACACCAATAAAATCGGTAAATCTGTGTATATCGATAATACAACTGCCAAAGGTACTGTGATCACCCACGCAAAGGTTGCGTCAAACAAGAAAGTCAAGATGACCATGCCACCCGCTCTTAAAATAAAGAATATGCCCGCGTTGAATGCGAATACCCACATGAGCGCAGCGACCACCCACATGAACTGGGTAGACATCGCTCTGACACTATCCGATACGTTGTATAAATACGGGGCGAATGGGGCGATGATGGCCAGTAATGCGCCAAAAGATAAACACACCACAATCGTCAAGAACAACAGTTTAAAGGCATTTTCTTTGGCTAACTCGATTTGATTGGCACCTAGTTCGTTACCAACCATGACAGAAATACCGGTGGCGAGTGCACCAAATATGATAAAGAACAAGTTAGATACTGCATTAGAAATCGCGAAAGCAGCGTAAACTGAGGTACCACGTTGTGCATATGCCAACATGATTGCTAAAATCGATGTTGACCACAACAACTCATTGGTCAGCAGTGGCAACGTCTTTTTTACCATCAATTTGAAGCGTTTTGTCTCAATATGGAAATGTGAGAATATCCCTTGAGCGAATACCATACGGTTTCGATAGGCGATGTATAACAAGATCGAACCTTCGACGACCCTGGCGATGACCGTCGCGATGGCTGCGCCTTGAACTTCTAATCTTGGTAAACCGAGTTTACCGAAAATCAATACGTAATTGAATCCGAAATTCACAATAACTGAGATGATCCCAGCCATCATTGGCACTGAAGTTTCACGGATTTCTCTGAAAGTTGAAGCGTATAGCTGTATGATAGCTAGCACTGGCAATGAGAATGCCATGATTGTCAGATACTGAACGCCATACTGGATGACTTCTTCATTATAGACACCTGCAGAACCTGGGTCATTTTTCGCGAAAATGGTGATCATTGGTTCTTTAAATATCAATAATATCGCCATCGCGATGACAGTGACGAATGCTGCTAAAATGACTTTAGCACGGAACGCTTGTTTTAAGGCATTTTCATCTTTTGCACCAAAATATTGGGCAACAAATATCCCAGGCCCTGCCAAGCCACCAATGAAACAGATGAGGACGATGAACATGATTTGGTTGGCAATCGCGACACCACTGATGGCGTTTTCGTTCAATTGTCCAACCATGATGTTGTCGAGCAAGCCGACAAATGTGGTGATCCCTTGTTGGATCATGATGGGTAAAACAATACCTAAGACTTCACGATAGAATGCCTTGGTACCAATCAATTTTTTTAACATATTATCCCTTCAATTCTAGTTGGGTGGCTTCAAATGAGTCGTGAAATGACTGGTCATGTGAAACGACGATGGCCACACCAGGAAAAGCCATGATGGCTTGTTTAAGCGATTCTTTCGCATTATGGTCCAAGTGATTGGTGGGTTCATCCAAGACGATCACATTGGATTTCTTTTGACTCATTAAAGCGAGTCGAACTTTTGTTTTTTGTCCACCAGAAAGGCTTTTTAACGGTCTATCGGCCATGTCTCTAGAGACACCATATCTGGCTAATAGTGTATATACTTGGAGTTTGTCCATATTCTGTAATAAATCAAAACAGAGATTGACCGCAGTTAACGATTCATCGTATGTAAATTCTTGTTCAAAATAGGATATTTGAGCGGTATCAATCCATTTGAAAGACCCCGAAAGCGCTGGATTTAAACCCATGATGGTCTTAATCAGTGTGGATTTACCTACCCCATTTTTACCTGTGATGATGACTTTGGTGTTCTTCTTTATGGTCATGGTGATTGGTTTGAGTAATGATTTTGAATACCCGATTTCTAAATCCTTTAAAATCAGGACGTCCCTACCTGTATCTTTAGAAAAAGGGAAATGAAACTTGAGTTCTTTTTGTTTGGTCGGTTTTTCGATACGTTCGATTTTTTCTAGTTTTGTACGTACACTTTGAGCTTGTTTGGTAGTGGAGGCTCTAACGATGTTTTTTTGGATGAACTCTTCTTGTTTCTTGATGAATTTTTGTTGTGACTCATATTGCTTCGACACTTGTTCAAAACGTAAGGCACGTTCGGCTAAATAGTAATCAAAATTGCCTTTATAGCGTGTCAAACCTTTATTTTCTAGGGCGATGACGGTATTTGCGATGGCTTTTAAGAAGGCTTCATCGTGGGATACCACCAAAAATGCTTTTTCATAGCCTTGTAGGAATTTGGTTAACCATTCGATGTGTTTGATGTCTAGAAAGTTTGTTGGTTCATCGAGTAATAATATGTCTGATTCGTCCAGTAATAGCTTACCTAGGATGATTTTGGCACGCATGCCACCCGACAAATACTTAATTTGCATGTCTAAAATCGACATTTCAAGCCCCAACCCATGGATGATGTTCCCCAGTTTGGATTTCATGGCGTAAAAGTCTTTTTCAATCAAATAATCCCCAATGGAACTGGCTATATTGAGTGCTCTTTCCATTTCAATACCTTCAAGTTGTCCGACTTTGTGGTATAAGTTTTCCATCTCTTTTTCTTTATCAAACAATGGTTTAAATACAGTGAGTAAATAATCCCCCACATAAATATTGGGGTCAATCTTGGCGTATTGGTCCAAATACCCTACTTTTGTATGTTCAAGCCAGGTGATGGTACCTTTATCTGGAGATAGGCCTTTATTGAGTAAGTTGAGCAAGGTGGTTTTACCTGCACCGTTGGGTCCAACCAACACGGCGTGGTCGTTGATGAATAGACGCACATTGGCGTCTACGAGTAAATCATTATTGTCATAGCGGAATGATAAGTCATTCACTTCGAGTAAACTCATGGTTTAGTTCAATCTCCGTTACTGCATGCGCATCCTCGATGTATTGCCAGCCTGTGAGCCGGTGTTCACCGATGATCTCATGGATATTTTGCTTAAAATAGGTGCCTTCAGATGTGGCTAAAACGGTCTTTCGATCGCTCGCTAAAATCAGACCTTCACCTTTGAATGTCATGCCTTTATTTTTTGTAATCCACCCACAAACCACGATGTCTTCATCGAGAGGTACTGGTTTACGGTAGGATACTTCTAATTTAATGGTTACACCCCATGTTTCGGGTTCAGTGATGCTCATCGCACGTCCAATGGTTTCATCTAATAAAGCAGAAATGATGCCACCATGCATCCGGTTGGGATAACTTTGATGAAAGTTGTCACCGCGTGTAATTGTCACTAGGACGCCATTTTCTAGTTCATAGAAAGCCGTTTTTAATCCTGCATCATTATGGATACCACAGACAAAGCATTCGTCTGAATTGAATTGTTTTCTCATTACTTTATATTTCATATAATCACCTATGTCCTTTAAGATTATAACACACTCTATTTCAATCTTTCTTAGTAAAAATCCGCATTTTTACTAAAAATAAAAGAGACACCTAAGGTCTCTTATTGGAAATATTGATCGATTTGATTGATATGAATGGCATGCATTCCAAAAACATCCATCCCTGGTTTGACGAATACCACTTCATTCTCATTGATGTATTTGACGATTTTCCCTGGTTGAGGGTAAATTAATAAGAGTTTGTCGCCTTCGATATCCTGAAAACCATGGGTTTCAATCATTTTATTACCTGAGGATGAAAACAACTGCCAATGCCTTTTTGAATTAAAGGAGACTTCATTGACACTGGGTGCGTAGATCAAACGGATTTGAATGCGTCGATTTTGGGTATTAAGTACATATTGATGGCTATTCAATTTGGTATATTCAAGCTTGCCGTGATGTTTGAGTTGATGCTCGATGGCACGGATAAATTTTTGCTTGTTGAGTTCGATGACCACAATAATTGCGATGACAATCACAACTAAGATGCCTAACCCAAGATAAAATTCAAACATGGGTATCCTCCGGTTTGATGATGACATCCAAAAGACGATTGCCATCAAATATGCAGTGGTAATGGTGTATGCCACTTTCTAATAATGTTGGTAAAAAATAAGGGATATTCAAAGCGACGCCTAGATTGTTTTTATCACAAATCCAATCGATTGTTCGCCATGCAAGTATACCTTCATTGGTGACGACTGGGGTATCCATTTTTTCATTAATATCCATTAGAAACATATATAAAAAGCTACCATCGTTGGGTTCCCAAGTCATTTTGCCTTTATATATAATCTCAGTTAAAGGCACATAAATGCCTGTTTCTTCGAGGATTTTTCTTTGCATCGATACTTGGATATTTTCATTCAATTCAACTTTACCACCAACCCCATTCCAACAGCCTTTCCATGGCTGTTTCATGCGATTGATGAGCAATATTTCATCTTGATGTCTTATAAACCCTAAGGTATATATCATGGTATCACCTAAAAGTATGATAACACAAAACAGAGCCAAACCAAAAAGAAAATTCCCTCACCTTTCGATGAGGGAATCTTTGTTACTAAGAATTAAACGTAAGCACCAGACTTGAGGTCAGCGGCCAATGTGGTTCTGAGAATTCTGTTCGATGGGTTGCCACCTTCATAATCGGCGTTATCAAGGGTCATTACATAGAATGCATTATTTCTCATTTCTGCTTCAAGTTTGTAGTAAATGATGGTGTAGTTTGCACCAAACATAATATCGATGGTTTCGTCATCTAATGACGCTACGGTAGCAGGTGTTAAGGTGGATAGGTCAGCTACAGTGGTTGTAGGACCCATTGCGGTTAAGGCTTCTGCCAATCCAACCATTTCAATGTTCTTCACTTCACCATTTCTTGGACCCACACTATTATCGATGGCATCGGTATTTCCAGTAGTCAATCCAGAAGAAATGATGGCTGAACTGATTTGACGGTTGACGATGACGGAGTTCGCAGCGAGTAGATCATTGATGAGTGAACCGGTGATGGTGCTAGCTGTTAAGTTCGAAATACCAGCAACGCCACCAGAAATGTATTGTAATGCGTCTGCTAAAGCATTGAGTTCAGTCAATGTGATGTCATCTACTGTTTCATAAGCATCGGAAGGGATATCCAATCCAGAATCGATGATGGCTGTACTGATTTGACGGTTCACAATGATTGAGTTCGCAGCAAGCAAGTTGGTCAAGAATGTCGAATCGATGTCAGCAGCATCAATATTACCAACATCACTGACTGAACCGATGTGTACCAATGCAGCAGCTAATGCTCTGAGTTCGGTTTCATAAATGTCACTTGCAGTTTCTAACGCAGCGGCAGGTACATCGATGGTCGAATTGATGATGGCTGAACTGATTTGACGGTTAACAATTAACGATTCAGCATCCAATAAGTTGGTTAAGTAAGTTGAGTTAATGCTATTGGCATCAATGTTCGATACTTCATCTACAGAACCGATGTGTACCAACGCAGCGGCCAACGCTCTGAGTTCGGTTTCTGTGATGTCTTCTGCTGATGCGTATGCTGCGGCAGGGATATCTAGACCGGATGCGATGATGGCTGAGGAGATTTGACGGTTGACGATTAAGGATTCAGCATCCAACAAGTTCGTTAAGAACGTTGAATTGATGCTGCTTGCATTGATGGTCGAAACTTGGTCTACAGAACCGACATGTACCAACGCAGCGGCCAATGCTCTAAGTTCGGTTTCTTTCACATCTTGCGCTGAATCAAGGGCAGCGGCTGGGATATCTAAGCCTGAACCAATGACAGCGGTCGAAATTTGACGGTTGACGATGATTGAGTTCGCATCCAATAAGTTCGTTAAGAACGTTGAATTGATGTCACTTGCATCGATACTTGCCATATCGTTTACAGATGTGAAGTTCGATAATGCAGTTGCGATGGCTCTGAGTTCTGTTTCTGTGATATGGCTATCAGCATCTAATGCGCTTGCAGGAATGTCTGTAATTGCACCTTTGATTGCGATACTGATTTGACGGTTTACGATGAGTGATTCTGCATCCAATAGGTCAGTTAAGAATGTGGATGTGATGGTATTCGCATCGATATTTGCCATATCATTGACTGAGTTGAAGTTAGATAATGCTGTAGCAATCGCTCTAAGTTCAGTCACTGTGATGTGATTATCAGCGTCTAACGCAGCGGCTGGGATATCTGTGATTGCACCCTTAACGGCGATGCTAATTTGACGGTTAACAATCAACGATTCTGCGTCAAGCAAGTTGTTTAAGAGTGTTGAATTGATGGTGGATGCATCGATGTTTGCCATATCATTGACTGAACCAAATTGTGACAACGCGGTTGCGATGGCTCTAAGTTCAGTAACAGTAATGTGGTTATCAGCGTCTAAGGCAGCGGTTGGGATGTCTGTTATCGCACCCTTAACGGCTATGCTGATTTGTCGATTAACGATCAACGATTCCGCATCCAATAATTCTGTTAATAAGGCAGAGGTGATGTCATTCGCATTGATGTTTGCCATATCATTGACAGATCCAAAGCTGGATAATGCCGTAGCAATTGCTCTGAGTTCAGTTACGGTGATGTGGTTGTCAGCGTCTAATGCGCCAGCAGGGATGTCTGTGATGGCACCCTTGACTGCGACTGAAATTTGACGATTAACAATCAATGATTCCGCATCCAGTAAGTCAATCAATAATGCTGATGTGATGTCGTTTGCACTGATGCTTGAAAGCTCATTCACGGAATTGAAATTAGACAACGCGGTAGCAATTGCTCTAAGTTCAGTCACTGTGATGTGATTATCAGCATCGAGAGCACCGGCTGGAATATCGGTGATGGCACCTTTAATTGCTATTGAAATTTGACGATTGACGATTAAGGATTCAGCATCCAACAAATCATTCAATAACGCACCATCGATGGTATTCGCATCGATGTTAGATAATTCATTGACAGAACCAAAGTTGCTCAATGCAACGACGATTGCTCTAAGCTCGGATTCTTTAATATCGCCTTCAGCGTCTAATGCGCCGGCTGGGATATCAGAAATTGCACCCTTGATGGCGTCTGAAATTTGACGATTCACGATGAGCGAGCCTGCATCTAGCAAGTTATTTAACATTGTCGCATCTACTGAGGTCGCATCGATATTCGAAATTTCATCGATGGAATTGAATTGTGACAACGCGGTCGCGATGGCTCTAAGTTCAGTGGATGTAATATCGCCTTCAGCATCTAACGCTGCTGCTGGGATATTGGTCACTGCACCTTTGATTGCATCTGAGATTTGTCGATTCACGATGAGTGAGTTCGCATCCAATAAGCTGGTCAACATGCTAGCATCTACGGTAGCTGGGTCTATGGATGAAATCTCATTGACTGATCCAAATTGAGACAATGCTGTCGCAATCGCTCTCAATTCTGCCAATGTGATGTGTCCATCAGCATCTAATGCTGCTGCTGGGATGTTGGTGATGGTATCCTTGATGACATTGGAAATAAGGATACGTACAATCGTTGATTCTGTATCTAATAAGTCATTTAGGAATTGGCTGCTGATGGTGTTTGGATCAAGTTCATCCGTACCAATCAATTGAACAGCACGTAATAACTTAATCAATTCGCCGTCTTCACTTTCAGTACCTTGCCAGAAGGTTGGATTGTCACTGTTATCCAATGTGACATTTAAACCACTGGTGGACAATACTTCGGTGAATAATTTGTCAAGTGAACTATGTAAAACACGTGATGATAGCAATAAATCATTCAATTCCTGGATAGATTCTTCATCCGATAATGCGGTTGTGATTGCATTATAGTCCAAATTATCAAATGAAATGCCTAAATCGGATAACCCTTGGATGGCAAGTAACAATGGTTTAAGGTCGCCTTCAGGATAGTTCGGGTCCACATCTTGATACCACACGTAATCATCACCATTTGGCAATGTTGTGCTGATATATGCCGATAGGTCACCAGATTCAATCATTGGTACGATGGTTTCAACTAATGTCATCTCAATGACTTTAGAACGTAATAACACATCGACATCGGCTGTCATGAGGGTATTTAAATCCACATTGATGTTATTGATGTCGCCACCAGGAATGATGCTTTGTAACGCTAATAATAAGTATTCGAGTTCACCTTGAGTTGAATTTGTTGAATACCAAGTCAAACCTTCTGGAACGAATAATACACCTTCTAAGTCTCCACCTTCATCGACCATGGTCAAGAATACGTTTCTAAATGTATTCGCAATGACTTTGGATTTCGCGATGGTGTTGATCTGTGTTTCAGTTAAAGACAAAAGTGCAGATGGGTCACTGCCGGCGGTTGATAGGATGATGGCTGCTTTCAACAAGGAGTTGATTTCAGTTTCTGTCCAATCTTCCCACGAATCTGGCAATGCGATTTCATAATCCGCTAGACCTTCTTGGCTTGATAACGCCATTTCAAATATTGCATTCAAATTATAACGAATGACGATAGAGTCAGATATATAAGCAGCTAAATTATCCGCCATGGTGTCATCAAGTGCACTTAAGTCACCTGAGATGATATTGGATGCTAATATTTCGCGCGCACCCTTTAATAAAGCGGTAAGTTCAGTTTGACCAGATTCTGCTGCCCAGTCGATGGTTTCAGGAATAACCAAGGTAACACCTAAGTTTAATCCCGCCAACAATTGTGCAATGACATCATTCATCTTGGTCGTAATTAGGTTTGATGCACTGATTCTCGCAACAATCGCTGCGATATTTTCATCGGATAAAATCACACTGTAGTCCGGATTCTCGGATTGATTGATCAAATCCATAATACCCGTGCTGATGACCACTTTGGCCAATAAGATGAGGTTTGTAATTTCAGTGGCATTAAAGTTGTTTGAAATATCTGCCAACGTAATTAAACCTTGGAATTCAGGCGGTAAATTCTCAGTGATGAAATTAAAAATGTATTGAGAAGCCACGCCTGTATTGTTTGAAATGATGGAGAATCCAAAGATGGCATCGAACAAATCCGCAATCGCTTGGTCAGGAATTACACCAAGTACAGCTGGGTCCGACATATTATTAAAATCATCCATCGATGTAAAACCCATCGCTTGAACTGCTAAGTAGATATTTGCGATATTGGCAAAATCGGCTTGTAGTTCTTCGCCTGTTGGCAAGGTAATGTCATCGATAGTGATGCCTAAATCGGTAAATGTTTGTTGAACTGCTTCTGTTTGAATCAAGAAATTCAATCCAATCGGTAAACCATATTGAATGAGATCCAATTCACCTAAAGCGTCAAAGATACTCACGACGGTTTCACCATCAAATAAGAAATAATTGAGTTCATCCATAGGTACACCTTGTTCTTGAATTAGGCTCAATGCATTGACAAAAACATCGCCCAAAAGACCCAAGTCTCTCATATAATCGATGGCTTTTAAATCATCTAAATCAAATAAATCTTCATAACCTTCCAACATCTCGTTGAAATCACCACTGTTGATCAAATATTCTAAACCCACAGGGATCACAACTTCAATGATGTCCAAATTGGTGATTAAACCGAACACTTCTGCTGCGGTTTCTGGGTCTAAACTATAAATGAAATCGTCACCAAATGTGGTTGAACCCCCATTGGCTTCGACCAATAAGTTCACAGCGTTAAGTGCTTTTTCAAGTTCGGCACGAAACTTGATTTGTGTATCTAAACTTTCAGATTTAACACGGACACTGAAGACTTCGTCGAATACGTAATTATCGAGTTCAACATCGCCAATTTTAACATAACCAGCAATCATCCCGACATAGGTAGAACGGTAGTCTTTTAAGAACAGTTTTAGTTCAGCGATGAGTTCATCGGTTTCAGCCATCGGTTGTTGTACTTCGACTAAAACGAGTTCATCGTTGACAATCATCAATTGGTATTGTGGTTCGTTACTGACGGTGGTTACTAAATCTAACCCACTGCTTAACGATACAAGCGCAGCGAATGGCAGAGAAATCAAAAGGACAGAGAATGCCCCTCTTAAACCACCAACACCGGCACCAGCCAAACGAGATAGGAAAGTTTTTCTTTTCTTTCGACCGTTTTCATCGCGTTTACGTGGTTTAATAATCATCCAAATGATCCATCCGATGAATTTAAACACTGTCGCGTTTAATATAAACAATAAGATGAATAGCACCAAGCTGACGGCCAATTGTAAGATACCAATGACCAATGCCAACGCATCGGACCCCTCTACCAGCACATTGGCTAGGTTTGGTTGCATATCGATCAAGTAATTAATGGCTGTATCTTGGATGTTTGTGATAACCAACCCTTCAATTGGAATTGGAACAGTAGCAAGATAGGCACTCAAATCGACTTGAAGTACCATCCCAGCAATCATTGGAATCGTGAAGAAACCAACGACTAAAATACCTACAGTCCAAATCAGAAAGAAGGTGGATTTGTAAAAGCCTTGAATGAACCCCCAAAACATCGCGAGTCCAATTACCCCTAAGGCTGCGTAATTCAGATACTGTAACATTTCTGCTGCAGTAAAACTCATAAAATCACCCCATATCTTTAAACTTTATTACATTTTATCACTCATCTAAAAAAAGTTATATTCATATGACTGAAAAATGTGGTTTTTTTTTTATTTTGTCGCTATTCATTCCAAAATACATAAAAATTGATGAAAAAACCCCCTTTAAAGGGGGAGGTACTAAGATTTAATTTCAAAAACTAGAATAAAATTAGAACTTGTCGAAGCATCAAAACTTGTACGCTTATACTCAAAGGTCAGGGTTTTGTTTCTAGGGTCATAATTGAGATATTCTTTGGTATTGGCCAACAATGTTTGAATGCCAGATAAACCTGCGATATATGTTCCACTGCCTTGATATGTAGACCCGTCTGCGTGTTTGTTTTTGTATGAAATACGATTACCGTCGATATAAAAATTATAATATTGGTACATTTGAGGGTAGATCGTTTGTCCATGATGATAACCTGATGCATTGATCAGCTCGTATGTGCCATTAGGTATTTGGTGTGTTTCAAAATCTTCATATTTGCTGAAAACATAATGTTGAATTGTCGTACTTACCACTCTTATTTCAATCAAACCTGAATAAATATCATAATAAAATACATCACTCATATAAATGTTGTCTTTTCGAATCGTGAAATAGTAATCGTTTACTTGGTTTATTTCATACTCAATCACCTCAACACTTTGTGAGTGCTTATTGCGAATGATCGTTTTAATCGAGGTGCCGTTGATTTCAAGCGCATAGCGATCAAAATTAACGAACGGGTCATAGGCAGTGCCAGTTACATTTAAATTGGAATCGATCAGAAATGCCAATTCATATACGCCATCCATTGAATATTTTTCGATGGTACCTTTTCGTTGATTACAGCCACTCAGCACGGTTAAACCAATAAAAAACAATAAAAGTGTACTTATTTTTTTCATCTATGGTATCTTCCTTTATTTATTCTATATAAATTATACACCAAAAAAGAAAAATACCCAATGGGTTTTGGGTATTATTTCACGAGTACAACTAAGGATTCGTAAGGTCTAAGTTTTAATTGTCTTAAATCGTAATTAGTTTCGTGGTAATTCGATAACAATACCGATTGAACGTCCATATCGATGGAGACATTGGATTCTACATCAAAGAAATTGGTCACGACCAAGATGTGTTGGTGGTGGTAGCTTCTTAAATAGCTGTACACATGTTTGTCGTCTCTTAAGTATTGTTTGTATGTGCCATACACGAATGTATCTTTATAGGATGGGTTTTTACGCAATTTCAAGACGGTCTTGTAGTAATTTAACAGTGAATTAGGGTTTTGTTCTTCTGTTTCCACATTGATTTCAGGGTAATTCGGGTTAACATGGAACCAAGGCTCGACATTTGAGAAACCGCCAAATGGGGCATTCTTCCATTGAACCGGGGTTCTCGCGTTGTCTCGAGAACGGTGTGCAGTAAACCCAATGAAACGGTGTGGGTCTTGTCCTTCGGATACCGCGATTTGGTAACTGTTTTTCACAGAGACGTCATTGAAGTCATCGATGGTTTTAAATGGGTAGTTGGTCATCCCAATTTCTTCCCCTTGATAAATGAATGGGGTGCCCCACATAAAATATAAAGCCGTCGCAAGCATCGAACCAGACAATACACGTTTATTCACATTGCCATATTGGCTCATGACACGTGGTTGGTCATGGTTTAACCAATAAAGCGGGTTCCATGCTTTACCATAAAGGTTGGTTTGCCACTTCTCAAACATATCTTTCATATGAGATAAATTGGTGATGACTTCATCTTCTGGGTTTTTTAAGTCCCAGACGTTGTTACACCAGTTGTGGTCAAAATTGAATACCATGTGAAGCTCATCGCGGTTTAAACCCGCGTATTCGATGGCTTCTGCAGGTAAAGCGCCCCCACCGACTTCGCCAACCGTCATCACATCATAGTCTTTAAGGACCTTTTGATTGAACTCATTTAAATAATCATGCAGTTTCGGTAAGTTGGAGAATTTACGCCAATCGGGTTTGTATTTCGATGAGGATGCCATGGTGGAGTCTTCAAAAGTGGTGCTTCTTGCGATGTGTGCGACCGCATCCACCCTAAAGCCATCAATCCCTAAATCCAACCAGAACTTCGCCATCTCAAACATACCTTCGCGGACATTTGGGTTAGCCCAGTTCAAATCTGGCATTTTCTTGGAAAATATCTTCATATAATATTCGCCAGTCAAGTCATCTTTTTGCCAACAAGACCCACCAAAGAACGATGCCCAGTTGGTCGGTTCAACTTCTTTGCCATCAACCATTTTGCCTTGTTGCCAAATATAATAATCACGATATGGGTTGTCTTTTGATTTTCTTGATTCGATGAACCAAGGGTGTTCATCGGAGGTTTGGTTCATCACCAAGTCCGCGATGATACGGATGTCTCTCTTCTTGGCCTCAGCAATCAATCGTTTAGCATCCTCTAGTGTCCCATAATCTTCAGAGATATCATAAAAATCGGAGACATCATAACCATTATCGTCCATCGGTGATTTATAAAATGGGCAAATCCACAAGAGATTGACCCCTAAGTCCTTCAAATAATCGAGTTTTTCGATGATGCCAGGGATGTCCCCAATACCATCATTGTTAGAATCTTTAAAGCTACGTAAATAAATTTGATAACCAATGGCTTCTTTCCACCATTTTTTTTCATAAAATGACATACCATCACTCCTTGTGTCCAAGATTATCATAACACATCATTTTCGGATTTTACCTTTCAAATAGGTTGTAATGCGTTACATTTAAATATTCGATGAAAGCGTTTCAATTTTTTGTATAATATAGTGTGTATCCCAGACACTAAAGTGAGGTAACTTATGAACAAACACGCATTACTCCATAAAAGCAAATCCGAAATGGCTTACGCTTATGACAAAAATACCCTCCATATTTGGTTAAGAACCGCCCACAATGATTTCAAATCGGTCAAATTGGTCTATGGTGACCCATTTCGTTATGAACCCATAGACGATGCCCATTTGGTTTGGGTATGGAAACATGAAAATGCCAATGACTTAGAGATGATCAAACGTTTTTCTGACCATGAATACGATTATTATTTTTTAGCGATTCAACCGGAACACAAACGCATCAAATATGCATTCGTATTAGACGATGCATACTTGTATGGTGTCAGAGAGATCTATGATTTGAAAAATGACCCAAATCAAAAGAAAAAATACAACCTTTTCAACTACTTTAATTTCCCATTCTTAAATGAAGTTGACGTCATTTCAATCCCATCTTGGGTCAAAGATACGATATGGTATGAAATTTTCCCTGAACGTTTTAGACGCAGTGAACAATCCACCAATCAACCCACCCATGCGTGGGGTGTCCCAGCAGAAAAAGTCACCAACCATATGTTCTTTGGTGGGGATATCCAAGGCATCATTGATTCCTTAGATTATTTGGTGGATTTAGGCATCACAGGGATCTATTTCACACCCATTTTTAAAGCCCCAAGTGCCCATAAATATGACACGACCGATTATATGATGATTGACCCCGCTTTTGGTACAAATGAAGACTTTAAACGCTTGGTTCAAGAAGCCCACAAACGTAACATTAAAGTGGTCTTGGACGCGGTATTCAACCACTGTGGGTATGACCATCCCTTCTTCCAAGATGTCATTAAATATGGCAAGGATTCCAAATATTATAATAGCTTCTTTGTCAAAGATGAACCGATGTTGAACTTCGATTTAAATGCACAAGGCAAACCCATCTACAGCCGTGGTTTGATTCCAAACTACCATACGTTCGCATTTACCCCGTATATGCCAAAATGGAATACGGAAGACCCACTCGCACGTGCGCACTTGCTCGATGTGGCGCGTTATTGGATTGAGGTATACGATATCGATGGTTGGCGTTTGGACGTTTCAAATGAAGTCTCGCATGACTTCTGGCGTGCCTTCAGACAAACCGTCAAACAAGCCAAACCGGAGGCTTTCATCTTCGGTGAAAACTGGGATTATTCTTTTCCTTGGCTGGGTGGTGAGCAAATCGATACGGTGATGAATTATGAGCTCATTTATTTGATTTGGCAATTCTTTGGACATGATGTCAATATCCCAAGAATTCCCGCTTCTGAACTGGTCCGTTTAACCAATAAATTAATTACTTCTTACCCACAACAAATCACAGAAAATATGTTCAACTTGGTCGATTCTCACGATACGGGTCGCATCTTACACCGTTCGAAAGAAAACAAAGATTTGGCCTTCTTAAGTTATTTATTCATGTTCTCCTTCCCTGGTACACCTACCATTTATTATGGGGGTGAAATCGGGATGACAGGTGACCACGACCCAGACAACCGCAGGTGTATGATTTGGGACGAACAACGTCAAGACTTACACTTTAAATCCCGTATCAAACAATTGATTGATTATCGTAAGAAAAACGATGCTTTCGGTTCATCTGATTTCAGATGGGTTACATTCAATAATGATGATCAAACCATCGCTTATGAAAAACATGGTCAGGAAACCTTATTATTCATTTTGAATAGTGATGAAAAATCACATTTAGTGAAACTACCAAAAATTATCCGTGGGATCAATATCGAAACCCATTTGAATGTTTCAGGCGATACATTTGAAATCCCTGGTTATGGTTACCTCATCATCAAATACACCGTTTAGTGGCTGAATTGTATCTCCCTATGTAGTATCCTAAAGATTGTTATTTTTGTTGGAGGTTATCATGATCATCGCTTCGATTATTACCACCCTCATCTTATCATTAACCATGCTTCTATTCGGATGGATCTTTGTTTATAAACCTCCCAAAAAGGTGAATGGGTGGGTAGGTTATCGTACCCATATGTCGATGAAGAACCAACAAACCTGGGACTATGCCCACCGTGTGGCCGGTCATATTTGGTTGATTCTTGGGGTAGGCATCTTGCCATCATCAATTCTGTTACCACTAGTATTGAAAGATTGGACCTATGTGGAAGATTTTATTATGATTCAAATCTATGTTCAAATCTCATTACTCATCTTAGTCATTCCACTGGTTGAAATACGTTTACACAAGCGATTCAACCCAGATGGTACAGAAAAAAAATAAAAAGGGAAATCCGCTCTGGATTTCCCATTTTTCTTAGATGACCTTTAAAATATCGTAAGGCTTACCCACAATAAATTCAGGTTTTAGAGGTGCCAAATCCTTCATGTCTCTGAACCCCCATAAACACGCCACCACTTCAAGATGGGCATTTTTACCGGTTTCAACATCGGCTTCAGAATCCCCGATCATGTACACTTCATTTGGTTTTAAATTCATCGCTCTTAAGACTTTTTCCACCATCCGTGGGTCTGGTTTCTTGATACCATCGTCTGTAACACCTAAGGCATATTCAAACACACCCGGAAATTTACGTTCAATCAGTTGCTTAACGGCTGCATCTTGTTTATTGGAAATGACAGCCATACGGTAACCACGTTTCTTTAAGGTATCCAATACTTCGGGTATCCCTTCATAAGGTGCGGTAGCTTCCTCACTGTGGGCTTGATAGTAGGCATCATAAAAATTATAATAGGTTTCAAAATCTGCTTTCGAAACTTCTTCCCCAATCGCGAGTTCTACGAGTTGTCTCGCCCCATTGCCTAAAAGGCGGCGTACCCCAACTTCAGTCATCGTTCCAAAGTTAAAATGGCTCAACATGTAGTTGATCGCGTTGGTTAAGTCGGTTAGTGTATTGAGCAATGTACCGTCTAAATCGAATAATATCGCTTTTTTCATAATAATCCCCTTTCGATGATTTTAGTATAGATCGGCATCATTTCTGGTTCCGATACGTATTCTGTAATCTTAGATATGTCTACCCATTGTACTCCATGGGTTTCTTCTTCGTTTTGTTTGAGTGGTTCAAATTCATCTGCAATCAAAATGAAGGATGCATTCAAATGTAAATGTGACGAGATGGGTCTGCCCTTTTTATAGTGAAACCATACAGGCAAGACTTCAATGCTGACCGGCTGAATACTTTTAGGTGTTAAATGAGTTAAGCCCGTTTCTTCTTTGGCTTCTTTGATCGCAACTTTTAAAAAGTCTTGTTCACCATCCATATGACCCCCTGTCCAGCCCCAAGAATCATACAATTTATGATAGATGAGTAGGGTTTTGGTCATATTGGCATTGAAAATCATGGCTGAGGATGAGAAATGCATCGCTGGGTGTCTCTCGAATAAATCATTCCCATAGTGCTTAATCGCGTCCATAATGTAGGCTAAATCGGCCAACTCTAAGTCCGATTTAGGTTGATATTCTGTAAATAAATCGACCATAGGTTCGTCTCCTTAATAGATTATTTTCTATTATACAACAAATACCCCGATTACCCAAAACTTTTTTCGTATATAAGGGTTGATTTTAAAAAATTAGTATGTTATCATATTCGTGCTGAAAAAATGCACCCTTAGCTCAGTTGGTAGAGCAAATGACTCTTAATCATTGGGTCCACGGTTCGAGCCCGTGAGGGTGTACCATTTAAAAGATAAAGCCTAACTCAAACGAGTAGGCTTTTTTTGTTCATTTTTTGTTTTCTGCAAGATAGATTTCACCTATTTGATTTAAAAACTTTTTAGTAATGTCTTTATCATCAAAAAAGTTTATAATATAAATTGTCTTACTTCTCCATCTAAACTGCACTTTTATTTTAAATAATCGTGATAGAGACTATCCGTGAGGTGAATCAATGAGTATACTTAAACAACTCAGAAAAATTGAAAAATTGTCGTCATCTGTACTTGGGAAGACCCCTACTCAAGTTTTTTTGTGGAACACCGATAGTAAAGTGATTGCTGGTGGTTTTATGCCTGAAGAAAATGTTATACTCATCAATTCAATATATACTGAATTAACCCCAACTGTTGTCGGTTTTATTGCTCATGAATCGCGGCATGCCTATCAAAATGAAATTATAGCGGGTAAACTTAAGCCAAAAGCGTCCGATCAATTAGAGCAATGGCAAAGTGATTTTAAGGCACAATGGATGCCTACTGAAGAAAACATGTCAGATTATGCCTTTCAAACCATGGAGATTGACGCCATAGCATACTCTGAACTTTTCTTGACACGGTTTTTTAACAAGAAACTCAAAATCAAAGTTCCTGAAACACTTAGAGTTCATGTGGATGCACGTAAAAATCAAATCGAATACGATTTAAATTTCGATATTCTTAATGGGTTTGATCATCAAAAATTTATGCCTATTCCACCAATCAAAAAATAGATCCTAATTCAGCTAATGGACATGGTTGAAATGACTGCTGTCAGTATTAGTACTATTTTACAATAACCCAGTATTTATGAGAGAATTAAGTGGTTTTGAGCCATTTAATCTACTATTTACTGGTTTTTTTGCCTGGTATGATCAAATAAAAATTCCCCTCTTTGTATACTTCTACAAACTTTAATAATTTGTAGTGTCTACTTTAAGGGGAGCATATCATTATGTCATAACAGGTCTTCTTATAAAATCGTAAACATCAAGAAATTCAAGCGATAACTTGGTAAAAAAGTGGATTCTTCTATTTTAGTTAACTCTTGAATGGTTTTATTTTCCCAAATGAGATGGACATATTCGGGTTTATCAATGAATGGATTACGGTTGCCTTGGGCTTCAAAAATGGTTTGATTTCTTTTGACTTCATAATCATCCACCGGGTCTGCTTTATGCCAGTCAAGCAATACCGATAGTTTACCCATCGTGATTCGGTCCATCGTATAAGTTTCACCCGTTTCAAATCCGTCATCGGCGAGTTCTAAGAAGTCATACATGGTCGCCATATAAAATAAAATTCGCGCGACATCGCCTTTATGGTCATCCCCTGGGTAATACCCACCATCGGTATTGACGCCATTTGAACCACTACCAGCTGTAAATATTCGATCGCTACGGGATGAATTTACCGATTGGATGATGGCTCTTAAATTATGTAAGTCTGAGGCTTGGTTGCGCTGCGAACCTGTGACACGAGGGATGCCTAATCTGGAATTTGGCCACACGTGTTCCCGAGTCCATGTGGTACCATCCCATGTTGATGAAACCGTCGCTGAGTTATAAATCGCAAGCACCCGTGTAGGGTCATCGAGTAAGGCATCAGCGACCCCTAAGATTTGTCTCGCTTCATCATAGGAGGTAGGGTTAAACCCTGTATTTAAGATGGTATGTAGTGTGTTTTTGAGTTCATCACCAACGTCGTTGTTGGCTTCATAATAATAGGTGTTATTTTCAACGAGGGTATAGTAGTAATAACCTTCCGCGTTTTGTTCTGACCCATAGGTTTGGGTGACTGGTGGGTTATAAAAGAAAAAATAGTATACAACCGCTGCTGCGATGATCAAAACGATGAGTGCTATTTGAATCTCTGGGTGTTTTTGAACTTTTTTCTTTACAACCCGTTTTAATTGTTTTTGTGGGGTGGTTGTTTTCTTCTTGGTTGCCATAAAGTCCTCACTTTTCTAAAATGATCAAAGGTACCATCATCTCATCGGGATGGATCCCTGCGTGGTGTGCTTTGAACGTACTGTGTTCTTTGATATTAAACATGTATTTGTCCTGTGATAAAGCCATATAATCGCCGATGAAATCATCGAGCAGTGGGTGTTTTTGACCAAACCCTAATATGCCAGCAGCATAGATCTCTTTTTTGGTCATTAAAGTGAAATGATTGTTAAAAGATGCTTTGAATTGTGACTCAAAAGTGTGTTCTAACCCTTTTTTAACGAAAAAAGCGGTACTTCTGGGTTCAACCGATGGTTTTTTGTCTAAAAGTTCTAAAATTGGGTGTTGATATAAAGGGATGCCTTCGACATCGACCAAACCATGGTCAGCAATCACGATGATGCAAGTATTTTTGGTAACAGATGCATACAATCTCGATATTTGTTGATTTAAAAACTCGAGTTGTGTTTTGACTTTTTCATTGAATACACCTTCGTCGTGGATGGTATAATCGGGCTCTGTCCAATAGGTATACGTAAATGATGCGGGTTGTTTAGAGATTGAAATGAGTTCATCCACCATCAAATCAAAGCTTTTAAACCCATTCACTTCAAAATCTGGAAATAGTTTTTTAACGTATAATTTTGGATTCTTCTTTTGAATTTTCTCTAAAATCGTTTCGTATTTCAAATACGTATTTTTGAAGTCTTCTTTCAATAGGTGCGTATCGTCATAAAAATCCTTATTCAAAAAAACAACGGTGTGACAATCCTCAAAACGGTTGTATTGGGTCCAACCCACATGGCCATGTTCATAAGGTGTTAAGCCTGAAAGTACCGAGGTTGTCGCCGCGACTGTGGTCGGTGGATAAACCGATGTGAGCGCGGTTTTAACATTTTTTCTAAGCAATGAATTTTCATCGATATTTTTTAGAATATTGATGCCCATCCCATCGAGTAAAATCAGCATGATGTGCTGTTTATTTTCCAAATAGGGTTTAAGGATTTCTAAGGTACTGTGGTGGGTATCGATGCCATAATGTTTTAATAAGGTTGCTGATACATTTAAGATGGAATGCTTGTAGTTAGGAAACATGGTAACCCCCTTAAGAAAAATAATCCACGCAGAGGTAGATTATTTGTTTGCGTTCAGTTTTAAAATCAAATAGTTTTGTTCAAACGCTTCTGGATATGGATACGCCACTTCTCTCATACGTTTGAATAAAACGTACACGAGACGACGATCAACATCGATTCTTGTGATGACGCCAATTTCTTTCTCACCAACGACATTGACTTTTTCGCCGATGATTCTAGATTCGTTACCCCATGACATACAATCACCTTCCCTTACTTAAATAGTATAACATAACTTGTTTCATTTTGTTTTCAAAAAACTTAAGGATTAAGAAACTGAAATCCGCTTTTGATATTTATAATATCCATAGACCAAACCAAGGATGGCTATCCCAGTAAATACCAAGAAACTGATGTATTCGAACGGGTCTTGGTTTTTGAGGATGGCAACGGGGTCTGAAAAAGTAAACGGTGAAATGTATTTGAGTGCCTTTAACCACGCATTGTCGGTTAAAGTCGATAATATCGCGAGAATATATAATGGCAGTGGTATCGCAATCGCTACCATCGCTTTGATGTCTTTATCCAGTATTAAAGCCAGGATAAACCCAAGGATAGCGACATACAGATACATTAGGCCGTTTAACAAGGAAAACCACATATAATCCCCAAAACTGAATCGTTCATCGATCGTGATAAACCCCAAATAACCGATTAAAGCATTCACGATTGTGAATCCAAATACCATGATCAGAAGTATCGTCAGTTTGGATAAATAAAACGTCTTTTTCGATACGCCTTGGGTATACATGACTTCAGCTATGCGTTCTTTTTCAAAGGTTGCGATTAAATTGAAACCCAACATCGCTGCGAAAATCGCACCAAAGAGTTGTAACATCATCGCCCCTTCAGTTGCGTAATACTCTAAGACATCCTCAGGCACCCCACCAAATTGGGCCATGATGGCCATCAACTCTTCGGGGATTTGTGCGTATATGTCTTTGACCAGTGGGTATAACACGATGATCAAATAAATCATCGTTGATACCCCAATCGACCACAACAATGTCGATTTAAAGTTACGTCTGATTTCCATTTTTAAGAGTGTTTTATACATGGGTATGCTCACTTTCATAGTAACTCAAGAAAATTTCTTCCAATGTGACATCTCGAATGACCACGTCGTTGAAATCGTATGTGCTCAAATGGCTCAACAAAGGTTTCATCGGACCGCGGTATTTGAATGTACCCCCGTGTGGGGTTTCAATCAGATCCATCATGCCTTCGAGTTCAATCGGTTGATACGGTGTGAATTCAACGACTTTATGTTCTTCCTTTTTAAGCACATGCATGTCATTTTCTAAGATCACCACACCATTTTTGATGAGGCCAACACGGTCACATACTTTTTGAATGTCTGATAGGACATGGGATGATAAGAAAATAGTTTTACCACGTTTCTTTAAATCCAATAATAATTCCAAAAATTGTTTTTGGATGAGCGGGTCCAATCCGGTGGTCGGTTCATCTAAGATCAGGAGTTCTGGTTCATGCATCAAAGCCATCAAAATGCCGATTTTTTTCTTATTACCAAAGGATAAGGCTTGGAACGTTTTTTCGATATCAATGTCTAACGTATCTATCAATTTTTGAACATACTCAGGGTTGGGTTTACGAATGCTTGAAAAGAATTCAATCAATTCTTTAACTTTGTACTCTGGGAAAAAAGCCGCCTCTGAAGGCATATAACCGATTTTTTGGTGGATGTGAGATTCTGCCATTTGGCAATCCATCCCTAAGACTTTGGCGGTACCTTCATCCTTAGGTAATAAGCCCACCAAAATACGGATAAGGGTGGTTTTCCCTGCCCCATTGGGTCCAATAAAGCCATAAATCTCACCAGGTTTGACATAAAGACTCGCGGATTCTAAGCCACGCTTGTTGCCATAATATTTTTTCAATCGTACGATTTCGATGACATGCATAGGATCACCTCTTGCTTTTATGTTACCACAATCTAGAAAAAAATAAGCACCGAATTCGGTGCTTATCTTAGTCATTTTTAATTAATTTACCATTGGTGGTTCTTCTTGATTCATGAACATTTCGAAGAACTGGTGGATTTCATCGATTTGAGTTGGTGTCAAATTGTTGAATGTATACCCAGCAATGCGGTCTGCTTCAGCATCGATATGTGCAATGCCATCGGTGATGTCGGTTTCAATTTCAATCAACATGGAAGCATCGATACCCAATAATGTTTGCAAATCTGTGTTGCCGAGGATATCATCAATGACAATCGCGATGGTTTCGTCCATCAACGCACGTTTTTGATCTAATACGTGGTCAAGTGAAATGATCACATGAATCATCAATCCGGTTTCAAATTCAACGCCCCATAGATTGATTTGTGCATAAATATTGGTGAGGCTGTCAAGTTCAGCCATAACCGCTTCTTCTAATTCCAATACATTTAGGATGACTTCAATGAGATGAGGCTTGATGGCTTCAAATACGCCATCACAGTCATCATCGATACCGCCTTGGATACATGCAACTTGGACTGGCAATTTCATCAAGTTTACCCACGCAGTGATGAAGTCTTGATCGATATCACTACGGATCAATCCTCTGTAATCCATCACATGGTCAATCATCAATTCGATGAAGTTTAATACCATTTCCGGATTCTTTTCTTCTGTTTCCATGAATTCTACCAAGTCAAATAGCATGGCGCCTTCAGTTTGGATCAAGTGTTGAATCAAGGCTTTATCCATCGCATAGACCATTTCATAGAATTCGATGTAACTTGGGATTTGTAATACAAGTTCATCTAGCAATGCAGATACTTTATCAAACATCGCTGGGTCTAATTCGTCTTCGAGTTGCGTTTTCGCAATCGTTACAGCAAATCCAACGAAATCTACCACCATAGGTGTGACATCGATCGCTTCGATCGTTGAAACCAATGTGGCTTGTTCGGTTAAGAAGTTATCCAAGTAAGTGAGTACATAAAGGACGAGTTCAACCACTTTGGTAGGGTCAGTATAACCTTCATAATAGATTTCTTCGAATTCATCATAATAGCCTTCAGTCACCATACCATCGACAATCGCTTGGACATCATTGATCGTCGTAAGATCGACACTAAGGATAAATTCAAGACCCAATAGGGTTGAATTTCTTTGAAGTTTTGCGATTGTATCGGCGTGACCAACCAAGGTATTCACGTTGTATCCAAACATGCTACCAGCAAGTGTAATCAACGTTTCATAGAAGATTTCAAAGCTGGTTTCTGCTGGTAGGGTTTCAATCAAAATAGAAACGATTTCATCTTTAAGAATCAATACTTCTTCCATGGATAATTGTCCAGAAGAAAGTAAATCGTCAATGTCATCGATTAAGGTTGCTGGAATGGCTTGATATACCGTTTGAATATAGGTTCCAACTTCTTCAATGATGGTTCTGACATATTCTGATTCATTTTCAAGCATGTCGATGATCATTTCGACCATTTCAACCTGTGTATTGATTTCGTCGATACGGTCTTTATAGAATGAAACATCCGATAACTTGTAATATATGTCCCATAGTGGGTCAAATAAGCTTGGGTAATAATTCATGACACTGTTGATAAACGCCGTATCATTGCTTTGATAGGCATGTTCCATCACACGGATGAATAAATCGATGTATTGGTCAGTTTCATCCCCGTAATAATAATATTCTATGTAAGGGGTGTATTCCCAATAACGCGCATTCATGTAATCTCGAGCAGCATTGATGACTCTTGATACATCGATATTTTCGATGTTCATCAAGAATGTTCCAAATAACATTTGGTCTTGTATCGATACATGTACCATCATGGCTGATTGCATCGTCGCAAACGCATTCGATGTCATGAATGTTGCGATTTCAGCTTGTTTTGCATCGAGTTGTTCTTCAAAGTAAACACGGTTGTTTTCCATTTCTTCTAAGGCAATGCCTAATGCTTCATTGCCTAAAGTTAAAACGAAGCTGGCGAAAATTTGTGGGGACATACCATAAGCGCTAAGTTTATCAAATTCTTCTTTGAGTAAGCTTGGGCTTGGGTTTTCAAACTTCATTGGCAGTTCTACCATGAAGCTCATCATTTGAACCATTTGAACCGGGTCCATACCTTCGCTCAGAGCGACATCTAGATAAAGGTTGGTCATGGTTTCCATTCGAATGTATTGTTTATATTCAAATTCATTTTCAAAATCATCTTCGGTCATGTTTGGTGTATAGGTTGGGTTGATTGCAGAAAGTAAACTTGCATAGATGACTTCTCTGTTTTCAACACTGATGACCGTATAGTTTCTAGGTGCTGATGCTTGAGACAACACCGTACCAGCAGTCGCTTTGACTGTGATTGTGTATGCGCCAGGGGTTAGGTTTAATGTGGTTAAATCAAAGGTGGTTTGGGTTGTGGTTGTAGACACATTACCATTCACAATGATTTGATAACCCGTAGCATTAAGAACGGCTTGCCAAGACAACAGGTTGCCTGTCAAATTCACAATTGGTGCAGTTAAGGTTACACTGCCCCCTTGAACCACATAAGTAATACCTGTCGATGGTGCCGATAGGGTAGTCCCTTTTTTCGCAACCACGGTGATGGTATAATTACCTGCCGTTAAGTTGAGTGTAGATAGGTCAAAGGTGGTCGCTGTTGTGACATGTTCTGTACTATTCACAACCACAATATACGATTCTGCGCCAGTAACCGCATCCCAGGATACGACATCACCGGTTAAGGTTACATTGGTAGGTTTGCCTAAGGTTGAGCTTTGTTCACAACCATAGAGCGCTACTGCGCCAAGAACAATCAAAAACAAGAAATAAAAACGTTTCATTGCATCAAGTCCTTTCCTTGAATTTCACCCTCATTATACTCAAAGTTGTGACAAAATTGTGTAAATAAGTCTCAATTCTTTCAAAAATATTACAAATACTCAAAAAACACGATAAAAATCATTCGATTTGATGCATTTTTAAGACATCCGAAGGGTTCAAATGTTTGGATTTACGGATGTAGAATAGTCTTGTTGCTAAAAGCATCAAATTGCCTATGGCCAAACCCAAAGCGATATCGATGGGTTTAAAGACAATATTTTCATATTCATCAAACAGCAACAACAACGGTTTAATCAACGGATTGATCATCCATAGCGTGACTAAAGTAGACAGTGTTAACGTGAGTGAAACCAGTAACCCTTCGAACCACAAATGACGTTTTAATGTCTTTCGTGATAGCCCCAAAATCGAAGCACGGACATAACTGGGTTTCAATTCATAAAATAGAATCATCCCCTGATTCATCATCGATAACAATAAACCCGCCAAGATGAACATCGTAACAAAGGTAGCGTAATTCATCGATTGAATCACTTCATGCGACAAATGTCGTGCATTCAACTGAAAATCATAGACATAAAATAAACGGCTGCTATATGCATCAATCAATTGATTTTTGAGGGTTTGAGGGTCACTCGAATTGATTAAAATGTGGGTTTGTTTCAAATCGCTGTACCCCGATACACGGTGCAAGTTAATGAATGCTGTATTCCCCACCGCTTCATCAAAGAACCCCAGTACTTTAAGTGGTACATTCGGATGGGTCTTATTTAGCCCAATGTGAACGGTGTCACCGACATTGACCCCATAAATCGCTTTATAGCGCATCGGCAACCATATGGCTGGTTCTGTGCTGTTTTGAAACAAGGTTAGTTCATCCACATGGGTCATACCAAAGTATCGTGGAATAACTTCAGGGTCTAACATGTAAACCGCTTGGAAAACTTGATTGCCTTCTGTAATCGGTACACTTCGGTAAATGCCTACTGGACTACTATGTTCAACCAAAGGGTTTGACCCGAGTTCTGTTTGGATTTGAGAAACATTGGTTAAGACATTGGATAATACCAAATCGGCCTGGTACTCATTTAAAATGACATTGGCTTTATATTTGATGTAGCCCGTGGTTTCAAACAGTAATGTGACTGATACCAGTGTTGCCAGTGAAAGCCACAAGAAACGATACAACGTTTTCTTATGGTAACTGATTTTCATCAAATAAGGGTATGGGGTTTCTTTGAAAAAGTTCACTTGTTTGATCCAAAAACGATGGATCAAAATCAACCATGCATAGGTCGTCGATAGTACCAATACCAATCGAATTAAGGTGTATTGAATGCCCGCTTTAGGCAGTAGGAAGTAAGTGAGACTGCTCACCAAGACCATAACCCCAAAAACCCAAGTACTGATTTTTTGATCCGGGCGCACTTTAAGTCTAGAAACTTCTGTTTTGGATTGCCACTGCAGGGTATGGTATAAGACGGTTAAAACGAAGATTAAAGTTAAAATGCCAATGCTATATACAATCGGTAAAAAGGATAACGGGTAAATCAACCCCGGCATCAGCACTTGCATGCCGATTTGAATGATGCCATAAGCCAATAAGTAACCTAAGATGGCCGCAGGGACATATAAGATGATGAGTTCAAACAGCCAAATGAAAAATCCAAAAGAGAGTGACCCACCGAGAAGTTTGATTAATGAAAGCATTTGTTCTTTTTCCCTAAACACCAAGGCATAGGTCGTCTGTATGAGCAACAACACCGTGATTCCAATGAATAGCAACATCAATTGGAATAAAGCAATCGCACGGTTGATCAATTGGTTGATATATTGGACCGGCAAACTCAACTTAAAATCCATCGTTTGATACGCCGATAAGTTTTGAACGGCAACTTGTGTTTGGGTGATATTGTCTGAATCAAAATAAACCGTATTATTCAAATTGACGAAAAAAGCATCTGGATAACTGGATAAAGCAGGAAACATCGCTTTGATGAAAAGTCCGACATGAGGGTCATGTAAAATAAACCCTTGATCCCCTTGGAATACCCCATAATCTTTGAGAATGTCTCGAACAACAAAGGATTTTTGGGTTTGACCTATGGCCAATGTCAGTGTATCTGAAATCCCGACTTGATGCGTTTTAGCGGCGGTTTCAGTCAAGATAATTTCATTTTCTAACAAATCATGAGATGACCCATATAATACCTCAAAATCAGCTTTTGAGGTGGCTAAAACGGTGAGGTAATCGTAATCATCTGTCAGTGCATCGACTTTAAATACTTTCGCATAGGTACCGTCATAGTTTTCATCCAAAGTACGGGTTGAAAAGTACCGTGAAGTCGAGTTTGAACCAATGGTCATTTCTAAATCGATGTGTTCACTCATCCGTTCATAGCGATAATAATAGTAGTGTTTAAGCACATCTTGCATCGTAAACGATAACGTTAAAACCACCATTAAAAAGGTAAAACCAAGCAACATTAAAAAACTTCGCAAAGGGGACTTCACGAGGTTTTGTTTGGCGAATTTTAACATGAATAAGGCGTTAGATCTTTTCATCTTTGATGATGTTCCCATCCAATAATCGAATGACACGGTTGGTGTATGACAATAACGACTCGTTATGCGTCACCATCACGATGGTGATGCCCAAAGTCTCGTTGAGTTTTTTGAATAATGCCATGATTTCTAAGCTGGTCGCGTAGTCCAAATTCCCTGTGGGTTCATCGGCGAATATGATCTTTTTTTCACCTAAAATCGCACGTGCAATGGAAGCACGTTGTTGCATCCCACCAGAAAGCGCTGATGGGTATTGGTGCATCACATCTTTTAATCCAACCAACGAAAGTGCTTCTTCAATGGTCAAACCTTTGTGTTTGATGATGACATTGGCGAGTTTCAAGTTATCGTAAATGGTTAAGTTTGGAATCAAGTTAAAAAATTGGAATACAAATCCAATCAAATCACGGCGTAAGATCGCGCGGTCACTTTCGAGGTAATTGGAGAGTGGCTTTTGAAACAGGTGAACTTCGCCACTATCGACCGGTTCTAAGCCGGACATGACATATAAAAGTGTGGTTTTACCTGACCCACTCGGGCCAATGATCCCGACGAATTCAGAAGCGTGGATACTTAAGGATAAATGGTTTAAAACCGGGCGATTTAACACATCCGGGTAATAGGTTTTTTTGACATCCTTTAAAACGATTTGTTCCATAACATCACCACTTTTCTACTTTCATTATAGCGCATAATCGATATAAAACAAAAATAAAGGCGACATCATCGCCTTTATCCAATCACAGAGATTTCTTTTTGAACCACGGAATGAGTTTAGAGGTATCTGCTTGATAGGCTTTATACTCACTTCTGGTTTTGAGGATTTTTTCTTCCATCATTGGGATGGAAATAAATAAGAACATCAGTGTCATCGAGATGGGTGCTAAGATGTACCAATCGACTCTCAAGGCAACCCCAAAATAAGCCACATATAACCCCCACCATACCATGACTTCTCCAAAGTAATTGGGGTGTCTAGAGTATTGCCACAAACCCACATCAATGATCCTTTTTTCACCCGGGTTTCGCTTGAAAGCACGCATTTGCTCATCGGATAAATACTGGATGACGACCGCTGAAAGCGTGATGATCACCCCTAAAATCGAAACCAAGTTCAAATTTCCATGGAGTGAAACCATTTGTGAACTACCCACCACTTAACTAGAAGTGAGGGCTTCCTATCCATACCAGTCTTCACCAGTGACTCAATAGGCTATCCCCGTAGTCCCTACGGTTCTTATGTGTCTTATTACTGAAATGCTAACTTATACTTTCTAAACCCTTCTTTGTTGATATTGATC
>JAVBWN010000023.1:0-5173 GCA_036677365.1 Acholeplasma sp.
ATTCGAAACTTAAAAGCTTTGTTCATACCAAATCCGCCCTTTCATAGTGTTTATGTATAGTGATTATTCAACTATATTATAACATTATTTATGGGTTTTGTGAAATAAATATGAAAGAATTTTACGAATCTATTCATCCCGCTACCTGAAGAGGAAGGGGACTTCTTGATTGTGCTGTTAAATTTATTCTAATGTTGAAAACTTCGATTCAAAAATGGGTATTTCGATGTTTCATCTCGATTTACGTCCTTATTATTGATATAATAAAGATAGACGAAAGTGAGGATTTCAATGTGTCTATCGAACTTGAAAAGAACCTATTGACTGAATCAACACTTCAAACACCGATTGAATTTATCCATCAACAGGCGGAATACCAACGACTCATGATGGCCTATTACGCTGCCATGCGTGAAGTCCAAACCAAATTTGAAATACTCAATGATGAACTCAATGTACGCTATAGACGTAATCCAATTGAGTTTATTAAGGTTAGACTCAAGAAAAACCAGAGCATTCTCGACAAATTATCGCGTTATGGTCTTGAGCGTACGTTGGATAATTTAAAGCACATCAATGACATCGCTGGGGTAAGAATTGTCTGTACCTATATCGATGATATTTATGAGATTGCAAATATGTTCGTTTCACAAGACGACATTACCCTGATTCAAATCAAAGATTACATCAAAAAACCGAAAGATAACGGTTATCGTAGTCTCCATTTAACCATTGAAATACCTGTATATTTTAGTGATTCCAAACGTCGTCTACGCGTTGAAGTTCAAATCCGAACGATTGCGATGGATTTCTGGGCGAGCCTAGAACACGACATGAAATATAAGAATAATGTTCAAATCCCACTCGAACTTAAAGATGAACTGAAGCAATGTGCTGACATCATCTCATCTACCGATAAGCGGATGCAAAAAATCAAGAACGAACTCGATGAAGTATTGAAATCTGCTGAAAAAGGAGCTCAATCATGACACACCTCTTTTCACCATTAACGATTAAAAATATGACTTTAAAAAACCGCATTGTCATGCCACCCATGTGCATGTACAGCGCGACTGAACAAGGGATGGCAACGGACTTTCATGTCATCCACTATGCTTCAAGAGCGATTGGACAATTGGGTTTAATCATCGTTGAAGCTACAGCGATTGAACCTGAGGGCCGTATTACCACCAATGATTTGGGTGTTTGGGACGATGAACATGTCAAAGGATTAAAGTGGATCACCAAACAAATCCATGCCAACGAAGCGAAAGCATGCTTGCAGATTGCCCATGCTGGACGAAAATCCAGAGCGACTGAAGTACCAAAAGCCCCAAGTGCGATTGCTTTTGAAGGCTATCCAGAACCCAGTGCACTCACCGTCGATGACATCAAAGCATTGATTGAAAAATACCGTCAAGCAACCAGACGTGCGAAAGAAGCCAATTTTGATTGTATTGAAATTCACGCAGCCCATGGTTATTTAATCCATGAGTTTACTTCACCCCTGACAAATACCAGAACCGATCAATATGGGGGCACTCAAGTCAACCGAAACCGATTCTTGTATGAGGTGATTGAAGCCGTTCGCTCAGAATGGCCACTGGATTTGCCTTTATCTTTACGTATTTCGGCGGAAGACTATGTCAAAGAAGGACTTCATCCACAACAATGGGCTGAAATCATCAATGGGCTACCCCATGGCTATGTGGACATTGTTCATGTGTCATCGGGTGGACTTGTCAAAGTACCAATCGATGATTATCCAGGTTATCAATTGATGTTCGCCAAGAAAATCCGTAAAGATACACACCTGATGGTGATTGCTGGCGGATTGATCGAAGACCCAGTGATGGCCAATGGGGTACTGGAATCCGATGAAGCGGACTTGATTTTTTTCGGACGATTGGCGTTAAAAGACCCATATTTCCCGTTAAGGTTTGCCCAACGCATGCGTTATGACCTCGCATGGCCAGAACCTTACAAGCGTGCTAAAAAATAAACACAGTCGAGATGTTTTTACTTAGAAAGTTATTTTCTAAATAAGAACGTCTTTTTCTTTTGCATTATCAGTCAAGGTGCGATATAATATCACTGTAGATAAACCCCCACCCAGGGGGAGACGGGAGCATATATGAAACACGAAACAGCTTATCAAACGTTAAAAAATGCCAAAGGACAAATCGAGGCGTCTTTAAAAATGTTAGAAGACCACCGATACTGTGTGGATATATCGAATCAGTTGATGGCTACCATCGCACTGATTAAACGAGCCAATAAACAAATTTTGTCTGAACATTTGAACCATTGTGTGGTGGAATCCATCCACAATCAAGATGCAGAAGCCAAAATGAAGGAAATTGAGCAATTGATTGAAAGGATGATGTAATATGGATAAAAAAACATTCCTCATTGAGGGTATGACTTGCGCAGCGTGTGTTCGCAGTGTCGAAAAAGCAACCACCAAAGTATCGGGTGTCCAAGGGGTAACGGTCAACCTGATCACCAACAAAATGGAAGTCGCTTATGACCCCGATAAAACAGACATTGAAGATATCGAAGACAGTGTCAAAAAAGCCGGTTATAAAGCCGTTTTAATGACAGAACCAAAACAGTATTCCGTTGAAGGGATGACATGTGCAGCCTGTGTTATAGCGGTTGAAAAAACAGCCAAAAAAACCCCAGGTGTGCTTTCGGCTGAAGTCAATTTAACAACTGAAAAACTCAAAATTACGGTCGATTCAAGCACATTTGATGCTGATCTGTTGAAACGCAAAATCATGATTGCAGGGTACCAATTAAAAACAGAAAAAACGTTGGATGAGCATCAAAAAAGTAAGGATCGAGCGAGCAAAATCATGTTATTGAAATTCATTTTTTCCGCCCTATTCACACTACCAGTACTCTACATTGCGATGGGACACATGATTGGATTGCCAATTCCAATGTGGCTTGACCCACATATGGCATCGAAAAATTTCGCTTTAGCACAACTATTCTTAACATTGCCGATCATCATCATCGGTTATCAGTTTTATTTTATTGGTTTTAGGACATTATTGCATAAAAACCCTAATATGGACACGTTGGTAGCTCTGGGTACAGGGGCTGCATTCATCCAAGGGATTTATGGGACCGTTTTAATTTTAACAGAACGTGTCCACACGGTCGATTTGTACTTTGAAGTAGCCGCTGTCATCATCACGTTGATCATATTGGGTAAGTATTTTGAAACCATATCCAAAGGAAAAACATCCGAAGCAATTAAGAAACTGGTGGATTTATCGCCTAAAACAGCGGTGGTATTGATTCAAAATGAAGAACACATCATCCCTGTGGAAGATGTTATGAGAGATGATTTAATTCTGGTTAAACCAGGGGAACGAGTCCCAGTCGATGGTATCATCATGGAGGGGTTATCGAGTATCGATGAATCGATGATTACAGGTGAATCCATCCCAGTTGAAAAGAAACCTGGTGACAACGTGATCGGCGCATCCATCAACAAAAATGGCGCATTGACCATCAAAGCCACCAAAGTTGGAAAAGATTCCACGTTATCTCAAATCATCAAATTGGTCGAGGATGCACAATCATCCAAAGCGCCGATTGCGAAACTCGCAGATAAAATATCCGGTATATTTGTACCAATCGTCATGGTTTTAGCGGGATTGACGTTTGTATTTTGGTTATTGATGGGTAAATCGTTTGATTTTAGCTTCTTAAACATGATTGCTGTCTTGGTCATTGCTTGTCCATGTGCTTTGGGTCTAGCAACCCCAACCGCCATCATGGTAGGGACAGGTAAAGGGGCATCCAACGGGATTTTAATTAAAAGTGGTGAAGCTTTGGAAAAAGCCCATGAAATCAATGTGGTTGTCCTCGATAAAACGGGCACCATCACACAAGGCATTCCGCAAGTTAAAAAAGTATTGTCAACGAGTCAATACAGTGAAGAACAACTCTTACAAATCGCGGCGAGTTTAGAAACCAAGAGTGAACATCCACTCGGTGAAGCCATTGTCCGTAGTGCAAAAGAGAAAAACTACCGTCTGAAATCGGTTGATCAGTTCTTGAATCACCCTGGATTTGGGGTAGAAGGTGTCATCGAAGGCAAAACCATTCACATCGGTAATTTGAAATTGGTTCAACGCTTGAAAGTCAAGATTGGGCAACTCCAAGTGTTAGCCGATGAACTTTCACAACAAGGCAACACACTCATCTATGTCGTGATTGACGGCGCGATTGCTGGCTTAATCGCGATTGCTGATACCATAAAATCATCTTCAAAAGCGGCTGTAGCGGCCTTACAATCGAAAGGCATTCGAGTTTACATGATGACAGGTGACCACCAAATTACCGCCAAAGCCATCGCAAAAGAAGTGGGTATCACCGATGTAATCGCAGAGGTATTGCCAGAAGATAAATCCAAAGAAGTGGGTAAACTGATTGAGGCTGGATATAAAGTAGCGATGGTTGGGGATGGCATCAACGATGCCCCGGCATTGGCACTCGCAGATGTCGGAATCGCGATTGGTAATGGCACCGACGTAGCCATCGAATCGGCAGACATCGTGCTTATGAGAAACGACTTGATGGACGTATCCACAGCGATTGAATTGTCTAAAAAGACGATCATCAATATTAAAGAGAATTTATTCTGGGCTTTCTTTTACAACACCTTAGGCATTCCCGTAGCGATGGGGGTATTATACCTTTTTGGTGGACCATTATTAGACCCTATGCTCGCTGGGGCAGCGATGAGTTTTTCGAGTGTGAGTGTTGTAATGAACGCACTTAGACTTAAACGTTTTAAACCTCAAAGAAAGGAGGTCCAAGCATGAAAAAAAGAATTCAAATCGAAGGCATGAGTTGCATGCACTGTGTCAAACATGTCACCAATGCACTCAATGATGTTCCAGGCGTTTCGAATGTGGTTGTCAACCTCAAACAAAACGATGCAGTGATTGAAGTCACAGATACGGTTTTAAACAATGTATTGGTTGAAGCCATCGCAGAAGCAGGCTATAAAGCGGTTAAAGTAGAACAAATATAAGCAAAGAACAAAGAGGTGAATAAATCACCCTTTACAGAATGATTTGATTTCCTCTTAACGATTTAACTCGTCTTATTTAAAGCGACTACATATCAAATAAATATGTACGCTTAGGCG
>JAVBWN010000024.1:0-20838 GCA_036677365.1 Acholeplasma sp.
ATAACGCAGCGATCAATATCAACAAAGAAGGGTTTAGAAAGTATAAGTTAGCTTTTCAGTTATAAACAATCAAGAACCGTAGGGACTACGGGGATAGCCTATTGAGTCACTGGCGGGTACGCTGGTATGGATAGGAAGCCCCCACTTCTGTAAGTGGTGGGTAGTTCACCCAATCTAAATCTCAAGTTTTTAGACAGTGATGGAACCAACTATTATCGTGGTTATTTTATTCATGAATATATCTATCACAACAAGTTAATGTCTTATTATTTGAATCAAAAAGCCAATAAACCCTACTATACGCCTACTTGGGAATCATTATCACGATACGAGTCTAGCTATCATATCCATCATACCTCAGAAATCACACGTTTCGCTAAAGAATTGAGAAAACGCGGATTATTCCGAACGGAAGATCGATTTCATATCATTTTAAATAGCATACTATCCTTCAATTTAATGAACTACCAAATGGACAAAATCGTGGATGTCCTCAAAGATGCCTTTTTATCGGAAGAATCATTCAAAGTCATTGTCCCCTTGATGTTTGAAGCACTAAACAGTCAAAAACTGTGGGTCAACAATGGGTATTCACCTAACGAATTAAAACAAATCAAACCACCTTATAAGACACCTTTAGATGTTGAAATGATCAATCCTTTTGAAGTTACAACTGAATTGGCAGAAAATTTTAAAAGTAAAGTCCGTCATTACTACCCTAGGCTACCTTTAGAAGTTCAGAGTTTGAGTTTGCCAGGTTATGATGATTTGATGAATTACTTGATTGATACATACCCAGAACAGGTAGTGGATTTAGAACCAAATGTGTTTTTAGCCGCTGTCATTGGAAATACTTACTATAAACATAATAAAAAATTTTCATACAACAGAAGAGATAACGTCTTTAGAGCACTAGGTGTATTAGGAAAACAGGAAGAAACTGACCTTAAAATTAGGCATTTGATGGTATTATTGGAAGATTACAAGACAGATCAGCTCGAAGTCATGTTACAAACATATTATCAACAATTATCGTATATTCCGATTCAAAATCCTAACAAGGAACACATCAGACAAATGTTAGTAAAACAGAAGAGTGCTTCTGTGGATGAAAAAAAGCGAAAACAAGTCGAGAACATGGCTGAAGGCGTATTAAACCACAATGAAGCATATAAACACCTTTATAATTTAGTTAGTTTATACCCGTTGTCGGTTAAAAATCTAAATGAACTGATTAGAGTGTGTCCAAAAGACCAACAAGAAACGGTGCTTAAAGCCATCATATACGCATTTGAAAAGTCAGACTATGCGTATATCGAGCAACCCAATCAATATAAACCAAATCATGCCAATTTCAAAACATATTTATTATCATTAAGTACACTGGGCTTTTTCTATAAACAAAGACAAGAATACAGTGAGGCCATAAAGGTCTATGAAAAGTGTCTACATTGTGACTACAAGGACCATAACAAGGTCAAAGAGTCCATTTTGGCTTGTTATTTTTATACCAAAAAGTATGATCAATTTATGGATTTATTGGAAACTATGAGTAATGAAGGAATTCATCGGATTTTCATGGACTTTTACCACCAAGTGTTGGATCAAATTTCGATTCAACAAACGTACGAAATCATCCAAAACAAATATCCGAAAATATTGGCCGAATTATTATCGAATAGACCAAACTTGGACGTAACTTCTGTATTTGAAGAACAGGAGTTCTTAAATGATTTCCATCCCATTTTTCTTGCCAACAAAAGCGCTATTCAAACCGCAATCCAATCGTTACAGTCCAACAAGTTGATTAATTAAGGATGACACCACGTCATCCTTTTTGTATAATATAGGGGAGGTATCCTATATGAAATATCAACAAGAACTCAATCTACTCAAAACACATGTACCAAGAATATATAAAGAGATTGACAGCAGTCTAAAAGAGGTCTCATTCAAATCCGGTGATGAGATTGTGACGACAACCGATTTATATATCGAATCTGAACTCATCAAAGCAATCAAACACGTTTTTCCTAATGATACTTTCTTAAGTGAAGAGTTTCATAAGGATGGCCATTTGGTCAATCGAGCATGGCTCATTGACCCGATTGATGGGACATCCAACTACGCTGTGAACTTTGATGCTTATGTGGTTCAAATCGCTTTATATGATGAAGACGATTTGGCACTATCGTTCATTTATGTTCCAAGCAATGAAAAGATTTATTACGCCATCAAAGGTGAAGGTGCTTATTTAAACGATAAACGAATCCATGTGTTAGACAATAAAAAACCATCCAATATGATGATGTCCATGGTTGGTTATACGAATAAAAATAGCGACAAAACATATTATGAAAAACTATTGAAGTTTGCTTTAAAAAACCAAGTCAAACTCCGAATGCTCGGTAGCATTGGCTTAGAACTCGCCATTACATCCGAAGGCATATTCACCATGTTTTATACATCCGTTAAGAATCTTTGGGATTTAGGACCAGGGGTATTACTCTGTAAAGAAGCCGGTGCCATCTTATTCAATGAAACAGGTAAATCCTATCAATTAGGGGACACACATTTGTTTGTTGTCAAATCTGAAGAACACAAAGAAAACTTATTAAAAGCAATCCAACACTAACACGCCAATCTCGGCGTGTTTTATTTTTAAACTACTGGTTTATTGTTTCGATTAAAAAACCCTTCTATAATGAAACTGTAAAGACACATGCAGCCAACATTACTATTAAAATTATAGAGATCAAGGTTCAACCAACAACAGTCGTGTCTTGTCGTTTGAGGATACCAGTCATGGTGTCCTCAAACACCCCTTATACGGAGGTCTATATGGATGCTTTAACGTATTTCACAGATCAATTGAATATCACAGAAACCATTAATGGGGACAAAGCTTTCTATAGCTCAGGTTCACATTGTTTGGATTTGTATGCGTTGATTGGTGGGATGAGATACCATGTAGACCAACTATATGCTATGTTCTTGAAAGCCTACTACGAAGATCGTCATATCGCATTAAAAATTTTATTATATGCGAGAGACATCAAAGGTGGTTTGGGTGAAAGAAGGATTTTCCGTATCCTGCTCAATGGTTTGGGGAATTTCTACCCAGAAGTGGCCAGAAAACTACTACCAACCATTGAGAGGTATGGTCGATATGATGATTATTTCGCATTCATTGGAACCCCGGTTGAATCCGATGTTATGACGCATATCGAAAAACAACTAAAGGCAGATTTAGCCAATAAAGAAGCTGGCCAACCTATTTCATTATTGGCTAAATGGATGCCCTCCATTAATACAAGTAATTCAGAGACAAGAAGGCTCGCAAATGAGTTATGTGAGGCTTTGAAATTATCAAAAGCTGAATACCGAAAACAATTATCGTATCTGCGTGATGGTCTAATTGTGGAAAACAATTTGAGAACCAAAACCCGAGTTGAAGACTATCAAACCACACCAACGAAAGCTTTATTCAAATACAAGAAAGCATTCATTCGCAGCGATGCCGATCGATTCAATGCTTTTATCCAAAATAAAGCGCCTAAAAACATGAGTACCTTGTATCCTTATGAAATTGTAAGAGATGCCATTGAACAAGATGAAGTCGATGAAACCACCAAAGCTCTCTATCAAAAATTGTGGGACAACTACCCAAGAGCAGATTTAGATTCGCAAACCATAGTGGTTCGAGATGGGTCTGGTTCGATGTATGATGAAGGCGCGATTTACGTAGCCACATCACTTGCGATTCTCGCATCTGAGATGCTTACCGGACCATTTAAAAATAAATTTATCACTTTCAGTTCTAGACCGCAGCTGGTTACACTAGACAAAGGCGATATTTATGATAAAATAATGACAGCCATGCATTATGGAGACTGTTCAAATACCAACATTAAGAAGGTATTTCAATTGATTTTGGATATGGCTAAGCAAAAAGATGTGAAAAGAGAAGATATGCCAAAGCGAATCTTAATCATCTCCGATATGGAGTTTGATGGCGATGTTCATGGTATTTCGTCCTATGAGTTCTTTAAAACTGAATATGCTAAAAGTGGATACGAGTTGCCCGTTGTCGTATTCTGGAATGTTTGCGCAAGACATGTTCAACTACCTGCCTTAGAACAAGACCACGTGATTTTAGTCAGTGGTGCATCACCGCACGTATTTGATAGTATTGCAAAAAATAAATCGATCGATCCTTATGCATTTATGTTGGAAACACTGAAGAAGTATGAGGTGATTGATCAACTAATTTAAAAAGGAAAGGTGAACACAATTGTCAAAAACATTCCCTAGTATCAACATGAAGGCAACCGGCAAAAACATTGAATCGCTACGCAAACAAAAGAACCTATCGGTCAAAGAAATCCAAGAGGTATTCGGTTTTGAGTCCCCACAAGCCATCTATAAATGGCAATGGGGAGATTCACTACCGTCGATTGACAATTTGGTTGTGTTAGCGACCGTATTTGAAGTATCCATTATGAACATCCTAGTCATCGATTAGGATGTTTTATTTTTATCACCCAAACCATAAATAAAAGGATTACAATATAAATAGATAGACTATTCAATGGGAGGTTTCACATGGAAAGACCTTATATGACTTGGGCAGAAGCCACATCTTTTATGATGGCTGCGTTTATGAAAGTAGGTGTCCCTAAGAAAGACGCTGAAATCTGTGTTGATGTATTATTAGAAAGCGACAGAAGAGGGATTGAATCCCATGGTATCAACCGTTTTAAACCGTTTTATATTGATAGAATCCTTAAAAAGATTCAAGAACCTAAAACCAAAATTGAAATATTAAAAGATACACCTACCACGGCTGTCATTGATGGCCACAATGGGATGGGTATGGTGATTGGATACCAAGCGATGAACATGGCCATCACCAAAGCGAAGCAATTAGGCCTAGGCATGGTTGTGGTCAGAAACAGTACCCACTTTGGTATTGCAGGTTACTACGCCACCATGGCGACGAAACATGGGTTAATTGGTATGACAGGCACGAATGCCAGACCAGCCATCGCACCTACCTTTGGTGTAGAGAATATGCTCGGGACCAACCCGCTCACATTCGCTGTACCAACCGATGAAGAATTTCCATTCATTTTGGATGCTGCCACATCGATTACACAACGTGGTCGAATCGAATATTATGCTAGAAATCAACAACCAACCCCGGAAGGTTTGGTCATTGGACACGATGGTAAACCTCAAACCGATAGTAAACAAATATTAAACGATTTAGTCAGTGGAAAAGCAGCCCTTTCACCACTAGGTGGTATTGGGGAAGAACTCGCGGGGTATAAAGGGTATGGATACGCGACTTTGGTAGAGATTTTTTCAAGTGCTTTACAAGCGGGTTCGTTCCTACACATGCTTTCTGGTGTCGCCGAAGATGGCACAGCGAAGCCAATTCCTGTGGGTCACTTCTTTCTCGCAATAAACCCAGATTTCTTCATGGGTTTAGAAAACTTCAAACACACCACAGGTGAAATTTTAAGACAACTGAGGGCTTCCAAAAAGGCCCCGAACCATGATCGAATCTACACCGCTGGGGAAAAAGAGTACCTCACCTGGTTAGAACGTAAAGATTTGGGGGTACCGATTGGTGAAGACCTCCAAAATGAGTTCAAACAAGTCAGAAATATGCTCGATTTAGATTTCACATTCTCATTTGAAAAGGCGTAGTTTTTCACATAGGTTTGGATATCAAAATATGGTATGATATTCATACAAGAGAGGTAATAATATATGCGTATTTTAGTCTCTGGTGGTTTAGGATTTATTGGGTCCCATACCGTCGTTGAATTATTGAACCACCAACATGAAGTCGTCATCATCGATAATCTATACAACAGTCAAATCAGTACATTACACAAAATTGAACGCATCGCGGGTAAGAGACCAGCCTTTTATGAAATGGACGCGACCAGTTTTGAAGCGTTAGAAGATGTCTTCCAACGCTATGATTTTGATGGAATCATTCACTTCGCTGGATATAAAGCTGTCGGTGAATCGGTCAGAAAACCACTTGAATATTATTATAATAATTTGGTGTCTACAATCAATCTAGCGAAACTAGCCATCATCAACAAAGTCCCTAAATTTATTTTCAGTTCATCGGCCACGGTGTATGGCGATGGTGTATCTCCATTCAATGAAAAGATGAAATTGTTAGATCGAACAAATCCTTACGGTGAAACCAAAGCGATGAGTGAACGCATCTTAATCGATACCGTCAAAGCGAACTTGGGATTCAATGTGGTCTTACTGAGATACTTTAACCCAATTGGTGCACACCCATCAGGATTGATCGGTGAAGTACCAAACGGTATCCCAAATAACCTCATGCCTTATGTCACACAGGTTGCTAAAGGGTTAAGAGAAAAACTCAATGTCTTTGGCAATGATTACGATACTGTTGATGGTACTGGTGTCAGAGATTACATCCATGTGGTAGACTTAGCTCAAGGCCATGTCGCTGCGTTAGAGGCGAAAATTGAAGGCGTTGAAGCGATTAATCTAGGTACAGGCAAAGGCACTTCAGTTTTAGAAATCATTCAGGCATTTGAAAAAGCCAACGGTATCAAAATACCTTATGAAGTGGTAGCTAGACGTGCCGGTGATATCGCTGTATCCTACGCGGATACCACTAAAGCGAAAAACCTATTAAAATGGGAAGCAAAACTCAACATCACAGATATGGTGAGAGACGCTTGGAATTTTGAAAAGAATTTTAAATAAGAATAAAAGGCACGCGCTCGTGCCTTTTGTCTCATTTATTCATATAAGAATTGAGGTGTAAACATTGAATCGTAGAACCATCTTAATGATTTTGGTTTTTTATGGACGCTTTTTATATTCGCTCAATCGTTACTTCCAGGTGAAGTATCTTCAAATCAAAGTGGCTTTATTGTAGATGCCCTTTATCCATTAATTCAACGACTTGGAATCAACATGGGTGTCGATACATTCAGTTTCTGGATTCGAAAACTAGCTCACTTCACAGAATATTTCATTTTGGGTGTTTTGTTGTTTATGACCTACCAACATAGATTTCAAACAAAAATGCTTTTAGTGATTATTTTTTTACAAGGGCTAATTACAGCGAGTATCGATGAAACCATTCAGTTATTCACCCCTAATCGAAGTGGTGAAATCAGGGACGTTTTGATTGATGTTTCTGGCGTTATGATGGCTACAATAGTCTTACTGATAATTACGTTCTCATATAAAAGAAAAGCCAAAATCATATCAAGCTGATATTTTGGCTTTTTATATATGTTTAAGTTTGATATTTTTATAAGACTTGAATATCTCAATCATCTCTTCAAAAGAGCCTTCAATATATTCACCTGAAGCCACGAAAAAAAGTGACGATCCAGACAAAATTACCAAGCTTTTATCACTGTAGATGACTTTATTGACCACAGAAAGCGCACGGCGGTGAATGCTTTCACCCATTGGATAAGCATAACTAATCTCGAATTGATTAGAGTCCATTGAAAATGTATTTTTAGTGATGATCGAAAAATATTGACGATGTGCTTTACGATAGTTCATTGATACGCGCCATAAATGATACATGTAATATAAAACGCCAGCGAATGCTAGAGTTTGAACGAAATGACCACTTTTATCTGTGGTTAATAGGGCTAATAGTATCATCAACACGAGATATAAGACCTGTTTGAGAATTGGAAAAATGAATATGTATCTTAGCAGTTTTCTAATGGTTGCTTTTTCCGGCAAGTAGTTTATTTTGACCATAATGTTTCACTCCTTTATACTAATTATAATCGTACATACTCAATTTTTGATGTATTATTTACGATAATTTTCAATATGTCATTTTATTTAGTATAATTGAATTATCTCGGTAGGTGATATGTATGACAATCAAAGAAAGACAAGAGATCATTAAAAAACAACTATTAGGTTTGACCATTACCCCACAAGAACTGATGGGGTTTTTAATCTTAAGTGAAACACAACTCAGATTATATGCTTCAGGCAAACCTTATTTCGAAGATGAACGGTATTTGGATTTCATCGAGTTTATCGGTATCAACAAATATACCATTGGGTATATCGATCCTAAAACAGAACGACCACTCAACACGCCCATCAGTTTATTGTTTCCACCCAAGCCCATCAAGAATCAGCCAATGCGGGCACTTAGACATGTCCTAGCCAATCTATTTACAAGACCTAATAAATACTATCGAACAGAATTACTTAAAAAACATTTATTTGAAAAAAACTTTGGGTATACCGAACCATTTATCTATAAACAAGTACTGATTTGGATTCTCATTGTTTTAGGCTTAAGCTATGTACTGGCTGACTTAACCGTGATGCAAACGGTGATGTTGGGTCTATCCATACCATTACCCCTACTCTTATTGGTATATGAATTTGATAAACATGATCAGTTAAATTTAAAAGATGTTCTGTACTTGTTTGTCATTGGTGGGATAGTTTCGATGGGGATAACCTATGTGATTCGTTCACTCACAGGTTACCCAGATGGCTTGTTTGGTGATATTATGACTGGGTTAGTGGAAGAAACCGCAAAACTCATCACAGCGATTGTATTCATCCGTAAACTCAAGTTTAGAAACGTCTATACTGCCTTTGTACTTGGCTTCGCTATCGGTGCTGGGTTCGATGCTTTTGAGACCATGGAGTATGGTTTAAACACCATCTTAGCCACAGGTAGTTATTTTGAAGGTACCCTCACCCTAGTTGTAAGAAGTCTATTATCGTTTGGTATTGGACACCACTACTGGACAGCCATCATTTTCGCAACCCTTGTGGGTCTATCCAAGACTTTACATGTCGATTTCCACAAATTATATCACCCAACATTCATTTTGGTCTATGGGTTCATCGTGATGTTTCACGCGATGTTCAATTATTCCAATTTCATCATTCAAATCGGTATGGCCATCTTTGGCGTCATCGTATTCCCTTATGTAGGCTATCAATTATACCTCAAACGTTTCACTGAAAAAGTGGTTGAAACAGAAACGGTTTCAACCCAAGAAAACATCACCTATGTGAGTTAATAAAAGAATTTATTGGTCAATCACACAACTTTACATATTGTTAATTTTGCTTGAAAAATATTTATATAATGTTATACTCTTCAATGTAAAACTAATTCAAATAATTAAGTGAGGTGAAAGGATTGAAACTGAATCGAAAGGTTTTCTATCTCATCGGTGTTGGTATACTTATTCTAAGTTTAATGTTAGTAGAATTTATATGGATGGATTGGTCATTATTCTTGTATGCTTTGATCGCTGTTTCGTTATCGGCATTCATCGCCTTTATGGCTGTATACATTCAAAAGACCAGCAAACCACACTGTAAAAAATGTGGACACAAACTTAAACTTCAAAACAAACAGTTAATCAACCAAGAAGAAGAAATTCGCTACGGCCAATTTGTCTTCATATATAAATATCAATACGATTTTGAATGTCCTCATTGTAATGAAGTCGTTCACATCAATAAAACAGTTAAAAAATAAGGCCAAGGGGTACACATTAAACCCTTTGGCCTTTACTTTATTATGCGCTACGACTTTGATTTTCAGCATATACCATAGAAAATAGTAAACCCAACCCAAACAAAACGATTAAATCATACATCGTATCTTCAAGGACGTGAACGACTGCGGCACCACCCGCGAGGAAATCCGTGACGAACTCTTCAATTTCGACTTTACCAATGCGTTCTTTTTGTTGGTCCAAATTCAAGCGAGATATATAAAAGGTTTGACCCTCTTGATCCAGTATGAAGTCATTGACTATTTTCTTCTTAAAACGATATTTCTTACCCCAATGGGACATTGAAAACTTCATGATCAAATCTTCACGATACAGCAACTCCACAGCACTAAATAAAGTTTTTATTTTGTAGTCGCCGTTATGGATGAAAAAGTATCTACCTGACTTTTTAATATCAAAGTTCTTGCCTTCAAAAGTGGATATAAATTGGAAGTTGGTATAAGGGAATAACCCTTTTGAAAAAGCATTCGTAATGACGACTTTTTCATAAGGCGTCGTGTTGGTAAAAGAATTGTTAATGATTCCAATGTCTAAAGATTGATATATTTGCATGAGGGCAGGGTTACTGAATAATTTTTCAATTCGTCTTTGACGATTTTTAAGGTATCGATACTCTTTGATGAGAATACCAATATCGTGGATTGTTTGACCATTTGGCAACAATTCATACACCAATTTTTTTACAATTTCCGGATAGTATCGATCAGGATAGGGGTAATCAATTGATGATAGAAATGACTTCAATTTTTTCATAAAACGTTGTGTAATAAACATACGATATCACCTAAGATATATCATAGCACATAATCAAAATAACATTTTCTAATTTTTGTTAAAGAATACTTGATTACCTAATAATATTTGATAAAATATAAGCAGTAGGTTACAGAGAGGAGAATCATGGAAGCTACAAACTACGAAAAGGAATTAAAAGAAAAATTAACAAAATTGGAATTATTAATGGGAAAAGTAATTTCAAAGAAACATTTTGAATTATTTTCACGAGTTATCATCACCGACAACTCGTCTGAATATTTCAATAATCACAAACTAAATGAAGTAGATCATTTGCATGAGTTGGATGGACTCGAAACTTATGGAGACGCTGTACTTGATTTATTCGTTTGTGAAAATCTCTTTAAACGAAGAACCAGAAAAAAACACATGACCATCGAAAGAAGCAAAATAGTTTGTAATGATAGATTACAGAGTATCGGAGAATCTTTGCTCCAAGGCATGCTCATTGAAGTTAATGCATCTAATGATGATAAAATCAGTTATGCTAAAGCCTTAGAAAGATTGATAGGGGCTATTTATGAAGCCTATAGCACAAGATTTACCAGAAAATTTTTAAGAGCACACAATATAATATAAAAAAACAACACCACTCAGCCGTAACCTACCATTTGCTGAGTGGTGTTTTATTATGCTTGTTGTCGTTTATACAAAAATGGCACATAGATTAATTGGAATAATAGTGCAATCGAAACCATGAATCCAATAACCCAAAAATCACCTAAAAATCCGTATAAAGGCGCAACCTCATGAGGAATTTCTCTTAAGAATAGATGATTGCTACCAAGTAAGAAATTAAGCGGATAAATGACGATGGCGTAGATGAGCAAAATCAAGCTCGACTTCAATAAATCCTTGTAAGTGAATTTGAATTTAGCCACCAACAATAAATAGATATTTCCAAGTAAGAACAAGCCATGGTTGCCAAAGTAGTGAATAAATCTGAAATGCGGGAAATTATACCCCAAATCAGCGATGATTAACGATAATAAAGCCCCTTAAATGGCCCATGGGAAAATGATTTTGAATGTCTTTTCGTTCTTAGTCCACAAGGTATATGCAGTCACATACATGCTGATGGCACACACACCCAGTGGTAATAAAGAAGTTTGAAATCCACCTCGAGATAAACTCCATGTATAAAAAGTCCACTCCAAAACAATCATAATAATAGCAACGCTACGTCGGATGTATAAATCGGTTTTATCAGAGATTTTATTTTTGAACAAAACAATACATACGATACTGATGACAATCCAAAGAATCGCCAAAAGATGAGACAAACCAAACCAAGTAAACCCTTGAAATGCTTCATTGAACATCACAGTCACCTACTTTATTAGTGTTTATACGATTGTGTCTTTTCAGGGTATAGAAACGCCCCGATGGTCGATATCGCTGTGGCAGCTTCACCTAGACCTGTGGAAATCATTTTCTTTTTACCCAAATACGTGACGCTGTTACCCACAGCGAAAATACCTTTACGGGTCGTTTCCATCGTGGAAGCGACTTTGATTAATCCTTTATCGTCGAGCTCAAAGCCCCATTCGGATAGATTGTGTTTAGAAGGGCTTGAACCGTAAAAAACAAACAGTGCATCGCATTTAATATCCATGATGGATTGGTCTTCCGCGTTTTCTATCGTCAAATAGTCAACACGATCATACCCAATGAAGGCTTTAGGCACATAAGGGGTTAAGACTTGACCGATGTGTTTGATTTTATCGACACTGTATTCATGGGCTCTAAAATCATTTCTACGATGAATTAATGTGACTTTTTTCGCAACTTCAGCCAGTGTCAAACTCCAGTCAACAGCAGAGTCACCACCGCCTAGGACAATGAGTTCTTGACCTTTAAAGTCATGTACATCTTTCACATTATAATAAATATTGGATTTAGACTCAGTCCCAGGGACATCGAGTAATCTGGGTTCAAAAGTACCCCCACCATTGGCAAGCAAGATGGTTTTCGTTTCAAATGTGCCCTGATTGGTTTCTAATACATAGTGATCATCCATATAATCGATCGAGATGGCTTTGGTGTTTAATCTTAGCGGGACATCCTCTTCATATTCACTGTACTGATCATATAGTGTAGCAATCAAGTCACCGGCATTGATTTTTCGGTATCCAGGCATATCATAAACCATTTTTTGTTTATATAGATTGAGTGTTCCCCCATATTCGAAAGAAGACTCCAACAGACAAGCTTTGAGTTTGTGCATCCCAGCTAAGGTTGCGGCATATAAACCCGCTGGACCAGCCCCTATAATAATCGTATCATACATAAAAATAACCTCACATATCTCAAAGTATAGCACTAATCAGCAAAGAATAAAACAACCAAATGCATTGAATATCAAAGTATTATGTTGTAAGATGAATATACCATCAATATATGGCGAAATTTTTGACCTTATTTATATATTTTTTCATCTGCAAAATGGTGATAACGTTATCATAACAAAGCCATTTTGTGAAAAACGTTTTCATTATAGAATCGAATGCATTTCATTTGAATAATCGATATAATGGGCTTGTCGATTACCGATTACAACAATGAAATAATATATAGGAGGATTCTCTCATGAAAAAATGGGAAGGTTTTAAACTCGGCAACTGGGCAAACGCAGTCAATGTCAGAGACTTTATCGTAGAAAACTACGAGGAATACTTAGGGGATGAGTCATTTTTAGTAGGACCTACAGACGCATCCACTCAACTGAACAATATGTTCATCGATTTACTCAGACAAGAAAAAGAAAATGGTGGTGTCTTAGAATGTGACACTGAAGTTGTTACATCCATCACATCTCACGGTCCGGGATACATCGATCAAAAATTGGAAAAAATCGTTGGTTTACAAACCGATAAACCACTCAAACGTGCATTTTTCCCGTATGGTGGGATTCAAGTCGCTGTTAAAGCAGCAGAATCTTATGGTTACCATGTCAACCCTGAACTCGTACACATTTTTAATGAATATCGTAAGACCCATAACCAAGGCGTTTTCGACGTTTATAACGACGAAATCAGAGCGGTGCGTTCTTCGGGTGTCGTTACCGGTTTACCAGATGCTTATGGCAGAGGTAGAATCATCGGCGATTACAGAAGAGTCGCTTTATATGGGGTAGACTTCTTAATCGAAGAAAAACAAAAAGAAAAAAATACGTGGGTTTATCCAATGACCGAACAAACCATCCGTGCCATTGAAGAAACCACTGAACAAATCAACGCGTTACATCGCCTTAAAAAGTTGGGTGAAATTTACGGATTCGACTTATCTCGTCCAGCAGAAACCGCTCAAGAAGCGATCCAATGGTTATACTTTGCTTACCTAGGTGCAGTCAAAGAACAAAACGGCGCTGCGATGTCTTTAGGTAGAACAGCAACCTTCTTAGATGTTTATATTGAAAGAGATATCAAAAATGGTTTAATCACTGAAGTTGAAGCACAAGAATTGGTTGACCACTTCATCCTTAAACTACGCATGGTGCGTTTCGCCAGAACCCCAGAATACAATGAATTATTCACTGGTGACCCAACCTGGGTTACTGAAGTACTCGCTGGTATGTGCGATGATGGTAGAAGTTTCGTCACCAAAACCACATTCAGATACTTACAAACTTTATACAACCTAGGCACATCGGCTGAACCGAACTTAACGGTTTTATGGTCGGATAGACTCCCTGAAAACTTTAAAAAATTCGCAGCGAAAGTATCGATTGATACCTCATCGATTCAATATGAAAACGATGAAATCATGCGTCCAGAACACACCGATGATTACGCCATTGCGTGCTGTGTATCCCCAATGGCAATCGGTAAAGAAATGCAATTCTTTGGTGCGAGAGCAAACGTTGCGAAAGCATTACTATACGCTTTAAATGGCGGTAAAGATGAAATTACTGGCAAACAAGTCGCCCCTAAAGGACCTGTTTATCAAGGCGAATACTTAGAATACGATAAAGTCAAAGTGATGTATGAAGATACTTTAGACTGGTTAGCTCAAGTCTATGTCAATACCCTAAACATCATCCATTACATGCACGACAAATATGCTTATGAATCGTTTGAAATGGCATTACACGACAGAGATGTTGTGCGCAATTTCGCCACCGGTATGGCGGGATTATCTGTGGTTGCTGACTCGCTATCCGCGATTAAATACGCTAAAGTCAAACCGATTTATGATGAAAACACAGGACTCATTGTCGACTTTGAAATCGATGGTGACTTCCCAATGTATGGCAATAACGACGACAGAGTCGATGACATCGCTGTAGAACTTGTCAACAGTTTCATGGCGAAGATTAGAAAGCACCCAACCTATCGAAACAGTGTGGCAACCATGTCTGTATTAACCATCACTTCCAACGTCGTGTATGGTAAAAAGACCGGGAACACACCAGATGGTAGAAGAAAAGGCACACCGTTTGCACCAGGGGCGAACCCAATGCACGGTAGAGACAAATCAGGCGCATTAAAATCCTTAATGAGTGTGGCGAAGATTCCTTGTGAATCTTGTGCGGATGGTATTTCCAATACCTTCACCATCGTCCCTCAAGCCCTCGGTAAAGAAGAATCCTATGACTTTGAAAACGTCATGAGAGCCGATATCAAGAGTGAAAACTTGGTATCCATCTTGGATGGTTACTTCTTGTCTGGCGGTTACCATTTAAATGTCAACGTCTTACTCAGAGAAAAGCTCATTGAAGCGATGAACAACCCAGCATTATACCCTAACTTAACGATTAGAGTATCGGGCTACGCTGTCAACTTCAGCTTGCTCACGAAGGAACAAAAATTGGATGTTATCGCAAGAACGTTCCATGAATCCATGTAGTTTAAACGTTCACTCGATTGAAACCATGGGCGCATTTGATGGCCCAGGCATCCGTTACGTTTTATTCCTTCAAGGTTGCCCATTTAAATGTCAATTTTGTCACAACAGAGACACTTGGGATACCCACATCAATAAGATCAAAACGCCTGAAGAAATACTCGCCGATTTCAATCGATACAAATCGTTTTATAAGCATGGCGGTATCACCGTTTCTGGCGGTGAACCCCTCTTACAAATCGACGCGCTGATTGAACTATTTAAACTATTTAAATCACACAATATCCACACCGCCATCGATACTGCGGGTGGGACATTCAACCCAAACAATACCGCTAAGATGGATGAATTGATGCGGTATACCGATTTAATCTTACTCGATATCAAGCATATGGATGACGCTTCGCACCAAACCTTGGTGGGTGCGTCGAATAAAAACATTTTAGCGTTTGCGAGATACTTGGATTCAATCGATAAAACCGTCTATATCAGACATGTCCTCATGCCAGGTATTACAGGGACATCCACCCAGCTCAACGCGTTAAGAAACTTTTTAGATACCTTACATAACGTTAAACAAATCGATATCTTACCATACCATACCAAAGGGATTTCTAAATGGAAGACCTTGGGTTTTGAGTATGAACTGAAAGATTTGAAAGAACCGACCAAAGAAGAGATCTATGAAGCCCACGATATCTTGAAAACCGCGTATATTTATAAAAAATAACACACAAAAAGCACGATTTCTGATGAAGATTTCGTGCTTTTTTCTTTCATTTAAGGGTGACTATTCTACCCATTGAGTATTCAAATAATCCGCAAGTTCAGGTCGATCATAGGTATTGATGAAGATAGCTTCTTCAACTTCTAATACGATCAAAGATAAATCGTGTGTCGGATTCAACTTTTTAAAAGTAATCGAAATGAGGGCTTGTTCACTGCTCAATCTCGATTGTACATTCATATAATTAAAGGATATATTACCATCTGTTTCGTGATGTATGCCATCCAGATGGTATATAATTTCTTCGATTTGATATTGATTGATATCATATAACAATGACAAATCAAGACCATTCAGTGATATATCCCCAGATAAAACAACATCCATTTGAAGTTCATCCCAGTCTTCGTTTAAAACTTTTAAGATCAATCCATTTTTTAACGTTTGATACACAGGATATAGCGTTGTTGTTTCAACAATTGGACCATAAAACAAGGCACTATGCGCTAAAGATTGAGTCCACCCAAGGTGTTCTAAACCGAGTTTATGGTGAATGGGTAGGGACTCAATCCCTTCGCCATAATAACCAAAACCGTGTTTTGTCAATGATTCATGATACACATAATGGATGACATAAACTTGTTGCTGGAAATTCGATAACGTGAACCACTTTTGAATGAATGAAGTAAGGTCACCGGTATGTCGATTTTTCTTGATATAAATATCGTAAAAATAGTTTGATTCATCATGAATGAAGAGACTCACAGGTAATACCATCTTTGGATTCAATTTGGTGCCTACATAAATGTTTTCAGCATCCACTTCAAAGGTTTCGCCAGTAACGTCGATCAAGTATTGCCATTCGATATCAGATGCATAACGATAGTAAAATGTTTGATTGTGATAGAACAAATCGACGTTCTTTGTGATGGGTAAAGTAACCACTTGATAATCCATAATCCAATTTGTATAAGTGGATAATGATGAATTTTTGGATTTCATGTAATCATAAAATGGCTTTAATGTGCTGACCAGTGTATCAGAAAATAATTCAAACGTGTAGTTTAAGGTCTGCTTATTGTATTGGATTTGTATGGTATGTGAACCGGATGAAGTGAACTTGGTACGATCGGTTTCACTCAACATATTGGATGTAACATCAATCTCTTCAATAACCCCATTTTTCCGTGTGATCTTGATGGATAAATCATCCATTGAGAACAACCCCACAATCATTTGATTTTGTTCACTGTGGTTGATGATTTCATAGTTCACGATGGGCGATTTAGACCGACAACCAGTCATGACAACAACTGAAAATATTAGGATCAATGAAGTAATGAGTCTAATTACAGTGTTTTTATTCATCATTTAACCCCCCTAAAACCAGAACCAGCCGACATAGTAGTCGCCTACTTTGATGACCACATAAGCATCCATCTGAAAATTATTGAACTGAGTGCCATAGACATACGCTGTAACTCCGGTCGGTAATTTGGATTCAGCCCAAATCTCATCCCAAGAATTAAAAGTACCATAGTTAGCAGTGATGTATGGGATGGCGTTGATTTCATCTAAAGTTAGTGGTGCTTCGGATGCATATTTCAAAATATAATCATTATTATGAAAAACAATTGCTTCCCTAGCTGTTTTCACGAGTGTGTGGATTTGAAAAAGTTCGTAACCAGCATTGGTTTTTTTCAAAATATATAACAAGTCATGACCAGCTGTGCTCTTAACAACATAACTCTCGATTGAATTTACATTGAGTTTAGAAGCAAGGAGTCTTAAATCACCCACCATCAAAGCAGCGATACCCATCGAATCCAAAGACAACGTATCTATACCGTCATTAGATATATTAAGTTTAGCGGTGATGAGGCTCAGTGGTGTATTCCAGATTTTTTGTTCCATCCCGTCTTTCACATATACTTTACCATTCAAGGCAGAAACAAGGGCGTTATAGCTCCAAATCTCATAAACCATTTGACCCGAAGCATTACGATAGGCTATTGGAATATTGGCAGAGGTTGTATCAATACCAAAATCCATCGTAAAATTCGAACGATTGTCATCGGTGTAATAAGACAACAGACCTTGAGTATTTGGTACAGAACCAGAAATACCTGCAATACCTAAATCGGTATTCGCTTTTTGCATAAAATTATAATAACTGCTTGGAAAAGCGACATCCAATAAATTGATTTGGATTTTTACATAGTTGGTAGGATCAATCAACCTAGATTCGTATTGTAATTTGATTTGTTGAGCCATGGTTTGTAAAGCTTGATTACCGCTCGATGAATAGGTCAAATCCAAAGAAATCACTGTATAATTCGATGCAGTACCGGGCTCATAATACCCCTCAGCAATCGCTTGTTTCACCGCTTGTTCAAAGAGTGATATGGCTTTGTCTGGAACGAATCCATGGTTATTTTGACCATATTTAGCTAAGATAGCAGCCCCAGCTGGGAGTGATCTAATCGAAACACCGTGAATCACATCGATGAAGTAATTATTAGTAAATATGGTATAAGCAGGGACATAAATTTTCGCTTGATTGACAGCGGCTTCATAACGGTCAAAACCATAATACAACGCCTGTCTCATCTCTTTATACATCAAAATCGGTTCAGGGACAAAGTTTGGATTAATTGGAACATCTGGATGAGATTCGATGTAGGCATCTCTTCGTTCTACTGTACCAAATCCATTGATCACCAATCGATAAGTTGTTGAGGTTGGTATGGTTTTGATTCGACTATCTAAAGCATACTCAAGGGTACGGTTTGTTGGTAGGTTAACCACATCGAGTTTTCCATCCAAAAATGCTTGGAAAATAAGGTCGGTACCTGTCATAAACTGATAATGTAATCCTGTGTAGTGATACATTTCTTTTAGTGGATGATTCAAATTCTTTTTAAAAGTGAGTTGTTCACCTAATGTCCAACTATCCAAATAGTAAACGCCAGAAGACGGTGTGGATTCAGGCGAGGTTGCGTATACTTCAGGGGTTAGTTTTTGAAGCAGTTGTTGGTTCAAAGGGGATAGTGATGGTGAAGAAAATTGATATTTAACATCAAATGCTGTTTTATCTGTGGTGTACTCAATTTCTATGGTGTTTGAACTGCCAGAAGAAAGTCTTAAACCGACCTCATGGATACCGATAGATCCAGCTAAAAATTCTGAGGCTCCTTTGATCTGGTTACTAACAAAATCACCACCGCCGGTACGAGCTCTAAACCATTGTTGTTGTAAAGCATAACGGTATGACCATAAGAAGTCTTCTGCATTTAAGACCTCATGACCACTTGGCAGACCGGATAAATTCGTATTTGGATGATATTTCCAAGTCAAATTGTTTTTAACTGGGATTTGCCAAACTTTAGCATAGGTTTGACCATTGATAACGGTTGGATTGATAGGAATAGGATCTGATTCAGCCAATGAAGGTTGAAGTTTGAACCCAGTCTTGGTGTCATCAAAGAATCTATCGTACAATGTGCCATTGAATTGTTTTATGAATTCATCGTTATATGAGTTATCGTTCTTCCATGGATTCAGTAAATCTGGGTCTTGATTGTAAACAGACCTAAATGTGAATTCGTTTGCGTTTCCATAAGTGTTTCCGGACATAATGACATTCGAATCATCAGCATTGAGTTTCGAAAAGGGTACGCCAAAGCCTAAAACACCGTTGTATGATGGACTGAATAATTCAACCCTACTCGAAAACATCATACGTGTCGCACCTGTGAATAAAGGTACCCCTGCGTAGACATTTTCCAATAGGTAGTTTTCCGCTGCTGCATAGATCTTCGCAATCTCGGTATAGTTTAAATCAGAGAAGTCATATAACCCATTTGCTTTTTGAAAAAATGACATCGGCACATCCATAGTAATGTCTGGACCAATGACATCCATTTTACCAACGATATGAAGTTGAAGGATAGCTACATCCATCAAACTGATTTGACCATCTTGGTTGATGTCAGCCAGTGCAAGCACAGCAGTTGGTAACAACGTTTGACCTGCCAAATGCAGTTGAATCATTAAAGCATCTTGGATGGTGACTTTACCATCGATATTCAGGTCACCAAATACACCCACATGGACTGCGATGAAAATATAAGATACATCTGGAATCGTAGAGATTTGGTCACCTGGACCTAGTTTTATGATTTCATTGTTAAACGTTGGATCTATCGTAATAACGGTATGTTGACCATAGGGGATGAAGGATTGGACCTTAAAAGACAATTTAAACAATGTATTCAACCCAGTCATCGAACTACTGGTTTGACTGAAAGCTACTGAGATCATCCCTGGCGTTTCAATGTTATAAATCAAGCCTGGAAATTGATTCGTATCAAAATGAAAAGCCAATAATTCAAATACAGCTGCATCATAAAGTAGTCGAATTTGATAACCAGCAATTGCGTGAGGTGAGTCTAAGGTGACTTCAACATCAAAAGGAAGCCCATGAGACGTATATACCCCATTGGTGGATGAAACCATCGTCATCGGCGTGTCAAGAGCATCTATTTTGGTATAACCAAAGATAAAAAAGCTCCAAAGACTGATTAATGATACGATAAAAAACCGACGAATATAGCGACGTAACATGTGTCCACCTCCAATTTGAGACTAAAGTATTCAATTTCTGTTGAATTTATAAACATTTTACATCATTCATTATAAAAAGCAATACTTATTTTGATAGTCTAGAATCAATAAAGAACAAAGAGGTGAATAAATCACCCTTTACAGAATGATTTGATTTCCTCTTAACGATTTAACTCGTCTTATTTAAAGCGACTACACACCAAATAGGTATGTACGCTTAGGCGTGTTCACGCCTCTAGT
>JAVBWN010000025.1:0-78300 GCA_036677365.1 Acholeplasma sp.
TTATATTATATGAAAAGCCTAAACTACACGCATCCTTTACACTCAGTTATGTTATAATACAAGAAAAAGGAGACCTCAATGAAACTGTTGGTAGCGACTCAAAACAAGCATAAAAAACAAGAAATTGAAGCCATGTTAAACAAATCCTTTGAAGTGGTTTCATTGGCAGACTTGAATGATGTTGAATCGGTCGATGAAACAGGCGATAGCTTTTTCGAAAATGCCTTATTGAAAGCCAAACACTATGCCAAAAAACACCAAATGATGACACTGGCTGATGACTCCGGTTTATCGATTGACCACCTGAATGGTGCACCAGGCATTTACAGTGCCCGTTACTCTGGTGGAACCGATTTAGACAATTTAAACCTCGTATTAGAACAAATGAAAAACGCTCAAAATCGAGAAGCACATTTTACGTGTGTACTCGTTTTATATGATCCAAAAACCAACGTATACCAAACGTATCAAGGCAAGGTATATGGTTTAATTACCGAAGCAGCAAAAGGTACCCATGGTTTTGGTTATGACCCGATATTCTATGTGCCAGAATATCAACAAACCATGGCTGAAATGTCACCCAAACAAAAGAATCAAATATCACATCGTGCCATCGCATTACAAGCGCTAAAGGAGGCGTTCAGATGAAAGTATTGATTACCTCAGATACCCATGGGAGATTTGACCGTTTACGTGCCATCAGCATGAAACACGCCGACAAAGACCATCACCTCGATGCAGGGGACTTGGTTCTGACACAAGCAGAACTCGAATCCCTGCATTTAACCGCGGTTAAAGGCAATGGGGACTTGTATTTGGATTTACCACTCCAACAAATCGTCATCATCGATCATAAGAAATTTTTATTGGTTCATGGTCACATTCAAGAAGTCAAATATGGGTTAGAAAAACTCATTAAACTGGCTGAATACATTAAAGTCGACTATGTCATTTACGGACATACCCATGAACGTAAATTACTCGAACACAAAGGCATTACCTACATCAACCCCGGGGCTGTCTCTGGCATTACCCCGTCCTACGCCATTTATGAAGATGGCAAAGTGACTTTCCATCAAGGAGTTTGATCGTTCATGGAACAAGAAATCATATCACTGGCTCAACCCATATTAAAAGCAGATGTCAAAGTCGTTGAACGTTTGATGGGTGGGATGAGCAATTATACCTATATCATCGAATCTAATCAAAAAAAATACACCTTCAGAAAACCAGGTGAAAAAGCAGAAAATTTTGTTTCTAGATCGATTGAATTGAAAAATATCCGTTTAGTAGAGCATTTAGGTATTACCAACCATTTGGTCCATTTGGACTTGAATTCAGGCATTAAAATTTGTGAATATGTCGAAGGCAAGGTATTATCGACCCTCGACCGTAGAGCCCATCTAAAAGCGGTTGCTGACACATTGAAAGTGCTACATCAATCTGGAATTCAAGCTGAAAATGACTACAACCATTTAAAAAGATTGTCCGATTATGAATCGTATAACCATACCTTATCAGATAGATATCTAACCCTCAAAGCCGTTTGGGTAGATTGGTTTAAACAATATAAGGATTTGCCGATGGTATTGTGTCACGGGGATGCACAACCCTCGAATTTTATCATCACACCCGACCAAAAAGCTTTGGTCGCCGATTTTGAATTCACGGGCAATAACGACCCTTATTATGACATCGCGCAATTTGGCAACATCGATTTCAACGATGCCTTGGCATTACTCGATGTCTATTGTGACTATAAAACCACACCAGCCGATAAAAAAAGAATGATTTTCTATCGAATGTTCTTGACCCTTCAATGGCACCAAGTGGCGACATTTAAACATGAAATTGGCTTATCGGAAAAACTCCATATCCCATTCGATAAAGTCGCAGTTGCCTATTTAGATAAAGCAGAAGCCCTTAAAAAAATGTACGAAGAGGTGTAATCATGACACTCGATGCGTTACTCAAATTACCCAAAACACACGAAACGATTCAAGCCATTGAATCGTTTTTAAGCCTCGCTTCGAATGAGACTCAAATCGCCAGAGCGAAGCTTTTTTACGCATCGATTTTAAATGAACTTAACCATCAGGATTCATCGTTGACGATGCTGTTTGACATTTTAGATATGTTGAAACATAAAACCGACGATCCATTGTATGTGGATACACTGTCGTTAATCATTGAAAATGACATTCAAAGACAAGATTTCACGATGGCTAGAGAACACATCGAACAAAAACGTCGCGCATTACCAATATTGAAACAGTATATATACTTCATGGATTTGATTGAACTCGCGAAAGCCCAACACGACCCCTATGAACAATACATCGATAAAGCCTTAGAAGATGCATTGCCCGAAGCCATCAAACAACAATTTCAATTGTTTAAACTCGATGGTTATGTTGAACAAGGCGCTTACGACCTCGCGATGGATATGATCAGGCAATTACGAACACGATTATTATCGCCTGAAGTAGCTCAAAAGATTAAATTCATCGAACTCGACATACTGTTAGAATCCAAGCATTTCGAACAAATACTGTCCATCACACAAGACCAATCTCAACCACTGTATGCTTACTATCATCTATCGGCATTGATTGGTTTAAAGAAGTATCATCAAGCTTCGATTTATGAAGTAGAACATGAAAAAACGTTCGAAACATTGTCCATCGATTTACAAAAGAAGATTTATCAAAAACTCGTTGAGCTGTATGACATTCAAAAAGATACGCTTTCGATGGATAACTATCAAAAAAAGTTAAAACAACTGAAAAAACAGGAATCGGTTCAACCGAAAGTCATTGAAAAAACGAGCGTTGCAGAACCCATCACCAAAACCGAAGTGGTGATTGAAAAGAAAATCATCCCTGTGGTTGAAAAACGTCCGATCGAGCGTTCTAAGGATTTTGAAGCGATTCACCGTTTATTGGTATCTGGATTATCGCTGAAATCAGACTTGGATACACGTGAAAAAATTCGTTTGTTGTTAACCGAAGGCTTGAATGGGTTACCATTTTCTACCGCGTTGATTTACCACCAAGACAGTTTAAAACAATTTAAGAAGGAAAGGCTCTACGATAAGTCTATTGAAAAAGAAGACTTATTTAAGAGTGTCTTATATACATGTCATCAAAAACAAGAAGATATCATAGAAGAAACCGACATCATTCGTTGGAACTATGATGTTTTAACCAAAGCCCCCTATGATCAAAATCAAATCAAACGGGTGTTTACCTACCCATTACAGCACGGGGCGATTGCCTATTATCAAACCGATGTTACGGATGTATTGTTTTATGATGATTATTTGAAACTATTGACCACGTTGATTGAAAAACTATTGCTGGTTTCAGTACAGTCGGATAAAACCAGTGCGAAACTCAACTTGTATGAAGCCATCATTCAAAGTGATTTGGCAGCAATCAAGATGGAAACCGAATCCAGCATCTGGTTAAATCCAAAAGCCAGAGCGCTTCTCAATTTAGAAGAAAAGATGACCCCAACGGCGTTCATTCAAGGCATTCAAGGGGCAGACCAAATCAAGTATCAACCATTCAAACAAAACACACTGAAAACAACATTGGTTGAATCCATTGTATACACCTATCACGATAAACGTATTGAAGAAACCGCGGTTTCTGTGAATAATCGTGGTGAGTGGGTGATGGTCTCAAAACTTTCAGATGTCACTTTAGACCTAAAGATGAAAGCAGACCTTCAAAATCAAGCACGCATCGATGGACTTACTGGTTACCAAAACAGCTATGCATTCAGTTTAGATATCGAAGACTGGTTCAATCAAAAGTCTACCTTTGTTTTATTACAACTTTCGGGTCTGGACGCGATAGAATCGCTTTATGGTAAACCAAAGATTCAAACTTTTTTCAAAGAGTTTATTGACATCACAAAAACCCATTTTGAATCGTCGAAGGTCTATGTATTTGAAAACCATCAATGTATGGTTGTTCTACCATACAATGACATAAGAACGGTTGAAAAAGCGTTGACAAACTATTTCAAATGCTTAAAAGATACACAAGCATCCACCTTGGTCAAACAACCATTTCAAGCCTTTGCTGGTGTCATCCGTTACCCAGTCAATACAACCGAAACCAAACCGGATAAGTTTTTAAAATTTATTCATTTGGCACTAGAAAAATCCAAACGCCGCGCATCCTATGGTAATTTTCAATATTTTGATTACCAAGATTATCAAGAAGAACAATTTGAAGTGTCCGTCATTGAACAAATGGATGAAGCCATCACCCAAGAACAACTCAAATTGTCCTATACCCCGATTATCCATTTGTTGACAAACAAAGTATTCTTATATCAAGTCAACCCTTACTTAGAAGCTTTATCGGTCGACGCTAATTATTACTATGTGATTGCGAAAAGAAGACAACAAATCGACCGCTTGGATAAATACGTTTTAAAGTCCTCATTTAAGTATTTGAATCATTTAGCGAAATTGACGGATAAATATATCCGAATTTCGATTCAAATCGATGAAGATACCTTTAGATTGAAAGACTTCAATGCGTATGTGATTGGATTGATTAAGCAATACGATTTGCCTTATTCAGTCATTGAGTTGTCCATCAAATCGACGGGATTGTCGCCTGTAGAACTGATGAAGACCAAGGAACTTTCGGACTTAGGGATCCATATCGGCATTTCTGAGTGGGTTCAAGCAACCACCCCATCCGTACATTTCATCCATCGAAAAGAACCGATGAAACTCGATCAAATCAAGACATTGGATTTCATCCTCAGTTTCAAAGATTTCTTACAAAATCATCAAATGGGTATCATATTTGAGCATTTAGATGATATGGATAAGCGCAAACTTAAGGATTTCGCACCTGTGTATGTCAAGGAACAAAAATTAAACTATACCGAAGATAAACTCACTGCTTTGATTCAGGGGGTAAAATGATGGTTGTAGAAGATACCCTTAACCGCATCGAATCGATGGTTTTGAATGGTGATCAAAACCAAGTGCATTTTAAAATCAAATCGTGTATTCAAGTGTTGAGACAGTCTGAAGGCATCATTGAGGCGTTTTTAAGCAAGCAAGGGATCGATGAAAAATCCGATGTTTTAATGCACATTTTCGGTTTACTTCAAAATCTCTTCGTATCGATTGATGCTTTGTATGATTTAACCAAACTGACCATGAGCAATAAGTATGCGGTAAACGTCAACCAAAACAAAAACTTAAGGGAGTTAAAATACATTCGAAATGACATTGTAGGGCACCCAACCCACCGAACCTATTCCACAGGGGGGGTTGGTTTTTCGCTTTTTTCCGTACCGGAAACATCGATGTCCATGATTACTTATGAAACCCATTTTTTCAAACAAAAATTCCATGAAGTCATCAAACACCACATCCGAACACAAGAATTGATCGATGATTATCACGTAGAATCTCGCTTGATTATCGATGAAATCTGCACCCATTTGCATAAACAAAACATCAAACCTGAGTTGTCTGTGTTAGCAAAACAATTCTTAGATGGCATTCAACTCGAATCATTTGACCTAAATTTATTGGATAAAATTCAACAGAGTTTCCTAACCAATCGCGAAATTTCAAAAGAATCGCATAACCGCTTATTATGGCGTATTGAACTCCTTCAAGTCTTGGATAAATGGAAAGAAACTGACACAGAAAAACGTGAATTCATCCAATTTATGAAAGCAGAACAAGCACTAAAAATTTATGAGATGACTTCAAACATCGAATCGGTTGAACCCCAGTTTGTCAAAATACCCCACCCAGCGTTACTCGTCAGTTTTTTCAGATTTATTAAAGAAGATGAACGTCGTGAAAAGTATGTTAAATATCTAAAAACACACGACCACCCATACTTTCAAAAAGACCTCGATGAATTGTTAGAGGATTCAAAAAATAACCTCCGAGTGAATAAACTGCTCACATGGTTACAACGCCAAACCTCAGATCATCGCGTATTTTTGATTGGTAGTGCCTTAGAAAAATATAAGAGTAGCTCAAATGAATAGCGTAAAAGATATGTTGATAAGATCAAAAGTATCGGGTCAATTCGACATATCTTTTATTTCTATTTTAGTATAATATAAAACAATAAAGATTTTTTAGAAATCGTATGATATAATCGATATGTATCATATATTCACTATTTATACAAGGGAGGAAATTGATATGGGTAGCAAAACAACATTGAGTAGTTTATTGTTCGTATTGGGTCTTTTAGTCTATTTTATCCTATTCGCATTCTATAATAATTATATCTTCATCATCACCAATATGGTTATATCAACGTACATGTTTGTAATCATCAGGATTGCACTTTATAAAGATATTCAGTTTGATCGTATACCCAAAGACACCGTCGTTGCTTCTAGTCAAGGGGTTGAAGAAGATGAATCCTCAGGTATCTCTAAAACTACGTATAGTTACATTTATCAAGGGATAGAATCCATCTATACCTGCTCTGATCAAGAAGTCAAATTGCGCTTAAATTTACAACAAGTCACTTTAGAAATTTCAAAGATTGATCCTTCAAATATACGCATTTCACGTGATAAAATCCGAAGAAAAAAATATTGGATTATGGGTGGTTTATGCGTATTATCGCTTTGGCTTTTAATTCAAAGTGGGATTCGAATCATGTCATAATAACGAGAAAAAAGAACAGAATTTCCTGTTCTTTTTTTGTCATTCTGTTGTATTTTTTTCTTTGTCTTTCTTTTTCTTTTCTTTATTGGTCTCAGTATCCTTAGAAAGCATCATGTGAGCAAAATAGGCTTTAACTGAAGCGTCAATCGCAAGCTCTAAGGCAACTTTCGTGACTGCTTCATCTGAGGTCAATGCTTTTTCCATGTTGAGCATGGATTGAATCACAACATCCAAATTACGTTGGTAAACTGTGTACAATTGTTCAATCTCACTGGGGTTAGCTAAAATCGATTTGATGTCTTGAATCGGCATCACACGTTTTAGGTTCGCAACCATAATCAATGAAGCGATGGCTTCTTTATCATACTTCTTATCCACCGGGTTTTTGATCACATTGTCTTTGACGTAGTTGTTGATCATCGAAGCGGTTAAAATATCTTTATCGGATTCTTTAAACGGGGGTAAATGTTTTTTGATATATGTCAATACTTGATCCATATACAAGTCGATTTCAGGTAGTTTATCATACGACGGTGTTTTAAATACTTGTAAAAGGGCCAATAATTCATTCAGTTCGTTCATAATATCACCAACCGTATTATAACATAAAAGCGCGTCTTGTATATAGTATCTTGTAAGACATCAAGTCATTATAAAAACGACGTATTTATAAAAGATGAGAGAAGCCCACCAACGCTTGTTGATACAAACGATAAACGATATTGTGTTTTCTAAGTTCACTGAGTGATAGTAACGTAGAAGCAAACATGGCTTCATCTAAATAGGCTTTGATTGCCTTTAAGGACTGTGTTTGATATAACCAAACCGTATTCTCAAAGTGTAAATATAAACTTCTAAAATCAAAGTTTGTCGTGCCCACGGTGGCGTGGGTATCATCGACATAAAGAATCTTTGAATGGATAAACCCTTGATTGAACTTATGGATTCTCACATTCGGAAATTGGAGCAGCTGTTTATAATAAAACTCAGATACGACCGCCACATATTTCTTGTCAGGGATCCCTGGAACAATCAAATCAATATCGATGCCTGAGGTCGCTTGAAGGTAAAGTGCGGTTTGGAGTTCTTGGTCAATCACGAAGTATGGGGTCGTAATGATGATGCGTTTTTTAGCGGATTGAATCATCAACATATAGGTATGTTTCGTAATCAGGTTACGGTCCAATGGACTATCTGAAAATGGGATGACTAAACCGTCGGTTTCGGTCGGTGTTGGCGTAAAATTTGACATCGGTTCATAGACTTTGGTTTTGTTTTCCCAGTTCATTAAAAAAATTCTCGTCAAAGCGATGACCGCGTCACCTTCGATTAAAATTGAAGCGTCTTTCCACAACCCAAACCGTTTAATGACATTGAAGTACTCATCGGCTAAATTCATCCCACCCGTAATCGCTTTTTGATGGTCAACAATCACAATTTTACGGTGGTCACGGTAATTCATCGATAAATTGACACGGGGTCTAACCGGATTAAAGTTATAGACTTGTATGCCTGCTTGAGTCAATTTTTTATCAAAGTCGTTCGGTAGATTCATCGAAGAACCAAAATCATCGTAAATGATTCTCACATCGACACCTGATGCGGCTTTTTCTTTTAAGATTGGAAATATCTGGTCAAATGCTTGTCCAGTATTGATGATGAAATATTCGATATAAATCGATTGTTTCGCCGATTTAAAGAGTTCAATCAGGTAGTTTAACTTAGCTTCACCGGTAGGGATGAATGTGGAAACCGTGTTTTTGAATACAGGCCAGTGGTCTGTTTGTAAATGTCGAATGATTTTTTGAATGTGGATGTCATCGACCAATGCGTTTTGATGGTAGGGTTTTAAAGATTCTATGCGGTGAGCATCGATGATTGACATCGCATTCGTGGTTCTTTTGGTTAGGTTGTGATTTTTAAACAAGATATAGAAAAATCCACCAAACACGGGGACAATCAAAATGGGTATGATCCAAGCAATCTTGTAGATCAAAGGCTCTTCAGAAACCAAAACAAAAAACACCACGACGAAGGAAAGTACCTCGAGTGTATATAAAACCCATTGACTGTATTTAGAAGCGGATAATACCAACCATCCAAAGACAAACAACTGAATCAATATTAAAATCCCAATGATGGTAATGCGATGGGTGATGAATCTTAAGAATCGTGTCATTTGATGCACCTCTCTTTAATTATACTAAATATCAAAGTTATGGGTATATCTTTTGAGATTTTTAAATGAAAACACTATAATGGAACCATGGAGGGATTACCCCATGGATTTAGAAATTTGGATCGACTTCACGTGCCCGTTTTGTTACCTCGGAAAAATCCGTTTTTTCAAAGCGCTACAACGTTTTAAATACAAACAGACAGTGAACATCACTTACCACAGTTATCTATTGTCACCCAACGATAATAACCTAGAAAAATTGAATGGACACCAGTGGCTTGCCAAACATAAGGACATCACTTTAGAACAAGCAATTAAGCTCAATCTCAATGTCGAAGAAATGGCTTTCGATGAAGGTTTATCCTTAGATTTCAATCAAGTCATCCCGAGAAACACGATTTATGCCCATAAGTTGATGAAACAACTCCATGGTCAAGCTCAAATCGATTTTGTCGACGCCGTATTTAATGCTCAATTTAAAGACCATCAGGACATTTCATCCTTGGACGTTTTAATTGAACTTGCGAAACCTTACTTAGACCCAATCAAAATCAGCGAAATCTATTTATCCAATACCAACCTGGATTTGATTAAAGCGGACATTGATTTATCAACAAAGTTTGGCTTAAGAGGTGTGCCGTTCTTTGTTTTGAACCGTAAATACAGCATCTCTGGGGCACAGGATGAACTCTACTTTTACGATACCCTTGAAGAACTTTACTTTGAGTCTAAACCGAAGAAGCCCAAAGAAACCACCTATTGTGTCGGTGACCATTGTGAGAGAAAAGTCAAAAAATGAGTGCGAAAGCACTTTTTTTGTTTGTTATCAATGTGATTGGTGGCTAGATTTGGTATAATGAATAGCGCACGGAGGTATTTATGAGAAACTTATCAATGTTGATCGATTTTTATGAATTGACCATGGCGAATAGCTACTTCGAACACAATAAAAATGAAGAAGCGGTATTCGACCTGTTTTTCCGTTCTGTTCCGGATGAAGGTGGTTACGCCGTCATGGCTGGGTTAGAACAAGCCATCCAATACATCCAAGAACTCAGTTTTACACAAAAAGATATCGATTATTTAAGAGGTAGAAATCTTTTTTCTGAAGGGTTTTTAGACTATTTAAAAAACTTTAAATTTTCATCCACTGTCTACGCCATCAAGGAAGGCACCCCCATATTTCCCAATGAACCAGTGCTCACCGTTCAAGGACCCATCATCGAATGTCAATTGATTGAAACGATGTTGTTACTCACCATCAATCACCAAAGTTTAATCGCAACCAAAACCTCCAGAATTGTCGCATCTGCCAAAGGTAGGGCGGTTTTAGAATTTGGTTCAAGACGGGCTCAAGGCTATGACGCCGCGACATTTGGTGCACGTGCTGCTTACATTGCAGGGGCGGTAGGCAGTTCAAATACGATTACTGACCGCGATTTTCAAATCCCAGCGATTGGTACGATGGCACACGCTTATGTCCAAAGTTTTGATAGCGAGTATGACGCCTTTTTGGCGTACGCGAAAACTTATCCTAAAGAATCTGTGTTCTTAGTTGATACCTACAGTACTTTAGGGTCTGGTGTACCCAACGCGATCAAAGTATATCAAGACTATTTAAAACCCAATGGTTATACATTGAAGGGCATTCGAATCGATAGTGGTGACTTGACTTATCTATCCAAAAAAAGCCGTGAGTTATTGGATGCTGCAGGCTTAAACCAAACCAAAATCACGGTTTCAAACTCATTGGATGAGTATCTCATTCGTGAATTGGTCGAACAAGGCGCACAAATCGATGCTTTTGGTGTGGGGGAACGTTTGATCACCTCGAAGAGCGATTCGGTGTTTGGTGGGGTCTATAAACTCGCTGCGTTAAAACAAGATGGGGTCTGGGTCCCAAAAATGAAACTGTCGGATAACGTGGTTAAAACCACCAACCCAGGGGTTAAAAAATTATTCAGACTATTCGATAAAACCACAAATAACGCGATCGCGGATGTCGTAACACTGGATTACGAAACCATCGATGAAACGAAACCATTCTTACTGTTTGATCCAAACTTCCCGTGGAAACAAAAAAAGGTTTCAAACTTTACAGTGGTTAGTCTACTAGAACCCATTTTCATTCAAGGTAAGTTGGTCTATAAGAAACCCACACTCAAAGATATTCGTAGTTTCCATCAAGCCCAAATGGCGACTTTATGGGATGAAGTTAAACGCTTTGAAAACCCACACCCTTACTACGTGGACCTCTCACAAGATTTGTGGAAAATGAAACAACAACTCATCGAACAATACTCAAAAAAGGCGTAATCGCACCCAAATAAAAATTTATTACTAAAAGTAATCACCGAGAGGTGGTTATTTTTTATTAATATGTTCTTGACAATAGTGTACGTCATACAGTATTATATTGGTGTGAGGTGAGAACGTGGATCAAACCATCCTAAATAATCTCGAAATAGAATTAAGACGGGGGACACAAACCTTAGCGGTATTGTCCTTACTGAAAGAAAAACAATATGGCTATTCACTCTTGCAAGCGCTAGAGGAAAAGCATGTGTACATTGAAGCGGGTACGTTATACCCGATGTTAAGAAGATTAGAAACCCAAGGTCTGCTCGTATCGAATTGGGATACCCAAGAATCCAGACCACGGAAGTATTATGAATTGTCTACAGATGGACAAGATGCCTTGGATAAACTCATCGAAGTTTATCGCGATATGACCAAGCATTTCAGTAGTTTGTTATAGGAGGACACAATGAACGATTATATTCAAAGGTATATTTATGATGTCACCAAGCGTTTGGATGAAAAACAACGCGAAGACATCTCTAAAGAATTAGAAGCCAACATTTATGACATGTTGGGTGAAGACCAAAGCGATGCAAACATCAAAGCGGTGCTAACCACCTTAGGTTCACCAGCGAAAATGGCGATGAATTACAAAGAACCCCGTTATTTGATTTCCCCAGAATTATTCGATGACTACAAGCATGTCTTGGTCATTGTGGTTGCAGTATTTGTGGGTATTTCATTCGCAACCGGCATCATTGGTGCGGTGACCGCTTCAGGGATTGAAATTTTAGAAGGCGTTTTAGAAACGATTTTTGGTTCTATTTTATCCGCAGGGTTCAACGCCTTCGCCATCACGACTTTAATCTTTGCAGGGATTGAACTTTATCGAAAGAAAGTCAATCCGCCGTTTAAAGTGGAAAGTTTACCAAAAATCCCTAAAGTCGAATCGAAGAAGAATCTTCGTGTTGAAATGATCATTGAAAGTGTCTTCGCGATTGTGTTTGGTTACATTTTCATCCATGTGTTGTTGACTAATTATGTGAATATCAACGCGATTTGGGATGAAGTCACTTTAGTCTATACAGGGTCTGTATTAAACCCTTGGGTAGCCAACCTATTTGTCCCTTGGTTTATTGCGTATTTGGTACTTACAGTCATCATCAAAGTATTCCAGTTTAAAGAAGGTGGATTCACCAAAGTACTTGGCATTTTTTACACCGTAGTCGAACTCACCAGCTTGGTGATCATGTCGATTGTGTTTACCAGAACCAACACATTCAATCCAGACTTTGTTCAAACCATTTCGACTGCGTTTAATATCGATTTTGGATATCATTTGGGTTTAGCAGTGAAAGGCATCTTATCTTTGGTTTGGATCATCACCACCATCGAATTGATTGTCACATGGTACAAAATTTATCATCCCAAAAAAGGATTACCCAAACAAAAAAACTAGCCGCGGCTAGTTTTTGATTTTTTTAACTTCGGTATAAGCAAGGATGAATGGCCCGACGCCTTTCGCATCATTCGATACGATCGGTTCAGATAAATAATAGTCAATGGTTCCATCACGACGGGTGTTGTGGTCTGGGCCTAAACCTGCCACCAAACAAATCCCGTCCATATTCAAATCGCCCTGTTTTTCAGAGATGTAGGTTTTAACCAAGCCATCGAAGATACCCAAACCAATCGCTTGATAGGCGGCATCCAGTGCCCCTAAACGTACCCCTTTTAAGATGGCGTAAGCCAGCAAGGATGACCCAGAGGATTCTAAATAATTGCCTTGGACATCACTTCGGTCAATCACTTGGTAAAACAGTTTGGAGGTTTTGTCTTGGTATTGTAAGAGGCCATCGACACATTCTTTTAACAGTGGAAAGAAGAACGATTCTCTTTCTTTAAATGTTGGATTTAAATACCCAATGACATCGACCAAAGCAACGACATACCAACCGGTGGCACGCAACCAAAAGTTTTTCGATAATCCAGTTTGTTTATCTGCCCAGAAGACGGTTTTAGATGCGTCATAACCATGGTAATAGAGTTTTTTATCTTCATTGAACATGCGAGAGCGAACAACTTTAAAATGATTCACGATATCAGCGTAATTCTTTTCTTGATTGAATACCGTTTCATAACGGGTATAAAACGGTTGTGCCATGAATAAACCATCAAGCCACACCTGTTGTGGGTAGATGAGTTTATGCCAGAAGGAACCCTCTTTGGTGCGGGGTTGTCTTAGCACATGGGTATAGGTTAAGTCGATGGCTTTTTTGTATTTTAAATCTTGGGTGCGTGCATACAAATCAAACAACACACGAGACTCACAAATGTCATCGAGGTTGAATGTCTTCATGTCATACCCAAGCATCGAACCATCGGTAGATACATAATGGTCGATGAATGTTTTGACAAAGTCATAGTATTTAGGGTCTTGAGTCTGGTCATACAGTGACAATAAAGCCGTCATCATACAACCATCGACATAATTCCATGCAGCGGCTTTCCCTTGGTGGATGGCTTCAATGTTCCAAAGGGGTTTGTCAGGCGTTGAGCCCTGCATCAATTTTTCAATATAGCGGTCAATCAATTTCATGGTTGAGCCTCCTTAATTCAATCCAATTATACCGCATAATTTTAGATAATCCAAGGTTTTAAAAAGCATTTGAAATAATCTTTATAACTGTACATCATGATAGACGAAAAACGGCGAAAATAAGCCATTATCGAAGAATTATGAGAAAGTCCATATATTGTATATATGATTGCAAAAGGGTGGGTATTACGTTATAATAGATACGTTATTGAAAGGTTTATTTTATGTCGAGACTAATACCTAGTGAGCGAAAAGAACTCATTTTACAAAATAAAAATATCGTTAAAGGCATCATGGTCATGGCGTGGCCACTATTCATTGCGAATTTGCTCAAGTCGCTTCATGACATCGTCGACTCCTTTTTTTTAGCCCGTATGGACGGTACAGAAGATGCCATCGCATCGACACTCGCTGCCATCAACATCCACTGGCCAATCTACAATATATTCAACGCTTTGGGGATTGGATTGGGCATTGCTGGGGTTGGCATCATCAGCCAGTATTTAGGGTCTGGTAAAGAAGGTACAGCCAAAGTATACGCAGCAAAATTATTAACATTCTCTGTGGTTTTAGGGGTTATCGTCAATGCTTTATTGTTCTTTGGAGCACCACTGATCGCTCAAATGATGGGTGCAGAAGGATTGACGTTTGAATATGCAGTCACGTATTTTAGATATCGGTCATTGGAATTTACGTTTGTATATGTTTTCTTAGCATATCAAGCCATCAGACAAGCCAGTGGCGATACAGCATCCCCTGTTCGTTTATCCATCATCAGTATTTTCGTAAATATGTTTTTAACTTGGTTATTTATTTCTGAATTTAAGATGGGCATAGCGGGTGCAGGTTTGTCTACACTCATCAGCCAAGCCATCATCGTTCCATTTGCAGTACATGATTTGTTTTTTTCCAAAGAACACCCAAGAATTGAAGCGAAGGACCTTGGTTTTGACAGTCATATTTTAAAAGAAATTTCTAAGTTCGCGATGCCATCAGCGACTGCACAAGCATTCTCATCCTTAGGTTTCGCTGTCATTCAAGCGATGATTCTCAGCTATGGTGATGTGGTATCTTCAGGGTTTTCGACGGGGAATCGAATCTCATCGTTATTGTTAAACCCTGTCATGGCGATTGGTTCTGTAGTCACTGCTTATATTGGTCAAAACATTGGTGCCAATAACCCAGAACGGGCGAAAAAATCTTATGAAGTGGCGAGAAACTTGAGCGTCAGTATCATGGTCATTGGCGTCTTAATCATCATTCCTTTCGCAAAACCCATCGCACAGTTCATTGTTGGTCCTAAAAATGGGGCGATTGTCGCGGTGACCGTTGAGTATTCGATATGGATTTTAGGGACACAACCGTTGATGGCCATCTTCCAAACCCATTTATCGGCTTTCAATGGGTCTGGCAATAATAAATATGCCTTAATGATGACATTCACACGCTTATGGATTTTGCGTGTACCACTCGTTTTATTCTTCAAATACGCCACAGACGTTGGGTATGCTGGCATTTGGTATGCCATGGTTATTTCCAACTTAATCATATTATTTATGGGTTCATATCTTTATCGCAAGGTGAAATTCCAAAGGAAGGTATTCATCGATGAACACGAAGAACCTCTGGACAATTTTTCAATCTAAATTTGATTTGGTGGGTATCATCCGAACCAAAGACTACTTAGAAGCGGCCCGTCAAATGGGTAAAAACGTCATTCAAGAGACGTATCCTACGATGGTTGTTTTGGGGTTGAGCTATCCGAAACGGATGATTAAACATACCAAAACCCATCTCGTACCTTCTTTTTATACGTTTGGTAAAGACTACCACATGGTATTAAAAGATCGCATGCTTGAAGTGTTGAATGACTTGGGTATTGAATACCGTTTGGGTGTGGATAACCACAACCACGATGAACGGTTGGCGGCCACTTTAGCGGGTTTAGGCTTTTTTGGGAAAAACCAACTGATTATAAATGAACAATTTGGGTCTTACTTTTTCCTCGGATTGGTATTTTTGAACATCGAAATCGAACGCGAAATCAAATTATTGGTTACAGAGGATTGTGGGTCATGTCGAAAATGCATCGATGCGTGTCCAACCAATGCTTTATCCGAAACAGGATATCGTATGGATTTGTGCATGAGTCATTACAATCAATCCAAACGTATCTTGACTGACCATGAGATGGATGCCAATTACAGTTTATTTGGTTGTGACATTTGTCAGATGGTTTGTCCAAAAAACGTGAACATCATAAAGCAAACCCACCCTGAGTTTGAGCTTTCTGGGAAAGAAATGGTATCGATTGTCGATTTGTTCAGCGATTCGGTAAAAGTATTCAAAGAAAAATACAAAGACATGCCTTATTTATGGAAAGGCAAAACCGTGTTGATGCGAAACGCATTATTGATCATCAAACGACTGAAACTAAAAGAACACATCGACTTGATTGAATCGACAAAGGATAAATCCAAAGTCGAATGGTATCAAGATACATTAGAACGTGTCTTAAAATCACTGAAGGAGGAGTAGTATGGAACTCAATATTGTTTTATTTGAACCTGAAATCCCACAAAATACGGGAAACATCATGCGTACATGTGTGGGCATCAATGCGAAGTTGCACTTGATCAAGCCCTTGGGTTTTTCACTGGATGAAAAGTATCTCAAAAGAAGTGCACTCGATTATATTAAAGATTTAAATTATACCATTTATGAAAATTATCAAGATTTTTCTACTAAAAATCCCGGTCAATATTTCTTTTTAACCCGCTATGGCAAAAAGACGTATTCTGAAATCGATTATACAAAAATCGAACAACCCATATACTTGATTTTTGGAAAAGAATCCACTGGGGTAGACAGAACCATTTTGGCTGCCCATATGGACACCTGTTATCGAATCCCAACCACCGATAAAATCAGATCGCTCAATTTATCAAATGCTGTCGCGTTGGTGGCCTTTGAAGTGATGAGACAAGTGGATTTTGAAGGCTTACACAAATATGAGCCCGAAACACTCAAAGGCAAAGATTTCTTGGACCAATTCAAATGATCTTAGTCACTGCATTTGAACCGTTTGGTGGAAAAACGTGGAATGCTTCCAAAATGATTTTAGATCGAATTCAATCCGATGTGGATAAACTAGAGTTACCAGTATCCATCGCAAAAGTAAAAGAAGTCATCACACAGTTGGATTTAACTCCGTATCGATGCATCTTAATGCTCGGTGAAGCCAACCGTGATGTGGTATCATTAGAGCAGTATGCGTATAATGAACTGGATATGCGAATCCCTGACAATCAAGGCATTCAATTATTGAAACAACCCATCGATGAGGGGCAAACTTATCAAACTCCCATCGACTTGACACGTTTATTGAGACCTGGGGTGGTCCAATCGGAGGACCCAGGGCGTTATTTGTGTAATTATGCGTATTATCATATGGGTAAAAAACACCCAAACGTGCTATTTATCCATGTGTCAGCAACCCAAGAAACGGTTGAGTCACAAACTCAACTCATAGAGGAGATCATTCATGAAATTAAGACCCTTTCAATCGCTCGGTGAAGAGATTGCGAATGCAGTAAGCCATGGACTTGGCGCTGTTTTCGGTATTGTAGCACTCATTTTAATGTTATTGAAGGCAAACCACGGTAATGAAGTTTTTGGTGCGTTGGTCTTCGGTTTTAGCATCATCATCTTATATACCATGAGTACGCTTTATCACGCCTTCAAACGTGATACCAAAGTGAAACGTCTATTTAAACGATTTGACCACATTTCCATTTATATTTTAATTGGGGGAACATTCGCACCCATCTTCATCATTGTCGTTGATAAACCCATGGGGTGGTTTTTGTTGATTGGTCAATGGTTGTTGATTGCTTTAGGGGCAACCATGAAAGCCATCCACATCCACAAGTGGCAAATCCCACATTTACTCTTATATATTATTTTAGGGTGGAGTGGTTTGACATTGATTGGACCACTATTTGAGCTTTCACAAGGGGCATTTTACTTCATCTTAGCCGGTGGCATTGCTTATACCGTCGGTGTTATTTTCTATGCCTTATCTAAAGTCTTTAAATACAGTCATTTTGTTTGGCACATCTTCGTATTTTTAGGTACTTTATTACAATTTATCGCCATTTATGCGTATTTACTCTAAAAAATAGCAGAATTAACTATTGTGAATAAATATTCATAATGAGTGGGAAAAATCTTGCAAAAGCAAGCGAATTATATTATCATAAAGATGAACAAACAAGGAGATCATTACACTATGAAAATTATGGCAGTCAATGCGGGTAGCTCTTCGATTAAATTCCAATTGCTAGAAATGCCAGCTGAAAAACAAATCACGTCTGGGATTGTTGAAAGAATTGGGTCAGAAGAAGCCCTATTTACCATCAAATATAACGGGGAAAAGTTCGTTGAAACTTTACCAATCAAAGACCACGCCGTGGGGGTTGAACTGATTTTAGAAGGTTTAGTCAAACACAAAGTCATTGCCAACATCAATGACATTGAAGGCGTTGGACACAGGGTGGTTCAAGGCGGCGAATTCTTTAAAGATTCGACCATCATCACCGATGAAGTCTTACAAAAAATCATCGACTTGGGCGAAATGGCACCACTCCATAACCCAGCGAACGCAACAGGGATCAAAGCATTTAGAAAAGTATTACCACACGTCACACAAGTGGCAGTCTTCGATACAGTATTCCATCAAACCATGCAAAAAGATGCGTATCTTTATGGTACCCCTTATGAATGGTATACCCAATATGGCATCCGTAAATATGGATTCCACGGGACCAGCCACCAATATGTATCAGAAAAAGCCAATCAATTGATGGGTACGACACAAACCAAAGTGGTTGTATGCCACATTGGCAACGGGGCATCGTTGTCAGCCGTTAAAAACGGGCATTGTGTTGAAACATCGATGGGATTTACACCGCTTGAAGGCTTCCCTATGGGGACCCGTTCTGGTTCGATTGACCCAGCCATCACCGCTTATATGGCAAACAAACTCAACAAATCAGCTCAAGACATCACTGATATTTTAAATAAGAAGTCTGGTTACCTTGGTATTTCAGGTTTATCGAATGACGCTAGAGACATCGAAGCAGCCATCGAAAAAGGCAATGAAAGAGCACGTTTGGCTTTCGATATTCAAGCCAAACAAATTGCCGATTATATCGGTTCTTACTATGTTTACATGGGTGGTTTAGACGCGATTTGCTTCACCGCTGGGATTGGTGAGAACTCCCCAGTCTTAAGACAAATGATCATCGATCGTTTGGCAGTCCTTGGTGTTGAACTCAACAAAGACCTCAACAAACTCCGTGGCGAAAGACTCATTTCAACCGAAAACTCTAAAGTCAAAGTCTTCATCATCCCAACCGATGAAGAAGTCATGATCGCTAGAGACACGATGAGATTATCACACTAATTTAAGTTTAGAAACGCGACCTCAGGGTGGCGTTTTTTTTTCTATTCAAAAAGAAAAATTGAAACATTTAAAAAAAACTTAAAATCGGTTACACAAACCACTTGAAATTATGTAAGCGCTTGTGATAAGATGAATATACAAATTGAAATGTTTCAATTCTTTTTATGGAAGGTTTGATGTAAACCCATTCTATAGAATGTATCCGATACAAAAATTTAAGGGAGGTTCACATGGCCACAATCAAAGATGTCGCAAAACAAGCAGGGGTATCGATCGCCACCGTATCCTATGTTATGAACAATGATCCAAGGATTAAAAAAGAAACCGCGGATAAGGTCCTTAAGGTTGCAGAAGAAATCAATTACTTACCGAATGGGATCGCGAGAAATTTTAAGAAGAACAAGACGAACAACGTTTTGGTGTTGATTCACAACTTTGGTGGACCGATTTACCAAGAAATCTTAGAAGAAATCCATACCACTTTAAAGGCGCTATCTTACAAAATGATTGTTTGTAGTGGTGAACTCGCACACAATCTATTACAAGAAAAACAAGCCGATGGGGCGATCGTGTTAGACACCACCGTGGAACCAAACTTGTTAGAACGGATTGCGAAAAAAGGTTTTCCAATCATCGACTTAAGAAAAATCTATGGTCCAACTTCTGAAATCATTGTGAAAAGCATGGATGGGTTCACACCTGTGTATGAAGTCATTAAGTTGGCGATTCATTCGGGATTTTCGAAGTTTGGATTTATGCACGGGAATGAAGATTCTCCAGACAACATCAAACGTTATCGGGGGTTTATCAAAGCAATCCAAGAAAACCAACTTCAACCGTTTTGTGAATTAAAAGGACAATTTAGGGAACAATCCGGCTATCAAGCCATAAAAGATTATTTTGAAACAGGCAATATCTTGCCAGAAGTACTATTTTGTGCCAACGATGAAATGGCGATTGGGGTCATCAATTACTTGAATGAAATGAAAGTAGATATCCCTAAAGCCATGAAAATCATTGGCTTCGATAACATTGAACTGGGCAAATATATCAAGCCACAGTTGACCACAATTGACGTCAATCGTGCCGAATGGGCAAGGAACTTGGCAGAGTCGATTGTCTCCGCGATTGAAGGAAGAACCGCTGAAATTCAAAAATACGACGCTAGATTCGCAATCATCCGTCGTGAAACATTTTAATGAGGAGGATTCATATGAAAAAAGTATTACTAATCATGGTTTTGATGTTTTCTGTTTCATTGCTTGTTGCATGTAACAATGGTGGCAACCATAATGATGGCAAAATCAAAATCACTTATGCCAACTGGAACTTAGGTGCACCGGATGCTGAAACCCCAAACATGGAACGTTTGATGATTGAAGCATTTGAAGCAGCCAATCCAGACATCGATGTGGTCATTGTCGAACGTCCAAAAGTACCTGGTACAACCAATGACGTATCTTGGAGCGAATTTTTAGCTGCAAGAGCATCCACAGAAAGCTTACCTGACGTCTTTATGGCGGATGATATTCCGTATTATGTCGTCAATGACTGGGCTTATAACATCAGTGATATCGCGAATGCAGACCCAGAATTCTTAAACGTTTCTGAAGGTATCCGTGGGGCTGCTACATACAATGGTAAAGTCATGGCCTTACCAAATGCGGTATTTTATGCGGGTTATGTTGTCAATAAGAGTTTATATGATCAACGTGGTCAAGATTGGCCAACCACCACCACCACATTTGATGAGTTCATTCAAATGACCAAAGCGGCTGCCAACCATTCATCGACCACCAATACCGGTATTGTCGGTCTTGAAGGGATTGAACACATCATCCACTGGTACCCCGCACAACTCAATGCCAGCTATGGTTGGTTTACAATGAATCAAAATGGATTCAACTTAGACTCCACTGAATTTGCTACAACCGTGGATTTCTATCGCAGTTTACAAACAGACACATCCTTCGTATTAGAAGCACTCCAATACGAAGCCGCTAAAGAAGATTCCACCATCGATATCGAAGCGATTTTCCAAGGGGGCAGTGCCGGTGCAGCATTCAATAACGGTGCCATTCTTGCGAAATGGTTCTATTCATGGGACTTTGGGTGGATGCAAGCAAACATCAATAATGGGACTTACACTTGGGATTTAGATTTCATTGGTACCCCTGTCGTCAATGGCAACAAACGTGTACCAATCGTTGCTGACTTCTTTACCATTGCTTCCAATACCAAACAACCAGAAGCCGCGTATAAGCTTGCTAAATGGATGGGCTTTGGGAAAGATGGGTACCTCAAACGCATTGAATTATCTAAAACCATTGAAGGTATTTCACAAGTCAACTTCGCACCACTTCAAAATGATGCAGACTTACTCGATGCTTACTTTGAACTTTACCCAGCATTCACAGGGTTAAGAGCAATTGTTGAAGCAGGTAATGTCGTTGTTGAACCACCAAAATTCTTGCCTGGTTATATCCAAGCCCGTTATCAAGGGACCTATGACGCTGAAAACAAGATGGGAGACATCATCAACAAGTTAAGATTCGGTGAAGTCTTGTATGCAGACGTACGCGTCAATTTAAACAACCGCGCTAATGCCATTTATAATGAAGCGAAAGCCGCGTTTGAACAAGCTTTACAATCACGTTAAAAGAATTGAGTGGGGGAAATCTACGTCCGGATTTCCCCTTCTTCAAATGATATGCTGTGGAGGGTATGTATGAATATATCGACTAAAATGCGAAAAATCATGATGTTATCGCTGGGGGGACTCCTCCTTATCTGGGTAGTCAACCTCATTGTTCAAAACCTCAACCCTGAGGTAGCGAAACCCACCTTAATTGAATATACCACCACCGCCCCTTCGAACACATACGCGGCTTTTTTACAGTCGCACGATACGACATACAACAATGATCAAAACCACACATTTCCAGCTTCATCCTTCATTTTAGAACCAGGCGAAGCCATTTCTGTGGGTGGTTTTTATGATTGGATAGACCCGACCCGAATTCAAATTGAATTAAGTGGAATGACCTCGGGCTTATATCAAGTATGGTTAACGTATCAAGCCAACCCAGATAACTATTTGCCAATTGTCTTATCGATGACCATCGATGGGGTCTTGCCTTACCAAGAAGCCACCCAAGGGTCATTGGATACGTATTGGGTCGAAGCCGATGATACCGTACGTCAAGACCGTTATGGTAATGACGTGTCTGTTTTAAAAGCAACTTACGATGATTTTATACGTAAAACACTGAAAGACCCCAATCGTTTATATACCGAAGGGTTGTTGGTGTATTTAACACCTGCGAATTTGACCCTTGAACTGGAAAAAATCTCGGGGGCTTTGAAGTTACAAGCCATCGAACTATCACCGCTTCAAGCGTTACCAACCTATGCAGAATATTTGCCAAATGGCAGTATGGTAGAAGTTGGCAATCACCGTTTTGAAGCTGAAGATATGTTCTTGATGAACCACTCTAGCATCACGAGAGGCATTTCAAAAGACATCGGTGTATTGCCATTTTCGATTTCAAAATTAAAACTCAATGTGTTGGGCACTGAAAACTACCAAGAACCTGGTGACGCCGTGTCTTGGGTGGTCGATATAGACCAACCTGGGTATTATATGCTCACATTTAAGGTTCAACAAAACAGACAAAAAACCACCTCTTATCGCACACTTTATATCAATGGGGAAATCCCATTTGAAGAAGCCAAACATTTGCCATTTGGGTTCAGCCGAAACTGGCAAAATGTGACATTATCCAGTTTTGAAGATGAACCGTACCTCTTTTATTTAGAACCTGGAGACATCATCACTTTAGAAGTCGATAGCCGCTTATTCATCGATATTGGAAGAAAAATGCGCATGATTTCGGATGAAATGACCCAATTTGGTCTAGAAGTGACCAAACTCACCAGAAACAACGTGGATAAATCCATCGACTGGGATATGATTGCGTATTTTCCCGATATTTATACGCGATTAGAATCCTGGACTTTTGGTTTAACCGAAGTGATCGACGCTTTAGATCAATTATATGGTTACAGGGGAGACTCTAAAACCGTTTCAGATTTAAAAGCAGCCCGTTCGAAAATTCAAACTTTAATCAAAGACATCGATGAAATCCCTAGACGATTGACATTATTATCGACAGGGTCATCTTCGGCGGTGACTTTAATCTCAGGACAAATCGATGTTGTTTTACAACAACCGCTCGTCATGGATGCTTTCTTTTTACATGGCAATCACAACTTACCAAGAGCGAATGCGCGTTTCTTCCAATCGTTAGTCATTGGTGTACAACGTTTTTTCGCCTCCTTCATCAACCCTTCTTATTCTGAAGGGGTAGCGCCAGATGAAATCGAAGTATGGGTCAATCGCTCTAGACAATACGTTGACCTCATTCAACGCATCACCGATGGTGTGTTCACAGAACAAACGGGCATCAAAGTGAAAGTATCGATCATGAATGACGATGGCAAACTCTTGCTCGCCAATTCAGCCGATAAGCAACCCGATGTCGCCCTAGGGGTATCCGCATGGATTCCAAACGATTACGGGATGCGGGGGATGTTGGTGGATTTATCGACCATGCCTGGGTTTGAACAAACCCTCAAAGTATATAACCCAGAACAAGTGGTACCGATGATTTATGACAACCAATTGTTCGGTTTACCGGAAACTGAAAACTTTTATGTGTTGGTCTATCGTAAAGACATATTAGATCAACTCGAATTATCGGTACCCGATACATGGGACGATGTTTTAAGCATGTTACCGATCCTGGAACGTTATGGGATGAGTTTTTATGTCCCATTGTCAAACAACAGCAGTTTGAAATCCTTTGACACCACCGCCCCATTCATTTTCCAATTTGGGGGTCAATTATATGCAGAAGATGGGTTATCTGCGGCGATAGACAATGAAAATACCATCCAAGCGATGACGTTCATGGCCGATTTATACCGTGAATACAGCTTATCTTATCAAGTACCGAGCTTTTTCAATAGTTTTAGATATGGAAAAATCCCTGTGGGTATCGCTGATTTTGGGATGTACCTTCAATTATTAAACGCTGCCTCTGAAATTAAAGGTTTGTGGGACATCGCTTTGGTTCCTGGGGTTGAACGCGATGGCGAAATCCATCGAGACATGCCAGGGGCACAACAAGCCAGCATATTGTTTAAAAAGAGTCAAAAACAAGACGATGCGTGGCAGTTCATGCAGTGGTGGCACTCAACAGAAACCCAGGTGCTCTTTTCCAATACCTTAATCAATACCTTAGGTACAAGATATTTATGGAACACAGCGAATTTGGAAGCTTTTGAACAACTCAATTGGAATAAAGCCCATCAAGCCGTGATTTTAGAACAATGGACCCATCTAAGAGAAGTACCAAAGATTCCGGGGTCATATATGGTTGAGCGTGAACTATCGAACACCTTGAATAGTGTGGTCTTCTATGACGCTAACTTAAGAAGTACGATGACCGACAGCATCCTCAAGATGAATAAAGAAATCAGTCGAAAGATGCTGGAATTTGGTTACATCAACCAAAGGGGCGAATCATTAAAACCATTCATCATACCGAATCGTGAGATCGTTGAAGGGTGGGTGAATGACCATGAGTAAGTTTAAAACCTTCATTGAGGTTGAAAAACGTAAGTTCAAACAAGACGATAAGGCAGCTTATTTATTCGCACTCCCTTATACGTTGCTTTTTATCACCTTCATCGTCGTTCCGATTTTACTCGCGATTTTATTGAGTTTTACCACCTATGACTTGGTGAGCTCACCGAAACCCATTGGCATGAACAACTATATTTATTTATTAACCAGCGATGAAGAATTCATGAAATACATCCTCGCCAACACCATCAAATTTTCCATTTTGGTTGGACCTGGTGGTTATGTTTTATCCTTCATCTTAGCGTGGTGTTTGGCACAACTCCCACACCGCTTAAGAACCATCCTCGCCGTGATTTTATATACCCCATCTTTAACTGCAGGGGTCACGATGAGTGTCATTTGGAAAGTGTTTTTCGCAGGGGATTCGAGCGGTTATTTAAACTATATCTTATTGGAGTTGGGTTTGATTGTTGAACCGATTGCGTTCTTACAATCCCCACAATACTTATTCACCATCATGGTTTTAGTCACCCTATGGGGGTCCATGGGTGTGGGGTTCTTAGCGATGCTCGCGGGTATTTTGAATGTCGATAAAGAACTCTATGAAGCGGCTTATTTGGATGGGGTTAAAAACCGTTTCCAGGAAGTCATCCACATCACCATTCCTTCGATGAAACCACAAATGCTATTTGGTGCGGTTATGGCGATCGTGACCGCCTTCTCCACTGGCGCGATTGGGGTACAACTGTCGGGGAGTAACCCAACCCCAAACTATGCAGGGTCACTCATAGTTAACCACATTGAAGACTTTGGTTTCATCCGTTATGACATGGGTTACGCGGCAGCGTTATCTGTGGCATTGTTATTCTTGATATATTTCTTCAGCAAGATTGCATACCGATTATTTGGAGAAAGGGACTAGGTGACAAACATGCCAAAATTTCAAGCCGTCAGAACCAATCCCGATAAATTTCATCTATCGCAATTGCCTTATTTACTCATTGTATTGCCATTTGCGGCCGTCATGGTGCTGCCTTTAGCATACATTTTTAACCACGCGTTTAAACCATTTGATGAACTGATCGAATACCCACCAAGGTTCTTTGTTCAAAGACCGACTTGGGATAATTTCATCGAACTCTTCCAAGCATCGACAACCACGGGGATTCCCGTATCTAGGTATTTATTCAACTCGATCGTCATTACACTTTTGGTTGTATTCTTATCGATTTTCCTAAGCAGTATTACAGGATATGCCTTATCTAAAATGAAGTTTCATATCAACCGTGTGTTGTCTGAAATCAACACCATCGCGATGATGTTTGTCGGTACTGCAGTCATCATCCCGCGTTATATCATCACCGAAAGTTTTGGTTTGGTGGATACCTTCTGGGTTCACATCATCCCAGCACTGGCTGTGCCGATTGGGCTATTCTTAATCAAACAATTCATTGATCAAATACCCAATGAACTGATAGAAGCGGCGAAAATCGATGGGGCGACCCACTTTACGATTTATTTAAAAATCATTTTACCGCTCATCAAACCAGCCCTCGCTACCATCGCGATTTTATCGTTCCAATCGGTTTGGAACAACGCCGATGTGTCAGCGACTTACATCAATTCAGACAGTTTAAGAACATTTGCTTATTACATGTCGACACTGTCCTCAGCGTCTAACCAAGTGGTTGGGATCGGGATGAGTGCCGCGGCCAGCTTGATCATGTTCTTACCGAACTTAATCATCTTTATATTCCTACAAAGTAAAGTCATGAACACCATGGCTCACTCTGGGATTAAGTAGGAGGCCATCATGAAAAAAATCATTGGATTGATGTGCATTCTCCTGGGCTTGAGCTTCCTATTTTCACCCATTAAAACAGAAGCTTCACAAGCGACGACAGGGATTCCATACAATACCTACACTTTAGGGGAATACAACCGTTTGGTTCAAACCCAAACCGCCTACATTCCAGTCGGCACGTTGGGTCAATTGAATTTGAAAAACCCACAGGATATATATCAAAAAAACAACCAGTTATTTATCGCTGACACCGGCAATAAACGTGTGTTATGGGTTGAACTCGATGGGTCAATCATCGATACATTCGATTCAGCTGAATTTGTAACACCGACAGGTGTATTTGTCCATAACAATAATTTATACGTCGCGGATAAGGATGCGAGAACGGTATTTATCATCGATATACCAAGTAAAACCATCCAAACCCGTATCACCAAACCAACCTCACCAATTTTCGGTGCGAACAATGCGTTTTTACCTACGAAAGTCGTGGTCGGTTCGAATGACGCGATTTATGTCGTGGGTGAAGGCTCTACGTCAGGGATCATTCAACTGAATTACGCGGGAGAATTTGTTGGGTATTTGGGTATCAACAGCGTTTCCATCAGCTTTAGAAAATTCTTATACAATTTATTCGTGAAAGATTCCGATTTGGCATCTTCACTACCACCATCGCCAACCAATGTGGCTTTGGGTCAAAAAGGGTCAATACTCACCACGAACATCAATTTCAGTCAATCGTTCAAACGTTTGAATATTTCCGGTGTGAATACGTTGTTATCGGATACCTTGTACCCAAGTACCGCACTCGCAGATATTTGGATGAACGATGAAAATTACATTTATATGGTATCGACTGCCGGCGACATTTATGAATATGACGCCAATGGCCGTTTGTTATTTCAGTTCAATACCAAAGACAGTTCGATGAAACAAACCTTGGGGTTGACCAATACCCCATCGGGGATTACCACCGATGAGGCGGGTAATCTGTATGTATTAGACCGGATTTATAACAACATTCAAATCTACCAAAGAACTGTGTTTGTAGATTTGGTTCATACCGCTGTTACCTTATATAACGAAGGTAAATATTTAGAGTCTAAACCCATTTGGGAAGAAATTCTAAGACAAAATACAGGGTTCGCTTTGGCACACGCCGCTTTAGGTGAAGCGTTGGTCAAAGAAGGTAATTTTGAAGATGCCTTAGCTGCGTTCTTTGAAGCGAAGGACTTGGCTGGTTACTCGAATGCGTACTGGGAAATCAGAAATATCGCGATACAAAATTACTTAGTTACTTGGGTATTGATTGGATTAGGTTTATTTGTTGTTTATAAGGTAATGAAAAATAGCGTCGAATATCTACCACTTTACAGAACAATCCAATCGAAACTAAAAGATTTCAATCAAATTGAAGTGGTATCGCAAATTAGATTGACCAAACAAATCTTTAAAAAACCAGCGGACTTGGTCTATTATGTGAAAAGGGAAAATAAAGGTGGATACCTCAGTGGGTTTATCATCTTACTCGCATTCATCTCGGTTTATCTAGCCGATACGTATTTGTCGGGTTTCTTGTTTAGAAATCATTTTGTCGGCAATTTAATTCAAGAACTCAGTCTCGTATTGACCCTATTTGGTTTATATGTGGTGGTCAATTACTTGGTATCCACGTTCTCTGATGGTGAAGGTCGATTCAAAGATGTGTTTGTCATGTCTACCTACGCTTTGATTCCATATATTTTATTCATGCCAGGCATGACGATTTTATCGCATTTCCTCACTTACAATGAATCATTCATCTATACGTTCTACCATCAAGTGGTATTCTATTACACCATTTTCTTATTCATCTATACGTTAAAAGAAGTACACAATTACACCTTGTTAGAAACCATCAAGAGTATCGTACTCATTGTATTTGGGATATTTATCCTCGTATTGATGGGATTACTGATTTACGCATTTATGGGTCAAGTGTGGGACTTCATCGTTTCCATCATTAAGGAGGTGATCTACCGTGTCTAAACAAATCATCTTAAAATTATGGATCATTTTGTCTGTCCTCGCCTTGGGTGTGGGGGTAAAAATCGCCATCGATAGTGCCGTGTTGACCTCGGCAGATCAACCATTACCGAGTTTTACCCAAATCACCGATTATGTATCATCGAACCGTTATACCCAGGTGGACGATTTGAGTGTAGCCGTAAGCCCATATGTGGTTGACCCAGAACATACCGTCATTCCGACTGAACTTGGCAATGTCTATTTGGATATGAGTTCATTGTCATTCATGATTGAAAATGAACACGGGTATATGTTTTCAAGCACCATCGATTACGCGACATCGGGTCTTTCGAACAACTGGCAACGCCGTGTGAGAAGTGCGATTCATATTTATTCGTATAACACCAATACCTCAAACAATGCGAGAACAGAAGAATTCATTTTATCGGAAAATACCTCTAAAACCACACGCATCATCGACAATGGGTTTGAATCAACCATTCGTTTTGGTATTTCTCGTATCGCCATCACCGTCAAAGTATTATTCTTGAACGATGGCATCACGGTGGAAATACCAAACGAATCCATCGTTGAAACAGGCAATTTTAAACTCGCCTCGATTTATGTGTATCCGTATTTAGGTGCGGTTAGAGAAAATAGTACCCCTGGGTATATGTTCGTACCCGACGGGGTGGGTGCACTCATTCGCTATCCAGCCGCGTCTACGACCAATCCTTATGCAAAAGAATTTTATTCGCCAAATCTATCGTTCAATACCGAAACGAATTTAAACCGAATGATTTCTGAAGGCACGCAACTTTACGCCCCTGTGTTTGGTTTTGTGCATGGGATCAACCAAAATGCGATGTTCGCTACCATTGAATCGGGTGCAGAAAATGGCGTATTAACCATCAATTATGCGGGGGGACTCACCCCATATAACGCTATTTTCACCGAATTCATTTACCGCCGTATTTACAATCAACCGATCGATAAAGCCGGCAATGTCATCACTTTGATGCAAGCCAATCGTAACCCAATCGATATCAAAATCAAATACCAGATGTTGACTGGTGAAGATGCGAATTATGTCGGGATGGCGAAAGCTTACCGTGAACAATTGATTTCTACCAACCAACTCAACAGACAGTTACCACAAGTAAACGATTCACCGCTCAAACTCGAATCGATTGGTTTGGTGAAAAAAGATGGTATTTTGTTTGCTGATAACATCGTCATGACTACCGTTAAAGCACTCAGTGCCATGGTTCAAAGTTTATCTCTTGATGTGAATAACATCGTCGTTGCCTACGATGGGTTTACCAACACTGGCGCATCTTGGGACGGCCCGAATTATGGTGGGTTATCCAACCGTTTGGGCAGTTCTAAAGATATTGAAACTTTAAAAGCACAAGTAGCATCCTTGTATTTCGTGACGGATGCTTTGAAAGCCAGCAACCGTTCAGGTGACTATCAAGCCTTCACCGATTTGGCGAAAAAAATCAATGAACAAAGTTATCGTTTCGTTGAATTAGACCACAACCGCTTTTTACTCAAACATTCTAAAGTCAAATCCAGTTATGAGTCTTCAGTCCATCGTCTATCGAAATATGATATCGATGGGTTAGCGATGCATTCGCTTGGTAATACCTTATACGCCGATTATGGGACAGGGGTTAGTTTAGGTGATTCGATTGAGATTTTCCAAAACATGTTGAGTGATCGAACCGTTAAGACCGCACTGTATGATGCGTATGCTTATTTATGGGGAAGCATGGATGCGTATTTCGATATGCCGATGTATTCATCTCAATATTTAACGTTTAGTGATACCGTCCCATTCATCCCAATCGTATTGAAAGGGTCTATGGATTTATTCGGTTCGAACGCCAACTTCTATGATTACGCCAGAGATCAACTCTTAAGAAGCATCGACTATGGTGTAAACTTATCGTTTGTCGTCACACAAGCTTCATCGAAATCACTTCAAGATACCGCTTTACGACACATCTACACATCACGCTTTGAAGATATGAAACCCGCGATCGAAACTTACTACGCATTTGTCAACGGGGCATTGTCATTCGTTCAAGGTCAAACCATCGAATCGCGTGTGGTTTTACAAGATGGCGTCGTTAAAATCGTTTATGAAGACAACACCACCATTTATGTGAACTATTTAAATCAAATGGTCATCGCCGATGGCAGTGTGGTTTTACCTAAAAACTACATCGTCGTTAAAAATGGGGTAAAACTCTCTCTTACCATGGGAGGTGTCCTATGAAAAAGCCAATGGCTAGAGCCACCCGTGAGAATATTTATGGGTACATGTTCATCGGTATTTGGGTGTTGGGGTTCATCGTATTTATGGTCTACCCATTACTCACTTCCATTTATTACAGTTTAAATGAAGTCAGATTCACGGCGAATGGGATCAGAACCACATTTGTCGGGTTGGATAATTACTTAAAGATTTTCCAAATCGAACAAGGGTTTGTGTTTGTGGAATCCTTAACTGGGTTCTTACAACAAATGGTCTTACAAATTCCGGTCATCGTGGTATTTTCCATTTTAATTGCGTTATTGCTTAATCAAAAGATCAAAGGTAGAGGTATTTTTAGAAGTATATTTTTCCTACCTGTCATCATATCTTCTGGCCCAGTCATCAATGAACTCATTTCACAAGGGGCTGGGGGGACCAATATATTTGATTCGTATGGTTTTATTTCAATTATCGAGTCAACTCTGAATCCTGGGTTAGCCAAACCCATCGTGGATTTATTCTCACAAATCATCATCATTTTCTGGTTCAGTGGGGTTCAAATCTTGATATTTATCGCAGGACTTCAAAAAATCGATGGTCAAATATATGAAGCCGCACAAATCGATGGCGCAGGACCGTGGCAATCATTCTGGAAAATTACCATGCCATCGTTGTCGAGTTTGATTTTTGTCAATACGATTTACACCATTGTTCTACTGACCACATTCTCAGAGAATAAAGTCATCTTATCGATCAAATCCAACATGTTTAATACGGTAACAGGGTTTGGCATGGCTTCAGCGATGGCGTGGATGTATGCATTGGTCGTATTCGTAACCATTGGTTTGGTCGCGTTCTTGTTTAGGACGAAGAACCCAAGAAGGAGGTTTTGAGGATGCGAAATCGTAAAGCAACCATTCAAAAATTCTTTTTAGGGAGACATTTCACCGATGGCATCTTATTTAAAGTTGCGATCTATGTCTTATTGATTTCGATTGGGTTTGTGTATTTATACCCAATGCTTTATATGATATCCAACAGCTTAAAGAGTCAAAGTGACATCATCAATCCGATGATCAACTGGATCCCTTCAGAGTTCTTTATGGGCAATTATCAAAGTGCATTTAGGGTATTAAATTACTTCAGTACTTTTTATAAGAGCTTATTGGTAACATTATTACCTGCTTTGATTCAAACCGCAGTGACTTCCCTCATTGGTTATGGGTTCGCAACCTTCAACTTCAAGTTTAAAAAAGTGTGGTTGGTATTGGTGCTACTCACCTTCATCATCCCACCTCAAGTGTATATGATTCCAAGGTATGTGATGTTCTTTAGGCTATATTTATATAGAACCCCATTTTCAATCATCTTACCGGCGTTATTTGGTCAAGGCCTCAATTCCGCCATCTTCATTTTGATTTTCTATCAGTTCTTTAGAATGATTCCCAGATCATTAAATGAAGCCGCTGAAATTGATGGGGCGAGCCAAGGGTATATCTTCTTCAAAATGGCAGTACCACTATCGGTGCCTGCGTACATCACTAGTTTCTTGTTTGGCTTGGTCTGGTACTGGAATGAAACGTATATTTCGTCTTTATTCCTAGATTCCAGCAGTGCCAATCTACAACTCAAGTTGGCGAATTTCGTCTCTGAATACCAGGCGGTATCGGGCGGGAATCAAAACTTAGTCATGCTCAATGAAGGTGTCCGCTTGGCGGCGACCTTACTCATCATCTTGCCGATGATCCTCGTCTACTTCACGATGCAACGCTGGTTCGTCGAAGGGGTCGAAAAGACCGGCATCACAGGAGAATAATCATGAAAAAACTATTATTAATCGCGTTGGCTTTACTCACCATCACCGGCTTATACGGGTGTGGTGGGGGCAGTAAAGACCCATTCCCAGTCAATACGAAGAGTTACCGTACCGACGTCAGACAAGATGTCGACGCGGTCGTGCTAGAAGAATTAGAACTCGCATTTGATTTTTTTTGGGAAACACAAAATACCAACACCACCCAAGCGGGTTATGGGTTAATTCCTGACCGCTACCATACCAATACCAATCAGATTGGTACTGTCGCGTCCATCGCCTCGGTCGGTTTTGGTTTAACCGCCATCCCAATTGGTGTTGAAAATGGCTTCATTACGAGAGAAGAAGGCGAAGAACGCGCTTACCAAACCCTCGTATCGATGAGCAATCTCGACAGACGACATGGATTTTTCTTCCATTTCATGGACATGAAAACCGGGGCGCGTGTTTGGGAAAGCGAAGTTTCCATCATCGATACCGCACTATTCATCAATGGGGCATTAACCGCAGGTCGTTTCTTTGGTGGTAGAACGGAAAAATTATCGAGAGAACTTTATGAAGCGATTGAATGGAATTGGTATTACGATGCCAGCCAAAGTCGTTTTTACATGGGTTATTGGCCAGAACGTGGTTTTGAAGGACATTGGGATTCATACGCTGAACAATTGATGTTGTATGTATTAGCCGCTGGCAGTCCAACTTATCCAGTGGGAAAGAGTGCCTATAACCGCATGAAGTTATCATCCACCCTACACTCTTCAACCCCAGAATACGGTGCATTTTATTCAACGCATACAGGCAGTTTATTCACACACCAATATTCACACGCTTGGATTGATTTTTCTCAGTACAACGACGCCCAAGGGTTCAATTGGTTCACCAACAGTGTTCACGCCACAGAAGCAGCGATTGCTTACGCAAAAACACTGACAAACATTCACCCAGGTATCCATGAAAATTCTTGGGGCATGTCGGCAGCCGATGGTCCAAATGGTTATCGTGGTAATTATGGTAGCGGTCCATCCGCTGGCAATGCCCATTTCAACGATGGAACCGTACCAGCGTATGGTGCGATTGGGTCGATTGTCTTCAAACCTGAAGCAGCCATCGCCGCGATGAACAACTACCGCACCTTCCCACAATTTTTTAGTAAATATGGCTTTAAGGATGCGTATAACTTAAGTGTCGGCGTCAATGGTTGGTTCGCTAATGACATCATTGGCATCGATAAAGGGATTTCCCTCGTCATGTTAGAAAACTACATGTCCGGTATGGTATGGAAAATCCACATGGAAATTGACTATATCGAAATCGGTTTAGAAAATCTTGGATTCACCAAAGTAACAGAATAAAAAAATGACCCAATAAAGCCTAGGGTTTCAGTTGAAAACCCTAGGCAATTGGGGTAAAATATATGAGGTTAAACGTTTCAATTTAACCAGGAGTGGACTATGAAAAACCAATTGCTCATCGAGCGCATTCAAAAAACAGCCTTTGATTTTTTTATGGGAGAAACCAATTTTAACCCTGAACCCGGGTTCGGGATGACCGTCGATCACACCGAAAAACCCAACGTCGCTTCCATCGCTTCGGTTGGTTTTACATTATCAGCTTATGTCGTCGGTGTTTCACAAGGCTACATCGATTTAGAGGACGCTACTGAAAAGGTCATCCGAACGTTAACCACGCTGCGCGATCACGTCAGTCATTATCGTGGTTTTTTCGCCCACTTCATCGATATCCATACCGCACAAAGACTTGGTCATTGTGAGTATTCAACCATCGATACCGCCCTCGCACTCAATGGTGTCATCACTGTCGATGCGTATTTTAAGAACGAAACGATTCATCAATTAGCGAAAGACATCATCGGTCGCATTGATTTTGATATGCTCATTCACACCCACGAAGGTAAGCCAAGGTTATACATGGCGTATAATCCCGACAAAGATGGCGATTATGTCCATGGTAAACCGGGATTTATTCACCACTGGGGCATGTATGCAGAACAACTCATGATGTATGTCATGATTGCAGGACTCCACCACGACCACAACCTGTCCAATGCCTTATATGAAGGCTTTGACCGTATCTATAAATCGTATCAACAACACAAATTCATCATCACCCCAGGCAATACCTTGTTCGTATATCAATTTCCACTGGCTTGGTTAGATTTAAAAAACGTGATTGACCGAGACGGTATTTCTTGGTTTGATAACACCAAAAAAGCGACCTATGCCCACCGTGCGTTTTGTTTAAGACACCAAAAAGAATTCAAGACATTCAATCAGTATAGTTTTGGTTTGACCGCCGGGTATACACCTACGGGGTATTATGTCGCCAATGCCTTACCAAACTTGTTGGGTAAATACTATACGAATGGCACGATTTCACCTTCAGCCATTGTCGGTAGCCTACCGATGGCAGAAGACATTTGTCTACCGGCCATCAAGCATATGGCAAAACAACCAAAACTTTGGGGAAAATATGGTTTGGTGGGGTCTTATAACTATGAACAAGGGGTTTGGATTTCAACCAGAGATTATGCCTTAGATAAAGGCTTAGAACTCTTGATGGCCAATGCTTATTTAACAAAAGATGTTCAAAAAGCCTACATGAGTCATCCAATCATTCAAAAAGGGATGGAGGTATTGGGATGGAAAAAAATCGAAAAGAAGTAGTCTATCAAATCTACCCACTCTCCTTTAAAGATACCAACCATGACGGGATTGGTGATATCCCTGGGATCACCTCAGAACTCGATTACTTAAAGGATTTGGGCGTCGATGTCATCTGGTTATCCCCAGTGTATCAATCACCGATGGACGACAATGGGTATGATATTTCGAATTATTATGAAATCAATCCGATGTTTGGTACAAAATCGGACTTAATGATTTTATTACAAACCGCCCATCAAAAAGGATTAAAAGTCATCATGGATTTGGTTTTGAACCATACCTCCGATGAACATGTGTGGTTCAAAGAAGCGCTCAAAGGCAAAGATAGCCCATATTATGATTACTATATTTGGTCCAAAATACCTTCAGACATCACTTCGGTATTCAGTGGGTCTGCTTGGCAGTTTGTACCTCATTTAAATGAATATTATTTTCACTTATTTAGTGTCAAACAACCCGATTTGAATTGGCAAAATCGAAAACTCAGACATGAAGTTTATCAGATGATCAACTATTGGCTGGATTTGGGTTTTGATGGTTTTAGACTTGATGTCATCGATTTGATTGGCAAAGATGTCCATCAAAAAAAACTCGCTGATGGACCTTACCTTGAAGCGTATTTAGATGAACTCTATGAACAATGTTTTAAAGGGAAAGATGTCTTTACCGTGGGCGAAATGCCTGGCATCTCATTGAAGCGAGCCAACGAAATCACAGCCAATCAAAAAGCCCTCGATATGGTGTTTCAGTTTGACCACATCGCATTGGATGAAGTACCTGGTCAAGGCAAATGGGTTTTGAAAAAGCTAGACTTACAAGCTTTAAAACAAACCTTAAATCATACCCAACAATTGTTTAAAAACCAAGGTTGGGCGAGTTTGTTTTGGTCAAACCATGACCAACCTAGGGCGGTATCCCGCTATGGGAATCCCAAAGAGCCTTACCGTAAGGACAGTGCGAAAATGCTTTTTACACTATTATTTGGCATGAAAGGGACACCATACATCTATCAAGGTGAAGAGTTTGGTATGACTGGGATCCAATTACCCATCGAAGATTACCGTGACATCGAAACCAAAAATATTTATCAAGAATTAAAGACCAAAGGCTGGCCTGAAGCCGATATTATGAATTCGATTTACACAAAAGGCAGAGACAACTCCAGAACCCCGATGCAATGGAATGACATGAGATTTTCGGGTTTTTCGAGTGTAAAACCGTGGTTGACAGTCAATCCAAATTATACGTATATCAACCGTGACTTAGATCAAAAAGATTCAGAAGGGATTTTAAAATACGTCAAAACATTACTAAAAATAAGAAAGCAGTACGATGTATTTACCACAGGTGAGTTCCATTTGTTAGAGCCATATCACCCACAATTGTTCATCTATGAACGCTTAACTCAAGAAGAACGCGTGGTTATCATTTGTAATTGGACCGAAGACACCGTACCAAACCCTGTCGATATATCTAAAATGACGGTGTTATTATCAAATAGTGACAAACATGACAGGCTAAAACCTTATTACGCAAGTATATTTTATGAGAAGAGGGATTGAGATGAAATCCATAGAACAATTGATGCAAAATCTTACCATTGAAGAAAAAATCGGACAGTTGATGCAACTGGCACCCTTTTTCTTCATCGGTGATTTGAAAAAAGAAGTATATGGCCCCATCCAAGCGTTGGGTTTAAAAGAGTCGGAAGTCTTTTTATCGGGGTCTGTCTTAGGCATCGGTAGTGCTTCAGAAATGAAAAGCGTCCAGCAAGCTTATTTAGATAAAAGTAGACACAAAATCCCCCTCATATTCATGGCAGATATTATCCATGGCTATAAAACCATATTTCCAGTTCCCCTCGCGATGGCAGCGTCATTCAACCCTGAATTAGTTAAAAAAGCGGCACGCATTTCAGCTTTAGAAGCACAAACCGCAGGCATCCACGTGACATTCTCACCGATGGCGGATTTGTCTCGTGATCCCCGTTGGGGCAGGGTGGTTGAAGGGTTTGGTGAAGACCCTTATTTAAACCAAGTGTATGCGAAAGCGATGGTTGAAGGTTATCAACACGATGGTATTGACAAAGTCGGTAATCTTGCGAGTTGTGTCAAGCACTTCGCTGCCTATGGTGCGAGTGAAGCGGGACGCGACTATAATACGGTCGATATGTCAAGGTTGAATTTACACCAATACTATATGTCTGGTTATAAATCAGCTGTAGAAGCTGGGGCACGTTTGGTGATGACCTCATTTAACATTTTAGAAGGCGTTCCAGCCACACAAAATAAGTATTTACTCAGAGATGTCTTAAAAGACCAATGGGGTTTTGATGGGGTGGTCATTTCAGACTACGATTCCTTGAGACAAACCATTGAACACGGCACCTCAGAAAACGACCGTGAAGCCGCTAAAAAAGCGATTTTGGGTGGGCTAGACATTGAAATGGCAACCTCATCTTATGTATTAAATCTCAAATCGTTAATTGAATCCAATGAAGTACCGATGGCTTTACTGGATGACTCGGTTTATCGTGTACTCAAACTCAAACAAGATTTGGGTTTATTCGAAGACCCATTCAAAGGGGCCGATGAACTCAAAGAACAATCGTTAGTTTTATCTAAAGCGCATAAACAAATGGCTCTAGAAGTGGCGAGAGAGTCGATGGTTTTACTTAAAAATGAGGGTATTTTACCATTAAAGAAGACTCAAAAAGTGGCTTTAATGGGTGAATACGCGACTTTAACCGATACGATTGGTCCATGGCACTGGCACGGTCGACATGAAGACTGTATACCGCTTTATGAAGCGATATCCGAGTATACTAAACCAGTGCTCGTTTCCAATCAAAACACGCTTTCGAACTTAAGCGTAATGGAACACAATACTTTAATGACATCGGATGTTGTTATTGTGGCGGTTGGTGAACACAAGATTGAATCGGGTGAAGCCCATTCTAAAGTCAACATCACACTAAAACCACAAGATGAATCTTTGATCGAAGCCTTATACCAATTAGGCAAAAAAGTCGTTTTGGTATTATTCCACGGTAGACCACTCGTACTATCACAGGTAGAGCCGAAAGTGAGTGCGATTTTAGATACATTCTTCTTAGGAACGATGTCTCAACAAGCCATCGCCGAAACGTTGTTTGGTTTGAATAACCCATCGGGTAAACTCACGATGAGTTACCCAAGACATGTGGGTCAAATCCCAATTTATTACAATCATTTGAATACAGGGAGACCCTTTAAAAACGATGGGAACCCATTCACATCGTTTTATTTAGATGAACAAAATACCCCACTGTATCCCTTTGGATTTGGCTTATCCTATAGCACATTCAAACTCACTAACTTATCTGTTTCAAGCCTAACCATATCAAAAGCGGATACCATCACGGTTTCAATCGATGTTGAAAATACATCCTCGGTGGATGGGTATGAAACGGTTCAACTTTACATTAGAGATTACAGTGCAGAGGTGTCCAGACCAGTTCAAGAGTTGAAGCAATTCAAAAAAGTCTGGTTGAAATCGAACCAAAAAGCCGTTGTTTCATTCCAACTCACCGTCAAAGACTTGGGTTATGTACATTCAGATTTGAGTGTCCAAGCTGACCCTGGTAAGTTCAGCATTCAAGTTGGAAACGCATCGAATCAGGTCTTAAAGACCGACATCACTTTGATTTAGGAGGCCATCACTTATGCAACTAAAAATGGATATTAAAAAGCATTTACTCTCCAGCAATGATTTGGTTTTTGAACTGCTCGAAAGTGGCGATTTATTTAGAATCCGCTACCACCACAATCAAATCAACCTTTTACGTGGTAATTTGATTGAAGGTAGCGTCTCAAACCTATATTTAAGACGTTTCCATGCAGGGAAATACAGCTATAAAAAACTCTTAGGGGTGCAATCCAACGCTGCTTTTGAAATCGTTGGTAATCAGGCGGTATATCAAGGCCAAGCCTTTGGTATCGATTATCAAGTGGTGTTATCACTACACGGTCACGCTTGGGTTTATGACGTTTTGTTGGGTAAAAAGACCTTAGAGGGTGTCTATGACCTATTTTATGGTCAAGATGTGGGTATCGCATCGACAGGTTCGATTCTCGCCTCTGAAGCCTATACCGCACAATACATTGACCATCAATCGTTTAAAGATCAATTCGGGTACACCATTTGTTCTAGACAAAACCAAGGCGATACCCAGGTACTTCAAATCGGTTCACTCACCAAAAACATCGGTTTCGTGACCGATGGCACACAATTCTTTGGGTTATCTTATAAAAAAACCAATGAACCCAAAGCGTTATTTGAACCTAAATTGGCGAATGAAAATTACCAATATGAGTTTCCATACATTACCTTACAATCCGAACCATTGAAACTCAATCAACCGACCTCGGTTGTCTTTTATGGGTACTATAAACCGCTCCATGAGGGGATTGTTTCACAAAAGTTTAATGTCTTGGATGACTATAATTTCATCAAATCATTTTACCGTTTGACCCAACCGAAAAAAGTTAAACCCTTCATCGGTATGGAAGATGTCATTGTGGGACAATCGATCGATGAAGCCACACTCAAACAGTGGTATCCAGTTCAAAATCATTTGGAAAAACAAGGTGACGTATTATCGTTTTTTACGGATCACCACACCCATGTGGTCTTACCATCAAAAGAATTGTTGGTTGAACGACCTCATGGACACATGATCATCCATGGGGATGTATTACACGTTTCTGAAAAAATCATGGCTCAAACCAACTTCATGTATGGGGTGTTCGCTTCACATGTGGTTTTAGGCAACACAAACTTCCATAAGTTGCTTGGGGTAGTCAGAAACTTCTTGAATTTAGATAAACTATCTGGGATGAGAATTTATCTTAAAAAAGAGGGCCGTTATCAAATCCTCACCATGCCATCGGTTTATGAAATATCTGTGAATGTTTGTAGATGGGTGTATGTCTTAGAGGATGACACCATCGAAGTGATGGTATCGGCGGATAAAGATGAGCTTACACAAAAAATCACATTTAATTCTAAGCAACAAAAACCTTATGATATTTTGGTGACTCAAGCCTTGGTGATGCACCCACAAGAATATGAAGTGCCTGTACCACTCAAGATTGAAAACAATACATTGGTGATTGACACCAGTTTGAATGGGTTTATCCATGACCATTACCCAACCCTTCAATACCGTTATCGTGTAGAAGGTTTGACACTATCAGAGGCACGCTTGACACAATTTGAAAACTTATCGAATTTCGGTGTCATCACGTTTGATTATGAACAACAAAGCCATTTTGAATTTTTCATCGATGGTACATTTGATACCTTTAAAGCGGTGGATATTGACCCAGTAGTATCACAACAAAAATTCAATGCGTTCATTGAAAGCTTAACGGGCATAAAGCTTAAACATCCAAAGTTCCAATCCAAACTCAATGTTTTAAACGAATCGGCCTTTTGGTTTACCCATAACGGCTTGGTTCATTACAGTTCACCCCACGGCTTAGAACAATCGAATGGGGCTGCTTGGGGTACCAGAGACATTTGTCAAGGGCCAGCCGAACTCTTTATGGCCGCTTCACGCTATGACATCGTCAGAGAGATTCTCTTAAAAGTCTTTAGACGTCAATTCGTGGAAGGTGGGGATTTTCCACAATGGTTCATGTTTGATAACTATTACCGCATCCAAGCCCATGAATCCCATGGCGATATCATCATTTGGCCACTAAGAACTTTAGGGATTTACTTGAAAGCAACCCGTGATTTATCGATTCTCAATGAACAGGTGCCTTACATGTCTAAAAAAGACAATGCTTTTGTTTGGCCTGAAAAGACATTGTTAGATCATATTGTAAGCACACTCGACTGTATAGAAGCCTCATACATCCCCAATACCCACTTGCCACGCTATGGTGGGGGAGACTGGGACGATACTTTACAACCAGCAAACCATGATTTAACCTCTAAAATGGTGTCTGGTTGGACGATAGCGTTATTGTATGACGCCTTAAATACCCTTGCCATTGAATTATCCGATTTACCAGTATCCAAACGACTAAACCAGATGAAAGAAGATATGCAAAAGGATTATGAAACGTATATGGTCAAAGCTGGTGTGCCTGCTGGTTTTATTGTATTCAATGACAATGGATCCATCGATTATCTACTGCACCCAAGTGACCAACAAACGGGCTTAAAATACCGTTTACTCGCACTTAAACGTCCAATCATATCTGAAATGATCGACAAATCACAAGCAACGTCATACAAAGATTTGATTGTTAAAGAGTTGAAGCACCCGGATGGGGTCCGTTTGATGGATACTGCAGTCACCTACCGTGGTGGACTAAAAACCTATTTCAGTCGTGCTGAAACCGCAGCGAACTTTGGCCGTGAAATTGGCATTCAATATTGTCATGCCCACATCCGTTTCATCGAAGCGATGGCGAAGTTAGGTGAACCAAACCTCGCATTTGAAGCCTTATATACCATCAATCCGATCGATATTCAAAAATCGGTACCTAACGCAAACTATCGTCAATCGAACGTTTACTTTTCAAGCAGTGACGCTGCTTTCAAAGACCGTTATGAAGCGAAAAGAGATTTTGAAAAAGTCCGCAAGGGCTTAATTCCAGTGAAAGCTGGTTGGCGTATGTATTCATCCGGACCAGGCATTTATTTGAATCAAATGGTTTCAAACGTGTTGGGATTTAAACAATACCATCAAGGTTTATGGATTGACCCTGCCCTACCAAGTGAACTTGATGGGTTACAACTCCATTACCATATGGGACCTTACCCGCTTGAAGTGAGCTATCAGTTTGGCGATGCTGAACAAGTGAAAATCAATCACCAAACCGTCCATTCGACACCGATGCATAACCGTTATCGACACGCCGGTGTGTGGATTGAAGCAGGCTTACTCAAAGCCAATCAAGTTAACCACATCGAAGTGACCCTTAAAAAATAATCGAAACATAAGCATGTGCACCTAAACACATGCTTATTTTGTTATAATAATAAGTAGATGGGACGTGTTACTATGTTTATCGTCACTGGTGCGAGCGGACACATCGGTAATCAGGTGTGTCGTACGTTACTTCAACAAGGTTATGAAGTCAAGGTGCTTGCGAGAAATCCACTCAATCATTTTAGAAAACAAGCGGTGGTAGTTACGCTCGGGAATTTAACAGACCCAGCGTTTTTGAGACGTGAAATCCACATTGGTGACATTGTCATTCACGCCGTTGGATACATCGACTTATCTAACAGTGATTATGAGACATCGGTAGAATCCAATTTGACCACTGCCCAAGTCATCGCCGATGTTTGTAAAGAACGCGGTGCGAGACTCATCTATATCTCAACCGCCGATATCATCGATAAAGAAGAAGTTGGTTTAATAGAAGAACCGGTCACCTTTAAATCAATCGATGCGAGCGATCACTATGCATATACTAAAAAAGAAGCGACACTCTATGTGCGTAAACAAATTAAAAGTGGTTTATCTGGAGCGATTGTTTACCCAACTGCGGTCATTGGTGCGAATGATTTCAAAATGGGCCCTATCACCAAAGAAATCAAACATGTTTTGAATAGTCGTTTTTTATGCTCACTGTCGGGTGGCTATAATTTCATCGATGTTGAGGATGTATCCAAAGCCATCATCCAAAGCGGGTTTTTACCTTACAACGATGAATTTATTCTATCTGGCTTCAATTTATCGATAACCGATTTGTATAAACGCATTCGTAAATTCAAGAAACAAAAGAAATTTATCCTACACATCCCTTTATGGGTGGTACGCTTCTATATCCGTTTTTCAAAACGATATTCAGCTAAAATGATCGATGTTTTGACCGAAAACCACAAATATAGTAATCAAAAAATGAAAAAAGCGTTGTTATCCGAGTTAAAACCCTTCGACTTAACACTCGCTGATACCATCAGGTTCATTGAAACAAATCGCTAAAGATGCCTTTTATCAGGCATTTTTTCACTTTTACATGGTATAATCTAAAGGTAGGTGATATTTATGGAAAACAAACTCCCCATCGGTCAAAAATTGACCATAGAAGTACAAAGATTAGGCATCAACGGCGAAGGCATCGGGTATCACAACCGCAAAGCTATTTTCGTTGATTTTGCGTTACCAAAAGAAGAAGTTGAGGTTGAAATCACTGCCGATTTTGACACTTACTATAAAGCCAATTTAGTTCAAATTGTGAAGAAAAGCCCATCCAGGGTTGAACCATTTTGCCCAGTGTATCATGAATGTGGCGGTTGTCAGTTACAGCACCTCGCTTATGATGAAACACTCAAACTCAAACGTGAGTTGATCATTCAAGCGATCCGTCGTTATGTCAAAACCCCAGTATCCTTAGATTTAATTAAAGAAACGATTGGTTCAACTCCGAACACGCATTATCGCAATAAAGCCAGCTTACCTTTACAATACAAGTATGGTAAGAATGTGATTGGGATGTATAAACCCAACTCCAATCATTTGGTAGAAATCAAAGATTGTCCAGTTCAAGAACAGGATATCAATAAGTTTTATACCTTGATTTTAAACCAAATGGAAAAGCGTAAAATGTTGGCTTACAACAATACCTCTAAAACCGGTACGGTTCGCTTCATCATCATCCGAAGAGCAGACGCCACATCGGAGATGCAAGTCACGTTTATCTTATACAAAGAAGACCCACAAGTGGTTGAACTTGGTAAGTATTTGGTCGAAAAATTTAAAGAAATCGTATCGGTATATTCCGTCATCAATGATGACTTGAAATCCAGAGAATTTTTCACCAAAAATACCCACTTAGTGGCGGGTAAAGAAGCCATCAATGAAGTACTCAATGGGGTTACATTCTCATTAAAACCAGATGCGTTCTTCCAACTCAATACGAAACAAGCCGATCTATTATACAAAAAAGTCATTGAGTTGGGTAATTTTAAAAAGACAGACATCGTGATTGACGCTTTTAGTGGTATCGCCCCAATTGCACAATATGTGGCACCTTATGTCAAAAATGTGTACGCGATTGAATCCGTACAAGCATCGATTCAAAGTGCGAAAGATACCATCATTCAAAACGTCAACAAAAACATTGACTTGTTAAAAGGTGATGTCATCGAAGTCTTAAATCGTCATAAGAACATCCCAGTCGATGTCATCGTGTTTGACCCACCAAGAACGGGGTTAGGTGAAAAAGTTACAGAGTTCTTATTGAAGAAGAAACCTAAGAAGATCATTTATATTTCGTGTAACCCATCGACGCTTGCGAAAGACTTAGATGTTTTGACACAAAATTATGAAATCAAGAGTATTGAACCACTCGATATGTTTCCATTCACTGCACATGTAGAGTCTATCACGTTGCTTTCATTAAAATAACACTTGTTATATACTTGACACATACTTGACAACACTCTATTTTTAACTCAAATTTATAAAAATCAGCCATCAGATGACCTTCATAGGTATCCGATGGCTTTTTTTGTCTATATGTGCAAATTTCGTCCATTGTGGGAACATATTTTTTGTTAAAAAATGGCCTTTTTTGTCTGAATGGTTGTCTTACGCAACATATTTTTCTTGAAAAAGTACTTAAAAATTCAAGTATACAATAAAAAAAACGGCAAAAAATGTAACAATTGTATAAAGTGTTGCAAATGTAACATGTCAGTGCTATAATTGAAATTAATGATATGACGACATCCAGTTGTGTTCAGATAATAATATGACGATAGGAGAATATGCTTATGATAGAAGTGAAAAATCTGACAAAAGATTTCGGATATAATCGGGGGGTTTTTGATATATCCTTTGAAGTTAAAGAGGGTGAAGTATTCGGTTTTCTTGGTCCCAATGGTGCGGGGAAAACCACGACAATAAGAATGCTCATGGGTTTTTCTCAACCCGATAAAGGAACTGTATCCATTAACAGCAATGATTGTTGGAAAGATTACTCTTCGATATTGGGCGAAGTCGGTTATATTCCTGGTGAGGTTGCACTACCAGACGGACTGAGTGGACTTGAGTTCATCGATATGATGAAAAAAATGCGGCATGCAGAAGAGTCTAGGGTTACTTACTTACTGGATTTATTTGAATTGAATCCAAATCAGAGCATGAAAAAGATGTCCATAGGGGATAAGAGAAAGCTGGCAATTGTATCAGCCTTCATGTCGGATCCCAAAATTTTGATACTCGATGAACCAACCAGCGGCTTAGATCCTATCATGCAAAATAAATTTATCGAGTTAATCAAAACCGAGAAGAAAAGAGGGAAAACAATCCTTCTTTCAACTCATATATTTGAGGAAGTGGATGCCTGTTGTGATCGATTGTCGATTATCAAGGAAGGTAAAATCATTTCAACGATTGAGACTGATATCATCAGAAATAACGAAAACAAAGTCTTTAAAATTGAGTTTTTGGAAGATAAAGGATATGAGCAATTTATGAAATCGGATTTGAACATTATCTATAGCGATAAAACTAAAAAGAAGGTGAGAGTAGCAATCAACGATAAAGAGATAAATCGTTTGATTAAGGAAGTCTCTGACAATCAGGTGAAATATTTTTCAGAGTCACAATTTACGCTCGAAGACTATTTCCTAAATTACTATAAAGATAGCGAGGTTGAGTCATTCCTATGAGCATGATTGAAATTAGAAACCTGACAAAAGATTATGGATTATCACGAGGTATTTTCAACATCGATCTTGAAGTGAAAAAAGGTGAAATCTTTGGTTTTGTTGGAACTAACGGAAGTGGTAAAACAACAACGATCAGAAACATGATGGGTTTTATCAGACCGGATAGCGGAAGTGTCTACATAATGGATCATGAGGTGAACTATGACACAACTCAAATCATGAGACATATTGGATATGTGCCAGGCGAAATAGCTTTTCCCGACATAGGTGATGGGGATGCGTTCTTGAAGAGTCAAGCAGAAATGATGGGATTAAAAACCATGGAATACGCCAAGTATTTAATCAATAAATTTAAGCTAGACACCACAGCAAATCTAAAGCATATGAGCAAAGGCATGAAGCAAAAAACGGCCATCGTACAAGCGTTTATGGCTGAACCGGATATTTTAATCCTGGATGAGCCTTCAACCGGACTTGATCCACTCATGCGAGAAACATTCGTAGATGTATTGATGGAGGCAAGACAGAGAGGTGCTACCATATTTATGAGCAGTCATGTGTTTGAAGAGGTAGAAAAAACATGTGATCGTGTCGCACTTTTGCATAACGGGAAAGTATTAGATATCGTGGATATGAAAAAGATTCGTCACAACGAAGTAAAGACATACAAAGTTGGATTTGAAGACGAAAGAGATTATCAAAATTATGTGAATTTGAATCTCTACATAACGTCAAAAAATGATAAATATATGCAAGTAACCGTCGACATCAAAGACGCTCAAGTAAACGAATTTATGAAGGTATTAGCGCAATTCAATTTAAAATATATCAAAGAAGTAAAATACACGCTCAAAAAGTATTTTTTAAAAAAAATAAGTGAGGACAACGAAAAATGATCAGTATACCATTATTGAAACAATCCATCAAAGCGAATTGGGGTCTTTGGACAGCAACAACCCTGACATTGATTTTGCTTTACGTCGTTATCAAATTTGCTATGGGGTTAGTCACGGTTTCAGGTGATGCAGACCCAAACATATTGATCCCATATATCATCGCCTTAGAATCCGCAGGGCTGTCACTCGACGGACTCTTTACTGCGATCGGTTTGAATCCTGACATCTTGACAGGCATTGCATCGATGGATTCAAATGTTCTGGTTAGCTCAATTTTTTATCCTGTTGTGTCGGTGCTGATGCCCTTGGTCTACACGGTTATAGTTGGGAATAAATTGTTTGCCAGTCAAATTGATCGAGGATCCATGGCGTTTGTTTTATCCACTTCGATCAAGCGATCCAAGATAGCGTTCACGCAAATGTTCTTTTTCATCATGTCTTTAGTAGCGATGTTTATCTTAACAACCATCGTGGATGTTATCTTAGCATTAACCATCGAAAATTCATTAGCGATTGACCACGTTCTGTTGCTCAACCTAGGTCTATTCATATTCACGGTTGCCATGGGATCGATTACGTTCATGTTTTCTGCGGTTTTCAACTATACGAAGCATTCGATCTCTTTAGGTGGAGGTGTAGCGTTAGTATTTTTCATATCTAAAATATTAGGGTTGTTTGGTTCTGATCTCTTCATGAACATGGGGATTGGTATCGAGCCCATGGGATACTTTAATAACATCACGATGATCACGCTGTTCAATACGACCTCAATCTTGGATGGGTCATCCACCTACATCATGCACTTTGCAATTCTGTTACTCATTTCAGCGATGTGCTTTACAGTAGGCACGCTTTGGTTTACAAAAAAAGATATTCCAGTTTAAGGATCGTGCATAGTAGGATATCATGAAGGAGGGATGCAATCAGTGAAAAAAATAATTATCTTTGATTTGGATGGAACTTTGAGCAACAATGTCGATCAGTCTGAACTCATATATGAACGAATTTCAAAACGATACAAACTAAAACAACTATCCAAAGATGGAATTCGAGAATTAAAAACGAAGCCAGGTTTAAAGCGGTTGTTCGATTTAGGTGTTCCGATATATAAATTGCCTAAATTGTACAGAGAATCGCGTGATATTGCATCTGAATTTGTCGATGATTGCACGATCATCTCAGGAATGAAAGAGCTCTTAGTGAACCTGAATGAAAGCAAGGTTAAATTAGCCATCGTTTCTTCAAATAGTGTTTCAAATATCAATAAAATATTATCAAATAATGATATCAACACATTCTCCTTCATTGAGGGGAAGGCTAGCATGAAAGGAAAAAAACGCAAGATTAAGAAACTGCTTCGAAAACATGGATATGATCCCGAGGACGCCATTTACGTCGGTGATGAAATTCGAGATGTCTTGGCTTGCCGATCAATTCCCATCGAAGTGATCGCGGTGACATGGGGATTTGAGACGAAAAACGCTCTGGCAAACTCAAATCCCGATTACATTGTCGAGACGATTGAAGAATTATCCAGTTTGCTGATGAATAAAACTGGTGGTCATCGAATCATTAAGAATCGCAGTAGAAAGGTAGAGAAACCATGAGAAAAAGAATCGTGATTGACACTTCAACAGGCGGATTAGATTATTATCCATTTGAACATGGCATTGAGATATTGCGTATTAAGATCAATATCAAAGGTCAAGAGTATGAGGACGGATTAACACTAAAGGCAGATCAATTTTATGATATGCTTAAAAACGATAAAGAACTATTACCAAAGACCAGCCAACCATCTGTTGGCGATGTGATGAACATCTTTCAAAAATTCTTAGATGAAGGTGTTGAAGAGATTTTTGTAGTGACCATATCGGCTAAGATGAGCGGAACTTATAACTCATGCATCATGGCTGCTAAGGAGTTCGAAGGGAAAATAAAGATTAAGGTCTTTGATACGAAGACGGTCTGCTTTTCGGAAGGTATTTTCGCTTTGGAAGCTAAAAAGATGATCGACAAAGATTTTTCATTAGAAGAAATCGAAAACAAACTCAGTGACATGAGACATTTGAACACCATCTATTTTGCAGTAAACTCTTTAACCTATCTGGTTAAAAATGGACGCTTGAGCAATGCGAAGGGCTACATAGGCAAACTTTTAGATATCAAACCGGTGTTACAGGTGCAAGAATCTGGGGAAATCGTTTCAATTGGCAACAAACGAACCATCAAATCCGTCCTATCTTCAATCACATCGTTGGTCGAAGAATATGTCGATCATCGTCCATATCAGGCATATTTAATCTATACAGCGAACCCTAACCTGAAAGCTCATTTCGTTAGTATGATTAAAGAAAATCTCGGATTAGAAAACCTGTATGAATCACCGTCGACTCCGGTGGTTGGTGCACATGTCGGTCCTGACGTGATAGGCATTGGGATTTTTATTGGTGATCATTTAGAGGTAGGTAGGAAAAATTGATGAAAGAAAACATACAGGTTACTAGAAGCAAAGAGTGGATATATAATGCACTCATGTTCTTACTTAAAAAAAATGCTTTTAGAAAGATATCTATTGATGATATTACAAAAGAAGCAGGTGTTGCAAGACCGACATTTTACCGCAACTTTGATTCGAAAGAAGATATATTGCTCGATCAAGGACGAAAAATATATGAACGTTTAATGTTGGATCTTGAAACGGACATGAATAATGACAATCCAATTTTCCATTCGATTAAGAAAATGGTCATAGTTTTCAATGAGTATTCCGATTTAATCGAAGTACTCATCACCAACAGCCTAGAATATCTTATCTTCCAGTCCTTTGAAGCTGAAATTTCAAAATTATTGAAAAAAGTATTTGATATTGAAAAGGAAGATAAATATAAAGCACGGTTTTTTGAAGGTGCACTCTTTTCTGTTGTGGTTGAATGGATTAAAAATTCAAAGTCTGAATCCGTTGACGAAATGACTGAGATTATATATAATCTTGTCACATTTAATAACACCTTGTAATGAATTGACCAGTAGATCGACGGCGGATTATAGATCAATCGTACAATTTTTAGTGGGATCAGCACTAATATTTAATAGCTATACTGACTTCAATTATTGATTACTTCAATCCATTTTGATAAACAAACTCGCAAGAAGTTGTATAGATTTTGAGATGAAAACCTATTGTTTGTGAAAGGAAAAAAATGTGAATAAATTAGGAATTTGTTTATCTGGTGGAGGCGCAAGAGGAGCATATCAAATCGGTGCGCTAAAAGCGCTTGAAGAACTGGGCATTTTACAAAAAGCGAGTGCGTTTTCTGGAGCTTCGATTGGAGCGGTTAATGTTACTTTTGCAGCCATTGGTTCACTTGATTTAGCAATGGATATTTGGTTCAACGTTCCAGAAGCGCCACTGGGAGAAAAAACTGCAATTATAAAGACCATCAAGAACGAGAGATTAAGATTAATTGATAATGGTTTGTTATCAATTAATAAGTTGAATGAGTATTTAAATGAGTATTTGAATTTTGAACTATTGACAAATAAAGATATCTATATTGCAGTCTCTGAAACCGGTGATACTGATAAAGGATTTACTGACTTGTTGAAGTCTACCATTAAGCATTACGTTCATAGAGAATCACAAGTATCGTATGTACCACTTAAAGAGCTAGATAAAAATATGCAAATCAATACGCTTGTTGCCTCGTGCTCAATACCCATAGTGTTTCCACCTGTTATCACTAACAATAAAAAATATAGGGATGGAGGGTATTTCGATAACACCCCAGTTCAACCACTAATTGATATCGGTTGTGATGAAATCATCTGTGTCACTGTTTCAGCATTATCCTCATTGCGATCGAAAAAAAAGAAGTATAAGAATGTTAGAATACATGATATACGATCAACAAAAAGTTTAGGTAAAATACTTGATTTTACATCTATGCACTCAAGAAGAATTTATCATTATGGATATGACGATGTCATGAATTATTTCAAAGACAAAAAAAGTGAATGAAAGCTGTTGTTGAAATGCTTGAATCGACAATTGGTTTAAACATTCGAGTTTAGATATGATGAAGCAGGTGAATATGAAGCAAAGATTAGTAATATGAATTTTTACAGATGTATTTTTTCCAATGATTGATGGAGTGGTCAATGTCGTTGATAACTATGCAAAAAAGCTATCTTTGACCGCAGATGTCTATGTTTTTTCACCTAATTATGGAGAAATAGAGAACATTGATAAATTTGCATATAAGGTTATACGGACAAAGTCTATAAAATTGCCACTGATGGATTACAGGCTTTCGTTTCCAAGTTTTGATACTTTTTTTGAAAAGAGCATGAAAGCAATAAAATTTGATATCATACATATTCACAGTCCATTTTCAGTAGGTAATTATGGGATTAATTATGCAAAAAGGCATAATATTCCACTTATCGCAACATTGCACAGTCAGTATAAAAAAGATTTCTACGAGCGTAGTAAAAATGCATTTATCAGTGAACTCGCAATCGGTGAATTGATGAGGAGATTAAACAGATGCGATCGACTCATTGCAGTAAACGATGAAATTGCAAGAGTATTTTACGAGTATGGTGCGAAAAGTCTTCCTATAGTCATCCGCAATGGGACTGACTTATTGCCCTTGGAAGATGAACAGATGGCTAATGATTTGAGAAAGATGCATCACATTCAGCATGAGGATAAAGTGCTTTTATATGTTGGCCGCTTAGACAAAATCAAAAATGTAGATTTTTTAATCGATTCTTTGACGATTCTTAAGAAAAGAGAGTTCAAATTTAAAATGATCTTTGTTGGATCTGGAATACATGAAGGTTTTATGAAGAAAAGAGTCACTTTAAATAATCTTAATGAGAACACAATATTTACAGGTCGTATTAAAGATCGAATTGAATTATCATCTTACTACAAAGTAGCAGACCTTTTCTTATTGCCATCATTATATGATGCTTCATCATTGGTTCAGGTTGAAGCAGCTAGTCAGCATACACCTACCTTATTTATAGAAAAAGCAGTAACAGCTAGCACTATTTGTGATGGAGTAAATGGATACCTCTCAAGCAATGCACCTGAAATGTATGCAGAAAAAATAATTGACATATTTAGTAAAGCTATATCACACAGGGAAATATGTAATAATGCTTACAGAGATCTATATCTATCGTGGAATCAAATCGTCAATGAATTATACAAAAACTACATTGATTTGATATCAGAAAAGTTAAATACAGTTAAAATGCATAAAGACTGATAACTGCTTATCTACACATAGCAATCTAAACACTGGTAATGAAAGTTCCGAAATACACAATGCTTGACATTCTTGTCAATAAAAGCCATCAGATGACCTTCATAGGTTTCGATGGCTTTTTTTCGATGAGTCAGATTTTATTCATCTTCGCAACATATTTTGCTTCAAAAAAAATTAGATAATAACGACTTTGTAATTCATAATTTTACCGTACTTTTCGTTATGATAAGTACCTGTTGCTAAAGGTTTTAGTGCTTCAAAAGTATGTCTATTTTCTGAGAATTCTTTATCGGTATAATTCTTGGTTCCTGCTACACAGAAGACAATGTTTTCAGGTGTCACTGAGATGATCTTGTAAATGAATGAACGTAATGTATCACTATCAACTTCCTGGATTGGTTCTAGTAAATTGTTGAGTGTGGTTTCTATCTTTGCAAGTCTTGATCGCGTATCGTAGTTCGTTAAGTACTCACCTTCAAGTTTTCTGATCTCGGTTTTGTTATTGTGAAGCTGCAAGGTCAGTGATTGGTATTTGCTGTTGAAATCCTCCTGGGAAAGATTAGGATTCTTCACTTGAACATCAATTAGGTTTGATATCATTCTTTCAAGCTCATCGCCTTGTGTTTGAAGCTTTTGAATCTTGATTTCAACATCGCTAACTCGAATGGTCGACTTGATGATTTTCTGTATGTTTGGGATGATATCCTTTTCCTGTAAAAACACCTCGTTGAGCATTTTCACAGTCGCACCTTCAATCATCTCTTGGTAAGTAGCTTTAGCCTTACAGTGGGCTTTACCGTCGATGTAACCACCACATTGTTGCATAACTCTTTGAGCTGGTGTACCGTAATTCCAATAGCGTCTTTTCAAGGTTCGTCCACATTCAGAACAAACGATAAATGCTGAGAATGGATAAGTGACATTGTACTTGGCTAGGTTCTTATCCTTTCCAACTTTTACCTTGCTACGATCCTCTCTGATCCTTTGTGCGAGGAGGAATGTTTCTCTATCGATTATTGCCTCGTGTGCATTCTCGGTATGATACATTGGAGCGAGTTCTTTATTCTTTACTTTCTTATGTGAAAGGTAATCAACTGTCAGTGTTTTCTGCTGAACCAAATCGCCGATGTATTTTTCGTTCTTTAGGATAACTGCAACGGTGGACATACTCCACTTGGATGCACCAGCACCCGTGGTTGCTCCTATGGATTCCATGTGTTTTGCAATCTTCATCGGTCCGATACCACTCACATACATTTGGAATATCTCACGGACGATTTTAGCTTCTTCAGGAACAACGATTAAGTTGCCACTTCGTTTGTCTTTGGTATAACCTAAGAACCTGTTGTGATTCACAATTGGAACGCTATTGTTGAAGCGCTTTTGAACATTCCATTTGACGTTCTCGCTCACGTTTCTAGCTTCCTCTTGGGCGATGGATGACATGATGGTTAATAAGAAGTCCACCTTTGGGTCTGAGGAGTAGATGTTTTCTTTTTCAAAGAAGATCTCAACATTGATTGCTCGCATCTCTCTGATGTAGTTTAAGCAATCAACTGTGTTTCTAGCGAATCGTGAGATTGACTTCGTCATGATCAAATCGATTTCACCACGCTTTGCAGCATCCATCATATTATTGAACTGTTTTCTGTGCTTGGTGGAAGTTCCGCTGATGCCCTCGTCTGCATAGATACCACAGAATGTCCATTCAGGGTTATTTTGAATCCTTTCGGTGTATTCGTCGGTTTGAGCGATGTAACTCGTTTTCTGTTCCTCATTATCGGTGGACACTCGAACGTAGGCACACACACGTTTTTTGAGGTTCTTGGGTATGGTTCCTGATAAATCGAACACAGGTTTTGGTTGTATGACTCTGACTTGTTTGTTTTGCATTATTTTTCCTCCTTGGTTAGTACATATACATCACTCTAAAAGCAATGAATAGCAAGTCAATTCTCAACTATTTCATTGCTTTCTGATGTAATAAAGGTTATGTTGTATTGTTGTTTCAATCTGGACAGGATTTCTTTGTATTCACTTTCAGTGAGAAGCTTTTCCATATAAAGGTTAAAAGCTATCCTAACTGAGTAATTGTATTTCATTTGATCGGTAACGATCGTAGCCTTATTCATTGGTATCCTTTCTAAAGGATAAAAAGAAAAAAAGGAATTGCCATAGCAATCCCTAGGGAAAGTGCGTGCCTTATGAGCACTGAGTTTGTGACGCTGCCTAACCTACCAACAGTAGTTTATCACTAACTAAAATTTAAAACTACATGCCAGTGGCACAAACGTATTGTAAGGTTTATAAGAAGTTAGGAATTTGAAAATTCTTTGAAATTGTACCTGCATGAATACCATGTATAATAAGGTTTTCTGACTGTGCTTTTGTAAAGTTAAACATTTCATCAAGAATAAAGAAACAACCTCCGCCATCTATGTTGTAAAATATCTTAGAGACATAATGCCGGTTATAGTAGGAAAAGAGCATCACTTGATTCTTGTGATAGGTTTGAGTGCGCCAGAAGAAGTCAATTCTATGCTCGCTATATCTCACCAGGATGACATCATCGTTCTCTGCATTGATATTATAAGGCAGGACTTGCTTGAGTTCATTATCTACCATCTCGTAGGTCCTAAATGCAAGCGTGTGACTAATCCTGTTCGAGAATGGATTACCGGTTATGTGATCAATCGAAACACCATAGAACTGTGATAGCTTAATTAAATCGTGTATTCCAATCTCCCTGGAGCCATTCTCGTAATTGAGATAGCCTTGGCGGGATTTTTTTATGACGCTAGCTACCTGGGTTGTTGATAAGTTGTGTGAGACACGTAAACGCTTCAAATTCTCACAGATGAACAAATTATTAAAATCATCTTCGGTGTTTAATTTAACCATGGAGGTCACCTCTTCACATTCGTATATTTTCGCAAGAATGATACCACAACAAATGTTTACAAGTCAATGTTACTGATGACATTAACTATCAATTTAATCGTAAAAATGAGGGTTTTCTGCTATTTGAAAACTCTTTTTGTTGCTGTTGTGATTTCGCTTCTCCAAGTTATTTTTTGACGGATTGCTTTCTCATATAATCAAGGCACCATCGAAATTGACGAAAGGAGGAAAGCACATGCCTGTCAACGGAACAGGGAAGGTTCAAAATCGCGACCATGCCACACCACTACCAAGGTTTTATCTGATCGAACACAGAAACAATCTGGGTTTATCGGTTGAAGAAGTATCAAGGATGTTAAATCTCTCGCACTATTACTATTACCAAATAGAAAGTGGTCGAAGGGGTCAAAAACTACCGATTCCACTCGTGTTAGAACTTATAAATGTTCTACAGATCGATGCGATCAAATTTCTAGAACTAGAAAGTGAACATGTAAAGAAACATAACGAATTCAATCGGATGAAGTAAAAAAAGACGCCAAGCTTGTATTTGGGGTACAAACCTGGCCAGTAGAAAAGCGACCGCCATTCTACAATTCCGATTATACAACTCATTTCAAAAATAACAAACCATTGAAAGGATAAAAATGGACGACAAGGGCTTTTTTCGAGAGATTATCGATATTTATATCCAAAGATTCGATATCAAAGAAAACACCAAGCGTTCCTACGGGAAGATGCTTGCCCAGTTCGCTGAGTTCGTTGATGGCTTGCCTAACCTACCAACCAGGCAAGATGTCATGGCTTATCGTGAACAACTAAAGTCCAGGCTAAGAGCTGCATCCGTTCAAAAACACATTGTAGTCATAAGGGGATTTTATCGATGGTACTACATTGAAGGATTTGGACCCAATGCAGCTGAAGGTGTAAAAGGTATGAAGATTGAATCCGACTTTAAGAGAGAATCATTATCTCTTGAAGCGGCTATTAAACTATTAAACAGAGCTAAACGCTATGCGAGTAAGAGCATCATTGGAAAAAGAGATCATGCTCTGATCGCACTATTATTAACAACCGGATTAAGAACGATTGAAGTGGAAAGAGCAGATGTGGATGATATCAGCTTCGTGGATGAAACCAAGGTGTTATACATCATGGGTAAAGGTCACGATGAGAAGGATGCGTATGTCAAACTCTCTCCAGAAGTGTATGGCTTGATTGAAGAATATTTGATCGAGCGACAAGATGAATATAAACCACTCTTCATTAATCATACGAAACCCTATCAGGGAACAAGACTAAGAACACGAATGATTAGTATGGTGGTTAAAGAAATGCTCAGAGATATCGGGATCGATGATCCCAAGTATTCTGCCCATAGCCTTAGGCATACAGCAGCTTCTTTAGCGCTGGACTTGGGTGGAGATTTAGATGCAGCACAGCAATTAATGCGCCATAAAGACATATCTACCACGAAGATTTATGCTCACCGATTGAGCAAAGCTAAGAATCATCTTGAGTGGCAGATAAGCACAGCGCTATTCCAAACTACCAAAAAGAAAAAGTGAAGGGAAAACCTATGATTAGAGAGTTTGAACACAATGCCTATGGCAAAGTTCGTGCCACGATAGTGGATGACGAACCTTGCTTCAACCTGAAGGATCTCTGTCGCATGTTTGAGATTAAAAGCGTATCAGAAGTCCGGACCAAACTGAACGACACCAGTATTAAGCTTGTGAGCGTTCCCCACGATAAAACACATCAAAATATGTTCTTTGTTACCGCAGACCACCTATCTACCATATTCTTCCAATCCAAGCGCAAAGACGCAGAAGTGATTGGTGATTGGTTGTATCGAACTGTATTACCTCAGCTCATCCGTTATGGCATCTATCAGATAGAGGATTTTGAGAATCCAGATAAGGTAATCGAGTTCCTGGATGAGTTTCAAGAATTGAAAGTAAGAGCAAACGTCCTAGAGACCACACTCAAAATGAATACTCCAAAGATTAAAGCTATTGATAACTTATTAGGCACGACGAGTTGTGTGGATCTAGATATGGTTCATGAAGTGATTCGCTTCAAAAATATCGGTCGTGACGTCCTACTAAAGATTCTAAGAACTGCACATGTTTTAGATGAGCAGAACATACCGTTTCAAGACTTTTGTGATAAGAAGTATTTCAGAGTTGTTGAAGCGAAAGTGGTATCGGGTGGAACTGTTATCAAGTCAACCAAAACATACGTCTATAAAGGCGGAATTACATTCATCGAAAGGATCCTAAAAGAATACGATGGAAACAAACAACGGAAAGAAAAATGAGAATGTCTATAACATCAATGAGCTTCAAGAGATACTCCAAGTCAAAAGACCGACACTTTTAAAGTATATCAAGACTAAGAAAATCAAAGCTTTCAAGGTTGGGAACCAATGGCGAGTCACTCAAGAACACTTAGATGAATTCATTCAAAGAAACATGAAGTAGAGACAACTGTTAGCTGCTTCACACTTACCGATAATGCTTGTGAACAGTAATGTGAACTACACAACAAGTTACTGCGAACAATGTATCAAGTATGCGTGAAGTGGCTTTCAAGTGTCATTTAGTAAAAGCCCTTATTGGGCGATTTTTAACTATACCTAGGGAAAGGAATAACTCATGGCACGACCATTCAAACAAGGCTTACAATACTTTCCTCTCGACGTGAATATTTTTGAAGATGAAAAGATACAGGATCTTAATCTCGCTTTTGGTTATTTAGGTGAAATCATCTATATTAGATTGCTCTCGATGATATACGCTAATGGATATTATTTGGAAAAATCAATCGCTTCACTCGCAAGAACGCTCATGAAAAGCATCGGAGCGAACTGGACACCAAACCCAATCGACATCGAAGAGGTCATTGTCTATTGTGGGAAAGTGGGTTTATTTAACTTCGATCTGCTTAAAGAAGATGTGATCACATCAAAATCAATTCAAAAACAGTTCATTTTATCTACCAGAAGAAGAAAGAATAACGGTCAGGATAAATACTGGTTACTGGATGAAAAAACGATGTTGGAACTCAGTATTTTTAACAAAACATCGAAAAACATTAATGTAGACAATAATGGGGTTATTGATAACACTAATAGCGTTATTGGTAGCAATAATCATGTTAATGTAGACAATAATCGAGTTAATGTCGACAAAAGTACACAAAAGGAAAAAGAAAAGAAAAAAGAAAGAAAAATTGATAAAGAGGATAAAGAAGATAAAGGGCCGTACGGCCTCCCTAAATTACATTTTATTACCAATTCTTTAATCAAAAACAAATACATCGATGAGTCATCACTAGATATCATCAAATTTAACATCTTGTTTGAAGATTTAATCCATGGGTATGGTTTCGAAGATGTCTTATCAGCTGTAGACTATGTGGTTAAGTATTCTAAAAACCCTAATCCACCAATTGAGGATAAGTTCGCTTTCATGAGAGAGTCAGTTCAAACAAATTTGAAGCAATTTGAATACAGGAGGAAAACAGCTAATGAGTCATTCGAATCGTGGATTAAACGAACCCTTTTACAAGTGGATTGATGATGTAAGAAGGGCAATGAGAAAAGAAAAAGAACTCCAGGAAAAACTAGAATTCTATAATATGAAGCTTATTGGGTACAAGGGAGTATCTTATGATTTTATTGGATCTTCTGGTTCACGTTCATCTGGTGATAGTGAATTGTTGTTTTGGTTGGATAAGATAGTAATAATAGAAAATCAAATAAGACAAGCTAATCAAAAACTATCGGAGTATAAACTGGTAATTAAGAAACTAAATGATATTCAGAAAACTGTTCTAGAATCCATCATCAACAATCAATGGATAGAGAAGATAAAGATTGAAATAAAACAAAGTAGAAGTCGAGTTTATCAAATAATAGATGAAATTGTAATAAGTTGGAAAAACCAAAATAATCAGTAAATCTCATGCCAGTATCCACGCAAATACTGAAGAGGAGATTTATGAATGTTAAAAGTTGTTGAATTATTTGCTGGAATTGGCGCTCAAGCTCAAGCTCTTAAAGATGCCAATATTGAGCACGAAATAGTTGCGATTAGTGAAATAGATAAGTACGCATTAAAAGTTTATGAAGCTTTGCATGGAAAGCCTAACAACCTAGGGAATATTAAAGAGATCGAGGTATTACCCACAGCTGATTTATGGACTTATTCATTTCCTTGTACTGATATATCGTTGGCTGGTCAAATGAGGGGGTTTGATCGTGATTCTGATACTGGTAGTAGTCTATTGTGGGAAGTTGAAAGATTAATAAATAATGCAGCAATCAAAGGTAATCTACCTAAATATCTACTTATGGAAAACGTAAAAAACCTTGTAAGCAAGAGGTTCATAGGATTATTTAATGAATGGAAATCATTTCTTGAGTCACATGGATATAGAAATTACTATCAAGTTCTCAACGCTAAAGATTATGGTATCCCTCAAAATAGAGAGAGAGTGTTTATGGTCAGTACACTTGATACCAAGAACTATATTTTTCCAACAAAGATAAAACTTGAAAACAAGTTAAATGATTATTTGGAAAAGCATGTTTCAGAAAAGTATTTTTTGAGCGAAAGACTTATTAGAAATCTTTCGGATACAAATGATCGTAATGGATTCATTCGAGGGAATAGATTTCGATTACATGATGAAAATAGTGAATATGCTTACACAATTAGCACATGCCCTGGTAGTAGAGCAACTGATAACTTCATCATGGTTCCTCAAAAGACAAAACAAGGATATGCATTGGCTCATGTTGGAGATGGTATATACACCAATAGAACGCACCAAAAAAGAGGAGTTGTTCAAAAAAATATGATTCCAACACTCAAAACATCGCCAAATGACATAGGAGTAGTTGTTGATAAAGATGATCTAATATCAATTAGGAGACTGACACCTAGAGAGTGTTGGAGGTTGATGGGGTGGAATGACAACTGTATTGATGTAGTACTTTCATCTGGAACATCGGATACACAACTATATAAAATGGCAGGAAACAGTATAGTGATTAGCTGCTTACAAAACTTGCTAATTATGTTAATGAGAATTTAGAGTGGACAGTTTGGCTAGGAGGCTTTAAAGTTTTTTATAAATGTGGTATAATCGTAAAAAGTATATTATGTTTATAATATTCAGTGAGAAAGGGGTAAATTCTTATGAAATTTGATTTAGGACAAGTGTTTACTCCAGAGATTATAGCTAAATATATGGTATCGTTACTTACTGCTAATAAAAATTCATTTGTGCTTGATCCTTGTTTTGGTCATGGAGTCTTTATTTCCGAACTCATGCATATCGGATATAATGCTATAACTGGATATGAAATTGATCCAACACTATACGAAAAATTTAATGAAGTAATCTCCAGGTCAAGTAATCATATTCGTCTATATAACATGGATTTTTTAAGTATAAACGATCAATCTCATTATGATGCAATTGTCATGAACCCACCATATGTACGGCAGGAAAAAATCAACAATCTTGATCATTTTGGCATAAATAAAGATAAATTACTTTCAGATAGTTTATTTAAAGGCTTAAAAAAGACTTCAAATTTGTATATGTATTTTATACTCAAAGCTATAGACTTATTAAGAGATAAAGGCGAATTGATTGCGATATTTCCAAGCACTTGGATGGATGATCGAGGAAATCATTATTTTTATAGTGAAGTTACAAAATCCGCATCCATTAGAAGCATTACTAATGTTAAAGGTTTTGTATTTGGAAAAGAATATACAGTTGGTGTGTCAATAGTCAAAATTGTTAAGGAGTTAGTAAGTTATACACCTATAATTTCTAGTATAAAGTCTGTTAATGGAGAAATTGTTGAATTTGAAGAAGTCAAAGCTATAGATTTATCTAATCTAAATCATATTGCACTAAACAAAATAGCCATTATTACCCGAGGAATCACAACAGGGTACAATGATTTTTATTTTAAATCTCAGATTAGCGACTCAAGATTATTGAAAGAAATGATAACTTCATCTAAAAGTATTACTGGATATTCTACACTTGATGCAAAAAAAGATAAATTCTTAGGTTTGAGTGATCCGGAATCTATTGAAGTTAAGAAGTATATTGAAAATACTATAAAAACAGTAATGAATGATAAAACACCTAAAACAATATATAATATGATATCCAAAGGTGTTAATTGGCCCAATTTTGGTATCTTTGATAAGCAATGCTCTGGGATTATATTTAATTATATGATAAGAGAAAATATGAAATTTATACTTAATGACGATTGCTTAGTAAGAGACAATTTTTATATCATTAAACCAAAACATAACAAGTTCTTAATTTTGACACTTTTAAATAACCATTTTACATATTATAGATTAGAAAAAAGTGGTAAATTCTATGGTGGAGGCATGTTGAAATTACAAAAATATGATATTAGTGAATTATGTATCGTAAATCCAGACATAATATCCGTAAAAGACACTAATAAATTATCAAAATTAGGTTTACAACTTATCAATATAGGTGAACAAGAAATAATTGATGAGATAACTTCAATATTGTCCAAGTATGAAGCTTTGTCTGCTATAATTATAAAGGAAGAATTGCAAAAGATTAAAAATGAGAGACTAAAAAGCGGGGTGTAATAATGAAATTTTCTGTAGTAAGCTTATTTTCAGGTGGCGGAGGTCTTGACCTTGGTTTTAAATCGAATGATTTCAGCCTTATTTGGGCTTCTGACATTGATAAAAACGCTGTTGAAACATATAAATATAATATTGGAGATCATATACACCACGCAGATATTAATAATTATCCTATTGGTCAAATACCACATGCTGATGTTTTAATTGGTGGACCACCATGTCAGTCTTTCTCACTTATTGGGAAAAGAAATGTCAATGATGATAGAGGAAAGTTAGTGTGGAAATATCTCGAAATATTAAAACATGTTAATCCATATTTTTTCGTTTTTGAGAATGTTACGGGTATTTTATCTGCAAAAGACAGTGATGGAAAAAAGGTACTTGATTCATTATTAGAGGAATTCAATGAACTTGGTTATGTTGTTAAATGGAATGTTATTAATGCAGCCGATTATGGAGTTCCACAAAGACGAAAGAGAGTCTTAGTTGTTGGTTCCAAATTGGGAGATTTCAATTTTCCGAGTCAAACACATTCTATTGATGGGATAATATTACCTAAATATGTGTCAGTTTTAGAAGCGTTAGGAGATTTACCTATAGCAACAGTTAATAGTAAATCTCAAGAGTATAATCAGAAACCACTTAATAGTTACCAAAAACGTATTCGCGGTCATGCGAAAATAGTTACTGATCATAGTATTCCCACAACAAGTTCATTAGATGAGTATATTATTCAACATGTTAAACCAGGTGGAAACTATATGGATATACCTAAAGATGTTGCTTCAGTTCGAATAAAAAGACTACAAGAACAAGGTGGACACACAACCTGTTATGGTAGACTTCATCCAAATGAGCCAGCATACACGATAAACACGTACTTTAATAGACCCAATGTCGGTTGTAATATACACTACAGTTACAATAGATTAATAACTGTACGAGAAGCATTGCGCTTACAAGGGTTTCCCGATGATTATCAAATTATATCCTCTAGTAAGCAAGGAAAGAATTTAATTGTTGGGAATGCCGTACCTCCAATTTTGTCAGATGTTATTGCCAGACAAATCAAAAAGCATCTTGAGGCTAATTTATGTGGATAAACTATTCTGATTCCGAGGTTAATATCTATCATCCTCTGTGTGAAACAGCTCTAAAGTTAGCATTAAAAGAATTACGACTTAGTGATTCATATAGTGTGATTCATCATCAATATGCCGGATCACTTGAAATGGACTATGTTATAGAGAACAATAGTACTAAGAAAATACTTTGCGTTGTTGAAGTAAAAAGAACACCAAATGACGTACAAAGCACTCGGTTTCAATACCAAGCGATGTCGTATATTCAGCAACTTTTTTATAGATTAGAAAAGCCATATTATTTAATTACAAATTTAGAAAAAGCTTATTCGTTTAGATATGATAATCAAAATCCTCAACCATATCAACAAATGTTATCTCCAGGTTTAATATCAATTGGAGATTTTTCAAGTTCTACTAACAGTACCGAGCACATCAAAAAGCTTGTGAAATTTTTCAAAAAATACATATATGATGTCATGGCAGATAATTACGAATATTACCTTACACTTACAAATTTTTCAAACCTAATTGAAGACATTAAAGATAGCGATACAAGTTGGAAATCCAATATTGCAGTATTATTGTATGAGTACATAAGGGGTTCATTTTATGCTATATCAAGATTTGAGTTAAGAGACATAAGAGCCTTTAACAACAATTTGAAAAAGATCTGTTTGGAAGCTTCTAAGATAAATTTCTCACAGATTTTCAATTTTGATTATCAAAATTATCCTGTGAATTCTGTTGTAGATAACAGATTATTAGAAAGTTTATTCAATTTTGCAAAAACGAATATAAATGGTGATTTAGTTTCAAATATTATCCATTCAGTTATCTCAGAGGGAAATGAACATAACGGTGAAGTATCAACAGATCCAGAGTTAGCTAAATTTGCTTCTTTATTAGCCAAATTGTATATTGGAGAAATAGATGAGAGTGATTATATTTGCGACCCAGCAGCAGGTAGTGGAAATTTGCTTGAGTCTGCAATTTCGGTTTTTAATATTGAACCAAAGCAAATAATCGCAAATGATGTAAATAGAAAATACTCCGAATTATTGAGTTTGAGATTAGGACTTTCTTTGCCTAACCTTGTGAAAATTGATAATTCACCTAAAGTATATTCTGAGAACCTGGCTGATTTAGATAAATCTTTATTCACAAACGTTAAAGTTATCTTGGTTAATCCACCATATTTAGCTGGGATTTACTCTGCGCAAAGAAAGAATGAATTAGTATTAAGCATGGAAACCAAATTAAACTTTACTTCTGAGTTGAATTTTGGACAAATGGGTTTAGAGTGTATTTTTATTGAGTATTTGACTAGAGTGTCAAGTAATAACTCAGTAATTTCATGTATCATGCCAAAGCAGCTATTGGTTTCTCGAGGACCAGAGGCAATAAAGTTTCGGGAATTCTTGTTAAACAGATTTGGATTATCTGCAATTTTTAATTATCCTGGGTCTGGACTATTTGATTCAGTAACTAAAGACACAGTAATTCTAGTTGGCCAAAAAGGAAAAATCCCTAACAAAGTGTCTTCAATCTCATGCTTAACTCAAATAGTCGACATTGATTCAAGCTCTATGTTTGAGTATCTTGTAACGCAGCCTGATTTACCATCAAGTTACAGATCAATTATTCCTGGTGTAGAGGCAATGAATGTTAATAGACAAACGTTAGTTGAGAGTGTTATCGATGGATGGCGATTTATTAACACTGAGTCCATTGAAGCAATAAATTTTTGTCGTGATAATTTGTTCTCTAACGAAAAACTTATTCCATTTAATACGATTACAAATCTATTTAATTCGTATAGAGGAACGATTGGAAACTCAGGCCTTAGTGACTTACTTTTCTTTAATTCTTCACACAAATACTCTCAATTATATGAGCAATATAAATTACTAACTCAAGACGGAATTTCAGCACTTAGAAACTCTGATTCGCTTGATCAAATGATAATTAACCAGGGAGATTCGGTCATGGTAAACTGGAATAACCCTAGCTTGAATGCTTCGATTTGTAGCGTCATAGATGATTATCTTCAAATTCCATTGAGCCCTGGCAAACAATTAAAGAAGTTAAAGAATCACATGGAGATTTCTAAAATATTAATAAAATCGACATCAAAATTATCATCACAATATTCTATAGCGATACCAAGGGATTTACGGAGAAATGGAAGAGTCTTTTTTGCAACTGTACAAATGTATTTTTCAACGAATTTTGTCGTTATTGAAATTAGTAATTTTAGAGACGGAGTTATCATTGCAAGCTGGATTTCTTCAGTTTTCTATCAATTAATTTGTGAAATTTCATCCAAAGATAACGAAGGAACCAGAAAGATGGAAATTGCTGATTTAGATGCTACTTACATCGTTAATCCGAATAATATAAATGATGATCTTTTTAATAGAATTTTGCACTTATCAGATAGTTTAGGATTCATTGATTTACAGAATCCAGAACCTCGTGATATTGACATATTGTGGGCTAAGTTTTTATTTCAAGATGATTGGGAGACAAAATTAGAAAAATCAGTTGAATTGTTAAGTAATCTTGCCACAAAACGGAATTTGTAGTTGTTATCATGAATCATTGTCTGATTTTTTTACAAACCTATGGAGATTTTATTTGATTGATGAAATTGGGTGATTTTTATTAAATTTAAATTTGCAAAGATATCAAAAGATATATATAGAACAACTGATGAATATTTTTTTGCGAGTAAAGATTCTATTTTTGGAATTATGCCTTACATAAAGACTGAATATGATTCACATGAAAGAACACACAATTACTATGTTGGTATGACCATAAAAGAGTGTAATACTGATGAAAACGGGCATTTACAAGTAAAAAAGGTTTTGAGACAATCAAACAAGCAATTTACTTTACACACTGAATTATTAAAAGAAGTTGTCAATATTGAAGCAGGATTACTTGAAAAAATATCAAAGCGTGATTTTGATGAGCTTTTCAGCGATGTTTTTGATTTTGAATACGATCCCAAGGTAACGTATATTAGATTAGCAGATTTGAACAATCGTCTTAAAAAGTACTTACTGTCTTTTGACACTTTAGTTTTGGAAGAAGATGTTATTTTTAATGCAGAGTTAAAAACAAGACATAGACTTTTATCTCGTTTCAAAGAAGAATTAGTAAAATCCCTAAATGAAAACGAGCATTACATTGAGAAGGTATTAAAAAAATACCAAGGATTTTTACCGTTAATAATTCCTGGTCTCGATGGTGTGGCGGAGTTTCAATATGTTATCGATAATGATGAGTTTCCCGTTAATAGAATTGATATCAAGTTTGATAATCAGGTGGATTTTCCTAATATTATTGAACTTAAAAGAGCTGACACATTACTTTTCAAGAAAAACGAATATCGAAATAACACATGCAAGTTAACTTCCGAGTTTTCGAATGCAATACAGCAGACGAATATCCAACGGAATATGATGTCTGCAAAGGAAGTTAAGCCTAGTAAAGTACTAGTGAAATCTTTTTTGCTAATTGGTAATATTGAAAAAGAGGTTGAAATGCATAGTATTAGTTCCGATATAGTTAGGCTTAATTTAAATATAGTTAGGTATAATAATAAAGACTGCGACATTATTACTTATGATCAGTTAATTAATCGTTTACAAATGTTGTTAGACAAGAATTGAAAGTATCTTTTCCGATAATCCTTGTGAACAGTAATGCCAACTATACGGCAAGATAATATCAATTATGTATAAAGTAGTTGTCAACTATGCTTCAAGTACTATGGCAAGAAACGTTAAAAAGCGCGACTTTACTAAGATTATTGTGCCGCTGGCATGTAGACAAAAATTGACATATTTCATATACTACAATTAGCGTGGAATACTGGCTTTAGATGAAGCCTAGAAGATAGGAACTCTCAAATGTGAGGGTTCCTTTTCTTTTGCAGAAAAAAATGTAGTATTCAACCCTTGGATAACTTCAGTTTTGAATAAAATTACTGAACCCTGAAAGGTTGGAATCGATGTGCCAAAGGTACTGGATACATATCAGCAATGGGAGGCTGATGGAGTACTTGATGAAAGAATAAAAAGCATTCAAGATATGGTAGCAAGGCGGATTATCCAAAAGGATATCGCTAAAGCCATGAACTTAAGTGAGAACACTTTGATAAAATTGAAGCGTGCTCATCCAAGGCTAAATCAAGCATTTATCAATGGTGATGATGAACTTAAGTATAAACTCATGGATGCTCTATTCCAACGTGCAGTTGGTATGGAGTATGAGGAAATACAAACCATCATTGAAGAAACACCAGCGGGGACGAAGAAGAAACTTGTTAAAACTAAGAAAAGAGCTCTTCCCGATTTTAATGCTATCAAATACTTATTAATTATTAAGTTCGGACGAGAATACAACGAACGTAAAGAAGAAATAGACATCATGCTGAAACGCATAGAAAAAGGCGAGGAAACTTGGATTAATGAACATAGTGATGAAGAAACCCTCGGAGTTGTTAATATACGAAAACAACCCAAGAAATAATGATGCTGCTGTCGATGCTGTAGCTAATAGTATCAAAGAGTTCGGATTCAAGGTTCCGATAGTGATCACCAAGGATCTAGTAATAATTGCCGGCCACACTAGGCTCAAAGCAAGCCTTAAGCTGGGATTAACAAGTGTTCCTTGTATTGTTGCTGATGACCTCACAGAAGGGCAAATTAAGGCCTTTCGTTTGGCAGATAACAAGACTGCAGAACTTGCTACCTGGGATTTCAGTAAACTAGAAGCAGAACTCTCGAATATTGATATTGATATGCTTCAGTTCGGGTTTGAAGAGTTAGAGTCAGATATTCCAGATAATGCTAGTGATGATGACTTTGATCCTTCTGATGAAATAAGTGAAACACCTTATTCTGAATTAGGGGATATTTATCTATTAGCGAATCACCGAGTCATGTGTGGTGATGCAACCAAGAAGCAAGATGTTCAAAAACTCCTGGATGGACAAAAGATTGATATGATCTTTACGGATCCACCATACAATGTGGACTATGAAGGTACAGCTGGAAAGATTAAGAATGACAAGATAGAAGATAACAGCTTCTATCTTTTTTTATATGATGCATTTACGAATATGTTTGAAGCAACCAAAGCTGGTGGAGCCATCTATGTATGCCATGCAGATACTGAAGGAATCAACTTTAGAAATGCGTTCAAAAATGCCGGTTTCAAACTAGCCGAGTGCTTAGTCTGGGTTAAGAATGCCTTAGTACTAGGTAGACAAGATTATCACTGGAGACACGAACCTATTCTTTACGGATGGAAGGAAGGTGCAGCGCATTACTTTATTGATGACCGCACACAAGACACCATCTGGGAATATAACAAACCCAAACGAAATGAAGACCATCCAACGATGAAACCTCTCGAGCTCTGTGGAAGAGCTATCGCGAATTCATCAAGAGTGAATGAATGCGTATTGGATTTGTTCGGTGGTTCTGGATCAACTATGATCGCATCCGATCAGCTTCAAAGGAAATCATTATCAATGGAACTCGATGAAAGATTCGTAGATGTGATTGTAAAAAGATATATAAGACACAAAGGATCAAGTGACAATTGCTATCTGATCCGAGGTGGAAAGAAGATAGAATTAAACATAATTGATAACTTTCAGAATTTGTCTCTATAGTGAGCAAAACTCGTCGAATTGACTTGCTATTTATAGCCTTTAGAGTGATATATATAGTAACCCAATTAGGTTAGAAAAGAGGAGTTAACGATGAAAGTTAAATTTGAAACGAATACATGCAAAGAACAAGTTGTACCGCAGGATAATTATGTAATTGAAAAGCTAGTTGAATTACCACTTAAGCAGTTTAATAAGTTTTTAGATAATATGCTTGGTGATTACAACTTCATAAAAGCACATAAAGATTTGATGTACACAGATAGCAACAACGTTTGGCACGCAATTATAGTAACCACTAAAGAAATAGACTATGGAATTCTAGTTCAAGCCGATGGCGCTAGTTATGCTAAAAACTCAGCATTTATCAGAAAAGATGAAGTTGGAGGATTCGGTGATGGAAAAGCAAATAACGCTTAGTCAATGGATTCAATACTTTAATCAAGGTGAGTTCGATAATAAAGATACTCAAACACAAATCAAAGCTAGATGGTTCGATTGGTTTTGTAAGGATTCGAGTCTAGCAAATAAAACAAAAAAGATGGGAAACATCATCAAGCAAATCAAGGCCGGTGGAAAGGTTGACCTTGAGACAAGTTATGTGTGGTTTAAGAACAACTGCCCGTTAAACGGTCCACTCTACGATGATTTCAGAATCGCAGACATCGAAACAAATAATAATCTTATCGTAGTTCAGATTGATTGTGAATGGAATGATTTCAAGTATACAGCCTACGAAAGATTGGATGGGTTTGAAAAACCGGTATTTGAATCAAACTCATCAAGAGAACTTGTTAAATGGTTGAATCAAGGATGGACAAAGTAATGTTTAAAGAATACAATGCTCACCCAAAGGGAATCAAAACAACCGATTGTGTGGTTAGAGCCATCAGCACTGCTATGAATAAAGACTACATGGAGTGCAGAAGAGAGCTTAACCAGTTCAAACGAGAGTGGAATTTTGCTAGTTATAAAGATACCGAATGCTTATACAAATACTTTGAGAACAGACCGCGATTGATATTTAAAGCAATCAAAGGTCAACCAAGAATCAAAGGTACTGATTTCACTGAGCTTTATCCAAAAGGAACCTTCATTCTTAAAATGACTGGACACATAACAGTATGTAAAGATGGTGTTATTTTGGATACTTGGGATTGCACGTACCGAAGTGTTTATACTGCATGGAAAATAGAGTAGAAAGATTATCAAAATGAAAACCAATTTTATACGTAAAGCAACATCAACAGAACTCATTCCTCATGATGAGTTTGTTATCGAAAAACAAGTAGTCATCGATAAAGACTTATTCGAGTGTTTCATCAAGGATCCACTGAACGATTACGATTTCATCAAAGAGAATCTAGAACATATGTATTGTGACCAAGATGAGGTATTTCATTGTATCCTGGTTACATCAGAATCCCATGACTTTGGTATTCTAATCGAAAGTGAAGGATATCATTACGCGAGATACACAGCCTATCTACCGAAGGCAGTATTAAAATAACAAATACAAATCAAAGTAAATTACGGAAGCTAAGGCTTCCTTTTCTTGCTAGAAAGAGGACAACATGAAAATCATAACAAGCGAATCGGTCTTTAGCGGACATCCGGATAAAATATGTGACCAAATCAGTGATGCAATATTAGATGCAATTCTGGAACAAGACCAAGCAGCACGAGTTGCAGTAGAAACAGCAATTAAGGATGACTTAGTGGTTATCTTTGGTGAAGTGACAACCACTGCAACGGTTGAGTATTCATTAGTAGCAAGGCAAGTACTCAAAGATATCGGATATATAGAAGATTTTACAGTCTTAGAAAAAATATCCAAACAGTCACCAGATATTGCACAAGGTGTTAATGAAACACTAGATCATCAACAAGGCGCAGGTGATCAGGGAATGATGTATGGTTTCGCATGCAATGAAACACCAGAACTGATGCCACTTCCGATTGTAGTTGCACATGAGATTGCTAAAGAAGTAGATGCACTTAGAAAAGCTAAGTACAATCATATCTTTGGTCCAGATGGAAAATGCCAAGTATCCGTTAGATATATTGATGGGAAACCTTTTGCTTATGACACGATTATTGTTTCAGCTCAAACGAGACCAGATGCAAGCCTATCACTCGCAAAAGAAATCATCATTGAAGAAGTACTCAAACCATTGATTGGTAAAGATCTGTCAGGTATTAATGTCTTAATCAATCCAACAGGAGCATTCGTCATTGGAGGTCCTTATGGTGATTCAGGATTAACAGGTAGAAAGATAATCGTAGACACTTATGGTGGATATGCAAAACATGGTGGAGGAGCCTTTTCTGGCAAGGACGTAAGCAAGGTTGATCGCAGTGCGAGTTATTATGCCAGATTCGTAGCAAAAGCCCTTGTGGAGGCAGAATTAGCCGACACGTGCGAAGTTTGTGTGTCTTATTCAATAGGCGTAGCAAACCCCGTAGCAGTATCCATTGATACCTTTGGTACTGGTAAGCTATCTGATGATCAATTACTAGAACTAGTTAATCAACACTTTGATTTCACTCCATCAAACATTCGTAAAGAACTAGAGTTTGAAAAAGTGAAGTTTCAAAAGTTAGCAGCCTATGGACACATGGGACGTGAAGATTTACTTGTTCGATGGGAGCATGTAGAAGATAAAGCAGCTGAACTAAAAGTAGCCTATGAAAAAGCCAAAGGTTCTACATAACTTCTATAAGTCACCTGCATGGCTTGCCGCTCGTGAACTAAAGATAGTGTCAGTTAATAGCCTTTGTGAACGATGTGGACAGATTGGAATTGAAGTTCATCACAAGAAAAGACTAACAGTAGATAATGTAAATGATTCATCTATCAGTCTAAATCAAGATAACTTGGAGTTGCTTTGTAGAGATTGTCATAATAAAGAGCACAAACGCTTTAGTAAGGAAGTTAAGTTCGATTCAGATGGAAACCTAATAAATCTTGAAAAACATCGGTAAAATAAGTATTGTTTGATATAATATTTATAAAAGGTGGATGCTCAAAGTGAAAAAACTATTTAGTCATTTGTATAAGTATAAAAAAATATATTTGATATTATTCATAATACTCACAGTTGCGACTGGGATTACTTATATCTTTTCACGAGCACATGATCAAAACAATAGTTTAAAAATCATTACTGATGTGTTGATTTCGATTACGTTTTCCCTTTCAGTCACAATATCAATAAGTTTCTCCTTCAATTTTAATATTTCAGGTGACCTTGTTTTAAACAAAAATATCCATGGAGTCGAAACAAATGAACTGAAAACCAGCATTAAATTATTAACAGAAATAAAAGAGAACATGAAAACTATCAATACTACTTTGTCAAACTTGAAGAAATATGGAGAATCTAATCAAACATCTAAATTTAACAGGAACCACTTTTCAAATGTATATTCAATTCATCAAGAAATTGAGCAATCTGTGAAAGTGTTGAAGAAAGAGATTTCCGTATTAACTGATGACAAGGCAGTTAAGAGTTTTGAAGAAATGATTTTGTATATTGAAGCATTTATTAATTTTGTATATCTATCATTTTATGAGAATCAATTATTACCTTCACATAAAATACTTGTCGAAGCTCTTAGTTTAGAGCGTATGGAAGAGTATTCAGTTGTATCAAATAAACTACTTGAAGGTTTAGCTGATGAATATAAAAGATCAATCCCCCCATTGCTAAAAAAACTAGACACATAGGGTACCGTACAGGGTGGCAATTAAAAAATACAAGGCAAAATTTTTGAAAATATGATATTTAGTTTTAGTCAGTCAAAGGAAGTGTATTTCTATGTTTAGTGCGGTAAAAGAGTTTCGAGAGAAACTTCACTTAAGTCAAGATGATGTATCAAAATATCTGCAAATGGAACTTGAAGAGTATCAAAAGAAAGAACTTGAACCTCTATCGTTTCAAGCAAGTGAATTGTGGATGTTAACTGATCTTTTTCACTGTAAAATTGACGATTTACTTTCAATCACATATGATAAACAAATAGAACCTGATATAAATAGCAAAGTAAAAATACCTAAACTTGAATATAATGATGATACAATAAATGATTTGATTGATTCTGAAGGTTTCATTACATTATATAAATATCTACCTTTCAACAACTATTTAATGGATACCATACTAAAAGAAAGAGTATATATGTCATATGTGAAAGATTTTAACGATCCATTTGAGTTAATTGGTAACCTAACTGATCAAGAAGGACATAACAAGGGGTACGTATATTATGGATCAATTGTTGTAGCTCCTTTCACATTAGTAGATAATAGCGAAGTCATGTGGGCACATTACGCACAAAACTATTCTGGAGTTTGTATTAGGGTTAAATTAAACGTAAACACGTTAAAACAAAAAGGATATTACATAGGAAGAGTGAAGTATTTCCATGAAACGCCAAAAATTGTTAGTAAAGATGACATTTCATTTACACAAGAAGAAGCATTCACGAATTACGAGTATACAAAAACTATTTTTCAAAAAAAGCGAATTTGGGAGTACGAACAAGAAGTCAGAATTGTCAAACAAATAGATTATCCTGAAATTAGTGATAACCCTGAAGCACTGTATTTTTCAAATGGTAGATTTGGAAGGTACAACAATCCCCCTAATTATATTGAAGAATGCGAAATTACTGGAGTTATTATTGGTCACTTTGTACATAGTGCTAATAGAACTAAAATAATATCGTGGGCAAAACAAAAATCTATACCATTATACGTGACTTACATAGATAAGCATAATAATAAAATTGTTATTTCCGAGTAAATTTACAAACGACTTCGGTCGTTTTTTTCTTGCTATTTTCTCTCTTTAGAGTGATATATATTACTAACCTTAGGAGGTACTTATCATGTTCAAAATTGGAGATAAAATCAGAATCATCGATATGAAGGGTGAAGACCATTATAACGGTAAAGAAGGAGTCATTGAATACATTGATGGACTCGATCAACTACATGGCACCTGGGGAGACTTGGCAATCATTCCAGAGGAAGACATAATAGAGGTAATTAACAATGATATGCAGCTTGTGCAATAAAGAAATCATGGGTGATTCACACAATGCACACCCAATCGGAAACGAAGAGTGCTGTTCAGAATGCAACAGTTCAAGAGTGATTCCCCTTAGATTGTTTCTAAGTGGGATTTATCAAAACAAGGCACTAGTATTAAATACCGATAATTCAATAGCTTTTATAAAACCAAGAGGTACAGCATTCGAACTATATGAACTTCAAGAACAAGTCAAAGGATACATCGAGGTATATCCTTTAAGAATTCCTGGTCATATTGTTTTAGTTAATGAAGAAGGCTTGATACACAATATGGAGTTCAATCATCTAGCAGATAGAGTCTTTGGAATGAAGGCAGTAGGACCAGTTATGATTTGTCCAGAAGCTATATTCGAATGAGGTGTTGTTGTGTCTAGACTAAAAGATATCAATATAGAACTAGAGCGACTTCGGTCGCTTTTTTCGTCCGTTGACGAAACTAAGACTCAACTGGTAGATAACCTACTCGAGCAAGCAGCATTCATGAAGGTTGAACTTGGTATTCTTCAAGAGCAAATCAGAAAGCATGGTGCAGTTCAAGTTTCAAGCAAAGGTGCTCAAAGACAGACAGAAGCAGCTAAATATTACACTAAACTCATCAATTCATATGGAACAGTCATCAAGACACTAAACTCAATCATGGGTAAAAATGTTATTGATGGTGACGATGCGTTCGATGAGTTTCTTAAGAAAGCAAACACCTGATGAACTACCTAATTGAATATCTCAGCCAAATAGAAGATGGAAACATTCTGGTTGGTGAAGAACTAAAAAAACAACTAGATATATTACTCGAAGATCTAGAGAACCCAAGGTACGTTTTTGATGAAGCACCAGGAAATCTTCGTATTGATTTTATAGAAACCTTTTGTAAACACACAAAGTCACCATTTAATGGCCAATCATTTATACTTGAACTTTGGGAGAAAGCAATTATTCAGGTGGCTTATGGATTCAAACTGAAGGATTCTGGTCTGCGTAGATTCAATGAAGTCATATTACTGATTGCTCGTAAGAACGGAAAGACCACCTTTATCGCTGGTATAGACCTTGCTGAGTTTTTTTTATCAAAAGGTGGTGTTGATATCGTCTGTGCTTCCAATACAAGCGAACAAGCCAATATTCTCTTTGAGGAAATCAACAACATGCGAGAGCAATCTCCTGCATTGTCAAATGAGAAGCGAAGTAAAAAGAATATCTTCTTTATTTATTCTCCAAGGACAAAGAATAAAATCAAAAAACTATCAGCTCAGAGTAGAAACAAAGATGGTTATAACATTGAGGTTGGTTGCATTGATGAGGTTCACGAAATGACCGATTCAAAGGTTTATGATGCGATTAAACAAAGCCAATCAACTAAGAAAGAACCCTTAATCTTCATCATTACAACCGAAGGAACGACTGTTGGTGGTTTTCTAGATAACAAATTGGATTATGCAAGGAAGATGCTAAAAGGTGAAATAACTGATGAGCGCGTACTTCCTTGGCTATATACCCAAGACAACACTCAAGAAATATATGATGACTCCAGAAATTGGCAGAAATCAAATCCAAGTATTGGTGTTGTGAAACTGACTTCATATCTAGAAGATGTCATGAATAAATCGAAGAATGACCATTCAACTAGAGTTACGATGTTATGTAAAGACTTCAATATCAAACAAGTCGATCAAGGTGCATGGCTGTCATTTGATGACCTAAATAATGAAGCCAAGTATGAGCTAAGTACACTCAAGAACTCTTATGCAATAGGTGGAGTTGATTTATCATCCACCACAGATTTAACAGCTGCAATCCTTGTTATTCAAAGGAAAGATGACAACAAGAAATACATATTATCACAGTTCTTCATGCCAAGTGAAGTGGTTAAGAAACGCATGGAAGAAGATAACGTACCATATGATATTTGGATTAAAAGAGGATTAATTACACTGACTGAAGGCAGTCAAAACGATTTCTCTTTAGTATCACAGTGGTTTATGAGAATGATTCAAGAACACCAAATTAGACCGCTGTGGGTTGGCTTTGATCCATGGAATTCACAGTATTGGATAAAGGAAATGGAAGACTTAGGGTTTAACATGGAAAAGGTTCGTCAAGGTGTTTATTCCTTATCGGAACCCATGAAACAACTTGAAGCTGACTTAAAGAATAAGACAATCATCTATGACAATAATCCGATTTTAAAGTGGTGTCTATCTAACACACAAGCAAAAGTAGACTTGAATGGTAATATACAACCTTCGAAACTGAATTCAAAATACAAGCGTATTGATGGAACAGTTGCTTTAATAATTGCTTACGCAGTTCTAAATAGGTATAAGATAGATTACGAGAATATGTTATAATCACTATAAGTAAAGGGGTTGTAATATGAGTGATAGCTATTTAGTAACTGCGTTGAGGAAGTTTGGAGAGGCAAATCCTTTTAAAAAAATAGTCAAGACCGAAATTTCATATGATGAGGACGAAACAACTGTCAGAATATTTTATGATGATAATGGGAAAACAGTTGAACACAAAGAAATTTTTAAACATCCTCTTTTAACAGACGAAGAAATCGCAAATATAAAGAAACGAGCAAAAATCTTTAAGTGGATGGACCTTGACAAAGCACAATTTATGTCAAACAAGAATGAACCAGACAAGATTTTGATAATATATGATGATGGATGGTTTCGTGATATTTTTGTTATTGATAAATATAAAGGTAAAGCTAAAAGATTAGTAGAATCAAAACCAGAGATGGATTTTAGAGATTTAGTGCTTTTTTCATTTTTCCCCACACCCATATCTAATTTTTACCATGATTACATAAATAGAGATAAAAGATTTTATCATAGAGAAAAGTTTGATGTGAATAGGAGATTATTCCTTTTACACTACAGTTCAAAATACAATGGTATATTACCAGATAATTGGTTGAAAGACTATGAAAGAAATAAAGGTTTGAACTACGCTGAACTATGGAAAAATGATAATTTCTTACCTGATATCAATATTAAAGACCCTATCGTTTTTGACGCTTTAATTGTAAGCAATGCAGCAGAAATCGCAAATCAAGAAGGATATCTTAAAGAACAACAGATTCACGCTGAATACAGAAGAATTTGTTACAACAGAATAAGAGAAAAATATAGATTAAAGGGACTTAGGTTCAAAAGTGAAACGAAAAATACGCATTATATTTACTCCGTGTTAAAGTACTACAGTGAGTTAAATGCTAATAATTGGTTCAAAATTCGTATAGAAAAAATGTCTGAAATTCGCAGTATACCTCATTCAAAAATCAGAATTATTCTACAAGAACTTGTAAGAACTGGAGTATTACAAATAGACGAATCAACCAAACCTATGAGTTACAGGGTTTTAAGTTAGAAATTGGAGGTCAAATGAATGGCCATATTTACCAGAAAGAAAAAGGAAGGTTCATCGAATACCTTCCAGTTATTAAATCAAAACAATACATTCTTTACTCCTTTTGGAACCAACATTTCAAAAAGTGATGTCGTGAAGATATGTGTTGATCGAGTTGCGAGCCAGTGTGCCAAACTCAAACCAAGATACATTAAAACTGAATTAGACAAGACAGTGACCGAAAAACAAGGTCGACTGTCTTTTCTTTTAAAACATAAGCCGAACTCGCTAATGACTCCATATGATTTCATCTATAAAGTGATTACCCTGTTGCTGCTGAATGATAATGCTTTTGTTTATCCAATGTTTGATTCATTTAATGGAGGGCTCAAAGCACTTTATCCACTTAGACCAATTATGGTCGAAGCGCAAGTCGACAACGCTGATGGATACTACTTAAAGTTCTATTTTGAGGATGGGCAACAGTTTATACTCCCTTATGAAAATGTCATTCACCTAAGGAAGTATTTTGCTTCCAATGATATCTTTGGTGGAACTGGATCATCAGGCGATCATGAAGCCATATTAAAAACTATCTCAATCAATGAGAATGTGCTTCAAGGGATAGATAACGCAGTCAGATCCTCGATGCAGATTAAAGGGATCATCAAGATGAACGGCATGCTTTCTGAAGCAGATAAAAAGAAACAAAGAGAGTTGTTTGACTCAGCACTCAATGATTCAATTAACAACAAAGGCAGTTCAATCATACCAGTTGATTTAAAGTCCGAGTATGTACCTTTGACGGTTGATCCCAAGTTGATCGACAAAGAAACACTCGAATTCTTACAATCCAAAATACTCGACTATTTTGGCGTATCAGCACCAATCTTCGCAAACAAATATAGTGAAGAAGATTTCAACTCGTTTTATGAGTCAACCATTGAGCCTCTAGCTATTCAGCTATCTGAGGCTTTTTCTTTGGGATTGCTCACCGAAAATGAGTTAACTCGTGGTGAAGAGATTATTTTTTATAGTGAACGATTGCAGTATGCAAGCTGGAATACAAAAGTAAGTGCCATCGAAAAACTGATGAGCCTAGGGATCATGACCTTAAATGAATCCAGAGCTTTGCTTGGACTAGAACCTATTGAGGGTGGAAACAAGCGACTGCAATCGCTCAACTTTG
>JAVBWN010000026.1:0-5160 GCA_036677365.1 Acholeplasma sp.
AACACCAACGTGTATCCAAAACAAACCAATCAAAGAAATCACCATCAAATCTTATTATGATGGCAGATACATCGAAGTGGTTTATGTCTATCTCGATGAAACACCTAAAATTGAAACAAGCCATCACACAGAAACCATGGGGATTGATTTTGGTTATAACAACTTAGCGTTTTGTTCAACTACGAACAATGAGCACTTAATGATTGATGGAAAGAGATTAAAGAGTATGAATCAGTTTTACCATAAGCGAATCGCGAAACTCGCGAGTATTAGACCGAATCAAAGTATACTCACCAAACAAATGATACGATTGATGGACAAGAGAAACCATCAAATGGATTATGGGATTTATAAAGCAGCTAAACTCATTATGAGTCACGCGATTCAGAATAAGGTAAAACAAATCATCCTAGGTTATAATGACACCTTTAAAGATGAAAGACTATCGGATACCTATAATCAATGGACTAAAAGTATACCCATCGCTAGACTAAGAGATCGAATCATCTATCTAGCAGAACAAATAGGTATCGAAATCAAAGTGATCAATGAAGCATACACATCCAAAGCTTCATATCTGGACCAAGATGATTTCGTAAAAGGAGATTTCTCTGGAACTAGAATCAAAAGAGGTTTATATAAGAGTCAAAAAGGCATCTTGATCAATGCCGATCAAAATGCCTCATTAAACATGATTAGAAAAGGTAATCCCGATGCCATATGGATAGGGACTAGAGGCGTGAACACGCCTAAGCGTACATATTTATTTGATATGTAGTCGCTTTAAATAAGACGAGTTAAATCGTTAAGAGGAAATCAAATCATTCTGTAAAGGGTGATTTATTTACCTCTTTGTTCTAATGTTAATACTGGAGGTAATACGCATGTCATATCAAGTTGTTTTAGCTCAAAAAGAAGATGCAGCTCTATTGTTAGATTATTTGAAACAAGTGGGGTCTGAGACGGATTATTTGTTATTTGATCAAGCCGGGGTCCCGATGACTGTTTCACAAGAGGAGGCCTTTTTAAGTACCGTCAATTCGACGCCTTATAGCCGCATGTTTTTAATTAAAGACGACGGAAAAGTGATTGCTAATGGGTATATTTATGGTAGTCCAAGGGCACGCATTCAACATAAATTTCAAATCGCCGTTTCTGTACTCAAAGCGTATTGGGGGACAGGTGTCAGCCATCTTTTGATGCAAACCCTCATCGATTATGCAAAAAGCACAGGCTTTACAGAAACCATTTATTTAGAGGTTGTATCTGAAAATATCCGCGCCATTAAGCTTTATGAACGTTTTGGATTTGTCGCTTATGGTGCTGTTTCCAAAGCGATTAAACTCGAAGATCGCTATTTAGATTGGGTATTGATGAGGTTGGATTTATGATTGAAACGGTATTGGTCTATATCGAACAACATCATCAATACTTACTCATTCATAAAAAAAAGAAAGACATAAATGAAGGTAAGCATTTGGGTATTGGGGGAAAAATCGAACCCCAAGAATCGATTCAAGAGGCGTTAATAAGAGAAACCTATGAAGAAACTGGTTTAAAGCTTTTGAAATATCACCATCGTGCCAACATTTACTTCAAAAGTGGTCTGTATCAAGAAAAAATGTATTTATTTACAGCCAGTGCATTTGAAGGACATTTGATGGCTTCATCGGAAGGTGATTTGGTTTGGGTCGATAAAACCCAATTAAAAAGCCTACCCATGTGGGCAGGCGATCACTACTTTTTAGAGAAACTTGATCAAACCAATGACTTTTTTGAAATGCATTTGGTTTATGATGGTGAAACACTCATCGATGTGCATTAGTTACATCGGTTTTAGATTTTGTTCTAAACGATTTATGATGACTGAAAGTCTTCGAGCTCTCGCGGCTTCGGTCTTCAAGGTATAATAGCTCATGGCATACGTTTTTTGAATCGATTTGGACATCTTTTCCCAATGGATAAAAGCATTTGGTGTGTTTGAAATAAGGGCATGAAAAGCATCGAGGTCAAAGTCTTCTGGTGCAGCATTCCCTTTATCCCAACACCCATTTTTTTTCGCAATCTCGATGGCAGCATAACCTTGTGGTTGCATCCGCTTTTTTTCAATCAATCGAGCGATGGTGTTTTTATTTTTGGTAGACCACACACTTTTATCACGTCTTTTGGCGAAATACTTCAAATAGTAATCATCATCTAAGCGTTTATTGGTGCTGTCGATCCAACCATAACATAAAGCCACTTCAACAGCTTCATCTGCCGCTAACTTAGGTTCTACCTTCTTAGAAAGCTTAAGCCAAAAACTGTCGCCATCGACATTTTTCTTCAAGTAATCCTCAAATGAGGTCGAATCATTAAAATATAGAGTTTCCATAATTTTGTTCGTAACCATCCTTTTTTGATATGATGAATATGGGTGATGATATGCAACTTAACTCTATTATAGAACAAAGAATCCGTAACAAGCGAAAAATATTGTTTGAAGCCTGTGATGACTGTTTACAACCACTCGATGAAGCACTCAAAAAAGCATCACACAAAGTCAATATTCTGTTTGCTTTTCGATGCTTGGAGGATTTATCAATAATATTGAAAGAAAAATCTGTCGATGTAGAGTTACTTTCTCATGCCTTGAGGGATGCGAAAAGTTGGGCCAGTGGGGATTTGAAAATGCCTGTGGTGAAAAAACAGATTTTAGAAATTCACCACAATGCAAAACAACAAACCGATAAAGTGATCGAAGCCTACTTACATGCGTTTGCCCAAGGTTTATCCGTTATCCATACGAAAAAGCATGCGATGGGATTACCGGTATATTCATTAACTGGTTATGTTCGTGGTTTAGAACCAAATCAATACAATGAAGTCATATCAGACAAAATTAAAGAATACATCGATTGCTTATCTGGTATCGATGCATCTAATCAAACTCAAAAATGGGCGAGTTTTATTAAGTAAAAATCCAATCGGTTTTTGATATTCACAGGTCATTATCCAAAGGATACATGTTATACTTAATGAGAAGAAGGTGTTTAGGATGAAAGACTACACAATCCGATTTAAAGATTGTTCTATATATTATGAAATGCATGAAAATAAGACAAAACCAACCTTGGTTTTTCTCCATGGTTACACATCGAGTTTAACGGTATTTGAATCGATCATCGTAACATTTAAAAAAGATTATCAATTGTTGTTGATCGATTTACCTGGCCATGGTAAAAGTGGTGTATCACGGTCTGTCGGGTTTAAAGACATGCCCGAAATCATCAAGAGCATTTTTGATTATCAAGACATTCAAACGGCTTATTTTATGGGCATCGATGTGGGTTCGATTGTTGCTCAAGGTTTTGGTCATATTTACCCAAATCAAATGAATGCATTGATTTCGATTGGTAGTTATTCGATTTACCATGATTCTTGTAAGAAAGTACAAAAGGAACATATGTTGTCCAATTTAGGCTTATCCTTCCAGTGGTTGCTTAACTTAAGTGGTTACCTGAATCACTTTGCCAATTTGGCTGTGATTACCGATTCGGGTTTACAAAAGTATAAATTATCTCAAGCTAAGTTTAAACGCTCAGGTATGAAAGCATTTAAAGGGGTGGACCGATTCTACAAGTTTGAAAAACCGTCCAAACATTACCCAATCTATGTGGTTTGTGGCGAATTTGAAGAAGAAGTGATTAAGGACGCCTCGATTCAGTTTGAACAAAAAGTACCTAATGCCATCTTAGAAGGCTTCAATAAGAGTAAACATGTGGTATTTTTAGATCAACCAAGATTATTTATTGAACACGTCCAAACATTTTTGAAAACACATTTGAAATGATTTGATACAATATAATAGATACATATATACGGGGGTATATGAAACATGGAAAACAACAAAAAAGGCTTACTGAACTTTTTCATCACCAGTTTCAATGGAATGGCCATCGGTTTATTCTCGACATTGATCATTGGTGTGATCTTATCGCAGTTCTCGAAATTGGTGGGTTATATCCCAGGGTTTGATTTCGCTTCACAAGGCTTGTTGGACTTATCCAATATATTGAAACCATTCATGGGCATAGGTATTGGGTTTGGTGTAGCGATTGCTTTAAGACTCGATGGCATCAAATTGGTCGTTGCTGGCGTTTCGGGTGGTATTGCTACTAAACTTTACAATGACCCGATGGTCGCATACATCGTAACCATCTCAGTTTATTTGGCATTTAAATATATATTATCTAGAAAAACACCGATTGATATTTTATTGGTACCACTCTTAGGGACTTTAGTAGCATTCATTGTCGCATCACTGATTGGTTCACCGATTCAACAAACCATGTTGGCCATCGGCAGATTTATCGATGCAGCAACCACCCTTCAACCGTTCTTAATGGGTGTGGTCATTGCAGTCATCATGGGTATGGCACTCACTGCACCGATTTCATCGGCTGCCATTGCCATCGCCATTTCATTGGGGGGTATCGCGGGTGGTGCAGCAGTGGTGGGCTGTTCTGTACAAATGCTTGGATTCGCAGTTATGTCTAGAAAAGATAACAATATTGGTTCAGTCATTTCCATCGCCATTGGGACTTCGATGTTACAATTTAAAAATATCCTTAAAAAACCAATCATTTGGTTACCAACCATCATCGTATCTGCCATATTAGGCCCTGTATCTACTTTGGTATTTAAAACACAAACTTTACCAGCGGGATCAGGGATGGGTACTTCCGGTTTGGTTGGGCAGTTCGCAACCTTAGATGCTATGGGGAACAATATGTCTGCATACTTAGCGATATTGGTTTTACAAATCGCATTACCAATCGTTTTAGTATACATCACAGATGTGATTTTCAGAAAATATCAACTCATCCAACCAGGCGATTTGAAACTATAAAAAAAATTACAATTAGGATTGATTAACCTGCCATTTTACGATATAATAAAATGGCTGTTTGGAGAAATACCCAAGTGGTTGAAGGGGCGGGCTTGGAAAGCTCGTAGGTCGGTAACACGGCGCTGGGGTTCAAATCCCCATTTCTCCGCCATAAATTAAAAGTCGACATTTTGTATCCATTTCAAGGTGTCTTTTTTATTTTTATTGCTTTACTGTCATGTTTTACAGGTATCATGATGATTAGGAAAAAGTCGACAATGTCGATTAAA
>JAVBWN010000027.1:0-92237 GCA_036677365.1 Acholeplasma sp.
CCTAAGCGTACATATTTATTTGATATGTAGTCGCTTTAAATAAGACGAGTTAAATCGTTAAGAGGAAATCAAATCATTCTGTAAAGGGTGATTTATTCACCTCTTTGTTCTTCATTATTTGCGTATTTTTTTCACCGTAAATGACTTTCAATTTAGTTTGTTAAAGCGTATAATCATAATGACAACGTTTGGATAAGGAAGAAATTTATGAAGAAAATCATCAAACATCTTGGCTGGTTCATCTATGCCGAATGGAAACAATATACCATCATGTTCATCCTATTGGTGGGCATTTCAATCATCGCTTTAGCACCGGCGAAAGTCCTTGGTGAAGCGATCGACGTCATCGTATCATCCCGTTTAACGAAAGAAAGTCTATACTGGCTTGCTGGTTTATTGTTGTTGATTCCCCTGACGCGGTATACCATGTCTTTTGTTTATAACTACATGGTCACCAAAGAAGCACAAAAACTGGCTTACAAATTGAGACAAAAATACTTAAAACACCTCTTTAATATGGATTCTAAATTTTATGAGATGTTTGAGAAAGGCGACTTGATTTCAAGAGTTACTAGTGATTTGGATGCCATCACTCAAGCGGCCACCTCCTTGCTTGAAGGCATCATTTTTAACGTTGGTTTAATCCTTTTTGCCATCATCGTCATGGGAACCACCATCAGCTGGAAGTTGACCCTGATTTCGATTACCATCATGCCGATTGGGATTACGATCCTCAACGTCATCCGAAATCAAAAACGTAAATACATTAAAAAACACCGTGAAATCTACGCGGATATGACTGAAAAAGTGCTTGAAAGTGTCGAAGGACAAAAAACCATCCGTGCGTATGTACAAGAAGAAAATGATTTAATCAGACAAAATGATGCCATCCATAAAGACATTGAATCGTGGCGATATATCGTCAAATACGAAAACTGGTTTACCCCAATGTTTGAGGTCATTTATGGGATTGCTTATATTTTGGCATTTTCATTTGGTACGTATTACATCATCCAACAAGAGATGACTTTAGGTGGATTGATTACATTTGTCGCTTATATTGGGCAACTCTATGGGCCAATCACCTCAATTTCTGGAATTTTTACACAGATCAACAATGCGCACATTTCAATCGACCGTTTTGATGAAATCATGAACCAAAAACCTGAAGTACACGATGAGTCTGATTCACTGAACATCATTGAGTTCAATGAGATTCAGTTTAAAAATGTGACATTCAAGTACCCATTTGATAAACATCCAGTCATTAAAAATATCGACATATCGATTAAAAAAGGTCAAACGATTGGTATTGTTGGACCGACTGGGGCAGGTAAATCTACCTTAATCCGCCAATTACTCCGTGAATTCAATGTATCCGAAGGTACGATTTTGGTCGATGATAAGCCGATCGAGTCTTATAAGATCGAAGACATCCGTAACCTCGTTGGGTACGTGCCACAGTCACACATTTTGTTTAGACGCAGTGTCGATGAAAACATTTTGATTGGTAAACCCAAAGCAACATCTCAAATGTTGGATAAAGCCGTCAAACTCGCAGACTTTGAAAAAGACTTGATGTTTTTACACGATGGTTTGCATACGATGGTTGGTGAATCTGGTGTCAGTCTATCGGGGGGACAAAAACAACGCTTGTCCATCGCAAGAGCTTTAATCAAGGACCCCGAAATCTTGATTTTGGATGATTCATTATCGGCAGTAGATGCGAAAACAGAAGACAACATCATCAACCACTTAAAAGAATTCCGAAAAGGTAAAACCAACATCATCGTTGCGCACCGTTTCTCAGCAATCCATGATGCCGACATCATATTGGTCCTTGAATCGGGTCAAATCACCCAACGCGGGACACACAACGAACTCATTCGCCAAGAGGGCTGGTATAAAGCCCAATTCATTGAGCAAATGACGATGAGGTAGCCCATGAAAACCATGAAAAAAGTATGGCGCTACATCGCCAAATATAAAAAATATTTAACCATCAGCATCACAGCGATGGTGATTGTTCAAGTATTGGGTCTGTTCGCCCCTCTCATTGTTAAATCCATTTTAGACGATTACTTAACTGGGATTGAACGTCCTTGGTATCAAACAGGAGAACAAAGCGGCATTTTATATGAGGGTCATTACTACACCCAAGATGAGGTTTCTGAGGATGTTCTGTCGGTCATCATTTATGAAGGTAAGTATTACGCCATCATGGATATTGTGGAAATCGGTACGAAATCCATCGATGGACAAACATTGACGGTTAGAAATAATCAAGGCGAAGTGTTCACCTATGATATCACCCGCTTGAGTAAAACCGAAGTGCTTTCGTTCTATCAGCCATTCATCAACCCAATCATCATTTTATTGATTTTACTCATCGTACGGTTCTTCCTACAAATTTTATTTACCTACATTCAACGTATTTCAACGATGATGATCAACGTCAATATCGTCAGAGATGCCCGTTTGGACGCGATTAAATCGCTTCAAAAGATGCCTATGAATTACTTTGAAAAAGAACCCGCAGGCAAAATTGCCAACCGAATCATCAACGATGTTGGTGGGATGATGAACTTATTTTCCACCATCATGAACTTGTTGGTAAATGCTACGATGGCCATTGTATTTGCTTATATCGGGATGTTTTATCTCGATGCGAGACTGGCCTTAATCACCTTCGTCATCTTCCCATTTGTTTATATTTGGTTGCGATACTTCATTAAGAAACTCAATATCATCGCCGTCAAAGTCAATGAACAAAACTCGATGATTACCGCGAACCTAAATGAAATCATCAATGGCATATCTGTGTTACAAATATTCAATTTTGAAGCCCAAACCTCAGAAAAATTCAATCAATTGTCTGAAGATTTCTTGAAAGAAAAACTCAAAGAAACCAAACTCCACTTGTCGATTGGTTGGAACATGATACGATTGATTGGTCAATTGGTAACCGCCTTTGTCATTTTATATTTCGGTATTTCTTATATGAATATTGCTGGATTTGTGGTCACTGCAGGGGTGATTTACGCCTACAATGATTATTTATCGCGATTGATTGAACCTGTGGGTACATTGTTTAGAGAAATTGGGAACTTACAACACGCCATCGTGCGTACAGAACGTTTGTTCGTAATCATCGATGGTGAACAAGAGGACAGCGATTTTCATCCAATTGACCGTTATCAAGGCAAAATCGTCTTTGACAATGTTTGGTTTGCTTATGAAAAAAATAACCCCGTATTGAAAGGGATTGATTTGAACATTGAACCAGGTCAAATGGTCGGATTGGTTGGGCATACGGGCTCTGGTAAAACCTCGTTGATGAGCTTATTACTCCGTTTTTATGACATCAAACCCGATGATATGGGCAATATCTACATTGATGATCAAGACATTAGAACTTATAGTAAACGGACTTACCGTCAACACATCGGCATCATTCTCCAAGACCCTGTGTTATTTAAAGGCACGATTGCTGATAACATTCGCTTTGGCGTAGATATCAGCGACGCTGAAATTGAACGAATTCTTCGGGAAATTGGTGGCGATAAACTCTTGGATAAACTTGAAGATGGGATCCATTCAAAAGTCTCTCGTCAGGGCAGCAACTTCTCGGTGGGTGAAAAACAAATCATCTCATTCGCACGGGCAGTGGTTCATAACCCATCGATTTTGGTGATGGATGAAGCGACCGCGAATATCGATACTGAAACCGAAGTGATGATTCAAACTGCACTCAATAAAGTCAAAGTGGGTAGAACCACCATCGTCATTGCGCACCGCTTATCAACGATTAAAAATGCCGATAAGATTGTTGTTTTAGAAAAAGGGATCAAAGTAGAAGAAGGCAATCACAGCGCGTTACTCGAAAAAAATGGGGTTTACGCCAATATTTATCGTTCCCAAATCAAATGATGTAAACGTTACATAGATAACCGTCTATTTATAGGCGGTTTTTTTATTGACATCATACGCATGACGGTCTATATTAAAGATTTGGAGGGATACGTTATATGTCCAATAAAATTGTCATTGTGGGTGGTGTCGCCGGCGGCGCAACCACTGCAGCACGTTTGCGCAGACTCGATGAATTTGCCGATATCATCCTTTTAGAACGCGGCGAATACATCAGTTTTGCGAACTGTGGTTTACCTTATCATGTGGGCGGTGTGATTGAATCTAGAGACGCGTTGGTCGTCCAAACCGTGGCTGATATGAAGAAGAAGTTCAATATCGATGTGAGAAACTTCAGTGAAGTAATCAAAATCGATACCGGTTCGAAAGTGGTCCAAATTAGGGATGTTCAAACCAACCGTGTGTACACCGAAACATACGATAAACTGGTGTTATCGACAGGTTCAGTACCTGTAAAACCGAGAATTCCCGGGATAGAAACCGCGAAAACCTTATTTACATTGAGAAACATTCCAGACATGGATCAAATCATTTCATTCATCCAAAAAGAACAACCGAAACACGCGACTGTCATCGGTGGTGGGTTCATTGGGATTGAAATGATGGAAAATTTACATCATTTGGGTTTGAAAGTCACGTTGATTGAAATGGCCCCACAAGTCATGGGGATGTTCGATTTTGAAATGGCTCAAATTATCCATCAAGGGATTGCCGACCAAGGGGTAGAACTCCTCTTGAATGATGGGGTCAAATCATTTGACCAAGCAGGCAAACAAATCACTTTGTCTTCAGGTAGAGTTGTTCAAACCGATTTAATCATCTTCGCGATTGGTGTTAGACCTGACAATGCCTTAGCCAAAGAGGCTAATTTAGCCTTATCAGATCGGGGTTCGATTAAAGTCAATGAATACATGCTGACATCCAACCCGGACATATACGCCATTGGCGATGTCGTTGAAGTGCCAAACCGCGTCTCTAATCAAATGATGATGGCAGCACTGGCAGGTCCAGCCAACCGTCAAGGGCGAATTGTAGCCAACCATATTTGTGGAATTATAGAAGCATACCAGGGCACACTTGCGACCTCAGCAGCGAAAATTTTCAATCAAACCGTCGCTTCAACCGGCTTAAATGAGAAACAAGTCAAAGCGTTAGGGTTCAACTATAAAGTATTACACATCCATCCTTCTAACCATGCGTCGTATTACCCAGGGTCTGAACCGATTTCATTGAAAGTCTTATTTAACCCAGATACCGAAGAGATCTATGGGGCACAAGCCATCGGTGGCGATGGTGTTGACAAGCGTATCGATGTGATTGCTACAGCCATGTATGCAAAAATGAAGATTACCGATTTGAAAAATATCGACCTTGCTTACGCACCACCGTATTCATCGGCCAAAGATCCAGTGAATATGGTAGGTTATGTCGCAGAAAACATGATTAAAGGCCTCACCCAAGTGGTGACATGGGCAGAGATTCAAGAACTCGCTTCCAAAGGGGCCTATATTCTAGATATCCGTGAACACCAAGAAGTATTGATCCATTATTTGTCGGGTTCTGTGAATATCCCATTGTCAGAACTACGTGCACGGTTGGCAGAATTGCCTCAAAATGAAACGATTTATGTGTATTGTCAAGTAGGCACACGGGGTTACACTGCCCAACGTATCCTCACACAACACGGCTTCAAAGCCATCAACCTCGATGGTGGTTTCAAATCATTTTCCTGCGTATTTGATGAAAATGGCAGTCAAGTTTGTTTCTTTCCAGTCAACGAATTGGGCGACCCTGTCATCGCGCCTATAGGAAAAGTAGAAACATCGAATAAAGAAATGGTGATCGTGGACGCGTGTGGTTTACAATGTCCTGGTCCGATCATGAAAGTCTATCAAACGATGGAAACCATGAAGCCAGGTGAAGTTTTAGAAGTCAAAGCGTCTGACCCAGGTTTCATGAAAGACATTCAAACGTGGGCAAACAAAACAGGCAACACGTTAATCCACATAAACAAAGATAACAAAACCATCACGGCGAAACTTCAAAAAGGTAAACCTGTGAAAAACGAAAAAGAAGATCCAAAAAATGGATCAACCATCGTGGTATTTTCTGAAGATTTGGACAAAGCCATCGCTGCTTTTATCATCGCCACAGGTGCGAAATCGATGGGTAAAGAGGTCTCCTTGTTCTTTACATTCTGGGGTCTCAATATCTTAAGAAAACCAAAACATACCAAAGTGAAGAAATCATTCATTGAGAAGATGTTTGGCTTCATGATGCCAAAAGGTACCGAAAAACTGCCGATTTCCAAGATGAACATGCTTGGCATGGGACCTAAGATGATCCGTTATATCATGAAAAAGAAAAATGTCGATTCACTTCAAACATTGATGAAAAATGCCATGGATATGGGCGTCAAAATCACCGCTTGTGCGATGTCAATGGACATCATGGGGATCAAAAAAGAGGAACTCATGGATGGCATTGAAATCGCTGGGGTGGCTACCTATTTAGGCGATGTCCAATCTGCGAACCACAATCTATTTATCTAAAAACAAAACGTCAAACCTTTGTAGGCTTGACGTTTTTTTTCATGAAAATTTGTCGTAGAAGACGTTGTGTTGTTTGATTTCGTGTTTGTTCAAGACTTTGATGCACGCATTGATCATGCCTGGTGAACCGCACAAATAAGCTTCGGCTTCGGTAAGATCACCTGTCAAACGGTCGACCACATTGGTAATTAAGCCTGTTTCACCTGTCCAGTTATCTTCAGGAAGTGGTTCTGAAAGTGCTGGAATGTATTCAAAGTTAGGAAATTCTTTTTGAAGGGCTTCAAATTCTTCGGTCATATATAAATCGCGTTTTGATTTCGCGCCGAAGAAGTATTTCACTTTACGGTGCATACCACGATCTTTAAGGTAATACAAAATGCTGCGAATTGGGGCTTTACCAGACCCACCTGCGATGCAGATCATATCGCGGCTTGATTCCTCTTGTAAGTAGAAATCCCCAAATGGCCCTGTCAATGTGATTTTGTCACCGACTTGAAGTGCCTTATGAACGAACGTGGTCGCTTTACCATTAGGTACTTGACGGATGATGAGTTCGATTTCTTCTGGATTTGCAGGGTTTGAAGCAATCGAATAGGCTCGAATCACGTCGATGCCAGGCACAACAATTTGAGCAAATTGACCGGGTTTAAAGTTCATCACTTTAGGGTCAATCAGTTTGAATTTCACCAGTTTGATATCATAGGTTTGATCGATGATCGATACGACTTTAGTCTTATACGATTTCGCGTTCAACAGTTGTTTTGGAATTTCGATTTTCATGTCGTCTTTGACTTTGACTTGACAGGATAATCTTACCCCATTTTCTTTTTCTGAAGGGGATAAGAAGGGCAATTCTGTGGGTTTGACTTCTCCGCCACCTTCAATTAAGCGGAATTTGCAGGTACCGCAAGTGGCTTTACCCCCACAAGCGGATGGCAAATAAATCTTTTGTTCGGATAATGTATTCAAAACAGTATCTTCATTTTTCACAGGGACGATGATTTCATCGTTGATCATGAGGATTTTTTCTTTTCCGCCGCCGAGTAATTTATCGACAACGATGAGCAGTAGGGTAATGACCATCAATACCCCAACTAAGATGATTGGTACAAATATATTCATCATGACCCTCCTATATGCTTGCCAAGCCGGTCAAGCCAATGAATGCAAGTGCTAGGATACCAAGTAGTACGAACACGATACCTTTGCCTTTAAGACCTTTAGGGACATCGGCATATTTCGCCATTTTTTCTCTTAATCCCGCGATCAATACGATGGCTAGCATCCACCCTAAGGAAGAACCAAAGGAGAAGACGGCAGTTTCACTGAAAGTGTATTCTCTGTTGACAAAGAATAACGATACAGCAAGAACCACGCAGTTTACGGTAATCAAAGGCAAGAATATCCCAAAAGCGTTGTATAGTTTTGGTACAAACTTTTCCATCAATAGTTCTAAAATTTGAACGGTAGCTGCAATCGTAATGATGAATACCAAAAGCGCAAGCGATGTGGTTTCGGTTTGTTTCAATAATTGGTAAATTGGGTAATTGATGATCCCTGTCAAAGTAACCACGATGACAACAGCAATCCCCATGCCTTTCGCGTTTTTAACGCTGGTTGAAATGGCAATCAGTGGACACATCCCTAAAATATACACCAATGCGATGTTATGATTTAAAATCGTTGCAATAAAAATTTCAATGAGTCTTTCCATATTATTTAAGCCTCACTCTCATAGAATTTGAGCCATTCACGAATGCCCCAAATGAACAACGCGATGACGAAGAATCCGCCTGGTGCTAATGCCATGATGGACCAATTGGTAAAGCTTGCTGGCATCACTCTGAAACCTAAAATCGTACCGAAAGCTAGCGATTCACGAATGATGGAAACAACCACCAATACAAATGTATATCCCATACCCGCAGCGAATCCATCGACTAAGGAGTATTTCACAGGGTTTTTAACCGCATAAGCTTCAGCACGTCCCATGACGATACAGTTGGTGATGATTAAGCCAACATACGCACCCAATTGGGCAGCGATGATTGGAAAATAGGCTTCAAGCGTCATTTGTACCAAGATAACAAAGGTAGAAATAACCACCATGTAAGTGACCATTCTCAACTTACCTGGGATCAATTTACGCAAAGAGGAGATAAAAGCACTCGATGCCATGACGACAAAGGTGACCCCTAAACCCATCGCGATGGCATTTTCAACTTTGTTCGATACCGCAAGCGAGGAACAAATCCCTAAAACTGTAACCACGATGGGGTTATTGACAGAGATGCCGTCTTTTAAAATATTGAACCATTTTTTATATTTAAGTCGTATGAGTTTCATATATTATACCCCCACCAAATCCCATTTAGCCTTAAACGCTTCATAGGTTGTATTTAGGATTTCCATAAATTTTTCAGACGTTCTTGTCCCACCTGTGATGGCGTCAACTTCGTTGGCTAAATTGTCTTCTTGAGCATGGCGAATGATGATGTATGGGGAAGCGGTATCAAATACCGTGCCAATGTAGGTATCTAAATACCAACGTTCAGCGACCACACCACCCAAACCAGGGGTTTCGGATTGTTCCAAAATACTGATATTAACGACCGTTCTAAAATCACTTTCGAAGGTAATGACGCCACGAATTGTGCCCCAAACCCCACCACCAGTGAAGATGTATGAAATTTGTCCCGTACGATTGTCAACATAGAAGGTATCTTCGCCTTCATACTGAATGACATTGATTTCAGTTTCAAAAATATCGTGGATATTGTTTAAATTGTAGCTGATATCATACGCATCTAAAATGGCCGATTTGATGCTCGCTTCTTTGTTTAATGCGATTCTGTCTTTGGTGAGTAAATCCATCCCCACCAATAAACCCGAAGTGACACCACCAAGAATGATGACGAATAACATCATGCGGATGTATTGTTTCATGCGGCTACCTCCATAGAAGGTTCTTTTTTATAACTGTCAATGAGGGGTGAAATGGCATTCATGATGACGATGGCAAAGGCAGTCCCTTCAGGGTATGCACCAGCATCGGCACGGATAACCATCACAATGATCCCTATACCAATACCATAAATGACTCTTCCCCAACCAAATGTGGGTGCTGTCACTGGGTCAGTCGCCACGAAGAAGGCACCAAATAAGACGCTACCAACCAAGAGGGAAGAAACAGGATCACGGAATAAATCCGAAAATAGGAATCCACCGACCCAGTTGATCAAGAAGATGGTTGCCAAGAAGGATACGGTGATTCTCCAATCGATGATCTTAAGTACGATCAAAGCAATCCCTAAAACCAAAATACCTAGACGGAAGGTTTCACCCAACGTGCCTGGTACATTCCCTACCAACAACTCCCATAAATTATAAGCTAAGGCATTGTTGTTGAGTTGAATTAATGGTGTCGTTGAGGCAACGACATCGGTTTGTGGGTTTAACCATTGGGTATTTAAGTATCGAGGGAATGAAATGGATACGAAGATGTAACCAACCAACGCTGGGTTGAATACGTTTTTTCCTAACCCACCAAACAATGATTTCGCAAAGAATGTCCCAAACACACTACCAATTAAAACAATCCATAGTGGGACAGTTGGGGGCATGATCAATGTGAAAATGAGAGGTGTGATGAGTAAACTGTAATCCAAAGGTTTTTTCCTAATCTTCGCGAATGCAAACTCGACCGATACAGAACCAAGGATGGCAACAAACGCGATTAAAAAGGCATAAAGCCCAAAGATGATACTGGAAGATACCAGTAAAATGAATAAGAAACCTGTGTAAATGAGGAGGTTTCGCTTGCTTAAAACATCTAAATGACTAGATGCTTTCGCTGTTTCCATATAATATTCACCGCTTTCTAAGATTGAAATGTTGAATTTCAAACCTTTATGTTTAACGTTATTGTATCATAGCGCTTCCAATAATGACAAATCGTTTGCACAGGCAGGTGTGAAGAAAATCTTTAAAAGAAAAAAAATAAACCGTTTTGGTTTATTTTTGAGTGGCTTCAATATTGTAAGCAAGGGTAATCAATGTTTTTCCATCATAATCAAATATACACATACTGGCATTATTTAACCATGTTTGAAAGTTGTAGTTTTGTGGGTCAGACAAAATCAATAATGACTTCGTAACATGTGAGTGACAAGACAGTAAGATGTCGTCATTTGGATACTGAAGATAAAGTGATTTCAGTGCTTGATCGATGCGTTGTAATAAGGCTTCATCATGCTCATATCCAGCTTGTTTAAATCCTTTTTGATAGATGATTGGCATGGTTTCATCCACCGAGGTCCCTTCGAATACACCGAAGTCTCTTTCAATGAATTGAGGTATAATATCCATCGGTAAATTTGTGCCCATTTCTTGTTGGATGATTTCTGCGGACCTCATGGTTCTCGATAGGGGTGACGAAACAATTCGATCGAAACGGTACCCATGATTCTTTAAATGTTGTCCGATTTGAATAGCTTGGGTGATGCCATTCGCATTGAGTGGCTGGTCTGACCACCCTTGAACAATGCGGTTTAAGTTGCGGTCGGTTTGCCCATGTCGGATGGCAAATATTCTCATATAATTCACTCCCTTGCTTATTATAACACAAAGCATTTATGTATAAAAACGATTCTATGTTATAATATTTTCACGAGGTGTTAATACGATGAGAATGTTAGATTTAATCACAAAAAAACGCGATGGTTTTGAACTGACCAAAGCTGAAATTGAGTTTATTGTCCATGGCTATACGCAAGGCAATATCCCCGATTATCAAATGTCATCTTTCTTGATGGCAACCTATTTTAATGGCATGACTGACCAGGAATCCACCGATTTAGCCATCGCGATGATGCACAGTGGTGATACCTTTAATTTAGAGGATATCTCAGGCATCAAAGTCGATAAGCACTCAACCGGTGGTGTTGGCGATAAAGTCACTTTGGTATTGGGACCACTCGTGGCTGCCTGTGGCGCGAAATTCGCGAAGATGAGCGGACGCGGTCTAGGTCATACAGGTGGTACCTTAGATAAGTTAGAATCCATCCCTGGATACAACATCGTTTTGGATGAAGATGCTTTTAAAGCACAAGTCAATCGCATCGGCATATCTGTCATTGGTCAATCCAAAAACATCACGCCTGCCGATAAAAAGATGTATGCGCTACGCGATGTGACAGGTACCGTACCAAGCATCCCTTTGATTGCTTCATCGATCATGTCTAAAAAATTAGCGTCAGGGGCGGATGCCATCTGCTTGGACGTTAAAGTTGGTAATGGTGCATTTATGACCGACTTAGAAGAAGCAAAAAAACTGGCGATTTTGATGGTTCAAATCGGTAAATTGGCCGGTAAGAGTGTTAAAGCGATTTTAACCAACATGGATGAACCCCTTGGATTCGCTGTGGGTAATACGTTAGAAGTCATAGAAGCGATTGAAACCCTTCAAGGCAAAGGTCCTAAAGATTTGGAATCGGTCGTCCTTGAAATTGGTTCTTATTTATTAGAAGATGCAGGGATTGCGAAAAAAGAAGAGGCCATGGCGTTATTAAAATCCAAACTCGAAAATGGTGAAGCCCTTCAAAAACTGGTCGAATTGGTTACTGCCCAAGGCGGCGATGCGTCTTATATTTTAAACCCTGAAAAGTTCAAAAGAGCTACCCAAGTATTGCCTTTAAAGGCACAACAATCGGGTTATATCGATTCAATGGTCACCATCGATATTGGTCTAGCTGCTGCCTATTTAGGTGCGGGTAGAGAAACCGTTGATGGTGTCATCGACCCAGCGGTGGGTATCATTTTTAAAAAGAAAATCGGAGATTACGTTCAAAAAGGCGATGTCATCTTAGAAGTTCATGCAAATCAAAAAGGTGTCAATGATGCCATGAGTACTTTAGAAAAATCAATCAAAATTGGTCAACAAAAGCATGAAGTTGTCCTCATTGAAGGCGTGATTCTATGAGTTATGCACTCATCACAGGTGGGGCGATTGGTTTAGGTAGAGCATTTTCAGATTTACTGGCTGATCGTGGTTATGATTTGATCATCACATCGCGTAGTTTAGAACATTTGGCTTCAGCACAAAAAGAAATTCAGTCCAAATATCGCGTCAAAGTTCAAATATTTGTCGGTGATCTTGCAAAACATGAGTTTCGCGACAAACTGATTGAATTTGTATCCCCTTATGACATCGAGATTTTGGTCAATAACGCAGGTTTTGGTCACAATGATTTATTCATTGATGCGCCTCTAGACAAAGAATTTCAAATGATCGATGTCAATATCAAAGCACTTCAGCACTTGATGAAACATTTTTATGGTTACTTTAAAGATAAAAATGGGGGCAGAATCATCAACGTCAGTTCGTTGGCTGGATTCGTTCCAGGGGCTTACGCTGCCACGTATTATGCGACTAAAGCTTACGTAACCAGTTTAACCAGAGCCGCTGCTTATGAAGCAAAAATCACAAAAAGTGGTGTTCAAATTCAAGCCTTGTGTCCTGGCCCACTCAAAACACAGTTTTTTGAAACGGCGGGTACAGACATTAAGTTTTATAAGAAAGACCCGAAAATGGCTGCCAGAGAAGCACTCGATGCGAAACGTGTCATCATCGTGCCTGGCTTTAAAGAAAAAATCGCCCATGGGTTACTTAAAATCATGCCGACCGGTTTTTCTGTTCAGTTTGCTGGATTCGGTCAAAAACGTAAAAAACGACAATAAGCCTTTTGGTTTATTGTTTTTTTGTCTTAAAATTGCAAAAAAAGGCCAAAAAAGTTACAATATATGTGAGGTATATGTATGAAAATCGAAGATAAAAAAGCACTCCCACCAAAAGAGGCTGAAAAGTTGAGAGAAAAACAACTCGGTCAACAGATCAGTAAATTCAAAGAGGCGGACAAAGAAGTCCTTAAAATTGAATACGAAGAGTATGATGAAGATGAGGATTATGCGGTGATTGACTTAGAAATCAATCAAGAAAGTGATATTTATCAAAAATTCACGATGCTCAGTCGTCGTCGCATCAGTCAAGAAATCATGAATCACTTGGAAGAAAATGCGAAATATGTGCCTTTATACAAGCCACTATTGATCAATGTGACAAGGCCACACCAAACCATTGAAGCGGATTTGCTTAAAACGATTGAACTCATGGTTGAGCGCAGTTTGACCAAACGCATCATCGACTTGACAGTCAACATCAAGCAAATAAAAATTCTATCGACGCTGATGGTTCTTTTTGGCTTAACTGCGATGATGATTTCGATTTTATTATCCGAACGTTACTTAAACCTATTTATCATCAATGAAGTCTTTTACATTTCTAGCTGGGTGTTTGTTTGGAAGGCTGTCGAAGGTTTTTTATTTGACTTACGTAAAACAACCGAGCAAAAATATAAACTACTTCAAATTTATTCAGCAGATTATTGTTCAAAGATTTAGACCATTTCACTTGAGTTTCAAATAAAATGTGTTAAACTAATTGTGTACTACGGGGAGCCTTTTGGCTGAGAGGAAGATTTTCGACCCGAATACCTGATCTGGATCATGCCAGCGGAGGAATAGTCACATTCACTAGACATTCTTTTGGCATACCAAAGGAATTTTTTATTTTATAAGGAGAAATGTCTATGAACAAAGATTTAAACAAATTAACTGAATCCGCTATTTTGGTCGCATTAGCGGTGGTTTTAGAACTGATTTCTAAAATGATTCCCATCTTACAAATGCCTTATGGTGGGTCTGCATCGCTCGCGATGTTTCCCATCTTTATTTTGAGTTATCGCCATGGTTTAAAATGGGGTCTCATCTCTGGTTTAGTATTTGGGATTGTCAACTTTTTTATCGATGGTTATGCTTTTTTCTGGGGGTCATTCGTCTTCGATTACACCTTGGCATTCGCATCCATTGGGTTGGCTGGCTTGTTCAGTAAAAAAGCACTGAAATTGGAAGTCAGTGCTGTGGTCTATGGCATTGTATTGGGTTCATTCGTCCGATTCATCATCCATACCTTATCTGGGATACTCTTTTTCGCAGAATACGCTGGGGATGAAAATGTGATCATCTATTCTGTCACTTACAATGGTGGATACATGCTCGCATCGATGGTATTGTGTTTATTGGTTTCAGTACTTACGTACAAACGCTTGCTTTTAAAAGACCTGGTATAACATAAGTATCGATGACTTTTAGATAATCTAAACGTGGATTATAGCCGAATTTGATTGGATAGGCTTCGGTTTTAAAGGTTTCATAAGCGATGGATTTCCGTCCGCCTTTTAATGACGCCATGTAGTGGTCATAAAGCACATCAAATGGTAAATAGTAGTATTCATTATATATCGCAAAATAGACGATCATAAACCCGATTCCGCCCGCATCCACAATGCGTTTGAGATGCAAGATTTGATGTTCAGGGATATTTTTCAAAGGAATCGATGTTTTAGATTGTGTCTCTTTCGCATCAAAATCAATATAATAGCCTTTATACACCCCATTGAAGTCCGTTGTCGATGGGGTTTTATAATACGCTTCTGTAATCTTGGCTTTATTTCTGGCTGGATAACTGACCGTCACTACTTGAACAGGGGTAGGTTTTTTGTAGATCACCGCGATCTGTTTATCTAAATAAAACTGATTGGTCGCTTCAACATCGCCTTCTAGGGTCATCCCCAAATTGGAACGATTGATGATTTTGGTTGTGGTTTTTTTTGGATTTGGGTATTTGATTGCCATAAGTGTTCACCTATTTGTATATTACCATAAAGTGGGATTGTTTTTACTTTGAAATCCGTCATAAGCCAATATGTTTTAAAAGTGTAATAAACTTGCTGATTTTTTCTTCTCCATGTTATAATTAAATAAACTTTGACGTTTCTAGTATTGAAAGGAAGTATGCTATGAGCTTAATTAAAATATTCGCCTTAGGCGGTCTCGGTGAAAACGGGAAAAATATGTATTGTGTCGAGGTGGATTCTCAACTATTCATCTTGGATGCTGGGATTAAATACCCAACCTCTGAATTGTTTGGTGTCGATGAAATCGTGCCGGATTATAAGGTTTTGGTTGAATTTTTACCCAAAATCAAAGGTTTTTTCATGACCCATGCCCATGAGGACCACATCGGTGCTTTGTCACATATCCTAAAAGACATCAATGTGCCAGTCTACGCCACCAACTTTACGATGGAATTGATTAAAGACAATTTGAAAGAAGAAGGGTATGATTTAAGTAAACTCAAACTTCATGTCATCAATCAAGACTCCATCATCAAATTCGATCACGTAAAAGTCACCTTTTTTACAACCACCCACTCCATCCCAGAGAGTGTCGGGGTTGCGATTAACACGATGGATGGGTCGATTATTTATACGTCGGATTATACGTTTGACCAAAGTGCTGACCCAAGGTATCAAACCGACTTTAAGAAAATCAATGAACTCGCTGAAAAAAAGGTCTTGTGTTTGCTGACTGAATCCTTGGGTTCTGGTTTAGTACTCAATGGTTCGATTACCAAAGAGCTCGATCATGCCATCAACCAAGCCATCTCAAACGCGCCAGGCCGTGTGATTGCTTCATTATTCTCCTCTGACTTATTGAAAATTCAACGCGTCATCGACATTGCCTTAAAACATAAAAAACGCATCGCCATCATCGGTCGACGTGCCCAACGTATCGTCGATATCGCGATTGAAATGAGCTATTTAAACATCCCGAAAGAATCATTGATTGCATTAAGATATATTGACGATAAAAACAAAAATGATGATAAAGACATCGTTGCTTTGGTCACAGGGAATCGTCATGAACCTTTCTTCATGTTACAACGCATGTGTAAGAAAGCGGACCGTTTGATTCACATCGATGAAAACGACTCCGTATTGGTTGTGGCATCCCCGATCCCTGGTACAGAAAAAATGGCTGCGAAAACACTCGATATCTTGTACCGCACAGATGCGAAAGTCACGGTGATCGATAAAAAGATTTTGACCACATCCCATGCCACATCCGATGAAATCAAAATGATGATGAACATGCTTAAACCACGTTATATTTTGCCAGTCATTGGTGAATACCGTATGCAATATGCTGTTCAACGATTAGCGATGGAAATGGGTTATGACAAAGATCAAGTCTTCCTCATGGACAATGGGGATGCGCTGGTGTTTAAAGATGGTACACCCGATGTACAAAGAGCCAGATACCGCAGTGGCGACATCTTAATCGATGGTTCAGCCATCGGTGATGTCAATGACATCGTCATACACGATCGAGAATTGTTATCTGAAGATGGTGTTTTGTTGATTGTTGCAAACATCAATCCACGTTCTAAACGTATTTTAGGCGATATTGAAATTGTCACCAAAGGGTTTGTCTACGTTAAAGAGTCCGAACAACTTTTACAAGAAGTTAAAGATTTGTTCATTAAAGCTTGTGACAAACACTTAAAGGGCAAATACATCAACTGGAATGAACTCAAGACCAATGTCAGAGAAGACATCAATAAGTTTCTATATAAAGAAACCAAACGCAGTCCGATCACCATCCCAGTGATCATTGCGACGGAAATATAATATGTTCAATAAAATACTATACGGCGTCATTACTGTGATTTTGGTGGTTGTCATTTATATCACGTCATTGTTAGGCATCATTTATGAACGACAAGCCATTTTATTAGAGCAATTGATTGACACATCGATTGAACAAAGAGATTTCACCAACTACATCAAATACTCATCCCTTTATTATAAAGAACTCAACCCTACAACTGTCAGTGATCACAACGATTATCAAGTGACCTATTTTAAAACGATTGAAAGAAATCGTAACGGTGAAGTCATCAGCCAATTGATTGTGTTCGTGATGGCCAATGACGAGGTCACGATGAGTGATTCTGAAAAAGACATCAACGACCAAACACGCATGGAAGTTTGGATGAATGGCATCAAAACCTATTCGACCAAAGACGATGATGTGTATAAAGATTTCTCAATCAGTTGGGGCTTGAAAGAACAAGATTTCTACTATTACAATTTTCTCATCGAAGATGCCTCTTTTGAGGTTAAACTTTTTGATTATACCGGTTTTCCAATCGAGATTGCAACCCTAGATTTACCTGTGGTTGACCTCAATAACGAATCCAGTTATGCCCAAGCCGGTTTTGAAATGTCTTATACCGTCGATGAAGTCGAAGATATGTTAGAAATTCAAGACCACATTTGGAAAATATACATGTATATTGGGATTTTTATGGTGATTGATATCGCTTTTGCATTCTTTATATTCAGAAAAAAATCCGCTTAAACACACCAAAATGACCAACATTGGTCATTTTTTACTTTGTAAAGGCTGATTTTAAATGCATTCGAAGCGATTAATTGATAAATAGTAGAACATGTACACAATCAAATTTCATTCTTGAAACCCTTTACAATTCTTTTTTATACGATATAATGGAATTAAGGAAACCGATTTCCAAAACAGCATGAGGTGTTCAAATGGGAACGATTGAAAAACAAAATTTAAAAGGATTCACAGGCTACTATTTCCCGTTATTCAACAAAACGGGCTTAATGTCATACATCACCCCGACATTATCTGGCGACATTAAATTGGATTATCACCACTATGTCACAGAACCATTTTCTGAGAAAGACTTGGTCAATAGTCTTTTTTCGCGTAATGTCATCTTCACAGTCGATGGCAAACCCTATCATTTGAATGGCAATATGCCCTACCAACAAAATGACAAAATTGACCTCAAAGTTGGACCACTCTATCAAGTGGTTGAAAGAAGAAATAAAAAAATAGCTTTAAAGACCACGTCATTTATCGTGAATGATGACTCGATTGAACTACATGAAATCGTCTTTACCAATCTTTCGGATAAATCAGTTCATCTCGATGTATTGACGGCTTCTCCACTGTATGGCAGAAGTGCAGATAATTTAAGAGACCACAGACACGTCACCTCGTTATTAAACCGTGTATGGGTAAAAGACCACCTCATCGAATTAAAACCAACCTTATCTTTTGACGAACGCGGTCACAAACCAAACGATGTATTTTATGGTTTCCATGCGAAATCAACTGACATGAGCATTAAAGCCTATTACCCATCACTCGATGAATTTGTAGGTAAAGGCAATCTCTTATATCCACAACCCAAAAAAGCATCTCATGTGGGCGATTATGTTGAAGGTTATGAAGCGATGGGTGGCATATTATTCGAAACCATCCATGTTCAACCGCATGCATCGATTGCTTTATTTATGGGTTTTTCAGCCAGTTACGAAGACAAATTGAGCGCATTCAATGCGTATTTGAATAAAAACGCATTCGATCAAGCGTTTGAAGCATCCAAGGCCTATTGGTTAGATGAAGTGACCCGTTTACAATTCTCCTATGGCAGTGCACAAAAGACGGCTTTATTGGATATGGTAGCGATTCAACCCATCTTGAGAAGATTTTTTGGTAACTCCTACATGCCACACCACGATTATGGTAAAGGTGGCAAAGGTTGGCGTGACTTATGGCAGGATTTGTTGTCTTTAATCATGTACAATGACCCAACCGTTAAAGAAGCGTTGATCAACAACTTTGCAGGCATTCGTATCGATGGGTCTAACGCCACCATCATCGGTTCGAAAAAGGGTGAATTCAAAGCGGATAGAAACAACATTGTCCGTGTTTGGAGTGACCATGGTGCTTGGCCACTCATCACAACCCTCATGTACATTCATGAAACCGGTGATTTGGATTTCCTATGGATTCAAACCCCTTATTTTGAAGACCAATTCACACACTACACCAAACAAACGAAAAAGGTATTTCCTAAAGATTACATCCTTCGTGTCGATCAAACGCCTTACCAAGGGTCGATTTATGAACATTTATTATTAGAAAACGTCGTCGCTGCATTAAATATCGGTGAACAAGGGTTCATTAAACTCGAGGACGCGGACTGGAACGATGGCCTAGATATGGCCAACAAAAAAGGTGAAACCCTGGCATTCACCCATTTCTACGCGAATAATTTACGCCTATTGGCTGAGATTTTAGAAGTATCGAATCAAACCGAAATCACTTTATTCAAGTCACTTGCTGAACTCAGCCTAAACATCCATAAAGACGCCGATTTGGAAAAATTCTTCCATGAGGTTGCGCATTTTGATGGAACAGTGGTTTCAGTCAATGTCCTTAAGTTGGCACAAGCATTGAAAAATAAAGCCAAACAAATGATCAAGCATTTAGAATCGTTCGGTGTCCATCCGAATGGGGCATTACAATCCTACATTGACAACGATGGTTTGTTCTTAGATCGAAAAGATACGTTATCGTTAACAGGTCAAACCATGGCATTGTTATCAGAAACGGTCAGTAAAAAACGCGCTAAGAACATCGCAGTTGAAACCAAAAAAGCACTGTTTGATGTGAATATTGGTGGCTACAAACTCAATTCAAATTTCCATGAAGTTAAACTCAACATGGGCCGTGCCTATGGTTTTGCTTACGGACATAAAGAAAATGGGGCTGTTTTCTCACACATGGCAGTGATGTATGCGTATGGTCTATATCAATATGATTTGGTGAAATATGGGCATCAAGCCATGAATGCCTTGATGAACCGTGCATTACATAAGGATGCGAACATGTTGGCAGGTATCCCAGAATATTTCACACCGAAAGGCGAAGGCAAATACAGTTATCTCACTGGGTCAGCCTCATGGTTGCTCAAATTATTGAGAACTGAAGTATTTGGTATTCAAATGCATTTAGGTACCTTAACCTTAAATCCGAAACTGATGAAATTCGATTTCATCGATGGTAAAGCATGGATTGAAACGTATTTGTTTGGTCAAAAACGCCGCATTACTTACCACAATCCAAAAGGGTTAGAATACGGTCACTATGACATCCGTAAAATTGAAATGAATCAACGTTTGGTTCCAAACTATTTTGTTGAACTGGACGGCAACTTGGAGGTGTATTTAGATGAAAGGTATTGAAGTGCACCATTTTGACGGTATTGGGTATCAAAAATTATACCACTACCAATCTTGGCGAATTGCCATTTTAAATTACATTGAAGAACTCGAACCTCAAAACATTCATCGTTTTCAAGCACACGATTTAACCGATGAAGCTTTTGTCTTGTTAGAAGGGGCTTGTACCTTATTCATTGTAGAAAACGATCAAATTGTGCCCATCCATTTAGAACCAAAAAAAGTATACAACATTAAAAAAGGGGTATTTCACTCCCATACACTATCGAAAAACTGCAAATTACTCATCATCGAAGAAGAGAATACTTCAGATGAGAATTCACCAGTGATGGTGTTAACAGAAGCTCAAAAACAACAATTAATAGAATTTGCGAGGATGAATCATGGCCTTTAAATTATTGTGGCAAGATCTTTTTGATCGAGATGGTAGACCCGATGAATCGATTTGGGTTTACGAAACTGGCGGCCACGGGTTCGGTAATGGGGAAGCCCAATACTATACAGATAGATTAAAAAATGCATTTGTAAAAGACGGTTTACTCAATATTGTTGGTTACAAAGAAGATTACGAAAAAAACCATTATACTTCAGCCAAATTAACGACTTATGGCAAAAAATCCATCCTATTTGGTCGTGTTGAAGTATGTGCAAAACTGCCATTGGGCTTAGGCACTTGGCCGGCCATTTGGTTATTATCAGATGCATTTAAAAAAGGCGTTTCATGGCCACTTTGTGGTGAAATTGACCTCATAGAACACGTGGGTAATCATCCAGGATTTGTCCATTTTTCCTTGCATTCTAAGAGTTATAATCACTTGAATCATTTACAACCCACCCACATCGTTGAGGATATGAAGTTAACTCAAGGTTTTCATGAATATGCTTTTGAGTGGGATGAAGAAGAACTTCGATTCTTCATCGATAAAAAACACCATGTGACCTTCCATCGCGGCGACGAACACCGTCTGACCGATGAGGGCGGCTGGCCATTCCATCAACCGTTTTATCTCATTTTAAACTTAGCTTTAGGTGGCTGGTGGGGCGGTAAAATCGACGATAGCATCTTCCCTGTGACCATGCAGTTTAAATACGTCAAAGTATACGAAAGGATTTGAGTGGATTGAAACGAACCATTTACACCATCGCCGCTGAACTCGGGTTATCTCCGGGTACCATCTCCAAAGTCATCAATAAGACAGGCAATGTCTCCGATGAAACCCGTGAACGTGTCCTCACTTATATCAAAGAAGTGGGTTATGTCCCAGTCACGTCAGCCCGCATGTTGAAATCCAAACGCAGCTATACCATAGGTGTTGTCTTTTCAGAAGACTTACACATTGGTTTAGAGCACCCATTCTTCTCATCGATCCTCCAACATTTTAAAAATTATGTTGAAAATGAAGGGTATGAGTTGTCTTTTATTGTGTCCAAATTAGGCAATAACCGCATGAGTTATTACGAATGGTGTATGAATAAAAAAGTCGATGGCGTCTATATTGTTGTCGGTGACTATGGGGATGAAGGCCTATATGAACTGGCTAAAAAACACATCCCTTGTGTATCCACAGACATCTTGATCCCGGGCATCCATTCCATCATTTCCGATAATGTGATGGGCATCCGTGTCAGTTTAGACCATTTATATGAACACAATCATCTAAAATCGGTGGGATTAATCGCGGGCCCACAACAATCCAAAGCGTTTTTAGAACGTTATGAGGCGTATAAAGCATACCACGAAGAAAAAGGCATCACCATTCAAAAAGAACACATCGTGTTTGCTGAATCATTTGGATTTACCTCTGGCTATCAGGCAGCCATGAAATTGATGGAATCCCCCTTACCAGAAGGTTTATTGGTAGGGTCAGATGACATCGCTTTAGGTGTCCTCAAAGCCTTTAAAGATAAGGGGATTCGAATCCCTGAAGACATTCAAATCATCGGTTACGATGATATTGCATTTGCGAAACACTTTACACCGAGTTTGACCACGGTCAAACAGGACCGCGAATTGATTGCAACCACTGCAGCCAAAAAACTATTACAACTGATCAATAACCCCAACAGTAGGGTAGAAGAAGTCATTAGAGTACCAGTAGAATTGGTACTTCGTGAAACTACCCAATAAAACAAATAAAAATGCTTGTAAACGATTACACAATGTGATAATATAATATATGGAAAGTAAGAAACCGATTTCCTAAAATATGTAAGCGTTTTTAAATAAAGGTCGCACAAAGTGCACCTTTAAATGTTAATTAAAGAAACCGATTTCCGGAGGCCATTATGAAGTCGAATCACCAAACCACATTTATCCAAAAGAACTATCAAAAACAAAAACCTTTCTCCTCCTTTTTACCGGGCATCGCTGGTAAAAAAGGGATTCCACTATGGAGTTTTTATGTCAACCGCGGACAAGTCATCACCAGTTTTGGCCGTAGAGATAAAAACGGCGCTATCCTAGAATTCTTCCCAGCAAACGCCGCTTACATGTACACCAAAACCATTGGCTTTAGAACATTCATCCGTGTCGATGGCATCATTTACGAATTTTTTAAAGAAGATGGTCTCAATCAAAACCTATACGTTGAACGTGATTCAGTGTCCATTTCTGAGATCAATGAATCCATACAAATCAAAGTCACCGTCAAATACTTTACATTACCCAATGAAAAAGTCGGTGCTTTGGTCAGAAAAGTTACCTTCGAAAATTTATCCTTCAACAAAAAGCACATTGAAGTGTTGGATGGATTGACTCAAATATTACCATCTGGGATCGATTACGGCGGCTTCAAAGCCATCTCGAATTTACTTCAATCTTGGATGGATGTCGATTTCAAACCAGGGTATGCTTTTTATAAATTAAGAGCATCCACTGGGGACTCTGCTGAAGTGAGTGAGGTCACCGATGGTAACTTCTACATTTCTAAACTTGAAAATCAAACCGTAAAAATCATCGCAGATACCCGTATGGTGTTCGACATGGATACCGCGTTTGCGAAACCATATGGCTTCATGTACCACCCATTTGATGTGTTTAAAGATAAACCCCAAGTGGTCGTGAACCAAGTGCCTTGTGCCTTCAGTTTATTCAGTCACGAGTTGGATAAAACGGTCACATTAAATAGCTTGGTAGGTTACACATCCGATAAAACCTTGTTAGATGAATATGTTCAAAAATTAAACACCGATTATTTAATGGCGAAAGACCGTGAAAATATCGAGTTACACAAAACATTGACCAGTGCGATTGAAACCGAAACAGCCGAACCACTCTTCGATGCGTACCTCAAACAATGTTATTTAGATAATTTGCTTCGTGGCGGTGAACCCTTCCCAATTGAAACCAAATCCGGGGTGGCGAGTTATCACTTATTTAGCCGTAAGCATGGTGACTTAGAAAGGGATTATAATTTCTTTGTCATCGAACCTGAGTATTACTCTCAGGGCAATGGTAATTTCCGTGACGTTTTACAAAATAGACGCAATGACACGCTGTTCCATAGTTTTGTGGGTGATCATAACTTATGGCACTTCGCATCCTTAATCAGCGCGGATGGTTATAACCCATTGTCGATTGAAGGTTTGCAGTTCGAGTATCTCGGTAAAGTTGTTTACCCAGGACTCGATGGGTTCATTCAAAAACCATTTACCCCAGGTTCGATTTATAAAAAACTGATTGACTTGGGCTATGATGATTCACAAGCAGAAAATACAATGAAGGTCATTTTAAAAGAATCCAATCCAATCATCAAAGCGAGTTTTGGTGAAGGCTACTGGAATGACCACTTCACCTACATTTATGATTTGATCGAAGGGTATTTAGACATCTACCCAGAACAAGAAAAAGCCTTGTTATTTGAGAAGAAGAAATACCGATTCTTCGATAACCACACCGATGTTTTACCAAGACGTGAAAAAACCGTGTTAACCAAAGATGGTAAAGTGCGTCAATATGGCGCGTTGGCTCACCACCATGGTCATAGTGACTGGCTGCTCATCGGTGGTAAACCCGTGGAAGTCAGCCTCGCTTCGAAATTACTCACACTCGTATTAAATAAATATGGCCTCTTAGACCCAGCTGGCATTGGTTTATCCTATGATGCCAATAAACCGGGTTGGAATGACGCAATGAACGGATTGCCTGGCTTGTTTGGTTCTGGTGTATCCGAAATGTTCGAACTCAAACGTTTGAATCAATTCTTATTAGAAGCATTTAAACAACACCCATCCGAACACATCGAAGTGCTCACACCATTGGTAGACTTGATGAGGTCATTCGAATCATTACAATCCGAAGGTTACCAACTTTGGGATGAAAGAACCACCGCTTTGGAACAATACCGTGAAGCTATAAAACAACCGCTCTCCCTCAGCTGGATCGATACCAAAGCAGCAATTCGTGTCCTTACAAGAATCCAAACTGACTTGAGTGTGGCTGAAGAAAAGGCCCATGAAATTGACCCGGTTTATCCAACATACCTCACATTTGAGGCTGTGAAATATGAACCGATTTTAGAAAATGGTCAACCGAAGATTGGTAACTACAAACTCCCACTCGTCAAAGTACTTGAGTTTAAGATGAATCCAATCCCAGCATTCCTAGAAGCCCCTGCGCGTTATTTAAAACAAACGAAAGACGTTTCTAAAGCGAGAGACTTATATCAAACGATTAAAGGCACCGAGTTGTATGATGCGAAAATGAAGTTTTACCAAACCAGCGTATCGCTCGATGCGTACTCCAACGAAATCGGTCGTATTCGTGCATTCACCAAAGGTTGGTTGGAACGTGAGTCGAACTTCTTACACATGACTTATAAATACTTGCTTGGGTTATTAAAATCCGGCTTATATGATGAATTCTACAGTGAAATGGATACCAACATGGTCTGCTTCATGAATCCTGAAGTGTACGGTCGTTCGCCCCTTGAAAACTCAAGTTTCATCGCAACCTCAACGAACCCAGATCCTAACAAACACGGACAAGGATTTGTATCCAGATTATCTGGGTCTACCGCAGAAATGCTTTCGATGTATAAAGAAATGTTCATCGGTAAACACCCATTTACAGTATTGAATAATCAATTGGTGTTGAAATTTAAGCCCATATTACACAAACGTTTCTTTAAAGAAGGCAAAGTGTCCTTTAAATTCTTGAATACCAAAGTCACGTACATCAATCCACTCGGGTTGAATACCTATGACAAAGCAGCACGTATCACCGATATTGAAGTCATCGATGCATTCGGTTCACACTGGATCAAAGGTGATCAATTGACCCAATTGGCATCAAATGTTCGCTCCGGCGGCATTGATCAAATAAATGTATACATAAATAGGGAGGAAGCCAAATGAAAAAAACATTTATGTTGTTAGTTTTAACGGTTTTAAGTGTTGTAACTTTGGTCGCTTGTCAAACAGAAGCCAAGTTGACTAAGATTACGTTCACAGGCGTAGCCGACGTTACAAACATCGCTTACGGTTCAGAATTTAACGTTCTAACCGGTGTCAAAGCGATCGGTGACGATAACAAAGATTATACAGACCAAATCACTGTACAATCGGTTGCGACCATTTCAGCATCAGGCGTTTTAGATACCCAAACCGTGGGTGTTGCTGCAGTTAAATATCAAGTTAAAGTCGGCAATGTCACCGGTGAAAAGTGGCGTTATCTAACCGTATTGAATCCTACAGCTGTTGAAGGCGAAATGCTCATCAACGGAGACTTCTCCGGTGGTACAGGTGGATGGACAGACCCAGCTGTTAACTACATTTCCGATGGCGCAGAAATGACCATTTCCGCTGACAATGGCGCGTTAAAAGTCGAAGTAGTCGCTGGTTCAAATTTATGGACACCACGTTTTGGACAAATGAACGTGCCATTTGAACAAAACAAGACATACCAAGTCTCCTTCAGAGCAAAATCCTCTGTGGAAAAGGCAATCAACCTTCAAGTGGGTGAATTGTTAACTTCAGCACCATGGTTTACAGATTTCAAACCTGGTCAAACTGAACAAAGAACCATCACCACTGAATGGGCAACTTATTCTTACAAGTTTACACACAAGCTTGACAACAAGCGTGGTGGTATCTTATTCGAATTGGGTACACTTAATGGACAAGCCATCAATGCTACATTATGGTTTGATGACATTGAAATCACTGAATCGACACCAGATGCCGATACTCTAGCACCTACATTCTCTGGATTGGTCGCTGAAAGATCTGTTTTAATTGGTGCAACATTCAACCCACTTGCTGGCGTTACAGCATTTGACGTGGTTGACGGTGATGTCACTGAAAACATCGTTGTTGTGATTAAAGATGCTTCTCAAGCAGTTGTTACGGCTGTAGATACTTCCGTTGAAGGCGTATTTACCATCGAATACTCTGTTGAAGACGAAGCTGGTAACGAAGCTACATTTACAGTTACTGTATCCGTTTTAGGTATGTTATTCTCACAAACAAACATTCTTAAGAATGGTGACTTCTCAGCGCCAATCAACGAAACAACACCAGAATGGACCACATGGGGTCAAGACTGGGATGTTCCAGCTGCATTTACAAGCGGCATCGTTGATGGACAATTCCAAATGAATATTACAAACACAGGTAATGCTGCTGGTTGGTCTATTCAATTGGTTCAAAAAGTAGATTTAGTCGAAGGTAAGACTTACCGTGCATCATTTGATGTTAAGTCCTCTGTAGCAAGAGACATCGACTTTGTCGTTACACAAGATGGCACTTATTACGAACATTTCAAACAAGCAGGCATTCAATTAACCACTGAATTCCAAACATTCCAATTCGTGTTTACTGTCGATAAGACAACGGACAATACGAAGTTCGAATTCGATTTAGGTAAGACACCAAATGGTGTACCTTCAATCATCACATTCGATAATATTAAATTACAAGAAGCTGTTTTAGACACCTTATTGGTTAATACAACATTTGACGCTCTTGGATGGCAAGCATTCCACAACGATTGGGAAGGCTCAGTTGCATCTCTATCCGTTGTTAATGGCGAATTCAAGTATGAATTAACTAAGTATGCAGGTGGCGCAAACCCAGCATCATGGATGTTACAATTGATTTATGGTACTAAGTTAGTGCTTGAACCAGAAACCACTTATACATTCACATTTGATGCTTATGCATCTAAAGCATTGACCTTAAACCCATTCTTTACACAAGGTGAACCTAAAGGTTATAACAACATCGTTACTTCTGGTACTGTAGCAATTACCACAGAAAAAGCAACTTACACTGTCACTGCAACTACAGGTACAGATATGTCATTACCATTCGAAATCAAACTTGAATTTGGTAATCAATTCGTGTCCTTTGAATCCGGTTCAGAATTCATCATGTTTGATAACCTATCCTTCAAGAAAACTGCAGGTACAGAACTATTGGTTAATGGTACAGCGCAAGAAGTATTGCAATGGACATATGACAATTCCGGTGGTGCTACTGGTAATATGCAATTACTCAATGGTAATGCAGTCGTTACAGTTGAAACCATGGGTGCAGCTTATCAACCTCATATGTATCAAATGCTATCCGGTCTAAAAGCTGGTAACTACATGCTTAAAGTGGTTGTGACCTCATCTGTAACAAGAGACCTACGTGTTAACTTCGTTGTTCCAAACTGGGGTTATGCATCGATTCTATCTGCTGGATCACACGATTTCAGAGCTGAAGCTAACGTTGAAAAAGTGGTTTATGTACCATTCACAGTCGCTAATGACATCACTGATCCTGTGAAGTTTGAATTTGACTTTGGTACACTTGGTGGCGAACTCATCAGCTTACCTGGTACTTTCACCATTTCTGAAATCCTTCTTTATCAAGTCATAGCTTAGGAGATTAACTATGAAAAAACTATTTGCTTTACTCGTTATTTCATTGTTCGCATTGACACTCGCCGCTTGTAATGGCGGCGGTGGCAACAATGTGAAATACATTGAATTGACATACGCAGACTGGGGCGACGCTGCATTCAATCAACGCATGATTGATAAGTTTATGGAAAAATACCCTAACATCACTGTTACATTAAGACAAGATATTTCCGGTTCTGGTGCAACCTTTACTGGTAACCTTGTCACAGCAGCACAAGCAGGTTTATTGCCTGACGTATTCGCAACCGATAACGTACCAACCGTTGTAAGAGCCGGTTTAACCTTAGACGTTGCAGAGTATTGGGATGCCGATTCAGACACCGAAATGGTTTATGAAGACGTAGCCAAAACCGCTGTTTATAATGGACACAGATATGCAGTCCCTAGTTTCCAATTCTTAAAAGGTATTTTCATCAACCTAGACATTTTTGAAGAATCTGGTTTACAATCGGTTTCTGGTAAATATCGTTTAGACGCGGATGGTTACCCTGTTAAAGACTGGACCCACGCTGAATTCGTTGAAATTGCAAAAGCAATCACCAACTATGACATCGTGAACGTTGAAAACCTTGTGGTCGGTTTTGATACATGGTATGGTTCCCCTGACTTCCAACAAGTATGGCCAATGATGAATTCAACTCGCTTTGGTTATGACACTTGGGATGGCACTAAATTCAACTATACTTCCCCTGAATGGATTGCAGCGATGCGCGCTAAAGTTGAAATCGACAACTACGAACTCAATCTAGGTGTCACTTCACGCTATCCGACTACTGACTGGGAAAATACACCTGCATTACAAACCTACGTCATCCAAGCTGGTTATGCCGCAATGGATATCGAAGGTTCTTGGCAATTCTGGGTGATCCAAGAAGCACAAGATAAAGGTATCAACATGGGCTTCTGGCCTTACCCATCGGGTTCTGAAGGATTATTCCCTCCAACCATTCTTGACTATCAAGCGATTTCTAGCCAAACCGCACACCCTGAAGAAGCATATCTACTTGCTAAATGGATGACATTTGGACAAGACGGATGGAACGCTCGTTTAGATTTATATGAAGAAGACAAAGCGGCTGCAGAAGCTGCTGGTCAAACCCCTAAATATCTAGACCGTTTCCCTGTGGCTTCATACCCTGGTGTTTGGGAAAGAGTTGCAGATTTAGTCGATGGTATCCCTGGTATCGAATATACCCTTGAACGTATTGAAAATGCACGTCCTGACCTTGACAAATGGTTGGCGGGCTATAAAGATTTCTGGGCATGGGTTAGCGATGCTGAAAATCCATATAGCTGGGCAAATCTACAAATTGCAGGTCCGAACTCTGTTGCAGCATTTGCTGAACAATGGAATCAAAAAGCCAATGAATTGGTTCAACAAGAAATTGCCAATTTAGGTAAAGACGAATAACAAACTCATGTGTCAAGAGGGCAAATTAAACCTGCCCTCTTGATATCATATCTATTGGAGGAAATCTATGATTAAACGCCTGAAAAAAATGAAATGGGTGCGCTTTTTAAGCGAATACTACCAAAAAGTCAAAGCATTTTTCATCGCTTTTGGCTTAAAGAAGACGTTATTGTCTTTGATATCTTTGGTACTGGTCGTTTATGTAGTTGCATCTTTTTTTAGAGTAGCATCAAATCATCTTTTTTTTGATGCGCGTGCGCTCACACATGCCTATGAAGACAGCGCAGCGCTCAGTTTAAGTGAATCTACTTACTCTACTGTGAAAAAAGGGTATTTAACCAACAAATATACCCACAGTTCACTCGAAGAAACGTTTAACCCAATAGATATGACAGGGTCATTAGTGACCGCACTAGAGGCACGTTATCAAGCACCGATCAATGCTTACGCTACCTACAGACCTGGTGCGAATGATACCGTATCGGCGTATCGTAATCAAACAGACAAAGTGACTTTTTCCGTGGGGACCATCCCAACAGGGCTTTACTATATTGCTGTTGATTACTATGAACTATCTGAAAGCGTTCAAGCAACCCAAGTGGGTGTCAAAATCAATGGGACATTCCCATTTTACGAATCCAGAACACTGATTTTAGAAAGTGAATGGGTGTTTGATAGTACTGAATTTAAACTAGACCGTTATCAAAATGAAATTCAACCAAGTTCAAGTAAACAACGTACATGGAAAACCATGATTTTACGTGACCTCAAAGGGATGCATGCAGGGTATTATGAATTTTACTTGAAATCCAACGATGAGATTACTTTAGAACATGTGTCAGGTGAGTATTTAATTGGTCAAGTTCATTTTGTTCAAGTCGATGACTTATTAAGTTATGATGCCTACTTGAATCAACACACTGGTGCCACCGTTGTCAATAAGCTCATTCAAGTGAGTGCTAAAGATTTAGCTACCCGCAATGATGCTTCCATCCGTTTAAGAGCAGAACGTGACCCATCTTCGTTACATTATGATACTCAATTCTTAAAAATGAATACCATATTTGGTGACTCGTGGCAAAATGGTGGTCAAGCCGTTACCTATGAAATTGATGTTGAAACCGCTGGATTCTATCATATTTCATTCAAGTATCGTCAGTACATGATCAAAGACATGCCCGTTTTTAGAAAAATATATGTCAATGGCGAAGTGCCGTTTGATTTATTAGAAAGTTATGCATTTCCATACACAACTTCATTCATACATCGCACTTTAACCGATGAAAATAATGATGCTTTAAAGATTTATTTAGAAGCTGGTACCAACACCATCACACTTGAAGCGGTGTTGTATCCATACAGAAATACGATTGAATCCATCAAGTACATCATGTCAGAAATCCAAGATTTGGCATTACGTATTAAGAAATATACCTCTGGTGGTACCGACCGTTATCGTGACTGGGATATTGAAACCTATTTCCCAAATGCTGAAGGCGATATCCGCTTTTGGGCATTAGAACTCGATGATATTTATAACCATCTGTTGGTCTTGACCAATAACAACGCCCCTTCAGAAATATTGAATTTGAGGGTAGCAGCCACCAGATTACGTAGTATTGCCAATAATGTCAACAAACTACCGGGTAGAATGGTTCAATTTTCTGATGGTGACTCATCCGTTAACCAAATGCTTGGTGATTTGATGCAACGATTGATGCGTGCCAATGTTGAACTAGAAAGAACGATGGTTCATGGCGATAAAGCCTTACCAAAACCATATGCGAACGTGTTTGTTAGCACATGGGAAGGCTTAAAACGATTGGTATTGTCTTTCATCAACAACCCATACTCTACTCAAAGAAGAGGTCAAAATGAATTGATTGTTTGGGTAAATCACCCACGTCAATATATTGAAATCATGCAAATGATGATTGACCAATCTTATGATGGCGACATGAAAGTCACACTTTCACAGATGCCTGACCAAAATAAACTAATTTTAGCCAACGTGGCTGGCAATTCGCCGGATGTTGCGATTGGTGTTGACCACTGGATTCCATATGAATTCGCGATTCGTGACGCTTCATTGGATTTAAGACAATTTCAAGGGTATGCCGATTTAGTAACGAATTTTACCAAAGGTGCTATGATTCCATATGTCTTTGAAGATGGTGTTTACGGGATTCCTGAAACACAAAACTTCTGGGTTACATACTATAGAACCGATATTTTAAACTCAATTGGTATCACTGAAATCCCTCAAACTTGGGATCAAATCATTGAAATTCTCCCATTATTACAAAGCTATGGTATGAACTATTTCGTACCACTAGCACAATATGAAGGGTTAAAACCATTCGTCGCGACCTTGCCATTCATCTATCAATTTGGTGGTGACTTATACGCTCCAAATGGGATGTCTACAGCAATCAATAGTGACCAAACCTTACGAGGTATTCAATTGATGAGTAACTTGTATACGTTGTATAATTTACCTCAACGTGTTGCATCGTTTTATAATCAGTTTAGATACGGTACATTACCGATTGGTATTTCAGATTTATCTTCATACATTTTATTATCGACTGCCGCTTCCGAATTGGATGGTTTATGGTCGATGGATTTACACCCTGGTGTATACAATGAACTCACCGATGAAATTGTCAGATATTCTGCAGTCGGTGCACAAGCGTCCATGATTTTATCGTCCACAAAATACAAAGAAGCCTCTTGGGATTTCTTGAGCTGGTGGATGTCCACAGAAGTTCAAAGCGATTTTGCATTCAATTTACAAACCACTTATGGTAGACAATACTTTTGGAACTCAGCCAATGTCAATGCATTCATGAATTCATCGATGCCAGAACGTTTCAAAAATGTCGTCTTAGAACAATGGACATACGGTATTGAAGCTTCACGTATTCCTGGCGCATACATGGTTGAACGTGAACTCTCCAATGCTTGGAGCAAAGTCGTATACAATGGTACAAACGTCAGATTAGCGCTTGATGACGCGGTTAGAATTTCTAATCGTGAAATTTTATATAAGATGGCTGAGTTTGGTTATGTCCAAAACGGGGTCATCATTAAGAATTATACAGTGCCTTCGATTTATAACATCGACTTGTGGCTAACGGAGGTAAACAATGCTTAAACGTATGAATCATCCAGCATGGTTTATTCTCCCTTACTGGATATTATTCTCACTGTTCATCATTATCCCTGTAGTGATTGCGATGGGGTTATCGTTCACATACTTTAACTCGATTCAAGCACCACGTTATATTGGGGTTACAAATTACATCGAACTCATTACGATGGACAATATTTTCATGCAAAATGTCTTGCCAAATACCGTTAAATTTGCTTTGATTGTCGGTCCAATCGGGTATTTATTATCCTTCCTATTGGCATGGATGTTGGCTCAAATACCACAAAAACCAAGAACCGTATTGGCCATCATTTTGTATTCTCCATCCTTAACCATGGGGGTTGCAATGGCATCCATGTGGCGTATCATTTTCTCTGGGGATGCCAATGGTTATTTGAACAGCTGGCTCTTAAACTGGGGCATCATCCTCGAACCGATACAATTCTTACAATCCCCACAATACTTGATGAACATCATGATCATCGTGTCATTGTGGAGTAGTATGGGGGTAGGGTTCTTAGCGATGTTGGCCGGGGTTTTGAATATCGACCAAACGCTTTATGAAGCCGCTTATATCGACGGTATCAAAAACCGTACACAAGAAATTTTCTACATCACCATCCCGCAAATGCGTCCTCAGATGCTATTCGGTGCGGTTATGGCGGTGGTTGGAACCTTCCAAGCCGGCGGGATTGGTGTGGCCTTATCTGGGTCAAACCCAACACCACAATACGCTGGTCAATTGATAGTGAACCACATCGAGGACTTCGGTTTCATCCGATATGCGATGGGCTATGCTTCAGCGATCAGTGTGGTTTTATTGGCACTGGTCTACATGTTGTCTAAAGTGACTCAAAAAATTCTAGGAGAGAGGGATTAATATGGCTAGTTTCCAAGGCACAAAAATCAATCCGACGAGCTTCCATCGCAGTCAACTCACCTTTTATGCATTCTTGATTCCACTGTCGATTTTGATGTTATTACCCATTCTTTTCATCATTAATCATGCATTTAAACCCATTTCAGAATTGTTCGCGTATCCACCTGCATTCTTTGTTAAGAACCCAACGATGAACAACTTTACTGAATTGGCGCGCATATCAAGTGGTTCAGGGATTCCTTTTTCTCGATATTTAATCAACAGTTTATTGATAACATCGATTGGCGTATTTTTCGCCATCACCATCACCGCACTCAGTGCTTATGGTTTATCGAAACTGCACTTCAAAGGGAAGAAGGCATTGTTTGAAATCAATACACTCGCGTTGATGTTCGTCCCGATTGCCGTTCAAATTCCAAGGTATTTGGTCATTGCGAGAATGGGTATCATCGATACTTATCTCGCTCACATTTTACCTGTGGTTGTCATGCCAGTCGCGATGTTCTTAATCAAGCAATTCATCGATCAAACACCCAACGAGTTGATTGAATCGGCGAAAATCGATGGGGCATCTGAAATGCAAATTTTCTATCACATCATCGTACCAATCGTGTCACCAGCCATCGCTACCGTAGGTATCTTGGCTTTCCAAGCGATATGGAACGATACATCGACTTCGACCATCTTTATTACCGATGAATCGAAACGAACACTCGCCTTCTATATGATGAGCTTAACCAGTTCAGTAGGGAATAATATCGCGGGTCAGGGGATGGCTGCGGCAGCGAGCTTAATCATGTTTATACCAAACTTGGTATTGTTCGTATTCTTACAAAGTAAAGTCATGAATACCATGGCACACTCGGGTATCAAATAATGAAAAAATTACTGATTGCAGCACTATTCATCCTCGTTTGTCTCCTCCCAGTCAACGTCGATGCCAACAATGGTATTCCGTATTACACATTTACGTACTCCTCGACACAACGTCGTATCGTACCTACACAAGATGCATATTTGCCGTTATCGATTACTTCTGAGATTGGTGGTTATATCCTCAATTCACCAGAAGATATCACGATTGACAAGCAGAATAATATTTACATTGCTGACACAAAAAATGGCCGTGTCATCAAATATAACATTCAGTCTAATGTTGCAACCCTCATCGGAGATGGATTTTTAACCAGTCCAATGGGTGTTCATGTTGGGTTAGATGGCGCAGTATATGTCGTCGATTTTACACATAAAAAAGCATATAAGTATGTGTATGATCAATCCAACGATAGTTACGATTTGACCGTTACGTATGAAAGACCTGTCAATTCACCTTATTTCGCACCATCCGATACATTTGAACCAACCAAAGTCATCACTGACTCTGGGAATAACGTATACCTGTTATTGGCAGGTTCCATCAATGGGTTAGCCGAATATAAGAATGATGGTGAGTTCTTTGGATTCTTCGGTGCAAACCGTATTCCAAACACTTGGGACAACATCATCAAGTCATTATTATTCGATGAACAACAACGTCGTGAATGGTTTAAAATGATTCCTAAAGCTTTGAACAATGTGGCTGTTGACCAAGATGGTTTGATCTTAACGATTACCAATGGCCAATCCGGTTACTTGAAACTCAACATCGCAAACTTGGTATTCAGCCAATCCAACTGGGGTTTTGAGAATTTGATGGATCTTTATGTAGGTCCTCACAACACCATCTTTACAATCAATGCTGAAGGCTACATCACAGAATATACCCAAGAAGGACAAACTTTATTCATCTTTGCAGGTCCAGATAAGTCCTCGAATACCAAAGGGTTGTTCAACTCACCAACCGCCATTGCTGTCGATGCGAGAAACAATATTTATGCCCTCGATAAATCGACATCGTCATTGCAAATCTTTGTCCCTACAGCATTTGCTGATTTGGTACATAACGCCATTACGTTATATCAAGCTGGTAAATACAGCGAATCCGAAGAACCTTGGAAACAAGTATTAAAGATGAATAGCTTATTTGATTTGGCCAACAAAGGCATTGGTGATGCGCATTTTGCTAAAGGTGAATATGAAGATGCGATGCACTATTATGCATTGTCTCGTCATCTTGAAGGTTATTCAAATGCCTATTGGGAAGTGAGAAATACAGCATTACTCGCATCCGCTTCTTGGTTGGTTTATGTCATTTTTGCCATGATCATACTTACCATTGTCAATCGATTCCTACCATTCATGAAGTATGTTAAAGCACCTATCAAGAAATCGCATGCTTATATGAAACGGTTTAAATTGTACAATGAATTGTTGTTTGGTTTCCATGTGTTGAGAAATCCAAACGATGGTTATTATGGTATCAAACGCGAAGGTAAAACTTCAAACTTATCCGCAACGATTTACCTATTCACATTCTTTTTGATGTATATCATTTTCATCTACACCACCTCATTCTTGTTTAATGACCGTGTCGTCGCTGAAATCAATATGATCCAACAAGTCATTACCGTTTTCATCCCATTCTTCCTATGGGTCATTGCGAACTACTTGGTATGTAGCATTCGTGATGGTGAAGGTAAATTGAGTGATGTCTATCAATCGAGTGCCTATGCTTTATTACCAATGATTATTTCCTTACCAATCCTCGCGTTCATTTCGCATGGATTGACATTGAATGAAGCATTCATTTATACATTCTTATTCAACGTTTCTGTGATGATTACCGTGATTTACCTCATCGTCATGGTCAAAGAAATTCATTTCTATGAGATGAAGAAAACCATCGCCAACATCTTCATTACAATTTTTACCGCATTGATGATTTTATTGATGGTATCGATTGTTTACATCTTATTGAGTGAAATTTTACAAGTATTCTTAGATATATATAGGGAGGTGACCTCACGTGCTTAAAATTGTTAAATACCTGATTGTAGTCGTAACATTCAGTGCCCTAACGTTCACTGTGGTCAACGCTGCCACCCAAGACAATGCTTATGAGATTGTATTATCGGATAACTTTGGTTACATTGAACAAATGGTATTACAAAGCTCGAGATATACCCAACCTGATAATATAACCCCAGCGGCATTACAGGATTATCGCGATAATTACACTTTGTCTTTCACAACCGATGAACTGGCGTTTCTAGGTTATGAAGAAATCTTAAATGATTCAAAATTACGTGTTTATTTTGAACAAAAATCATTTTCAGTCGTCATTGAAAACAAAGAAACTGGATACTTTTGGTCATCGCGTGCTGAATTCCAACACATCGAAGGCACCAATGAAACCCCACTCTTTAGAAATATGATGAATTCAGGTTTATGGATTGAATCGGTTCGAATGCTCACCAATGGTGGCGCTCCCATCAATATCAATGAAAAATCTTTAACCACCGAGTCGCTATACCGTATCGCAGGTGTGGCTTATCCAAACGATGAGTCCTTAATTGATTTATATCCAGAATGCCCGACAGGGTATGCAAGTTCCAATGTGTGTTCACAAGTCATCATCCCAGAAAGATACAATCAAAGTCGTGTCCGTGTGGATCGTGTCTCTACAACAACATCCGCCATTGTTACCAAAGTCAATATTTTTGAATATGGGTTCTCATTTAACGTAGAACTACGTCTCGAAGATGGTGTCTTTAAGTCGAGAGTATTCTCAGACACCATTCAAGAATCAGACCCTAAATTTAAATTGACTGGCATATATTTATTCCCATACTTGGGTTCTACACGTAAGGACAAAACCCCGGGTTATTTCTTAATTCCTGATGGTGTGGGTGCTTTGGTTCGTATCAATCAAATGCATGGAGATTCATTCCAAAGCCGTTTCTATGGTTCAGAGTTTGGATACGATTCCTATACCACCAGTCAATTGACCATGCCGATTTATGGTATTGTCCATGAAGTCGGTGGCAATGGGTTTTATGCCGATATCACTGAAGGGTCTGAACAAGGCATTCTATATGCCGATTTATATGGCGCAAACACCCGTTACAATTATATGCGCACCAAGTATAGTGTCCGCGAATTGTACCGAAGAATCATCAATGCTTCAGGTGGTGGGTCTTTAACACTACTGGATCAGTTCACACAAACCGATTACGCCATCGACTATCACTTTTTAGGTGGTTCAGATGCTTCCTATGTTGGGATTGCGAAAAACTACCGTGATAAATTGCGTGATGCAGGTGTTTTAAAAGACATGGTTGAACCAAGCACCAATATCCCAATTCATCTCAACTACTTAATGGCAGATACTGAAAATGCCTTCATTGGTGTTAGACGTATTCGCATGACGCGCATTAAAGATGTTTTGGATATTTATGAAACATTAAAAGAAGCCGGTGTCACCAATCAAATGGTCACCTTGCATGGTTGGAGTAAAGATGGTAATGGTGTTGGATTGGCTCGAACCAATTTAAATGAATCTAAACGTACGTTTGAAAAATTGGCCGATACACTGGCTGAAGATGGCAACACAGTCTATCTGTATAATGATTATGTGGTGGCATCAGACTCAAAACGTGTCAACTACATCAACGACATTGCAAGAAATGTGTCTAGATTAAAAATGACTTATAGCAACCGTTCATTTAGCGGTGTTGAATCGAACATTCAGTTATTATACCCAGAAGCTACGGCGAAAAAATTAAAAGCGGACGCTTCATTCTACGATAAATTGGGGTATGGTGCAGAAGTAGGTTCTATTGGTAATATGTTATTCAGCTACTACGACAACAAAGTATTTGAACGTGGTGACGCGATGAATTATTACCAAGAAGCCTTATCAAACTATGATCATTTGATATTATCTAGCCCTAACAGTTATTTATGGCAATACATGAGTGGTTATACCGATATGGCCGTAACCAATGGACAGTTTAATTTCTACACGGACTTGGTTCCTGTATTACCGATTGTTTTATCTGGAAGTGTGCCAATGTTTACCCCATTCTTAAATTTCAATGCCTTGGGTAGTGAACGTTTATTGATGATGATTGATTTTGGTATCAACCCACGATATATTCTCACAGAGGAAAATACCTATAAGATGCGTTACACACGTTCATCCAATCTGTACACCACAGCCATTAAGGATTACGAAACAGAAATCATCGATACCTATCATTACATCAATGATGCTTTAAAACACGTGGTTGGTGCCATGGTTGTCGAACGCGAAGTGCTTGGTTTAGGTATTGTAAAAGTAACTTATGACAATGGTGTGTCGATTTATATCAATTACAGTGACCAAATATTTATGAATCCGGATGTCATCTTATTTGGTAAATCGTATGAGGTGGTCCTATGAAAAAACAAAACATAGCCCCGAAAACCCTTGATAAAACCCCTAAAGTGAAACGTGCAAGCCGATTGACCCGAAAACAAAGAGAATATCTTCATGGGTTCGCATTTATCGGTTTATGGTTATTTGGATATTTGGTATTTACCTTTTACCCAATGCTTAAATCATTTTATCTAACATTCACCAAATCGTTTTATAACATCAACCGTGGGATTTACCAAGTGGAATTCAATGTCGGTCAAGGCAATTTATTTGGATTTTCTAACTATATCAACATCGTTAGAAGTCAAACACTTTTACCATTATTTAGTGACTACTTAGCCAGAATCATCATTGCAGTCCCTCTCATCATCGTGTTCTCTATTATGATTTCGATGCTGATTAATTTGCCCATTAAAGGCAAAGGATTGTGGCGTACGATATTCTTCCTTCCAGTCATTATTTCATCCGGTCCTGTCATTTCTGAATTATCACGTCAAGAAGCAACCAGTTTACCATCAATTCAAGAATCGGCTGCTTTACAGTTCATTTTTACCAACTTGGGTGAATGGATTGCAAGACCGTTAGAAGCGTTGTTTTCTTCCTTATTGCTCATTTTATGGTATGCTGGTGTACCGATTCTCATCTTCCTGGCTGGTCTTCAAAAGATTGACTCTTCCGTATATGAAGCCGCATCCATCGACGGTGCATCCCCTTGGGATCGTTTTTGGAAAATTACGCTACCTTCAATCAAACCATTGATCTCTGTCGCCATCATTTATGTGGTTGTCTCGATGTCTTTATTCGTAGAAGAAGGCGGCATTCTCGCCATCACCCGAACACACATGTTGAACGGGGCACCGGATTCACAAGTATGGCTTGGTTATGGCTACGCAGCGACCATCGCATGGATTTATTTCATCCTGATGGTTCTGGTGATGGTCGTATTCATTGGCCTACTCTCGATTAAGCGAAAAGAGGTGAAACGATGGGGTTAATCGCTAAACTCAAAGACCGCGTCGGTGACCAACACCATCGCAAAGTCAAAATTAAAAAACTCTTATTAGGGATGAATTTGACCGATGGTTTATTATTCAAAATAGCCATCTATACCTTACTCATCAGTTTCGCTTATGTATACTTATATCCACTTTTATTCATGTTGGTCAACTCATTTAAAACGGTAGATGACCTCATTGACCCAGGTGTCAAATGGATTCCAACCACCATCGAAATTGAAAACTATAACCGTGCATTCAAAGTATTGGCGTTGCCAAGATCGATTTTTGGTACTTTGGGTTATGTCCTTAAAGTGTCCATCGCATCGACAGTCACTTCCGCTTTGGTGGGTTATGGATTCGCAAAATTCGAATTTCCATTCAAAAAGACTTTATTCGTCTTGATGTTGGCAACCTTCATTTTGCCACCACAAGTGACCATGGTTACCAACATTGAAATCTTCAATGCTTTAGGCAAGAGTGTTCCATTTGTTTGGATTGGTGGGTTCATGAGTTCACAAAACGCCATGTTCTTCCCAGCTTTATTTGGTCAAGGCTTGAATCAATCGATTTTCATTTTGATTTTCTATCAATTTTTCAAAACCATTCCACAAGTATTGATGGAATCGGCTGAAATTGATGGTGCAGGTCAGTTCAAAATTTTCACCAAAATCGCATTACCATCAGCCATACCTTCGATTGTGATCGTTTTCCTTTTCGCAACCGTTTGGTATTGGAATGAAACGTTTATGACCGCGCTTTATGTCGGTGGTAACGTGACGATGCCTTTACGTTTAGTACAGTTTGTATCGTCGTATGAAACATTATATCCGCCTGGAACCCTCGGTTCTGAACTCAATGAAGCCATTCGTTTGGCTGGTAACATGGTTTCCATTTTGCCATTGTTGTTGCTCTATTTCGTCGCACAAAAACAATTCACTGAAAGTATTGACCGTACTGGTATCACAGGTGAGTAAGGAGGCATGAGATGAAAAAAATCAATTTACTCGTATTATTTGTGCTGGCCATCGTTTTGGTCGCATGTACAAAAGAACCCAGTCTACCCCCGTTGGAAAGTGCTGAAGATTGCAACGAAAAAACACTCGAAGGTGGTTGGGTGTGTGTTTGGGCCGATGAATTTGAAGGCACAGAAGTCGATTTAACCAAGTGGACGTATGAAGTCAATGGCTATGGTGGCGGTAACAATGAGTTACAATACTACACCGCAGACAACACGGTGGTTCAAGATTCCATATTAAGCATCATCGCGAAGAAAGAAGTTTATTTAGGCAAACAATATACCTCTAGCCGTATCGTATCCAAATACAAAGGGGATTGGACCTATGGTCGTTTCATCATTCGTGCGAAGAACCCAGTGGGTGGCGGTACATGGCCTGCCATTTGGATGATGCCAACCATGAATGCATATGGTGGTTGGCCAAAGAGCGGTGAAATTGACATCATGGAATATGTGGGCAATAACCCAACCAAAGTTTCGGGTACAGTCCATACTGAAATCCGTAATGGTGGCAACACCCCAGTCCGTGAATATACTTTACCAACCGCGAATTCTGAATTTCACAACTATGAAGTTCAATGGGAACCAGGCACCATCCGTTGGTATGTCGATGGTGTAAAATTCAATGAAGTTATTTACACCCCACAATTCACCCAACAATACAAATACAATCAAGTTTTCCCATTTGATCAAAACTTCTTCATGATTTTGAATCTAGCAATTGGTGGTACTTTGGGTGGTAATGTCGATGATTCGATTTTCCCTACCGCTTTTGAAGTCGATTATGTCCGCGTTTATCAACGTGATTATGGTCAAATCGATAAAGAAGCCCCATCAAAAGTGACGGATATCAGCTTACAACAACTCGCCAATACGATATATTGGAAGCGTCCAGATGATGATTTTGGCGTCGAAAAGTTCAACATTTATATCGATGGTGAATTTAAAGGGGTTGCAAGACTCAATCAATTCACATTTGGTGGCTTAACCAAGGGACAAACCTACAGCATTCGCATTGAAGCGGTTGACTTTAGAGGTCGTGTTTCTAAATTGAGTGAACCATTCAGCTTTACATTTCAATAAAAAATGAAAACCGTTAAGTCGATAGGACCTAACGGTTTTTCTTTAGACATATTGAGGTTTTGGATAAGCGATGCCTTTTAAATCGATGGTGACCGATTCAATCAAGATGTCTTGATGCGGTTTATCGCTGTAATCCCTTGGACTCCTGACAATCGCATCGACAACTTCGATGCCCTTGGTGACGATACCAAAAGCAGCATAAGCACCATCGAGGTGTGGTGAGGCTTTATGCATGATGAAGAATTGTCCAGTGGCTGAGTTCGGATTGCTGGTTCGCGCCATGGAGATGACGCCGCGTTCGTGAAGCAATGGGTTAGCAAAGCCGTTTTGTTTAAATTCACCACGGATGGGTTTAAGTTCACTGCCCCAGCCCCCTTGAATCATGAAATTGGGAATAATTCGATGGAATTTAAGGCCTGTGTAATAACCGCGTTCAACCAGATCGATGAAGTTATGAACGGTATTGGGTGCGACCTCAGGAAATAAGGCTAATTCGATGGTGCCGAAATCTTTGACCACCATAACCACCTGTGGATTTTTTGGATTTAGATAAGTCTCGTATGACATGATGATACCTCCATTGGTTTCATTATACTAAATGGCTATGGTTTTGTCATCTATTGGATTTCCATAGCATTTTAGCCTTAATTATTATATAATTAGTATGTTGAAAATATTTCTATAGATGAAGGGGAACCTATGGCTAAATTTAAACTGGCTTTTGAAGAAAACTTTGATTATACTGGGCAGCCTGACCCAGCGGTATGGACATATCAGGTCGGACCCAAATGGGCAAACAATGAAAAACAATGTTACGTCGATTTTAAAGAAAATTGTTTTGTCAAAGATGGTGCATTAAATATCATCGCGACCAAAACCAATGACCCAGGGTGTCCATACCACTCGGCAAGATTGATGACTAAAGATAAAAAACACTTTCAATATGGTCGTTTTGTCGTTAGAGCGAAGATGCCACAAGGGCGTGGGGCATGGCCTGCAGTTTGGTTTTTAGGCACGACGAAAGAACACCGATGGCCAGCGATGGGTGAAATCGATTTATTGGAATTTGCAGGTAATCGTAAAAACCAAGTGACGTGTGCCATTCATACGCAAACCTATAACCACAAGATCGATACACATAAAGGGGCAACCCACAAAATGACCGACTTAGAGGGACAATTCCACGATTATATCTTAGAATGGACACCCGACTATTTATCATTTCAAGTCGATTATCATGAAATTCTTAAAGTCGAAAAACAACCGAACGATACATTTGCTGAGTGGCCATTTGATCAACCCTACTACATGATTGTCAATCTCGCTGTGGGTGGTTGGTATGCGGGTGAAATCGTGGATAAAGATTTACCATTTCACTTTGAAGTAGCTTTCATTCGCCATTATGAGCTTATAGAAGCATAAAAGCCGTTTATTTAACGGCTTTTCTTTTTTTGATCCATTCTAAGCGTTCTTTTAGTGCTGTTTCGTAGGTGGAATCGTCTTTCGGTTCATAGTAATGTTTGTCTTTTAAATTGTCTGGTAAATAGGTTTGATCTACCATGGCATAGGGATAATTGTGCGGATACTTGTACAAAGAAGCGTCTCCTTTAATCTCTCGGTTGATGATGTGTTTTGGGATTGGTCCAGAGGCACCCTGTTGAAAATCTTCAATGGCATGGTCGAGTGCCTCAAGTGCAGTATTCGATTTAGGTGAAAGTGCACAATCGATGACAGCCACAGACAAAGGGATGCGGGCCTCAGGTAAACCAAGTTTAATCGCTGCGTCACAAGCCGCCATCACTTTTGGACCGATTTGAGGGTTGGCTAAGCCAATATCTTCATAAGCAATGACCATCAAACGGCGGGTTAAGGATACCAAATCTTGCATCACGATGAGGCGTGCTAAGTAATGTAAACTCGCATCTACATCCGACCCTCGTATCGATTTTTGAAAAGCACTGAGTACTTCATAATAGTTATCCTGATCGCCATCGAGCTGTAAAACGGGTTTGCCGATGGCTAGTTTCGCAATCTTCGGCGTAATGATGTCATAGTGTGTGAGCAATAATGTCGCCTCAAGCATGTTCAATGCGGTTCTGATTTCACCACCCGCGCTTTGAGCAATATACGCAAGGGTGTCTTTAGTGAGTGTAAGATGGGTATCGATTTCGTCTGATTTTAATGCGAGTTCCAAAACGTGGATGATGTCTTGTTCGGTGATGTCATTGAGCTGGTATATATGACAGCGTGATCGAATCGCTGGGTTGACGGTGATGTAGGGGTTATTGGTCGTCAAACCAATGATGGTAACCTTGCCTTCCTCGACGTAAGGCAATAAGTAATCTTGAATGTCTGTTTTCATTCGATGTATTTCATCGATGATCAATAGCACATCATGATAAGCCGTCATATCGATGATTTCTTTCAATCGTTGTTTTGAATCGGTGGCTGCTGAAAATTGGTAATCATCCAATTGGGCTTTTTGTGCTACCAAGGATGCAATCGTGGTTTTGCCTGTACCTGGGTTGCCATACAAAATAAAAGAGATGAGTTTATTTTGATCAATCATGTGGGTAATGATGCCTTCTTTGCCAATCAAATGGTCTTGACCAACCACATCTTCAAATCGTGTTGGTCTTAGCCTGTGTGCGAGTGGTTTCATCCAATCAACTCCTTAATCATTTATGATTATAGCACATTATGCTTGCAAGCAGACGACCAACAAGGCTAAAATAGAAGCATCAAGAAAGGGTGTGTTCATATGTTAAGGTATTTTGAAACCATCATGGAGTCATTAAGAGGCAAACAAAACCCGATGGTTGACAAAACAGAGGGCATTTTTTATTTATTCAGCAAAGAAGAAGGCATCGTTTCTGGATTGGATGAAATTCAAACATTGATCCAATTGTATGACATCGATATCGTATTTAGAAAACACAAGAACAATGGACAATCCGTCAAACGTGGTGAGATTTTATGTTCTATGCAAGGTGAAAAAGATGCCATTTATTTAATCTTGCCGAGCCTCACCTATGTGGTTGGCAAGATGATGGGGTTGGCCAGTTTGGTTCGGTTATACCAATCCAAACTACAAAACGCTGCCATCATCGATTTGGGTGAATTTTCAACATATGAAGCCGGGATTGCTACAAAAGCCATGAAAGATGGCGGTGCTGTCCAATTGGATTTATTTAAACTCGATGAAGTATTGTTGGATATGTATGGCAACCGTTCGATAGCGATTGAAAAAGCCAAACAAATTCAATCTAAGCCCGTAATGGTTGAAATTACAGACATCCAACAGTTTTATGAAATCGAATCTTCGAGCATCGATTTCATTTGCTTGAAGTATTTTAACGATGAAGCGATTCGCCGTGTTATTTTGGATAACCGTGGGAAGAAGCGATTGATCATTGGTGGCTTGATTTTGCCACAACGTTTAGATGTGATTGGTTCTTATCAATTTGATTATTTGCATACAACCTTGTTCACAAACGCCGCGAGAATCTATGATATCGGTGTGAAAGTTGGCGTTTAGTCTAGTAAAAACATGGTTTTTATAGTAAAATAATGATGTTACACGGAGGAATTATATGAACTTAAAAGATTACATCGCATCGATTGAAAATTTCCCAAAAGAAGGTATTTTATTTAGAGATATAACCCCGCTCATGCTCAATGGCGAAGCGTATAAATATGCCTGTGACCAAATGGTTGACTTTGCAAAGAAAGTTGGTGCAACCGTCATCGTAGGTCCTGAAGCGCGCGGCTTCATTTTTGGTTGTCCTGTGGCTTATGCCTTGAATTTGGGTTTCGCACCTGTGAGAAAACCAGGGAAGTTACCCAGAGAAACCGTGACTGTTAAATACGATTTGGAGTATGGTTCGAATGAACTGTCCTTGCACGCTGACGCCGTTAAAAAAGGTGACCGTGTCCTCATCGTTGATGACTTATTGGCGACCGGTGGTACGGTTGACGCAACCGTCCAACTCGTTGAAAAGTTGGGTGGCATCGTTGTGGGTGCTGCATTCTTTATTGAACTAGAAGCACTGAATGGCAGAGAAAGATTGTCTAAATATCCGATTTTTGCTTCATTGAAATACTAGGGTGATAGTTTGGAAACGTTGATGACATTCGAAAAATTAATCGAAAATGTCAAGACTTACATCAGACGTGAAAGTGACTTGGCTAGACTTGAGGCGGCATATCAAATGTCGTCTTTTAAACATGCCAGTCAAACACGTAAAAGTGGTGCCCCGTACATCACCCACCCACTCGCCGTTGCCTATATATTGAGCGAGCTCTCTGCGGGTCCAAATACGCTCATCGCTGCATTATTGCACGATACACTCGAAGATACCCAAACCACCTACGATGAAATCAGAACCCAATTTGGCGATGAAGTCGCACAATTGGTCGATGGGGTGACCAAGATTGGTAAACTCTCATTCAATCAAGAGGTGTCACAAGCGGACAATCATCAGAAAATGCTACTTGCGATGGGCAAAGACATTCGTGTCGTCTTAATCAAAATTGCGGATCGATTGCATAACATGCGTACCATTCATTACCAGTCATCCGAAAAACAATTGAAGATTGCCAATGAAACGTTAGAGATTTACGCACCTCTCGCCCATCGATTGGGTCTATTTAAAATTAAAGCTGAACTCGAAGATTCCTCTTTGCGTATCGTCAATGGGCCATTTTATCATCGAATCAAACATTTGATTGAAAACCAAGAACAAATTAAAAATGTGTCGATTGAACATATGATGAGTAAGATCAGAGAACACTTAGATGAACACCATGTGTCGCATTATCAAATCTCAGGTCGTACAAAAAACATTTACTCCATCTATAAAAAAATGACAAAACAAAACAAGGATTTTGAGGATATTTATGATATCTTAGCCATCCGTGTTATTGTCGATAAAATTGAAGACTGTTATCAAGTATTGGGTGTCATTCATGCCCATTTCATTCCGATTCCAAAGCGCTTTAAAGACTATATCGCTGTACCTAAACCAAACATGTATCAATCCTTGCATACGACCATCCTATCCGATGATGGGTCGATCTTTGAAGTTCAAATTCGCACCTATGAAATGGATAAAGTCGCTGAATATGGGATTGCTGCCCACTGGGCATACAAAGAAAGTAAAGAATACTCCAAAGAAAAAGAACAATTTGAAATTGCTCAAAAATTGAAATGGTATGCCGATCTACTCAAAATGAGTGAAGATGCCGATGACAAGAATGAAGGGGCCAATGAATTTGTTCAAACCGTCAAAAATGACATTTTGGATGCCAACGTATATGTATTCACACCCAAGGGCCAAGTGGTTGAACTCACCAAAGGGTGCACACCCATCGACTTTGCTTACCGCATTCACTCAGATGTTGGTAACAAAATGGTTGGCGCATCGGTCAATAACCGAATTGTCCCTCTCGATTATGAATTACAAACCGGGGACATTGTTGCGATTAGAACGTCTAAAAACGTGACGGGTCCATCCGAAGACTGGCTTAAAATGGCCAAATCTTCCCACGCAAGACATAAGATCAAAGGCTTTTTAAATAAACAGAACAAAGACAATTTACAACAAATGGGTAAGGACATGATTGAACGTGAAATCAATCCACTCAAACTCGAATTGTCTCAAATCACCGATGATTTCGTTGCGAAACACTTTTCAAAGAACATGACCAATACGGTCGATGAGTTGTTTGTTGAAGTTGGTAAAGGCATCATCAGTCCAAAAACAGTTGCAGCAAAATTATCCGGTAAAGAATTGGATAAAGAAACGATGTTGCAACGTCAACTCGACAAAGCCAAACGCATTTTGACCACCAATCATGAATCGGGTCTGATTGTTGAAGGACTATCCACACCACAGATCAAAATCGCCAACTGTTGCTTACCTGTACCTGGGGACTCAATCGTAGGCTATGTTACCAAAGGTAGTGGCATCGCCGTTCACCATGAGAACTGCCCAAATGTCAAAAACCTCACTGAAATGCGCTTTGTTGATGTTTACTGGGCAACCAATATTACTAGAAAATACCCAACACGCATTCAAATCATTGGACAAAATCGGGATAATATCCTATCTGAAATCATTGCGACCATCAACGCAACTTCATTGACCATCGCTGAAGTCAATGCCATCAGTAATGCAAGATTAGAAAGCATTACCACCTTAAAGATATTGACCAATAGTAAGTCCGAAATCGAAAATGTGATGGTCAACTTGATGAAAATCAACAACATTTATCACATAGAAAGAAGATTTAAATAATGCGCGCCGTCATTCAAAGGGTAACACGTGCCTCTGTCACGGTTTTAGATTATCATCGTTCGATTGGCCTAGGGTATATGATTTTACTGGGTATCCATGTGGATGATACCGACGAAGATTACGACTACATGCTTAAGAAAATCTTAGCGTTACGCATCTTCGAAGACAGTGAAGGTAAAATGAATTTGAGTTTATCTCAAGTCAATGGCAGTATTTTACTTGTTTCTCAATTCACATTGTTGGGTTCTGTGAAAGGCAATAATCGGCCATCATTTACACAGAGTGCGAAGCCAGATAAAGCGCTTGCTTATTATGAAAAATTATATAATGATTTAAAACAATCGGTGCCTGTGGTAGAAAAAGGGTTGTTTGGTGAAGACATGACGATTGAACTTACCAACCAAGGCCCTGTCACCATCCTCATCGATACGAAGGAGTGATCCGATGAAAAGTAAACTGAATTGGCGTTATGTCAACATTTTGATGTTATTGCTCATCATTTACATGTTGTACGTCTTGTCACCACTTTGGGGTAGTTTGTTTGAAAAAGCCATCATGGCATTATTACCCATCCTCATTGCGTTTGCTATTGCATTCGTATTCAATCCGATTGTAACGACACTCGAAAAGAAGTTTAAAATACCACGTGTGGTTGCTATTTTGTTTTTATATGCGTTTATCATCGGTATGGTATTGCTCATCATTTTCGTTTTTGTCAAACCTTACATTGAAGACTTAAGTAATATCACTGTTGGGTTAAATAACTTAATGGTCCAAATCGGAGAATTGTTCAATATTGATACCACATCGGTTCAACAATCGTTGTCTGCGATGGTTACCGATATTTACAACAGCATATTCTCATTCTTTACCGCCACTGGTGAAGGTGCGAATTTGGTTATTGGCACCATCTTTGGTGGCGCTGTGATTGTCATTGTTGGGATCATTTTCTTAATCAATTTTGAACACATTAAAAATCGTACTAAAGATTACTTGATGGCGAGAGAATCGAAAAAAATGTATCTTTATGTTTCTCAACTCTATCATGATTTGACCAACTATTTGGTGGCAGAGATCATCATCGCTGGCATTCAATTTATTGAATATGCGGGATTATTCTTACTCATTGGGATATTCATTCCTGAATATTTAAATCTGGCTTTGTTGTTGGGGGTATCGGTTTCGGTATTCTCGCTCATCCCATATTTTGGTGGATATTTATCATCATTCTTTATGATTTTAATAGCCTTATCCTTACCAAAACCATTATTGGCTGCATTCCCAATCGGTTTATTTATTCTCATATTCCCGAATTTGGATGCCTACTTAATCAACCCTCATATTTATAAAAAGCAACTCAAATTGAACCCACTCTTATCGGTTTCAGCCATTTTGTTGATGCAGGCATTCTTTGGTTTGGTGGGCGTGGTGATTTCAATTCCAGTGATCCTATTCATCACCATCACCTATAACTTTTATAAAGAACCCATCCATGCGAGAATCAAACGGTTTAAAGAATCGTTATAAGATTGACTTTAAAAGCGTAATATTGTATCATTTAACTGTAATTTAATCGTCTTGTGATTGAAAAGAGTGACAACGCAATGTCTTAAAGCGAGGATGAACGGTGGAAGCATCCAGAATAAGCCTGTCAGAGACGCTTCATGAAGACAAAACTAGATGAGGGCTATGGGGTAACCATAGAACTAAGGTGGTACCGCGCATGTTTAGCGTCCTTAGAATTAAGGGCGCTTTTTATTTTTTTGTGGGTGAATCGATGATAACAAACCGAAAAATGCCGACAATTGAATTGAGTAAAGTCCTCTTGAGAACTTTGCTCAAAAAGGATGCCAATGATTTTTTTGAGGTTGGCCGTGACCCTTTGACCACTGAATTTTTAACATGGGGACCGTTTAAGACCATCAAGGAAGCAAAAACCATGATCAAATTTACCTATTTTAGACGTATGGCACGACAGGAACCGATTGGGTATGCCATATTGGATAAAGAAAGTCATAAAATGATTGGTACCATTGAGTTTCACACATTTAACCAAAAAATGAATACCTGTGAAATCGGTTATGTCCTTTCAAGACCTTACTGGAATCAAGGCATCATGACAGACTGTGTTCAAGCCATGACTGGGATTGCTTTTAGTCATTTAGAGGTCGACCGTGTCATCATCAAACACATTAAAGAAAATATGGCCAGCCAACGTGTCATACTGAAGGCAGGGTACCGATTCATCGAAGTTAACAAACAAAGTTTTTTTCACCCGAAAACACACCGTTTTCATGATGTTTATGTATACGAAAAATGGAGGAACGAACAACATGATCAGCAAAGCTAAAGGGACATACGATGTCCTACCAAACGAGTCCTACAAGTGGCACACATTAGAAGATAAAGCCCGTCAAATATGTGTTCAATTTGGTTACAAAGAAGTCAGAACACCGATTTTTGAATACCGTGAAGTGTTTCACCGTCAAAATGAGCAATCCGACATGGTAACCAAAGAAACCTACAACTTCATGGATAAAGGGGACCGCGAATTGACATTAAGACCCGAAGGTACGGCGGGTGTCATCCGTAGTTTTGTTGAAAACAAACTCTACGTTGAAAACCCACTCAATAAGTTGTATTATATCGGACCGAATTTCCGATATGAACGCCCACAAAAAGGTCGTTTCAGACAATTTTCACAATTTGGGGTGGAAGCGATTGGTTCAAATGACCCAGCACTCGACGCTGAAGTCATTGGATTGGCGTATGCATTCATCCAAAAATTGGGTCTTAAAGGGGTCCGTGTTCGTATCAATACCTTAGGCGATAATGACTCTAGAGCGGCATTTAAAGATGCTTTAAAACAGCATTTCTTACCGCATGTGGATACCCTTTGTGAAGACTGCAAGCAACGCATCGAAAAAAATCCGTTGCGTATCTTGGATTGCAAAGTCGATCACAACCACGTCGCTGTTCTCAAAGCACCAACCACACAAGATTATTTAAACGAGGTCTCAAAAACCTATTTCCAAAGCGTTTTAACGTATTTAGACGCGGCCAACATCGATTATGAGATTGCGCCAAAATTGGTACGAGGATTGGATTACTACACCCACACTGTATTCGAAATTGAAGCCGACATCGAGGGCTTTGGTGCACAAAATGTGTTGGGTGGCGGTGGTCGTTATCAATCACTCGTTAAAGAATTGGGTGGACCTGATTTACCTGGTATCGGTTTTGCTTTCGGGATGGAACGTTTGATCATCGCCATGGAATCGGAAAACATCACTTTTGAAGAAGCACCATCGAACGACATTTTCTTCATAGCAACCGATGAAGCCGCCCGCGTTTTAGCGCTTAAACTCTTGTTTGAAGCGCGACAACAAGGGATGGTAGCGGATATGGATTTTGTCTCCTCGTCCTTTAAAGCACAACTCAAATCTGGATTAAAATCCAATGCCAAATATTTAGGCATCATCGGTGAATCGGAATTAGTCAACAAAACCATTTCACTTAAAAACACAAAAACTCAACAACAGGAAGAAATACCAGTGAAGATTGCGATCCGTTCCGTCAAAAGCTGGTTAGGAAAATAATATGGCCTATACACACCACAACAATGAATTGAATTTATCCCACTTAGGACAACACGTCCACTTAAAAGGGTGGGTTGCAAGAAAACGTAATTTAGGTGGTCTCATTTTCATCGATTTACGTGACCGCTTTGGCATCACCCAATTGTTGGTTCAACCAGGACACCCATCCTATGAACTCGCCAGCACATTAAAAAGTGAATATGTCATTGACATCACTGGGGTTGTCATCGAAAGAGAATCCAAAAATCCCAATATGGCCACCGGAGAAATCGAAGTTAACATCGAAAACTTAATTGTGCTCAATGTGGCGGAAACACCACCCATCGGCATTTCAAACGAAGACACTGCCTTAGAAGATACCCGTTTGAAATACCGTTATTTAGACTTAAGACGCCCAGTGATGCAAAACTACATGATCAAACGTGCCCAAATCACACAGGCAGTTCGTGAAGCCCTATTAAACGAAGGCTTCAATGAATTTGAAACACCGATTTTGGGTAAATCCACCCCAGAAGGGGCGAGAGATTTCTTGGTCCCATCGAGATTGTATGCGGGTGAATTTTACGCTTTACCACAATCCCCACAAATCTATAAACAACTATATATGGTGGCTGGATTTGAAAAATACTTCCAAATTGCTCGTTGCTTCAGAGATGAAGATTTGCGTGCAGACCGTCAATTGGAGTTTACACAAGTCGATATCGAAACTTCATTTTTAAGTGAAGTTGAAATCCAATCGATGATTGAACGTGTTTTAGCACACACATTCAAAAAAGTGCTCAACGTCGACGTCAAATTACCAATTGAACGGATGTCATTCGACCGTGCCATGGCTTTATATGGTTCAGACAAACCCGACTTACGTTTTGGCTTATTATTAAAAGACTTAAACCCGCTACTGGATGTCTATTCAATCCCGTTCTTGGCGAATAAGACCATCCGTGGATTCATTGTTCCCAATGGGGCACATTTATCACGTAAAGAACTCGACGGTTTTACCACCACTGTGAAGAAGAACCACGGGGATGCTTTGGCATTCTTAAAATTAGCTAACCATGAATTATCGGGGTCATTATCCAAAAATATAACCAACCCACAAGCTTTCATTGAATCCGCTGGTTTGGTTGAAAATGACTTATTGTTGATCATCGCGGGTAAGGACTATGAATCCGCCTCTAAAGCCGCAGGTGCTTTACGTAAAGAACTTGGTGATTATTTGAATCTTGCGAGTGACGATGATTATCGTTTTGTTTGGATTGTCGATTGGCCGCTATTTGATGTCAATGAAGATGGCTCATTAACTGCAGCACATCACCCATTCACCTCGCCTAAAGAAGCCGATAAACCACTCTTATTCACGAACCCTAAATTGTGTCGTGCTCAAGCGTACGACATCGTGCTCAACGGGTATGAATTGGGTGGCGGGTCTGTCCGTATCCATGAATCACACATCCAACAACAGATGTTTGAAGCCATCGGTTTATCCAAAGAAGTCATCGAAGAACGTTTTGGTTTCCTCGTAGGTGCGCTTAAATATGGTACCCCGCCGCATGGTGGATTGGCACTCGGACTTGACCGTTTGGTGATGTTGATGACCCATACCAAAAACATCAAAGACGTCATCGCCTTCCCTAAGACCCAAAGCGCAAGAGACTTGATGATGCAAGCCCCTTCAAGTGTCGCAGATGCCCAACTTGAAGAACTCAATTTAGTCGTAAAAAAATAAAGACGAGCAATCGTCTTTATCTTTTATTTGGCTTTATTTAGCCATTATTTTGTTGTGTTTGTTGTCTTACCATGTGTTCATAACGGATTTCTAAACGGGCTTGAACATTGATTTGAGCCATTTGTAATCTGAATTGATTGAGCACTTGGTTGTATTGTAAGAGGGTAGCTTGAAGTTGTAAGTTCAAATTGCCCATGAACAAAGCTTCAAAAGGAGCGAGGTCTACTTGATGTTCTAAGAATAAGAGGCGGTAAGTTTCACGGATGGATCTGTAATCATCCATGAAGTTTTCTAATAAGATGATTTCAATTTGGCCATTTTGATAGAAGAACAAGTATTCATGTGGGATGTTTTCAGCTTCTACATAAGCTTCAACCAATACATCTAACTCTGCTTTGGTGGCCATATAATTCATGAATATGGTTTGGGCTTGAGCTCTAAGGTCTGTACGGCCTTGACGATTACCACTGAATTCTTCATAAAGTGTTTTCATTTCAGCCTTATATCCCAACAACAGTTCATTTTTCGCTTGAATGGCTAAATCCGCATCCAATTTGACTTGAAGGGCAGTTTCATAAGCCTCTGGGGAAGGGATTTCAATGGCTTCGATGGCATTCACATAATCACTATATAAAGCCACGAGCGCTACCGCATCTAAATCTGAATCCACCAATAAGGCGTCGAATCCTGAAGGATTGGCGAGTAACATGAGGTTGGCTTGGGTTTCAATGTATGAAACGCGTAGGAAGTGGAATGCAGCTTTCGCATTCGATTTGAGCTGCAAGTATGCCAATCGAACGTGATCTTGAGCAAAATCTTTCAATGCTTCACGATTTTCATTGATGATGGTTAATAATTCTCGAACACTCATTTCAATGGCTTCTTCATAGGTTAAGTCCACATCGAGGGCCATCGCTGCTTTGATGATGCGGTATTTACCCACGGAAATGCCTAATGCTGCCGCTTGATCCATATCTGCTTGAGTGATCCCGGCATTCCCATCAACGACATCCACAGGGATGTTTTTTTGTTCCAGATGGGCTTGAATACGGCTACGAATGTGGGCTTGAATACGATTCATTTGTGCTCTATCATCGGTTTCAGTGGTAACCACAACCGCATTTTCAACACCAGCTTTGATATAGCCATATTGTCTGGCCAATTCGGTGATTTCTACTACCACATCGGCAGCAACTTTACCTTTAAAATTGGTATCTAATAATAATGTTTGAGCATCGTCATTGAGGGGAGTGACTGTTTCGACACGACCTCTCGCATTCGTGATGATTTCAACACTCGGGTTGATGTCCATGGTGATTCTAGCATTCGCTGCATTGACCGATTCGGTACAAGCAGCAAGCAGGGTGACTGCGAATAATATAAATGTAAATACGAATATTTTTCTCATGATGTTATTGCTCCTTTTGTTCATATTGTAAAATGATGTTTTGAATGTAAGTAGATTCTTTCAATGATGTACTGACTTGATTCGATGTATAATACACCATAAATTCTTGATAAGCTTCGACCAATATGCGCTTATAGGCTTGCCCTGAACCAGAAGAAGACTGATTCAATAAAACATCGAGTCGTTTCGCACTGGCTAAAAATAATTGGTCATAAATGGAAGCATCTAAGTATTCTTCAATGGATGTTAGGACACCCATCACATGGTTTGGTGCTTGCCATTGATTCAATTGGATCAGATTGGCATGCGTATCAACCAAATGTGAATATAAACCTCGGATACTGGCTTCAAATAGTGTTTCTACTTGTTGTTTTAAATAAGCTTCATACGCATCCATTTTAGATTCTAATTGTAACAATCGTTGATACTTAAGGGTTGGTAGTAATGGGACTTGTGCATTTGGAAAGTATGTATTTGAAAATGTAGTATAGGCTATGTTGAATTCAATCAAATCATTGGCATATAGATTTTTTAGGTTTACAATTTCTGCATTCACTAAAGAAATATACGCTTCCACTTCAAGTAAGAGTGCGGATTTTTGATCCTCGAGTTCAGCTTTCAGTGTTTCAACTTTTACTTTCAATTCAGCAAGTTCTGCTGCGACAAACCCACGTTTGATTTCATTGAGTTTAGGAATGTCAAAGTTTCGTAAATCATCGACTGTGTATGTTGGATCGATTTCAATGATTTCTTGAATGAGTGCCAATTTTCTTGGGGTAATCTTCAATGCTTTGGCTTCATTGATCAGTTCATCTGTGATTTCAATCATTTGAATTCTGGATTGAAAATGTGTTTTGATGCGTTCATTCAGTTTATTTTCAATATCAGATTTTTCATTGAATGCAGTGACATTGACTACGGATGTTTGAGTCATATACCCCAATGCTGTGGCATGTTCAATGACTGCTTCGATGGCTTCATTAAGAGATAATTTTGTCAAAACCATCGTTTCAATTAAGACCTCACCATCCAAGTTGAGTGCGCGATAAGCAATCACTTCATCCTTCGCATCCACTGTAAATTCGATCGATGGATTGATGTCAACCGTCACAATCGATGGGTTGTTTGGTGTTTGCCTAAATAAGGTGATACCAAGCACAACCAATAAGAGTAGTCCAAACATCATCGCGAGTTTCGGGTGCCATGAAACCAAACGTGGTTTATGCTGTTCTTGTCTAGGGATTTGGGATAAAATACGTTTTTTATCGATTTCGATGGTCTTACCTTCCGCTTTTAATTGTTTGATCAAATCTTTATTTGTCATGATTGGTACCTCCTTCCAGCTGGTTTTTGAGTTTTTCAAGTGCGACATTGAGTTTAAATGTTACACCTGAAGTGGATAAATTTAATACATTGGCAACCGTTTGTCTGGTTTTGCCTTCAACAACACATTGCATGACGATGAAAAATTCATCTTCATCCAAAATTTGAGCTGCCATATCGATGAGTGGTGTTTCGCTTTTGTCATCGGTGGGTTGATTGAGTGTTTCCATATCCACGAGGGTTTCTCGAGATTGTTTGTGGTAATGATTGATGGCTTCATTTTTTGCAATCCGCATAATCCAAGACTTCGGTTGGTCTTCTTGATAAGATGCACGATGTTGAAATACTTTCATGTAGACGTCTTGCATGATTTCTTCAGACACATCTTTTCTTTTCACGATGCGATAAATTTGATAGAACACCATTCGGTTGGTTATATCATAAATCACATCCATGGCATCATGATGACCATTTTTCAGTTGTTTCATGGCTTGCTTCAATTTGATTTGATCAAACATATGATCACTCCCAACATCCCTGACACCTATATAACAAATGAATAACCTGCTTTTGTCAGTAATTTTTTAAAAATATGCTTAATTCCATTATACGCCCTTTGAAATGAAAGCTGTTTTGGGATTTGAATAGATCATCAAAAAAAATCCCATAATTAAGAATCCGATGCGATTTGTGGCTTGTTTACTAGTCAAAATGACCAATTTAAGGTATGATATTTATAAAGCAATTTGGAGGGATTATCATGAAAAAGATTATTTTGGCAGGTGGATGCTTTTGGGGTGTCCAAGCCTATTTTAGAGATGTAAAAGGCGTTAAACATACCGAAGTTGGGTATGCCAATGGGAACAAAGAAAACCCAACCTACAAAGAAGTATGCAATGGGATTGCTACCCATGCAGAAGTCACATTAGTGGAATATGATGAAAAAATCGTTCAATTACCAACCATTTTAGAACACTTTTTTAGAATCATCAATCCATATACACTCAACAGACAAGGGCACGATGTTGGTATCCAATACCGTTCAGGGGTGTATTTTGAGCACGAAGAAGATGCTGTGATTTCCCGTCAATTTATCTCATCAAGACAAGCATTATCCGATCGAAAATTTGCGGTTGTTGTCGAACCTTTGAAAAATTATTATAAAGCAGAAGAATATCATCAGGATTATTTAATCAAGAATCCAAATGGGTATTGTCATGTGAATTTGGGTTTATTAAAAGAGGAAGAAAAAAATGAAAAGAACTGATTACATTTCTTGGGATCAGTATTTTATGGGTGTGGCTTCATTATCTGCACTCCGTTCAAAAGACCCCAACACACAGGTAGGCGCGTGCATCATTAATCCAGATAAACGCATCATTGGGATAGGTTACAATGGTTTACCTCAGGTCTTATCTGACGATGAATTTCCTTGGACCAAAGAGGGTGACTTGCAAGATACCAAATACCCTTATGTCGTTCATGCTGAAGCCAACGCCATTTTAAATGCAACCCAATCCATCAAAAATGGGGTGTGTTATGTCACATTGTTTCCATGCCATGAATGCACAAAATTGTTGATTCAAAGTGGCATCAAAGAGTTGGTATATCAAGAAAACAAGTATGAAGATACACCATCCAGTCAAGCAGCAATGCGTATGTTTACTGCCGCTGGTGTTAAAATACGTCAATTTCATTTAGGACAAATCGAGATTAAAAAATGAAGTGGCTATTAAAACACAAAATCATTGGTGTCATCCTGGTTTTATTATATGCCAGCTTAAGTGTCTTTTTTACGTACAGACTGGAGGATTATACATTAACCCTCAAAGGCGACCTAACCCCAGTGAAAACAGAGATTTTGGAAACAGATCGCAGTCATTTTTATACAATATATGTCGTGAGCATGGATAAACCGACCCTATTTCAATATGTTTTGGCGATGTTTACAGATACCATTGATATTTCTAAGCTACCCGATGCCTATCGAGGTATGAGTGCGATGGACCAATTCAAAATGGGTCAAATTGCAGAAGAAATCAGTTATCAATACGCCACCATTCAAGCCTATACCAAAGCTAAACTCACAGACTCAAGCATCGAAATCGACTACACACCCTTGGGTTATATGGTCAGTTTTGTTGAAAAAGGTCAAACTGGCATCCGTTTGGGTGATATTTTAGTTGAAGTCGAAGGTGTTTCCCATTTAGATGTCCCACAACATGAGTTTTTTGGTTATTTTTCTAATCAAAATAGCGTTATGGTTAAAGTATTAAGAGATGGAAACTTAGTAACATTATCTTTAAATAAACTGACCACCATCGATCGTTATGGCATTCGTTTAGAACCTTATTTTGACATTGAAACCACCCCAAATATCGGTACTACCTATGGCAATGACTTCATTGGTGGGCCTTCTGGGGGCATGATTCAAACACTCGATATTTACATGAAATTATTGAATATCGACTTAAAAGATTTGAAGATCGCTGGCACAGGGACCATTGAACTGGATGGTTCGATTGGTGAAATTGGTGGCATCGAACAAAAAATATATACCGCCTATGATCATGATGTGGACTTATTTTTATGTGCAGCGGCCAATTATGATGCTGCCTTAGCCGTATATGAAAAATTGAATAACCCATCATTTACACTGATAAAGGTAGGTGACATCGATGAAGCGATTCAAAGCATCCTTACACGACTACCTTGAGGCAAGAAAAACGTATCGAATCCTAACGAACACCTGGTCGATTAAGAAAAACATCACCTATGTGTTACAGACCACCGGGCTTGCTTTAATGATCATGCTGTTACCTGCACTATTGGTCATCAATTTATTGGTTTTTGTGAGTTACATTAAAGTTTGGATTGTGTATGGTGCCTTGATTGGCTATGGGTTCATTCACCTTTCCTATGTGTTTCAAACATATTACATAAAAGACTATTCAAACGACCACGAATTTGTTAAAATAAGAAGGCTATTCAAACTGTATACATACACCTATGGTGCCTTATGGTTTGGATTGGTTTATACCTTATACATGATATTTGGAGGTTACATCGTATGATCATTGGTATCATCATCATTGGACTCATCATTATTTTGGATCAGATTACTAAATACTTAACCGTGACTCAAATTGGTAACCGTACCATTGTGGTCATTGATGGCTTTTTCAATTTGATTGAACGCCACAATTATGGCGCAGGTTGGAGTATGTTTGAAGGTAACTGGCTATTCCTCGTCATTGTGACGATCATTTCCTTAGTTTTCTTTGGCTACTTATTTAAATCCGTAGATTTTAAACAAAAATGGGTCTATAGTACCGCAATTTCATTGATGATTGGTGGTACACTAGGTAACTTCATTGACCGTTTACGATTGGGTTATGTGGTAGATTTCTTACAATTTATTTTTGGTAGTTACGAATTTCCGACGTTTAATATCGCCGATTCCGCATTGACGGTGGGTGTGATATTGTTCGCAATCGATGTATTCTTTTTGGAGCAAAAACGATGAATAAATGGGTATTTAATGTAGAATCATCTCACGTGGGGTTACGCGCCGATGTGTTTGTAGCACAACTGCTTACCGAAACCACACGCAGTCAAATTAAAAAGTTATTTGATGCGAAACAAGTACATATCGATGGTGAACCCATCAAGGCGAGTTATAATGTGCGTTTTGATGATGAACTCACTGTCTATTCAAGTGATGAAGTGGTCAAAATTGATCCGGTCAACTTAAACCTTGAAATCGTATATGAAGATGACGATGTCGCCGTCGTGTACAAACCTCAAGGGATGGTTGTCCACCCTGCAGTGAGTTTTAAAGAAGTCACCATGGTCCATGGTCTAAAGTATCAAATCAAGTCATTATCTGACATCAATGGTACACTACGACCTGGGATTGTGCACCGTATCGATAAAGATACCTCGGGGTTACTGTTGGTAGCCAAAACCAATTTCGCCCATGAATCCTTGGTCACACAACTTCAGGAAAAAACAGTTAGACGTGTTTATGAGGCCATTTGTTTAAATCCAATCGTCGAAGATTCAGGTACAATATCCACCCCAGTCGGACGTGATGAAATCAACCGATTGAAAATGGCTGTGACCGACGACGGTAAATTGGCAATCACGCATTTTAAAGTCTTAAAACGCTATAAAAAACACAACTATATTGAATGTATACTGGAAACGGGTAGAACCCATCAAATCCGTGTCCACATGCAATATATTGGTCACCCGATTCTAGGCGACCCTTTGTATGGCAACAAACCTGTTTACGGCGAAACCGGACAATTTTTGCATGCGAAAACGTTGGGATTTGTTCATCCAAGAACCGGTAAATACCTTGAATTTACCCATGAATCACCAGAAATATTCAAGAAAACCTTAGAAAAGCTTGAAAACAACGATTTATAAAACAAAACCTCCACATTTTTTGTGGAGGTTAATTTATTTTGATGGGGCTTTCAATGTGATTCTTGGTTAAATTTTTAAAATTGAGCTTGGTGATGGGTGGTAATGCCTGATAACCTCTGGATTTATAAATTTCCACGAGTTGTTTATCCACTTCACTGCCAGCGCCTTTCAATAAATTAAGGCCAATGTACTTGGAGAATTGTTGCATCTTCGCGAGGAATGCATACCTTGCAATGATGGAAGCAGCGGCTACACTGATGTGGACACTTTCTGCTTTGGTATAGAAATTAATGTCACGGTAGATCAATTTTTCTGTTTTTAAATAATTAAAGTAAATCGGTGGTTCACAAAATTGATCCAAAATAACCGGTACTTTTTCCGTCAATTTCTCTGAAGTTTTGATGATGGCATGGTTGTGTAAGTAGGCTTTAATCTTATTCATATTGTAACCTTTACGAACCATTTCATTGTATTTCTCGGGGTTTAAAATCAATATTGAGTGAATTAATCGGTTGGCTAAAATCGGTCCAATTTTAGAAATCATCGCATCTGTCATCGCTTTGGAGTCTTTGACGCCTAAGGATTCTAAGAATGCAATGTCTGTTTTAGACACATAAGCACTACAGACCACGATCGGACCAAACAGGTCACCAGTGCCAACTTCATCTGAACCAATCGCAGCATAGGTTTCGATGCCTAGAATGCTTTTGATGTGACTTAATTCTTGTTCATATTCGCCTTGTAGCACGACTTTACCGGTTTTATATGCATGAATCGTGAGTCCATTTTTAACGGCCGAAAATGCAACATACTGATTCGAGTGATCACGTTCGAACGATTTATATGCTTGAATCAGTATATTTAATTGTTCGGGTGAAATACTCAAACTGTAATTTGCCATATATTTTCTCCTAACTCTATATGATTATACCATAAAATTTGATAAAATGTAAGAGGTGATACTATGAGTTACGCTTTCAAAGCACTCGAGTTTGATGTCGTACTGACGCGAATTTCAAAATATGCGATGTGTCAAACGACGATTCAAAACATCTTAAATCTGACCCCATTGGACAACCTTGAATCCGTTCAAATGGAAATACAGAAGACCAAACAAACCCTCGACTTGATTGCAAGGATGGGGTCTTTTCCGTTGATTGAAGACTACGATATCGATGACCTATTCAACGCACTAACGATTGGACAGGTATTATCCATCAAAGACATATTGTCGGTTCGGTTGTTCATGGTTATGACCAAAGACGTCATCCATGTATTTAAAGAAATCATCCGAAATAAGATGAATTTTGATGATATAAAATTCATCTATGAAAGACTTTTCCCAACGGAACACCTCGTGTCTGTAATCGATTCGAAGATTGACCCCGATGGGATTGTCTTAGACAGTGCTTCAGAAGCACTCGCAACCATCCGAAAACAGCAACGCCGATTGGAACAACAGCGTCGTGAAATTTTAAATAGCCTATTGCAAAAACGCGCTTCACAATTGAATGATCAAATGATTGTTATGCGTAACAACCGCTATTGTCTACCTGTAAAAGCAGAATATAAAAATACCTTTAAAGGCATCATTCATGATGAATCTTCTTCGGGAACAACAGCCTTCATCGAACCCATCGAAACGATTGAAAAGACCGTTGAGTTAGAACGCTTAATGTTCCAAGAACAACAAGAAATCATCAAAATATTGGAAGAAATCTCTGCTATACTCAAAGTGGATGTTGAAGAATTAAAAGGCAATTTGGATGCTTTATTGATATTGGATTTGCTCCAAAGTAAAGCCAAATACGCTTTAGAAATCGATGGTTATGCTGTACAAATGAATGACCAAGGTTTGATACGTTTGGTCGATGCCAGACACCCACTCATCGATCCAAAAATCGTGGTGCCGATCTCTCTTGAGTTGAATGAAATCAAGCGTACGATATTGATTTCAGGCCCCAACACTGGGGGTAAAACGGTTGCTTTGAAAACCACGGGATTGCTGACACTCATGGCACAATCCGGTTTACTGGTCCCGATGAAATCAGAAGGGGTATTATCGATATTCAAAGGTGTATATGCGGATATTGGCGATGAACAGTCCATATTGCAGTCGTTGTCTACGTTTTCATCTCACATGCGTAAGATAAAGCACATCGTTGATGTTGCAACTGACCATATTCTGGTTTTACTCGATGAACTGGGCAGTGGCACTGACCCACAAGAAGGCAGTGCACTTGCCATGGGTATCTTGGACTATTTAGAACCGTTTAACTTGCGCATGATTGTTACAACCCACTATTCAGAACTCAAAGTCTACGCTTATACGCACCCTCACATTGCCAATGCGAGTGTTGCATTTGATATCGACACTTTAAAACCTTTATACCGTATCAATTATGGCATCAGTGGGTCTTCCAATGCCCTTTATATCGCTAAGAAGCTCGGACTCAGTGATGAGGTCATCCGATTAGCTCAAGGGTATTCGAGCTTGAAAGAAAATGACCTCACCAAATCCATCAAAGCCTTTGAAGATGAATCGCTCATCGTTAAACAAAAAGAAGCGGCGTTATCTAAAACTTTGTTGGAAATTCAAACACTAAAACGGGATTATGAAACCAAAATCAGTACTTTAGAAGCCGAAAAAGACGCCATACTAGCGAAAACCAAGGCACAAGCCGACAAACAGATGAAAGCCAATTTGGAGAAAGCTCAAGCATTGATTGAAATCCTATCAATGAAGGATTTGAAAGACCATGAGATTGCTCAAATTAAATATGAATTTAAACAATTAGACTTCGATGACCTCCCTAAGGAAGTGAATCGTGAATTAAAGGTAGGGGACCACGTGTTCATCAAATCCTATGACCAAAATGGTGTCATCACGCAAAAAGTTAAGAACCAATTCAAAGTAAAATTCGGGATGTTCGAATTGATGTTTGATGCGAAAGATTTAAAACCAACCGAAGAACCAACCATTCGTCCGCGAACCATCAAAGCCAAAACGGTGGAGACTAAACCAGCGGTGAGTGATGTCAAAATGGAACTGGATTTAAGAGGGTATCGTTTTGAAGATGTGAAAGATGAATTGGAGAAATTTCTCGATAATGCCGTTTTAAATCACATGCGAACGGTTCGTGTTATTCATGGTTTCGGCACTGGGGCTGTTCGTAAAGCTGTATATGACGTCATCAAATCCTCACCTTATGTGAATGCTTATCGTTATGGTGGTGAAGGCGAAGGCTTGAACGGTGTAACCATCATTACATTGAAGTAAATTGCTTTAGGCTTGAAATAACCGGTTACATAATTTATAATTAACTTAAGTAAAGATGAAATTGGAGGGTATTATATGCTTATTACGTATGACGGCAGTGAATTTGAAAAAGTGATTGGTAGACAAGGTCTTGTCTTGGTCGATTTTTTCGCAACTTGGTGTGGACCATGCAAGATGTTGATGCCACAATTGGAAGCATTATCTGAAGAACAACCACAAATTCCTTTTGTTAAAGTTGATATAGATCAATTTAGAGCACTTGCGAAAGAAACTTATGGCATTACCAGTGTACCTACTTTGATTTTGTTTAAAGATGGCGTAGAAGTATCCAGACAAAGTGGTTTCGCACCAAAAGATGCTGTTTGGAAATGGATTAATTCCAATAATAAATAAAAACACGACCTAGTCGTGTCTTAATTAGGGTGGTCGAACTAGATTCGATCACTTTTTTTTAACACCATTGCATAATGGTCAATCCCATCTACCAAATAAATGTCGGAAATCACTGTAAAACCAAAACCTTCATAAAATCGTCTCAAATAGCTTTGACCTTCAATTTTAATCGCCGTTTCAGTTAAGAATAGATGATCGATGGCTGTTTGAATCAATGCTTTAGAATAGCCTTTATTACGAACCGCAGGGTAAGATACCACACGTCCTAAAGATGCAGCATCATCAAACTTAATCCCTAATGGCATCGTCCGAACATAGGAAACAATCACATCGTTTTCTTTAACGAAGAAATGTGTTGCACGATAATCAAGATCATCCAAATCTTGATAAATCGCCGTTTGTTCGACCACAAACACTTCACTACGTAATTTTAATAGTTGATACAATTCGATGTTGGTTAATTGAGAAAAAGATTTTTGATGGATTATCATAAAAACACCTCGTATTTATTATACATGAAAGTGACATTTTTGGGCATAATTCTCACCTTTTATTGTATAATGGAAGAGGTGATAATATGGAAGGTATCTTCTTAATCGATAAACCTGCGGGTATGACTTCTTTTGATGTCATCCGCAAGTTACGTAATCAACTCAATACCAAAGAAGTCGGTCATGCAGGGACATTAGACCCCATGGCAACGGGTCTTTTGGTCGTTTTGGTTGGCAAAGCTACCAAACTGTCAGACTTAATGATTTCAGAAACAAAAACATATGAAGGCACCATCACTTTTGGTTATTCAACCGATACTTATGATAAAACCGGTAAGGTTGTCGATACGCTCGACACATTTGAATTGAGTGAATTCGAAATCGATGAGACCATCAAATCATTTTTATCTCGTGATTCACAGCTGCCACCCATTTACTCTGCCATCAAAATTCAAGGCAAAAAGCTTTATGAATATGCCAGAGCTGAAAAATCAGTGGAAATTGATGAACGTCCGATGGTCATCCATGAATTTGAAAGGACATCCGCTTACTTAAACCAATCTTTCAAATTTGAAATCAAAGTATCGAAAGGCACGTATATCCGTTCGATTGCCCACGATTTTGGTGTTTCACTCAATATTCCGAGTCATTTAAGTGCACTTCGACGCACAAATTCGGGTCGTTATTCTTTAGCAACCGCGTATCGTTTGGCTGAAATTGATGAATTTACGTTGCCAAATTTTACACTTGAAGACTATGCCAAATCCTTAGATAAGGTGGTGATTGACGATTATTTGATTCCCCTCATTCGAAATGGGGTAAGACTCGATGAACGTCAAACCTTGATAGATGGCCCTTTTACAGCTTATTCAAAAGACAATAAACCGATTGCGATATTCAAAAAAGACGGCAAAAACTATAAACCACTGATTCAGTTAGGAGAATGACCATGGATTTACAAATCAATGATTTCCATGCTTTTAAAAATGACCAACCCCTCACCATGACCATTGGTAATTTCGATGGTTTACACTTGGGTCATCAAGCATTGATCAAACAAACACAATACCACGATACTGAAAGTGCCGTCCTGACATTTTCGCCACACCCCATGAAGGTATTGCGTGGCATGAAAGACCACGTCATTTTGATGAGTTTAGATAAAAAAATCCGTCTCATCGAATCGATGGGGGTGGATCATCTATTCATCGCAAATTTTGATATGCAAATGGCATCCACCACTAAAGAAGCCTTCATTGAGCGCTTAAAAGCACTCAATGTCAAACGCTTGGTTCTTGGGATTGATTTCCGATTTGGTTCGCATGCTTCTGGACATGTGGAGGATTTAAAAAAGCATTTCGAAGTCGTATTGGTGGAGAATGTGACCCATCAGGATACTCGTATATCGACCACTTACATCAAAGACTTGTTATATTCTGGTGAATTAGCCAGAGCTGAATTGTTACTTGGGCGTCCATATAGCATCGAAGGTGTGGTCATCCATGGCGACAAAGTAGGCCGAACTTTAGGCATGCCAACCGCAAATTTGGATTTACAAACCTATGTTTTACCACCCAATGGCGTGTATTATGTCGATGTATTATATGAAGGCCACATGTACCCAGGCGCACTTAACATTGGTTACAATCCAACCATCAATTACAGTGTTAAAAAAAGAGTTGAAGTTTATATTTTAGACTTCAATGAAATGATTTACGGTAAAAAATTGGAAATATTCTTTAGGCTTTATTTGAGACCTGAACAACAGTTTAAATCGAAAGAAGCCCTCATCGTTCAATTACAAAAGGATATTGAAGATGTCAAAAGACTTTCATCCAAATGATTGATAACTATTTCCTCGTATGATAAAATAAACGTAAGGTGGTGTATATTATGAAACTCGTGTTAGCGATTATCTCAAATGATGATTCAAATAAAGTTTCCAAAGGTTTAGTTAAAGAAAACTATTTTGTAACAAAACTCGCAACTACCGGTGGTTTCCTACTCACAGGAAATACAACCTTTTTGATTGGTACCAACGATGAAAAGGTACCAAGAATCTTAGAAATCATCGAAGAACACAGCAAAACCAGAGCAAAACTTGTACCAAACTCCATCATCAGTGAATTCGGTATGTTCTCAAGTTTACCGGTTGAAGTTAAAGTTGGCGGGGCCACTGTGTTTGTTTTAAACGTTGAACAATTTATTAAGATTTAAGTCTTGCAATTTGTTCAATTTGTGTTAAAATGGTTATGGCGTAAACAAGGATTATGGGTGCCTCCTAGTCTTTAGTTTAACGAGAAAGGGATATAAACATGGCAATTTCAAAAGAAAAGAAGCAAGCACTTATCAAAGAATTCCAAATCAATGATAAGGACACAGGTTCTGCACAAGTTCAAATCGCAGTCCTAACAGAAGAAATCAACCAATTGAACGCGCACTTAGCCGTTCATACACACGATTTCCATTCTAAACGTGGCTTATTCCAAAAGATTGGTTTACGTAAGAGATTCTTATCTTACCTAAAGAAGTCTGATTTGGTAGCCTACACTGCTTTGATTGAAAAACTCAATCTACGTGGCTAAAAGATTGCGAAAGCAATCTTTTTTTTACTAGTAAATGGCCTTATTTTGGTGTATAATGATTAAGGCATACATATATAAAATAGAAGAAAATATAAAATGAAGGAGATTTTTATATTATGAGCGAAAAGCGCATTTATGAAACGGTCATTGGTGGCCGTACGCTAAGAGTCGAAATCGGCGAATTAGCGAAACAAGCCAACGCAGCAGCGATGCTCTATTACGGAGACTCGGCTGTATTATCGGTTGCAGTTGCTAAAGATTCTGCATCCACCCAAGATTTTTTCCCTTTAACAGTGTTATACCAAGAAAAACTATACGCTGCTGGTAAAATTCCTGGTGGTTTCTTGAGACGTGAAGGTCGTCCTTCCGAACATGAAACCTTAACCTCCCGTTTAATTGACAGACCGATCCGTCCATTATTCCCAGATGGTTATAGAAATGAAGTTCAAATCATCAATACCGTCATGTCATCTGATCATGACGCAACCCCAGAAATGACCGCACTCATTGGTTCATCACTCACATTGATGTTATCCAATATCCCATTTAAGATGGGTGTGGCTGGTGTGATTGTTGGCCGTGTCAATGGCAAACTCATCATCAACCCAACCGTGGCTGAAATGGAACAAAGTGACATTGATTTGACCGTTGCTGGTACTAAAGAAGCCATCAACATGGTTGAAGCAGGTGCGAAACAAGTATCTGAAGAAGATATGTTGGCTGCATTGATGTTTGGTCACGCTGAAATCAAGAAAATCGTAGAATTCCAAGAACAAATTCAAAAAGAATTGGGTCAAGAAAAAGCCCCATTCGATATGTTTATTGTGGATAAAGACATCGAACAAGCCGTTAAGGCATTCGCAGAAGCCCGTTTGATTAAAGCGGTATCCGTTAAGGGTAAACACGAAAGACAACATGCCATTGACTTAATTGTGGAAGAAACCGTTGAAAAATTTGGTGCGAAAGCATTCTTTAAAGAAGTTGAAGGCGTGAAAGTGTTTGACGCTGAAGCGAAAGATACTTATATGAAGTCCGTTAAAATGACTTTAGAAAACATCGAAATCGATGAAGTCAGACGTCTGATTACTGAAGATAAAGTAAGACCAGATGGCCGTAAAGTAAATGAAATTCGTCCTTTATCCAGCCGTGTAGACTTATTGCCACGTGTTCATGGTTCTGCCTTGTTCACACGCGGTCAAACTCAAGCATTGTCGATTACAACCTTAGGTTCTTTAGGTGAAAACCAAATCATTGATGGGCTATCCCCAGAAGATTCTAAACGTTTTATGTTACATTATAACTTCCCTCAATTCTCTGTCGGTGAAACCGGTCGTTATGGTTCCCCAGGTCGTCGTGAAATTGGTCACGGTGCACTTGGTGAAAGAGCCATCCTTCAAGTCTTACCAAGCGAAGAAGAATTCCCATATACCATCCGTGTGGTTTCTGAAATCTTAGAATCCAACGGTTCCACTTCTCAAGCTTCGATTTGTGCAGGTACCATGAGCTTAATGGCTGCAGGTGTCCCATTAAAAGCACCGGTCGCTGGTATCGCGATGGGCTTGATCAAAAAAGGTGAAGCTTATACCATCCTTTCAGACATCCAAGGGTTGGAAGACCACTTTGGTGATATGGACTTTAAAGTGGCTGGTACAAAAGAAGGTATTACAGCACTTCAAATGGACATCAAGATTGACGGTTTAACTGAAGACATTTTAAGAGAAGCTTTGGCACAAGCCAAAGAAGGTCGCTTAGAAATATTGAATCACATGTTACAAACCATCCCGACAGTTAGAGAAGAATTATCACCATACGCGCCAAAAGTTGTCATGATGAAGATCAACCCTGATAAGATTCGTGATGTCATCGGTTCGGGTGGTAAGATCATCAGCCAAATCATTGAAGATTGCAACCAAGTTAAGATTGACATCGAACAAGATGGTCGTGTGTTCTTGATGCACTCGGATATGGTATGGATCAAGAAAGCGAAAGCGATGATTGAAAACCTCACAAAACAAGCTGAAATCGGTAAGATTTATGAGGGTACCGTTGTTAGAATTGAAAAATTCGGTTGCTTCGTTGAATTATGGAAAGGCACTGAAGGTTTAGTTCATATTTCCAAATTGGCGAAAGAACGCGTAGAAAAAGTAGAATCCGTCGTTTCTGTGGGTGATGTCATCCTCGTTAAATGCATCGGCATCGATGACAAAGGCCGTATTGACCTTTCAAGAAAAGACGCTTTAGAACAATAATTTAAAGAAGATGCCTCGGCATCTTTTTTGTTAGGAGATTTTGATGAATACAGTGGATGTAAAGACCGGTATGCCAACGGTTGAAGTTGCGAAAACGTTGTTACTGAATGGGATCAAAAGACATAAATCCGAAAAAGTCATTAAAATCATCCACGGATATGGTTCTTCTGGTGTGGGTGGTAAAATCAAACACATGGTCCATGAAATATTAGAAAATTTAAAAGAAAGTAATCAAATTCGTGATTTTATCCCCGGTGAAGCCTTAGTTTCATTCATGGGATATGCCGATTTGATTCAAAAATATAAGCCATTAATCCTGAATGATTCCGATTTTAAAAGAGGCAATGACGGGATCACATATGTCTTCATTAAGCCTTGACATTTATCCTAATATACTATAGAATATACTTCGTCAATTGAAGGTAATCGAGCCGGTTCGCCGGTTAGGAAAGTCCATGCTAGCACAGTCTGAGATGACTGTAGTGATTGTGCCTAAGGAAACAATAACTTAGGATACACCCTGGTGTAATGGCGGTTAAATTTGCTAAAGGCAACCATGCAAATACTGTAATGTGCCACAGAAACGAGTCCATTGGAAACGATGGAATGAAACGCGGTAAACCCCACAAGCTAGTAACCCAAATTTTGGTAGGGGCACTCGAAGCGCATAAACGAATGTAGCTTTGGGCTTATGATAGAGATAAATGATTACACTCGAAAGAGAACAGAACATGGCTTATGCAGATTGACAACAAAAAAACAGCAACCTCAGCTGTTTTTTTTGTATAAGTCTATCGATTGAAAGAAAAGATGCAACCCCAGGGGATTGCATCTCATTGTTTATTAATTATTTACCAGCGTATGCGAAAATAGCGTCTAATAGCTTGTAGTAACCAGCAGTTCTGATGGTAACACCTGCAAGAGAGTCAACCATAACGCCATTCTTAGCACCAGCGCGGTCAGCGATTGGATCAACGGAACCGTCCCAACCATTTGCTGCAACATAGTCTAAGATTAATTGGATTTGTTCATTCCATTCAAGTGCAGTCTTTTCAGTAGCAGAAGCTGTCCAAGCACCATTAGCGAATACTTGTTTAGCACCTACACCCTTCATACCATATGCAGCACCTAATTCTTGTTTAGTTTGAGCATTCCATACGAAAGTACCTGTAGCTTGAGTTCTTGTAGATTGTCTTACGTCGATTACTAAATCAGAAACTTTACCTTTAGCATCCACTTTCATGGTTGCAAAATAGAAGTCTGTGCTTGAGCAGTAGATAGAAGTGAATAGACCTTCTTTAGCGTTTGCAACTGCAGCTTTAGCAACTTCAGTGTAAGCATTCTTGATGGTAACACCAGCCATACCGTCAACTGCGAAAGCTTCGCCGATTGGGGTAGAATCTAATGAATCAACACCATTTTTTAATAAGTATGCTTCGATTAAAGCAGCTTGTTCGTACCATTCTAATTGGCCTTCAACTTTAGCCATACCATAGTCATCACCAAGTTCTTTTTTAGTCTTAGCGTTCCATGCCCATGTGTAAGCTTGTGTTTCAGAGTTTTGAGTTCTTGTACCTTGACGAACATCAATGTTGTAACCTACAATTTTACCTTTTTCAATGGTAACAGTTACGAAAGTTACTTGAGGTTTGTTGTTGTTCACTTCAAGGCTGTATGCTAAGAATTCGCCGTCAACTTTGAATTCTTTTTCTTGGCATGCAGACAAGCCAAAAGCGGCAACTACGACAAGTAGTAATACCAAAATCTTTTTCATTATTAAATTCCTCCTATGAATTGATTTATTACGATACCATTATATCTTTTTGTCAAATAAAATGCAATCCTATTTGAAATTGACTTCTTTGAAAACGTTTTATTTCTAATTAAGCTTCACCAGATTGAAATATCTTGCTTATAAAGCCCTAAAATGATAAAATTTTAACGTTAGAAAGTGATGTGCAACCCTTGAATAAACATGATATTTTAGAAAGACAAAAACGAATCAGAAATTTTTCGATTATCGCGCATATAGACCATGGTAAATCTACCCTCGCGGATAGAATTTTGGAACAAACTCAAACCCTCACGCAACGTGAGATGAAAGAACAAATTCTCGATGGGATGGACCTTGAAAGAGAACGTGGTATCACCATCAAATTGACAGCGGTAGAAATCAAATATCGCGCATTGGATGGCGAGATTTATACGTTCCACTTGATTGATACCCCAGGGCATGTCGATTTCACCTATGAAGTATCTCGCTCACTGGCAGCTTGTGAAGGCGCGATTTTAGTCGTGGATGCTGCCCAAGGCATCCAAGCTCAAACCTTAGCGAATGTCCATTTAGCCCTACAAAATAACCTTGAAATCTTACCAGTCATCAATAAAATCGATTTACCGAGTGCTGACCCTGAAAAAGTTAGAAATGAAATTGAAGATGTGATTGGTATTCCTGCAGACCACGCGGTATTGGCTTCGGCTAAAGCTGGCATTGGAATCCAAGAAATCATGGAACAAGTGGTCGCCCATGTACCTGCACCACAAGGTTCCATCGATGAACCATTGCAAGCTTTGATCTTTGACTCGATTTTCGATGCGTATCGTGGGGTCATCCCTTACATTCGAATCAAAAATGGGATTGTCAGAAAAGGCGATATCATTGAGATGATGAGCAATGGTGCAACCTATGAGGTCATTGAAGTCGGTGTCCATGCCCCAAGAGAAGAAAAACGTGAGTTCCTCGCTGCTGGTGACGTAGGTTACCTCACAGCAGCCATTAAAACCATCTCACACGTACGCGTAGGCGATACTATTACATTAAAGAATAATCGTGCAAAACAAGCCCTACCAGGTTATCGCAAATTGAACCCTGTGGTATTCTGTGGACTTTACCCGATTGATTCTTCCAAATTTAACGAATTGAAAGATGCATTGGATAAATTAGCGCTCAATGACGCTTCACTGGCTTATGAACCTGAAACCTCTCAAGCCTTAGGGTTTGGATTTAGAACTGGTTTCTTAGGTTTACTGCACATGGAAGTTGTTCAAGAACGCCTAGACCGTGAGTTCGGCATAGAACTGATTGCAACAGCCCCATCGGTTATTTACCATGTCAATTTAACCAATGGTGATCAACTGGTCATCGATAACCCATCCAAATTACCAACCCCTCAAGAAATTGAGTCCATTGAAGAACCTTATGTGGTAGCTACCATCATGTGTCCATCTGATTATGTGGGTGCAGTTATGGATTTAGCACAACGTAAACGCGGGATTTTCATGGATATGAACTATTTGGATAAAACGCGTGTCATGATTCATTATGAATTGCCATTATCAGAAATCGTCTATGATTTTTTTGATAAATTGAAATCAAGCACCCGTGGTTATGCGTCATTTGACTATGAAATTGGTGAGTATAAAGAATCGCGACTTCAAAAAATGGATATATTACTCAACGGCGATGTTGTGGATGCTTTATCCCTCATTGTCCATAGAGATTTTGCTTACCAAAGAGGTAAAGTCATTTGTGAAAAGTTAAAAGAATTAATCCCAAGACAAATGTTTGAAATTCCTGTTCAAGCAGCGGTTGGTAATAAGATCATTGCGAGAGAAACCATCAAAGCGATGCGCAAAGACGTATTGGCGAAATGTTATGGTGGCGATATCTCACGTAAACGTAAACTATTAGAGAAACAAAAAGAAGGTAAGAAGAAGATGAAAGCGGTGGGTTCGGTCGACGTCCCACAAGAAGCGTTCCTCGCCATCTTGTCCAATTCAGAAGAATAACATCCCAACATGGGATGTTTTTTTTTATTTTATCCATTTTTTAAATCAATAGAGTATGTGTAAATCTACGTATCTTGATAGATAAAAACAAACCTTTACTTCGTATCAGGTATGTATAAATATCATTTTTTCATAGGTATTTCATCGTTATTATTATCAGTTTAATACCGAATTTATGCGAAGAATAGCCTAATAATAGATTTATCAATATATATAAAATTCTACGCAATGTAAAAAACTAATCTAAATCCCTTTTCAGCCATATATAAAAATGTAAGATACATGTTATAATCAATCCAGATGTAAGCGTTTTTTCTATTATAATGAAAGTGAAGGTAGCTATATGAACTCGATTGACGGCCTACTCGTGGCCAATTTTACTGAATTATCTTTATATGAATGTGGCAGAGAAAAATGTCAACCGGACAAGCGTATTCTCATGGACATCAAACCGTATCATATTTTTCACTATGTGCTTTATGGGTCAGGTGTCTTTATCTTGAATGCGAAAAAGTATTTTTTAAAAAAGGGTGATTTGTTTTATGTCCCACCTGGATACACAGCCCAGTATTACCCAGATGCGAACGACCCGTGGATTTATGTTTGGATTGGATTTAATGGCTCACGTTCGGATGATTATTTGAGCCGTATTGGTTTGTCTTTGGATCAACCGATATACCACGATGCAAAATCCTTAGAACTCAAAGCGTTATTCAATGATTTAGCTGATAAATATAATCATTCTAAATACTTAACTTTAGAATCACTTTCGGTTTTCATCAGTATTTTGTATCGAATGCTCATCAGTAATCGAAAAAAAGATGTATTGTTGAGTTCAAAAGAGACGCATATACGCATGGCAAAACAATTTATGGAGAATAATTTTCAGTTTAAAATCAAGATTACCGATGTTGCGAATGCTTTATCGTTAAGCCCAAACTATCTGGCCAATATCTTTAAAGAACAACTAGGCACTTCACCTAAAGAATATTTGATTGAGTATCGCATGCAAAAAGCCAGTCAATACTTGATCAATTCAACGATGTCGGTAAAAGAAATCGCATCGAAAGTCGGTTACGACAATGCTTTACATTTCTCAGCAGAATTTAAACGCATTAAGAAGGTTTCACCAACCTTATATCAAAAAAACAATCATTTGACGGAGGAATCATGAGAAAACACATCACTTTATTCATCATCACGTTGCTATTCATCACCACATTAGTGGCTTGTCAATCCAAAAGCTATGTCGACTATATCGATAAACCCATCCAATATACGCCAACGATTGGTACCAAACGAAATAATGAGTCCATCGCAGACTTGAAAGTTATTTATGATGACGATACGGCAGACCAAATCCAAGTTTTGCCTGTTGACCTACCCGATGATTTCATTATTGGTGTAGATATGTCATCCATCCTCGATGTATTAGCCAAAGGCGGCGTATTCTACAATGCAAATGGTGAGGAACAAGACGTTTTTGAAATCTTAAAAGATTATGGCGTCAATTATGTCCGAATTCGTTTGTGGCACAACCCTACCAATGAGCAAGGTTTAGGTTTTGGTGGCGGCAACAACGACACAAACACTGGTATTGAAATTGCCAAAAGAGCTGCACGTGTAGGTATGAGAATTGCACTCGATTTCCACTACAGCGACTTTTGGGCAGACCCATCCAAACAAAGCATCCCGCGTGCTTGGACTGGTTTTACAGATGAACAAGTCGTGGACGCCATATATACCTATACGAAAGATACCTTAAAAGCATTTGAAAAAGCCGGCGTTAGACCGCATATGGTACAAATCGGCAATGAAATAAACAACGGCATGGTATACCCAAATGGCAACATCGCTACCCGTGGATACCGTCGATTGGCGATGTTCTTAAATGCAGGTCTAAAAGCGGTCAAAGAAATCAGCCCAAAAATCCAAACCGTCATACATTTGGCTGAAGGGGCATCTGAACAACGATTAACCTACTTTTTCGATAAAATGGTCGAAAATAATGTCGAATTTGACATCATAGGTTTATCCTATTATTCATTTTGGCATGGTACACTTGAAAAATTCCAACAAACATTGGCTGCATTAGAGGCACGATACCCACAACAAATCGCAGTCATGGAATACTCTTATGGTTACACCGATTATAGCAACGAGTTCTCAGCCAATATTTACTCTTCGGAAATGGAATCCGAAGGCGGCTATAAAACATCGATGCAAGGACAAGCCAGTTACATACGAGATGTCAATGCTGCAGTTGCATCCATTGAATCTGGTATTGGTTCATTTTACTGGGAACCCGCTTGGTTAGCCGTCAGTGGGGCTGGTTGGGCTAGCAGTGGGGCAATTGAATACTTGACTGCACAAGGCGATGACGTTTCATCGATTGGTAAAGCATCTTGGGCCAACCAAGCATTGTTCAGTTTTTCTGGTAAGGTATTACCGAGTTTGAACGTATTCAATTTAATGCGAACATCCACCTTTGATGATGAACAAATTGAAACATTGGAAACCGAACTGTCCGTAGTGATCAATATTCGTGCCAATGAAACTTTACCCACACATACCATTGCCTATACCTCACTGGATCGCCGTACGATGGTACCGATCACTTGGAATCCGACCGAATTAGCAACAATCCAAGGGGCTGGCAATTATACAATTCATGGCACTGTAACTCATGGCACGCAAACATTAAATGTGGTCTGTCAAGTCGAAGCTTATGAAAATTACCTCATCAATGGCAGTTTTGAAGAAGGCGGTAAAGTTACAGCTGACGTGAAAGATTTCAGTCTCGTCAATGGCTGGTCTGTCACACAAACCGTCACAGGAGCGGTCAAGGTTGAAAGCAAAAACCCACGTACTACCGATAATAATGGCCACAATAACTTGAATATTTGGGCATCTGCTGCCTATGATTTCAGTGTTTATCAAACCGTCACACTACAACCAGGGACATATACTTTAATCGTTTATGGCAGAAGTGCGATGAACGGTGAAGTTCATCGACCAAATGTTCAACTTTATGTTTCAAGTGGTAATACAAATTTATTTGAACAAGCCTTTATATACGGTGTATCCTGGAGTGATTGGCAAAAAAATGAAATGACATTCACACTTACAGAAACGCTCACTGTTCAAATTGGACTGAAAGGCAGCGGGGCAGCCACTGCATGGGCACATTTCGATGATTTCGCCCTAAAATCGATATAGGTGAATTCATGAGAACAATTACCCCCTTAAACTATGGGTGGCGTTTTGGTAAGAAAACAGATGATTTGTTAAAATCAAATACGGATGATACTGACCTACCGTTGGTGGATATTCCGCATACGAACGCCACTTTTGGATACAACAACTATACGGAGTCCGTTTATCAATTTGAAAGTGTTTATCGAAAGCAAATTCATATAAGAAAAAACATTCAACGCAGACATTTTATTCGATTTGAAGGTGTATTACACCGTGCGGATGTCTATTTGAATGACCAATATGTTGGGAGACACGATGGTGGTTATACTGCCTTTGAGTTTGAAGTTACCAAGCATGTAGAAGATGGGAACAATACCCTCATTGTCTGTGTAGACTCTAGAGAATCACTCAATATCCCCCCCTTTGGTAAAACCATTGATTATTTGACTTATGGTGGTATTTACCGGGAAGTGTATTGGATAGAAACACCAAATAATTACATTAAACATGTGCAAGTAACTTTAAAAGAAGCCGTACCTAATCCAAGTCTCCACTGGGCAATTCAAACCTCAGGTGGACAGATGGTGACGATTCATATGGAAAAAAACGGTCAGACAGTTCACCATGCCTCTTATGCATTAAATGAATTAATCACAATCGCCCCTGCAATTGATCTTTGGGATATTGACCACCCCCATTTATATGATGTCAAAGTTATATTGGATGGTGATGACATCTATACCTTTAGAACAGGATTTAAAATCAGTGAATTTAAATCTGATGGGTTTTATTTGAATGGAAAAAAGACGAAAATTATTGGTTTAAACCGTCATCAAATTTATCCTTATGTTGGCTATGCAATGCCAAAAAATGGACAAATCGAAGATGCTAAACTACTTAAATCATTGGGTAATGCTGTGAGAACATCACACTACCCGCAAAGCAAACATTTTCTCAATGCATGTGACGAATTAGGTATCTTGGTGTTTACAGAAGCCCCTGGGTGGCAATATGTCGGCGATGCTTTTTGGCAATCATCCTATTTAAACCAAGTCCGAGAAATGGTTCAAGAACAACAACACCACCCTTCCATTATTTTGTGGGGTGTTAGGGTCAATGAATCCGGTGATTATGATGCTTTGTATGAGGCATCCAATGCATTATCAAAATCACTCGACCATAGACAAACTGGTGGTGTCAGATGCTTTAGCTTTTCAAGTTTACTCGAAGATGTCTATACGTATAATGATTTTTTCCACAATGGGTCTAATGCATACATGAAATCGTTGGATGACGTCATTCAAGGTAATCCCCCTTACCTCATCACGGAATTCAATGGACACATGTTTCCAACCAAATCATTCGATACCCCATCTAGACAAATCGAACACGCTTTGAGATATGCACACATCCTCGATGCTCATCTGGGTCACCCACGTGTATCTGGCAGTTTTGGTTGGCAGTTCGTGGATTACAATACACATCAGCAATTTGGCAGTGGTGATCACATTTGTTATCATGGCATTTATGACGCATTCAGATTGCCAAAACAAGCAGCACACATTTACTTATCGCAACAAGACAAACCCCATTTGGCTGTATTAAATAGTACCGACATCGGTGATTATGATGCTGGGTATATCGAAAAATTGGTTATCGCAACCAATTGTGATTTTGTTGAAGTGTTTCAAAATGATCGAAATATTGGTAGATTTTATCCAAATAAGCGCGCATTTCCACATCTTAAACACCCACCCATCATCATAGACGATTTCTATGGTGATGCTTATGAAAGTTTGGGTTTATCTAAAGAGGCGATTTTTCGTATGAAAAGCATTGCGAATGAAATGGCGAAACGTGGTGGCTTGGATAAATTAACACCTCAAGATCAATTCGATCCTAATGAGCTCAAACGCGCGTGGGAAATGTATGGCCGATACGTTGCCAACTGGGGTGCGGAGTCATTCACGTATACCATTGTTGGCAACCATAAAAATACCCTTTTAAAACAAACGGTGGGTCCTTATCAAGACTATACCATCGATATTCATATACATGAACCCGTGGTTGAATTATTCGATACGTATGATGTTTGTAAAATCGACATCACAGCCAAGGATAACTTAGGCAATTTGAAACCTTATGCTTTTGATGTCATTTCGATTGAAACCAACGATGTTTTAGAAATCATCGGTGACTCGCTGGTTTCTCTGATCGGTGGAAAACGCGCCATATGGGTCCGTACAAACAAAGTTGGGGATGGATGGGTAAAAATTAAACATCCAAAACGCACATTTGAAGCACAAATCGTTGTAAAACAAGGCTCAAACTAAACCAAAGTTTAGTCAATATAGAGGAGAAAAAGGAGAAAAATGAAAAAATTATTTTCACTGATGTTGGTGTTGATTTCAGTTTTTGGATTAGCTGCATGTCAACCCAAGGAAGAAGCGTTAGAAGAGGTTTCACTCACGGTCTGGGCATCTGAACTCGATCAAACATTGATGCAAACAATGATTGAAAGTTTCAAAGAAGCCTACAAAGATGAAGCCATCTTTACAATCACATTAGGTGCAGTATCTGAAGCAACTGCAAAAGACCAAGTACTCAATGATATTGAAGCAGCAGCAGACGTATTCGCATTCGCAGATGACCAAATCAACGAATTGTATGTCGCTGGTGCTTTACAAGAAGTCCAAGAAAATACCGCAGAAGTCATCGCTGCCAATGGTGGCGCTGAAGCTGGGGCCATCAAAGCTGCGACCAAAAATGGTAAACTATACGCTTACCCAATGACTGCAGACAATGGTTATTTCTTATTCTATGACAAATCTGTTTATTCAGAAAATGACGTCAAAACATTGGATGGTATATTAGCGAAGGCACAAGCCGATGGGTCTAAATTCACCATGCAAATCAACAATGGTTGGTATTTGTATTCTTTCTTTGCAGGTGCTGGGTTACAATTAACCTATAATGGAACTGTCAACAGTGTAAATTGGAACAACGCAACTGGTGTTAAGGTCACTGAATCGATCATTCGTATGGCAACACACCCAGGTTACATCAACTTGAATGACGCTGGATTCGTTTCTGGCGTTAAGGATGGCTCCGTATCGGCTGGTGTCAATGGGGTTTGGAACGCAACTGAAGCACAAAATAAATGGGGTGCAAATTACGCAGCAACCAAGTTACCAACGTATACATTGGATGGTCAACAAGTCCAAATGAGTTCATTTGCTGGTTATAAATTGATGGGTGTCAACGCATTGACATTACAACCTTACTGGGCAATGAAATTGGCTGAATGGTTCACCAATGAAGACAATCAAATTCTACGCTTTCAAGAACGTGGATTAGGGCCTTCAAACGTAAACGCTGCAAATTCCACAGAAGTCAAAGCTTCTCCAGCCATTTCTGCCCTTGCACAACAAGGGGCTTTCGCAACCGTTCAAAATGTTGGTGGTAACTATTGGTCACCAACCGAAACCTTTGGTAATATGATTGTGAATGCTGAATTAACACTTCAAGGCAACATCCAAGAAGCACTCAATATCATGGTTCAAGGTATTGTTGCTCAACCGATTGGATAATCGTTTCATCAATTTGGGTCAAAGGAATGCACGGCGTGCATTCCTTCACCCTTTACACGAGGTCTACTATGCACATCCTTCAACATTTGAATCGATATCTTGTAAAAAAACTTAAACAATTGACTATTCAAATACATTCCCTAGGATCTAAAATGAAAAAAGGCTTTTTGAATCTTTTTCAAGACTTTCGATTTGGGGATATCTACGTTAAATTATCCTTACTATTTATGGGGATAGGTTTTTTTAGAAGACATCAAATCATCAAAGGCATTCTATTTTCTATACTTCAAATCGGTTTTATTCTATTTTTGATATTTACCGGCATTCCAAATCTATCTAAATACAATACCTTAGGTACAATTCAATTTGAATCTGTGTATAATCCGATCACACGTCGCAATGAAGTGAATGATTATGACCATTCATTTAAGATATTGTTATATGGGTTAATCAGCATCATCGTAATTTTTACTTATGTTTACATTCATCTAAAAAACATTCAAACACAGCGAAAACTCCAGTTATTGGAAGAAAAAGGCGTACATATCAACACCTTTAAAGAAGACTTAATCGAGTTAAAGGACAACCGTTTTCACGTTACACTGTTAACATTACCCGTCTCCGGTATCATATTCTTTACCATTATTCCGTTATTGTTCATGATTTTGGTGGCATTCACCAATTATGACCAATTACACATGCCACCAACCAAATTATTCACGTGGGTCGGATTCAGAAACTTCGAGATATTGCTGACCACAGGTTCAAATACCGTTACATTTGGATATGCATTCAGAAAAGTCCTGACCTGGACACTGACTTGGGCATTTTTCGCAACATTCCTCAATTATATTGGTGGCATTGTTCTCGCTTTACTGATCAACAGCAAATATACCAAAGTTCCAAAATTGTGGCGAACCATCTTTGTCATCACCATCGCAGTACCACAATTCGTATCACTGTTGTTGGTCAGACATTTCTTCGCCGATCAAGGTATCATGAACACCTTGCTCAGCGCTGATATCCCGTTTTTAAATGATTATTCTTGGATTGATTTCATTCGTCAAATGGGTTTAATCAAAGCCAATCGTGAGTTCGTTCCATTCTTAACAGACCCTGTGTGGTCCAAAGTAATGTTGATTTTGATCAATTGCTGGATTGGATTTCCATATGTGATGCTCATCACCACAGGCGTACTCATGAATATTCCTAAAGATTTATATGAATCGGCTGAAATCGATGGGGCCAACAAGTTTCAATTGTTCGCGAAAATCACGATGCCTTATATGTTATTCGTCACAGCCCCGTATTTAATCACCAATTTTGTCCATAACTTAAATAACTTCAACGTCATTTATTTATTGACCTCAACACGGGTAACATCGAATCAATTGCTTGCGAATGCGAATGCATCCGATACCGATTTGCTTGTTACATGGTTATTCAAATTGACACAAGATTACTACAACTATAAGATGGCATCCGTCATCGGGATCATGATGTTCTTATTATCCGCCATTTTTACACTATTGGCATTTAATTACACCATCAAATCGAATAAGGAGGACCGTTTCCAATGAGTAAAACAGCACAACAAATTAAAAATGCAGCTAAACTCAAGAAACGCATCCGTACTGTCATTCATAATGGCTTACTCGCGGTGATTTCCTTCTTTTGGCTGATTCCGATATTTTGGTTGATTGCTTCCGCATTCAATACCGACCGTGGGGTCAATATTCGCCAATTTTTCCCAACCACATGGACACTCGATAATTTTTATCAACTATTTTTTCAAACCGACAGTGTAGCCAACTTCCCGAGATGGTTCTTAAATACCCTTACGGTTGCAGTGTTTGCTTGCATCATTTCGAGTTTATTTGTTTTGATGGTCTCTTATACGATGAGCCGATTAAGATTCAATATGCGTAAACCTTTGATGAATGTGGGGATTATTTTAGGGTTATTCCCAGGCGTTTTATCGATGATTGCGATATATTTCATTTTAAAATCATTGGGTTTAACTGACAGTTTATTGGCCTTAATCATTGTGTATTCAGCCAGTTCTGGATTGGGCTATTTGGTTGCGAAAGGGTTTTTCGATACCATTCCAAAATCGCTCGATGAAGCTGCGCGGATCGATGGTGCGACGCAATGGGATGTCTTTTGGCGAATCATCATCCCGTTATCGAGACCAATCATCGTATATACCGTATTGTTGGCATTCTTAGCGCCATGGGTCGATTTCGTGTTTGCAAACATCATCATGACCTCCCGAGATACCAATAAATTTACCGTTGCAATTGGACTTTATAACATGTTGGACCGCAATTTGGTGAACAATTATTTCTCATTATTTACTGCTGGCGCAGTGGTGGTTTCGATTCCAATTTCAGTGCTGTTCATTTTTATGCAAAAGTTTTATGTTGAAGGCGTTACAGGTGGGTCTGTTAAAGGATAAAAGCACTGAACATCAGTGCTTTATCTTTGTATCTATAGTATAATTTGATTAGAAGGTGACTTTTTATGGAACTTAAACAAACATTTGAACAAACGTATCAAACCAAACCAGAAAGACTGTATTATTCACCAGGACGTGTCAATTTGATTGGGGAACACATCGATTACAATGGTGGGTTGGTGTTTCCTGCTGCCATCTCAATTGGTACGTACGCAGCCATTAGAAAAAGAGATGACCAAACCCTCCGTTTTTATTCATCGAACTTTAAAGACCAAGGTATGGTCACATGTCAACTATCGGATTTATCCTACCAATCCAACCATGGTTGGGTCAATTATGCGAAAGGCATCATTCAAACATTCATCGATCGAGGGTACAAAATTACGCACGGGTTAGATATCTTAGTCTTAGGTAACTTACCACCAGCGTCTGGGCTGTCCTCAAGTGCCTCACTCGAAGTATTGATCGGTTATATTTTTAGCGATGTGTTCAATTTGGGTATGACACGTGAAGACCTCGCCTTGATTGGACAATACGTCGAAAACAATTATATGGGCATGCATTGTGGCATCATGGACCAATTGATCATCGCGAAAGGCGTATCCAATCAAGCCCTCATCATGAATACCAAAACTTTAGAGACCAAACCCGTTAACGCGACGTTTGAAGGGTATACCTGGGTCATCATGAATACCAATTATAAGCGTAAAAATACCGATTCCAAATACAACGAACGGGTTTCTGAATGTCAAGCGGTATTAAAACGCGTTCAAACCAAAATCGATGTAAAAACCTTGTGTGAAATCACACCTACACAATTCGAAAGCTTACAATATTTGATTGAAGACCCCGTTTTAGTCAAACGATTTAAACACGTAGTGACTGAACAAGCCCGCGTCATCGAAGCTGAAAAACGCATGGCAGATTTGGATGCCATCGGGTTCGGTGTGCTCTTAAATGCTTCCCATGCTTCACTAAAAAACGATTATGAAGTGACTGGTTTACACTTAGATGTCTTGGTTGAAGGTGCGATGTTGGCAGGTGCGATTGGTTCAAGGGTGACTGGTGCTGGGTTTGGTGGCTGTGCCATCGCTTTGGTACCAAACAGCAAGTTACCTCAATTTGAATCTCTCGTACAATCCCACTACATCCAGCATACAGGACTGATGCCTGCTTTTTATGATGTCATATTTACGGATGGGGTGAAGCGCATTGAATAAATTTATCACGATTGAAAACCCGTATCTTAAAGTCATGGTTTCAACTTTAGGGGCTGGCATATACCAGATTTATTTAAAATCTGATCAAGACATCCCTGTTTTAATCACCAATGCCAATCCAAAAGACTATTTGACCAGTTCAAATTATTATGGAAAAACCATTGGTCGAATTTCAGGACGCCTATTTGGTCCAAACTACACTTTGAATCAACAACTCTATAAAGTGGAATGCAATCCCAATAGCCCCTACATGCTCCATGGGGGTAAGGACGGTTTATGGGTTCAACCTTTCAAGATTACATATCAAAAATCCGATGAGGTTGTGCTATCTTATCTTGAGGCTGCGACCACGACATTCCCAGGACAACTTCAAGTCGATGTGATTTATCGTCTCCTTGAAAAGACCCTCCACATAGAGTTTAAAGCCACAAGCACTGAAGATACACTGTGTAATTTAACCAACCATGTGTATTTCAACCTAAATATCGATGCGGGTGATGTTTTAGACCACCATTTGTCCTTAAATTCGTATAAATACAATGTGTTAGACGATCAATATCGCTTCATTGAACAAAGGGATGTGAAACAAACACCATTTGACTTTATGGAACCAAAACCGCTTAGGAACGGCGTTTTAGCGTTATCCAATACCGCTCAAAAAGGGTTAGATCATTGTTTCATCAAATCAGATGGACGTTGGGTTGGATCACTCTTTGAACCCAACTCAAAAAGACGTTTGAATGTCTATAGTGATTACCCAAGCGTTGTCATTTATACCCATAATTTCAGTTCAAGAAAACCACTCAATACGCTTACCCCACAAGGCATCCACTCAAGCATTACATTTGAGTGCCAATACGAACCTGATGGCATCCACCATGACGTATTGAATCAAGCCATATTGAAGAAAAACCATCCGTATCATCACTACATCGATTTTGAATTTGAGTTTTAGGAGGTCCTATGAACGCCATACTCGCATTAGTCACTTATGGAATGAAACACCAATGGATTCATGGTCCAAATCCAAGTTTACAAAAATTATGTTCACTTTATAAAATACCCCTTTTGGACCATCAAACCGTCGATGATGACATCGAATCTGTCATGGAAATACTTCTAAATCATGGCTTTGAACTCGGGTTATTTTCACCCAATACCCTCACCGAACGTGACGCTTTTGAAGCTTATCTATTCGATATGGTGATGCCAACCCCAAGTGAAACCAAAATGACGTTCTTACGGCTTTATCAACAAAATCGTCGTAAAGCGTTTGAATACCTGTACCATTTATCGCTGGATGTCAATTACATCAAATCCAAACGTATTGCCCAAAATGTGTCATTCGATTTTGACAGTACTTATGGCAAAATTGAACTCACCATCAACTTATCTAAGCCCGAAAAAGACCCCAAAGATATTGCGAAAGCATTGGAACAAAAAGATATACCGAAAACAGGCCCAAAATGCTTAATTTGTAAGGAAAATGAGCACAATTATGACAATGCAAGAATGAATTTACGCATTGTTCCCATCACTTTACATAAGCGACTGTGGCATTTTCAGTATTCACCTTATGCCTATTATCCGGAACATTGTATCGTATTGAGTGATACCCATGTACCAATGAGAATGTGTCCAGAAACCTTCCATTATTTGCTTGATTTCATCGATTATATGCCGGATTATTTCATCGGTTCGAACGCTGATATTCCGATTGTCGGTGGTTCCATTTTGGACCATGACCATTTTCAAGGGGGTAAATACCATTTCCCAATTGAACAAGCAACGACCATAAAACTCTATACTCAAGGTGATTTAACCATTAAACACCTGTATTGGCCATTATCTACCATACGTCTAGAAAGTCAAAATCGAGAATCCATTTTAAGGCTGTCTAATCACATTTTGAAATTATGGTCAACCTATGATAACGAACCACTCGATATCCTGTCAAAATCCTATGGTTTACATAATACAATCACGCCGATTGCGAGAAAACTCGGCGATTCGTATCAAATGGACATCATATTACGTAACAATCGCGTAAATACCACTTATCCAGAAGGTATTTTTCACCCGCATAGAGATGTTCAACACATCAAAAAGGAAAACATAGGACTCATTGAAGCGATGGGTTTGGCGATTTTACCTGGTCGACTCAAAGCTGAATTAAATCAATCCCTAGATTATCTATTAAATGGGACAAACTACCCTGAGTTGGCCATCCATCAATCTTGGTTAGATGCTTTAAAGCAACAACAAACCATCCACACGATGCGCGATTTAGAAACAGCTGTTGGTTTGAAATTCCAGACTGTTTTAGAGCACGCTGGTGTATTTAAACTCAATCCAAAAGGCATCCAAGCCATGGATGCATTCATCCGAATGTGCATAAAATAACCAATCGAATTGGTTATTTTTTTCCTTATTATGTAAACCTATGTTATAATTGTACTGGGTGATGATATGAAAGGTCTTTACGTACACATCCCGTTTTGTGAACACATTTGTTTTTATTGTGATTTCGCAAAAAGGGTGGCTAAAAACAGAGAAATGATCGATGAATACTTGACATATCTCAAACAGGAATTCAATCAATTGCCCGAAACAGACAAAACATTCGATACAATTTACATCGGTGGTGGGACACCTTCGATGCTAGACATCCAGCAGTTAACCACCCTCTTTGAATTATTCAAAGGGTTGAACCCCATCGAATATACCATTGAAGTTAATCCCGAATCCTATTCGCACGACAAAGGGTTATTATTTAAACACTATGGCATCAATCGTGTGAGTTTGGGTGTTCAATCGTTCGAACCATCGATATTAGAATACATTGGTCGAAAGCACTCTAATGATCAAGTCATCTATGCCATAAACGATTTGAATTCACTGGGCATCGATAACATTAGCATCGATTTAATCTTCGCGATTCCCGGTCAAACCATGGCCTCGATTGAACATGATTTAGACATGGTATCGACATTACCAATTAAACATATCAGCTATTACTCATTGATATTAGAAGAAAAAACGGTATTCTATCATCAATATTTGAAGAAGCAATTTAGAAAAGCCGACATCGATTTAGAAGCAGACATGTATGAGTATATTCTAAAACGTTTGAATCAGTTGGGTTTTACACAATACGAAATTTCGAATTTTACCAAAGGCGACCACGCATCGATGCATAACCAATTGTATTGGTCGATGGACCCTTATATAGGCATCGGTGCTGGCGCACATGGTTTTGATGGTCATACACGTTATCAAAATCATCGGTTATTACCCCATTATTATGAATCTTTTAGACAGTCCTCATTTGTAGAAAGTCCATCTCAATATCTATCGGATACGCTCATTTTTGGATTGCGTCGTTTGGAAGGATTACACCTGCCAACCATCGAATCCAAATTTGGGATTCGATTATTTGAAAAGTATCCTAAGTTGCACCAACTTCAGTCGCTGGGATTGATTGAGGTCGTGGATGATTACCTACGATTAACAAAAAAAGGATTACTTTTAGGTAATCAAGTGTTCGAGGTGTTCTTATGAAGTATCTTATCAACGAATACCAATACTATCTAAAACGTGAAAAAGGATTGAGTCATAACACCATAACGGCTTACCTAAGAGATTTAGAGCAGTATCGAATGTATCTAGAAAAAAACTATGAAATTACCAAAATTCAAAAAATAGAGCGAAAACACATTGAGGCTTTCCTTAAAAATTTGAATAAAAAAGCCTTATCTTCAAAATCATTATCGAGAAAACTCACGGCGATCAAAGGTTTTCATCAATTTTTACTCATTGAGAACGAAATCGATCATAATATCGCTTATGACATAGAATCACCCAAGGTAGAAAAATCACTACCTCAAGTGCTTTCAGTTCAAGAGGTGGTACAAATCATTGAAGCTGTGAAAGGGTCTGATCCATTATCCATCAGGAATCAAGCCTTGCTTGAACTCATCTACGGTTCAGGTTTGCGTGTTTCAGAATTACTCGACTTAAAAACAGCCGATATCCATCTTTTAGAAGGGTATGTTCGTGTGGTTGGTAAAGGCAATAAGGAACGGGAAGTCCCACTGGGCGAGCTATCGATTCAAGCCCTTCGTCTTTATTTGACAAAATCACGAAATCAACTTACAATTAATAGCATAGATTATTTATTTTTAAATCAAGATGGACAACGCCTATCTCGCCAAGGCTTCTTCAAAATATTGAGGAAGATTGCTAAAAGCGCTGGCATTGAACGAGACGTTTCACCACACACCTTACGTCACTCATTCGCTACCCATTTATTGGAAGCCGGTGTTGATTTGAGGACGTTACAAGAGTTATTGGGTCATGAAGATATCCAAACAACTCAAATCTATACACACATCAGTCAAAAACATTTAAAAGATGTCTATTTAAATACACATCCACGAGCAAAGGAGAAAAACAATGTATAAACGCGTATTTTTAATTGTCATGGACAGCCTCGGGTGCGGTGAAGCACCGGATGCGAAAGATTACAATGACGTGGGTTCGAACACCATCGGACATATCGCAGAAAAAATGAATTTGCACATTCCAAACATGCAAAAATTAGGTTATGGTAACATCGTTCCAATCAAAGGGGTCCCTGCGGCATCGAACCCTCAAGCAAGTTTTACCAAAATTCAAGAAGCTTCGGTCGGAAAAGATACCATGACTGGACACTGGGAAATGATGGGGTTATACATCACTGAACCTTTCCAAACATTTACCGATACTGGCTTTCCTAAGGCCTTACTCGATGAATTATCGAAACGAACTGGCAGAGCAATCATTGGTAATGTCGCAGCCTCAGGCACTGAAATTCTCACGGAGCTTGGTGAAGAACACATGCGTAGTGGCGCATTGATTGTGTATACCTCAGCGGACTCTGTTTTACAAATCGCGATGCATGAAGACATCATTCCACTGGATGAACAATACCGAATTTGTGAAATTGCTCGTGAAATCACCATGAAAGATGAATGGAAGGTAGCCCGTGTCATTGCTAGACCTTTTGTTGGTACAAACAAGAATGACTTTAAACGTACAGCCAATCGTCACGACTACGCTGTCAAACCATTCGCCAAAACGACCCTCAATTTCATGGATGAAAAAGGCTTAGATGTCATCGCTTTAGGTAAAATCAATGACATTTTCGTTGGTGAAGGCATCAATCATTACGAACGTACACAGTCCAATGAGGATGGTATGGACAAAATCATCAAGATTGCTAAAAACCACCCATTTAAAGGGCTCTGTTTCTTAAATTTAGTCGATTTTGATGCTTTATATGGCCACAGACGCGACCCGATTGGGTATGGTAAAGCGATTGAATCCTTTGACCGTGACCTACCTAAATTATTGGAATACATGAATGAAGACGATTTGCTCATGATCACAGCCGATCATGGCAATGACCCAACACATCATGGTACAGACCATACCCGTGAATATGTGCCACTATTGGTATATGCCAAAGGTAAACCTGGCAAAGCCTTGCCGGTGATGAAGACGTTTGCTGACATCGCAGCGACAATATCAGACAATTTTAAAGTTGAAAAGACCGAAAATGGTAAATCCTTTTTGGATCTAATATAAGGAGGACACTATGTTAGAATGGTTACAAGCCTTAACCCCTGAAGACATCATTGTATTTTCAGGGATACTCGTATTATTTGTTACCTCAATCATCACATTGGTCCGCCTGTCTAGAATCGCAAACCGTGTTGGTGAACAAGAATTTTACATCCAAGAATCCTTGCTGGAAATCGATGGTGAACAATACATTAATTTGACCATCATCAATAAGGCCTTTTCTACCAATCACATCAATGTCGTTGGGGTAGAGTTACGAAATGTATCCCACCCACTCGAAGAAAAATTGGTCATGATTGCCCCTAGAAGCAAATACCAAGTGCGTTTTAATCTCGCTGAAATCAAGAAATTTGTATTTGCGACACGAAAGAAATATCGCAAATTTAGAATTTATGTTGAGAATGAAATTGGCTTAAGAAAGTCCATTAAACCAAAAATCAATAATCGTTTCATGAAACGTCAATACTTACTATTGAAGCGTCAAGAACGACTTGAAGCGAAACGCATTCGATTCGAATCTGGACAATACAATTTCTTTGAACGTACTGGTCTCATTGTTGGTTTGATTTTTAGACCATTTGTGAAATTACGTCGTCATATGGTGTTATCAACCAATAAGACCTTAAGAGAATCCGAAATTCGTAGACAACAAAAGAAAGAACACGACGCCATCAAGTACAAACTTGACCAAGATGAGTTCGAACTCAATGAAATTAGAATTCGCGAACAATCGATCAAAGAAAACCGTACCCGAGAACTCGAACTTGAACGCTTGAAGAAAGAAAAAGAACTCGAAATCGAGCGTATCAAAGAAGCCACTTTAAAGCGTGAATTTGAAGAAAACAAAGCGAAGATTGAAGCGATTATCCCTGAAGAGGTAGCCCAAGCTGAACTTGAATCAGAACGCAAAAATCCAAAAGTAGACGAGAAGAAACGCCCTCGTAAATTGAAACAAGTGGAAGAAAAAGTTGAATCGGAAGTCGAAGCTCCTGTGGTTGAAGCGGTTGAACCTGCGGCTTCTGAACCGGTCATCGAAACCCCTGTAGCATCTGAACTTAAAGAAACTGAAATGGTTGAACCGAAAGTCAAGAAACCAAGAACCCGCAAACCAAAAGTTGAAACGACCGAATCTACCATCGAGACCAAAGAAGCCTCTACAGAACCTCTTGGAACCATTCCACTTCAAGACGAAGATAAATAATCAATCAAACGCAGACCCATGGGTGACTGCGTTTTCTTTTGAATGCGTTATTTAAGAAATTATAAAATATTGTATTTTGCTTAATCGTCAATTATGTTAAGATAAAGTATACAAACGATACATATCCTTAGGAGGTAACACCATGAACGAACCAGAATCAGGGAGAAAATACTTTAGAGACCTACTCGAATTCAAATTTTACGTTCGACTTGCCGGTTTTGTTCTTATATTGTCCATTTTTTTGATTTATGGCATTTATAGTTTTGTCGTTGGTAACCGCGATGTGCTTGCGATACTTGGTATGGGATTATTGGGTATTGTGATTGCGATTATTTTGCCTACCTTCACCATTAAAACAATCAAAAAAGCGCATTTAAAACGACAATATTTGAATTCTACTTGCTATAAAGTCACTCAAAAACCGTATATTCGAGACTATCAAGCACCAGATTATCAATATCAAATCAAAATGTTTGATCAACTATATCGTGATTTGTCTGCGCCTTTATACTTTAATGTCACGTTGAAAGACCAAGTTTATGACAAGAGCGATCTTGCTATCGATTTATTGTTGTTTGATAAACGCGGGATTTACGCCATTCAAGTATTGTCTTACGATGGTCCATTGAAAGGTGAATTAAATGAGCGTATTTGGAAACCCCATTTCTATTTGGGTCTAAATAAAAAACTGAGCGTAGACCAATTACTGTACGATACTTGGAGAAAAGCCAATATACTGTCAAATCCGATTATGCAAACCGATTTGTATGTTCAAACCATTCAAAAGGTTTTACCAAGTTATGAAGTTAAGGGATTAACCCTATACAAAGATACGATGATTGATGATACTTTTACAAACATGAATGAGCGTGTATTTTCTTATCAAGATTTGATCGCCTATATTCAAAAGCAACCCATCCTTTATTCAAAGGATGCATTGGATTTAGCCCAAGAAAAAATCAAAAAATCAATGATTTAAGTCAAATAAGAACAAAGAGGTAAATAAATCACCCTTTAAAGAATGATTTGATTTCCTCTTAACAATTTAACTCGTCTTATTTAAAGCGACTACATATCAAATAAATATGTACGCTTAGGCGTGTTCACGCCTCTAGT
>JAVBWN010000028.1:0-14944 GCA_036677365.1 Acholeplasma sp.
ACATAATACTTACCGGTACTACTCTTAGAAACAGTTACGTTCTTTAAAGTCATATCACTAGGTATAGATCTATGTTGTTTGATCTTTACTTCACCCAGTTTAGGTAATTTGATAAAACCTTTTAATAGAACGATGTTATTATTCACTCGATTGGTTGTATAACCATAGTCTTGTTTCTTAGAATGAAACTTAGGAAAGTCTTGTTTACGTTTAAAAAACAGTCTAAAAGCTTTTTCTTGATTGAGTTGTGTATTGGCTAGAGAAAGCGAGTCTATGTCTTTTAGAAATGGATAAGCATCTTTGTATTGTGCAGGTGTGGGATGAAGGATGTTTTTAGTGAGTTCGAAATTTTTCTGTTTATCTTCTAACATTTTATTCCAGAGAAAGCGATTATGGCCTAGTGTCATATGGATTAAAGTCTTTTGAGATTCATTTGGATAGATTCGAAACTTAAAGGCTTTGTTCATACCAAATCCGCCCTTTCATAGTGTTTATGTATAGTAATTATTCAACTATATTATAACATTATTTATGGGTTTTGTGAAATAAATATGAAAGAATTTTACGAATCAATTCATCCCGCTACCTGAAGAGGGTGTGGACTTCTTGATTGTGTTGTTAAACTAAAATCTTTAACTTTTGTCCCAACTTCTAGCATGAAACCCTCCTATTTCAATAATAATCTTAAACTATTTAAAATGACCAATATGGTCGAACCTTCGTGGAAAATGACCCCTAATGGCAATAACACAATCCCAAACACATTCGATAACAGTAATAAACTGATGACCGATATCGAGAATATGATGTTTTGTCTTGCAATCTTTTTCATGCGCTTAGCGAGTTCGATGGATTTTTCAATGTTACCTATGTTGTTATTCATGAAGACGATGTCGGCCGTCTCTAAGGATACATCTGTACCTGACCCCATGGCTACGCCAACATCAGCAGCGGCAAGCGCAGGTGCGTCATTGATCCCATCGCCCACCATCATGACTTTTTTACCTGATTTTTTTAGGGATTCGACGTGTTTCAATTTATCTTCTGGTAACAGCTCAGAAAGCACATAACTGATGCCTGCTTCTTTTGCAATCGATCCAGCCGTATATCGATTATCACCGGTCATTAAAATCGGTCTGATGTTATGTGCCTTTAATGATTCAATGGCTTCTTTGACTTTTGGACGAATACGGTCCATCAAAGCAATATAACCTACGAGCACTCCATCTTTAGATACTAAAATGGTTGTAAAACCGGCTTTGTGGGTTTGATCAATTTTAGATTTTAAATCCTCAGACATCAAAACATCAAACTTGCCGACTTGATAGGAGTGACCTTGATAAGTACCTTCAATGCCCTTGCCTGGGGTTTCTTTAGAGATGACTTCGATCTCTTCTGTTTCATTTAAATAAGTAACGACTGCTTTGGCAAGCGGGTGGGTAGATTGTTTCTCTAAAGCATAGATGACCTTGCATAAAGTTTCATGTTCTTCTATCGAACAATAAATCTCTTTGACTTCTGGTTTACCTTCCGTGATGGTACCTGTTTTGTCGAGCATCACAGCATCAATACCAGAAAGTGTTTCTAAGTGTTTACCCCCTTTGATGAGGATCCCTTTTCGAGAAGCGTTTGACAAGGACGATAAAACCGCGGGTGACACGCTCGCCACCAGCGCACACGGCGACCCTACGACTAAAACGACAATCCCACGATAAATCGCGACATCTTGTGTCCACCAACCAAAGATCGGCGGGACCAACATGGTTAAAATCGATAGCGCGATGACGACATACACATACCAACGTTCGAATTGTTCGATAAAACTTTGTGTTTCGGTTTTGTTCTCATGGGCAGTTTCAACGAAATCGATGATTTTTTGAACCATGGAATCTTTCATATCCTTGGTGACTTTAACTTTGATTAAAGCCGATTCATTCAATGTCCCACTGAACACCACATCGCCAACTTTTTTATCGACAGGCACAAATTCACCGGTTATCATCGATTCATTGATTGAAGTGCTACCAAATACGACCACACCATCCGCAGGAATCGATGACCCTACTTTTACGAGCACCACATCGCCAATATTTAAATCACTGACTTTGACTGTGGTTTCTTTACCCTCTTGTTCTAAAAGCGCTTCTTCAGGGGCTAAGCTGAGCAGACTCGTAAAGGCTTTTTCACTTTTAGAAGTGGCGTAGTCTTCCAATAAACCCGACAACGCAAAAATGAATATCAATATCGCACCTTCAGCATAGTTTTTTAATATGAATGCCCCCAGTGCCGCAACAATCATTAAAAATTCAACGTTTAAAGCTTTGTTTTCAATCGTCTTAATGACGCCTTCTTTGGCTTTATAAAAACCACCAAATAAAAAGGATAATCCAAATAAAACCATCTCTAAAGTATCACCAACATAGGATCCAAAAATCAATGTAAATAAAATGAGGACTATGGCGGTGACTGTAAAGATGGTTTCAATGGCTAAATTGTTTTTCTTGTTCATACATAAGTCCTCCACTGAGACAAGTATAACATAGAATGGTTTTCTTCTTATAAATAATGCACATATTTATTATAAATAGCCTCTTTTTTATAATAATTATGGAAAGTTATTGAAATGTGAGACCCAAATCCTCCATTCAAGATGCTTATGGATGATGCCTTTGATTACCAACCATGCTTGTTTTTAATTGTTTTAACCACCTATAGGGTTTATTTTACATTTACTTTTTAGTACTTTGATGATAAACTGAGGTCAATAAAGCATCGATTCAAGGGAGGGACTTATGGAGGACCAAGACAGAACATTCAATCCATTTATGTATAGATATTTTTTAATGCCAAGTAAATTTCGAATCCTACTCGCACCGCTCATTGATATCATTATTCTCGTCGGTTTATTCTTATGGTTTGTCTACCTTTATATCCTACCGAATAGGGTATACGAATCAGAGTATCTCTATGGTTTTATGTTTTTATACTTGATGGTGACTTTAATCATTCATCTGATGTTTTTGAAATTTGGTTTTGCGAGTTTAGGCCATTTTATCCTTGGACTAGCACACATCAGTGGTCGTTCAGGTCGAAAGCTCACTAGACTCGATTTTATCGAACTTTGGTTCAAATCGATTGGTTATGGTTTCAAGTATCAAGATATATACGTCATCTTCCATTTCTTTACAAGTGAATTCAATCAGTCCATTGTATATGAAGATAACGATATCTTTATCGTGAAGTACCGAAAATATAAAAAAATGATTGCTGACAAACTACTCATAGTTCAAGATTAAGACTAGACCATAACAAAAAACCACCCGATACATTTAAAGTATCCGGTGGTTTTTTTTGACGTTACATGAATAAATTGGTTTATGATTTTGTGATTGACTTCATCAACAGTTAGAAAAATAAAAACGGCTATTAGGTAGCCGTTTAAAATTCAAGTGGTGCGGATGACAGGAGTTGAACCTGCACGCCGAAGGCGCTAGATCCTAAGTCTAGTGCGTCTGCCAGTTTCGCCACATCCGCGCAAATTGAATTATATCGTTTTTTGAGGTGGTTGTCAATAAACAACTCAAATATTTTTTAAGTGCTGGTATAAATTCAATTGGAGCGCGATGTCCATGCGTTTTTTAAACAACATGACTTTTTCATACAACTCGAAAGGTTCGATTTCTACATCGTCAGGATCCACAAAATACAGGGTATTCATGTCATTTGGACTTTCATCGCTATTCATGAATTTACTGATGATGAAAAAGTCGTCTGTCACGATGTCAAAAGCACGGGTATCGATGGAAAACGTACGTTCATCGGAAAGTGCGTTGACTCCGTAATAATGATAATCTGAGGTCTTTCCATAGAGCTCAATAACTGTACGGTATAAATCCACTTGGCTTCTAACCAGTGGTTGTGAACCTGTCAATAAACCACGCGGAATGTCTGAGGTTTGGTCAGTATCATCGGGCACATATATGAAGGCCAACGTTTTAATCATTTCAAGTTTATGCTCAATCGTTGATAGTTCTTTGCCTAAAATGGTTTCTAAATCGACTTTAGGGATACCTGAACCATGGTCACTATAAAACACATACGCTGTATTATCCACCCGTTTAGCCATTTCGATGAAATTTTGAAAAAAATCATCGTAATAGGTTTCATAGTTGATGTATTTGAGGGTGGTCGAACTCACCGGGATCATCTCTTCTAAAAATTGATTTGGAAATGGGTCATATAAATACGGGGTATGGGGTTGGATGGTGATTGGATATAAGAAATACGAAGCATGCTGATTCATGAGTGATTCGGTCCAATCGAGCAGTGAGTTATCGGACAACCACGGGCTTTCTGGTGTGTTTTTTTCTAAGTAGTTGGGAAACACATGGACGCCATTTTTAGTACCTTCATAATATTGAATTTTCTCATCAAAATAGAAATAGTCATTAAATCCAAGCATTTGTTCATGGACAATGTCTCGATTGTAAAATGTTTTGGTATCGCCATGTAAAGAGGCTTTATACGCTTCAGGGAATAATTTGGGTAAGGCTTCAAAAACATACTTTGTTTGATTATAGTTCCAATATAAGGTGGTATCCCCTGTTGGATATAAACCTGTCATCACTGAGAACTCAGCATCCGCTGAATTGCCTAAACCGACATTGGTATAAAAGTTATCTAATACATAGGACTCGTTCAAAAGTGCCTTCAGGGTTTCAAAATAGGTCGAATCAAAATAAGGGCCTGTTTCGTCGAGTAAAAAATGATTAAACGTTTCTAAATGTATGATGACCAGATTTTTCCCTGATAAAATACCATTCAGTGAAGACCCCTGCATGATTGAAGGGTCAACCGTCACTGTGGATGCCTCTGGTAAAGATAATTGATTGCTAAAGGTCTGTCCATATAAATTTGTATATGTGGTTTGATTTTTGTTATACGCATTGTAAATCGTTAAACTCGGTAAAGTTAAATTGACGTTGGATAAGTTGATGCCCATCATTTGACCGACATAATAATTGTACAAGCCCGCACTTTGAATACCGAATAAGGCACGTTCAGCGGAGATTGGCCAACGTTTGTCGAGATTGGTTTTAACTATCGCATTGGTCGATAATGAAACCACCACAGAACCCAATAATAAGAACCCTGAAAGTAATCGATGTAACGGGTAAGTGACTTCTTCTACTTCGAGTTTTAATTTCTTGATTTGTCTAAAATAGCCTACATGCATTCCAGTTAAGACCATGGCAGGGATGAACACAACGATTCGGTAATAATTAAAAAGTTCAGCCAGTGCTTCAACAAATATCGATCCAGCCAATTCTGCTGCCGGATTGTTAAATAAGGTCATCTCATAAATCGAGAACATCGTAGAGTAATATTTGGTGAAAATCCCAATCGAAAAAATCGCGATGTTGAGCAATACTGTTACCACGAGCAAGTATTGCATACGGGCGCGACGTTTTTTGAAGATTAAAAATCCTATCAACAATAGGATGGTTAAAGCAGCGATGTTGCCCGTAATCGCATTCAGTTCTAGCAAACCATGGCGTCTAAATGGAATCAAATATCGATTGAATATAGAGGTGGTTACCATATATGTATTGAAGATATTTAATCCATAGAATAAGCCAAGGAACGTATAATACCATTTTTTCTGATTCATTTGATCACCTTGCGTAACCTTAGTATATCATTTTTTTCATTGAACATAAATCTGAAATGATTTTATCATATTTCAAAGGAAAAAGACCCGTTCAAATCTGAACAGGTCAACACCCTAATCAACGTTTTTTAAATTTCTTATAACCAAAGAACCCACCAGATAACGCCACTACAGCGCTTATGGTTACATAAACCCAGGTATCTGCAGTACGCGATGTGTCTTGATAATTCACTGCGATTCGACTTTGATAATTGACACCATCGATTTCATAACTGTAATAAATATAGGCTTGCTTGCGTTTAGATTGTAAATGTTCTGTTTCATCCAATAAAATCTTGATATTTCTTGGTGAAACCCCAGATTGTTGAAGCTGATTTTCTAACCATGAAATGACCTCTTCTCTCGACATCTCTTCATACGCATCGATGCTTAAGACATATTCTGTGGTATGAAAAATTGGGGCTGTATCATCAATCACATGCAAATGAACCGTCCTTAAGGTTTGGTTGCCTGCAGCATCCGTACAACGGACATAAATCGTATGATTTTTAATCAACGTGCCATTATAATCTGACAATTGAATGATCATTTTATGGGTTATATCCCCATCGTGGTTATCAATGGCGGTATATAAGCTTGTGATTTGTTCTAAGGTACGGGGACCATCACTTAAATAAGTATAGATCACATCTGGACCATAGATCATCGGTGGTTTGGTATCTGTAACACGAATTTGAATCGTTTTAGTGGCTTCATTGAGTGATTCATCTTTAAGAGCAAGTACAATTTCATAAGTACCGGCTTTTTGATTGCTACTAGAATAGTTATCACTTTTAACGACAATTTGGGATGTACTCACGGATGACACATTATCCGATACCGTTAATTGTCCTAAAATATCATTTAAGTCGAGTGGGGTCCCATGTTCAATGGTATATAAATCGATGCCATCAATGATGGGTTTCGTACGGTCAATGACTTTGATGACCATTTCAAAATAGCTCGTATTTGTCATGGCGTCTGTTGCTCTGTATTGCAGGATGAATTCGCCCAATTCCGGGTTGGATTCTTCATAGTCACCACCCATCAGTTCCATTTTAATCGGTCCACCTTTGGGGTCACTGACAGAAAGTGAATGGCGAATATCCGCTTCTAGGGCTGGTGAGTCGATGTCTACTAAATAAACCCCTGAATATACGATGGGGGCGTTAGAAACATAATATTCAAAACCGTTGAATTGTGCATAAGTCCCTTCATACAGCATGATGTTATACCCTTCCATCGCCATGGCAGGTATATCCAAAAATAACAATGTTTCCACAGTACTCACAAACGAATAATACCATCGCTCATTGACCAAATCAACGCTGATCTCTTTAGTTTGACAGTTCACATTTACCTTCTCACAATGGGTAAAATAAGGGTATTCGTCTTGTGAAAAATTATCTACCCCAATATAGGCTAAATCCATCACCAATGTGTATGTGACGTTCTTCTTGATCCGAATATGGGTAAACATATCGATGTCTCTAGGGTCAGTTCGTTGGATGTTTCTTAAATCCAAATAATTCTTACCATGGGGTAACCGTAGTGCATTGGTAGCATAATCACCTGCTTGAATGGACATGGAGCAAAAAAGCATGAAGATGAAACTACCTAAAATCCAAATTTTTTTCAAAAAAATCACCTCTACATAATACGTACAGGTGATCGTTTGATTTTACTTTATTCGATTTCTACAAATACTCGACACGGGCTACTGTCCGCTTCGATTTTCAAGGGTATGACGTACGTTTTGAACAACTGATTGGATGGCAACTGATCAAAATTCACAGCATTTTCAACGATGAACATACCCTGATTGAATAAGTAATGATGGATGTCATAGGGGATATCATCTGGAGATGCCCCTTCAATGATGATGACTTTAATGGGTGATTTGATTGTTCTTTTCGCCCAAGATAAGTCGATCCATCCATCGGTTTCAATCAACAACAAGGTTTCGCCTTGATTTGTATAGGGTACTAAAGTGGAGATTTTTTTACCGAAACCAATAAATCCATCCAATGGATAATCCGACATATCTTTTTGATTGGATAACATGTGTTTGGGTCCATCGATGTGTGTCCCTGCATGCATCGATGTGGTTAATATGTGATTTTCATATCCATCTGATTCGATTGTAGCGATTTTATTTAAAACAACTTCAGGATCCCCTGGATATACAGGCAACCCATTTTTGATGGTTTTTGTCAGGTCGATAATCATATCATTTGCTCGATAAATACTTATTGGAAATCTGATTGGCATCGAGCGCTTTTAACATGATTTCAGCCGAGGTTTTATTGGTTGCGAGCGGGATGGAAAATACATCACACAAACGTAACAATGCCGAAACATCGGGTTCATGGGGTTGGGCGGTCAAAGGGTCTCTTAAAAAGATGACCAAATCCAATTGGTTATCCGCGACCATCGACCCGATTTGTTGGTCACCACCCATCGGTCCTGATTTCATCCGGATGATCGATAATCCGGTTTCTCCAATGATGAGTGTACCTGTCGTGCCTGTGGCGTATAACGTGTGCTTACTTAAAATATCTCGATACTTTTTAGCCAAATCGATGATGTCTGGTTTTTTCTTGTCATGTGCAATGAGTGCGACGCGCATAAAATCACCTACCTTAATACCATTGTATCAGTAAATGTTTATTTATTTAAGCCATCTTTAAGCGCAATCAATAATTCACCTGAAGTATCCGTTCCGTATTCCCAAAACATGATGCCCCCCAAACCTTCTCTAATCACATAATCGCTCTTTTCTTGAATAGAGCGTGGGTTATCATAGGAAATGAATTCGGTACCATCGTTCTTTAATATGTATGGCACGCCTGCGCGTGTGTCATAAGCCTTGATGTAATCATTGTTGTTTAGGTAACTTAGTACGATGTTGTTGTAATACACGGACCCTGCATTGACCCAAGACCCAAAGGTTTGGGTGTTTGCATCATAGGTTCTGGTTTGTTTGATGCCATAGAATGCCACTCCAACGATGATTTTTTGATAATCGATGTTATACGATGATTTGAAATTTTTGACTGTTTCATCGATGGATGCTGTCGATAAGGAACGACCCGCAAGCAAGGTGGTGTTGTGGTATGTGGTGGCACGGTATAAAGCATTTTGGTATTGACCATTCCCGTTGCTCATCCCGTAGGTCATCAAATTGATGTAATCCAAATAGACTTTAGAGTTATTCAAATCGTATCTAGGTGGTTGCCAGATCCCCCCAGTAATCGCGGTGGTCACCAAGTGATTTGGATTGTTCGCTTTGACCTTTTCATATACGATTTTCATGAGGGCTGTAAATCTGGTTTTTTCAGCATCGGTTGGAGTCTCCCAGTCGATGTCTACCCCATCAAAGCCATATTGATTGATCATCAAAACGATGTTGTCAGCAAATGTATTTACGAGCGTAGGGCTACCAGCAATCGTACTCCAAGATGATTCAGGTGCGACAGACATGATGACCCAATTACCATATATTTTTGCTTTGGGTAGTATGTAGGTTTGAACATTGCTTAAATAGGTTTCACCATACAAATTGCCTTGTCCATCGGCTGTGATGAATGCGGTATTGATGATGTCTAACGTTTCAAAAAAGGCGTCATTGACTGTGTTATACCCACGGTATATATAGGATGACGCAATTGGACCTTCTAGAGATTTATATCCAGGAACAACAACCTCAAATGTGAGGGTATCTTCGACTTCACCTGTGATGTTTGCGGTGAGGATGACTGTGGTGGTATGGTATGGACGCTTGTATAAACCGCTGTTAGAAATCACCTCAGGGTGGCTCGATGACCACTCTAGGTTGAATCCACTGAATACCAAGGGTAAACCCACACTTTCTTCCGTCAGTTCCGGCAAAATACTGTCTAAATAGGTTTCTAGTTCGGTCATCGTTTTTGAACCCCACTGTGCGATGAATGTGATGTGCTTCAATCCATCCTTGGTTGTGTAAGATGGGTAATTAAAATAGGTTTTTCCTTGATACAACCAGCCTAAGAATCTAAACCCTTCTTTGATTGGTACAGGCAGTTTGGTTGGTTCTTTTAAACTCAAAACTGGGTTTTGATATATTTCTGCTTCTGTATAAAATTTAACCTCCAATTCACCTGTAGTAAATGTATTGGGGTCAACACCAAAATCTACGAACAGTTTGGTGTTGATATCTTGGGTGTAAGCCATGATTTGGTTTAAAATTTCAGGATTGGATAATTGTTGGTGTGCCCCAATGATATAATCATAATGGGGTAGGGTTAAATTTTCTACTGCCGCTGTCATGGGGTCTTTATAGACCACTTCATACAATTGAGTAGGTTCATTGAAGACGATGAACAATTTATAAAACCAACGCAGTTTTGTGTTGTCACGATCAAACAGAGATAACGTATCGCCACCCACATCGTTTTTACTTTGAATCATCATGGTGGAATCGGGTTCTTGGGTGGATAGATAATCCACGCCCATGTGTCCACCGTTCAAATCGAGTGTAACTTCGACGGTTTGTAATCCCGGATTTTGACAGCCCCACAATATCAAAAGAAGGATAACTGTGGTAAGGACTGGTATGAGTTTTTTCATAATATGAACCTCTAAATTCTATAGTTTGGATGATTATATTATATCATAGGCTATTCACCCATTTTTTTAGGGTACGAAAACTATTACCAAAGTGAAAGGGGGATGTACATGGATCAAAAATACGAAGAAGAGATGATTCAAAAAGCGTATGAATTCTATCAAAAAACGCTTCAATCCGATGGATTTTATGTTTGCTTACCTTTTCAAACTTTTTTGAATCATATACAAAATCATCACCTAAAATTACACCTGAATAACCATCAAATCGATGGGCTGTTACTCTATAGTTTGGTGGGTAACCTGGGTTACATTGCTTATCTTTTGGGTTCAGAACAGATCCAAAAAGATTTATTATTGAAGCTTGAAAATGAGCTGTCAGCGATGGGTATAAAAACCCTGTGGTGGTCCTTTTATAACCCAATCAAAGTCCCGTTTTATGTTAAAAATGACCACATCCATGTCAATGCTCAAGGGGTACCTTTGGGTTCAGCCATGGCGGATTTATTAAAATCCATTGGGTATCACGAACATGCCATTCAAGATACCTATCACATCGATGTCTTATCTTTCAATCATCAAGCGTTTATCGAACAGCAATCTCAAACATTGTTATCATTAGGTATTGAGTTTAAGTGTTTAACCGGCCATACAAGTCTCGTAGATGATTTTTTAGATAGACTGGATAACCCTGGATTTGTTGAAAGCATTCGACAAGGCATTGCGCAGAATAAACCCATCCTCTATGTAATAAGAAATGGCGTTATTTTGGGGTTTACTGGTCCTATTGGTGTTGCTAACGATCACAGAGGTACCTTCGGTGGTATTGAAATATTAACTGAATTGAAAGGGTTAGGTGCGGGGAAGCTTTTGTTCTTTAAACTGATTCAAACCTTCAAAGACATGGGTTCTACTTACACAACACTATTTACAGGTAGTAATAACCCTGCAAAACACATTTACATGGCTGCTGGTGCAACCAAAGAACAATCCTTTCTTATGATGAAAAAAGAACTCTAGCGATAGAGTTCTTTCTTTTTAGATGCGTTTGAGTGATTCTCTAATGTTACCATCGTGGTCAGATAAGATGTCTTTAATCTTGTCTTTGTCTTCAATTTTAGACATGATGGAGAAAATGGCGTACTTGACAGAATCATATTTTTTGAGGTGGGTTACAGCGATTTCTTTGTCACACCCTGTGATGTCCATGACAATCGAGGTTGCTCTTGAAACCAACTTATCATTTGACATTTGAACGTCTACCATGAGGTTCTCATAGACTTTACCAATCTTAACCATGGATGCGGTAGAAATCATATTCATGATGAGTTTTTGTGCTGTCCCTGATTTCATACGGGTAGACCCTGTGAGTGGTTCTGCACCGGTGATCGCTTCAATTGGGTATTTTGCAGTAGCTGCGATGACGCTGTTTGAGGATGTGGTAATACAAGCGGTTGGACAACCCACTTCATTTGCATATTCGACTGCCCCTACAGCATACGGTGTACGTCCACTGGCAGTTACACCAATAATCACATCGTTTTCTGTGATTTTTTTACGCTTTAAATCTTTAATCGCCGCTTTTTTTGAATCTTCCACTTTTTCAATCGGATATCTCAAGGCTTTGTTTCCCCCTGCGATGATCCCAATGACCATATCTTTAGATACACCAAAGGTAGGTGGACATTCTGAAGCATCTAAGACGCCGAGTCGACCTGAAGTCCCTGCACCGACATAGATGAGACGACCACCTTTTTTAAAGGCTTGTGTCACCACATCGACCACATGGGCGATTTGATCGAGGGCTTTCTCAACAGCGATGGGCACCAATTTATCTTCTTTATTGATCATATTTAAGATTTCTTTGGTCGCGACCAAATCGATGTTTCTTGTGTTTTCGTTACGTTTTTCAGTACTGATTTTTCCAATGTCTACCATAGTTTTACCCCTTTGTAAAGTGTTTGATCGCCAGATGATAAGCCCCTTTTACAGGTTCTTCTGCGGTTTCTTCCATATCAAAAGACGGTATTCTGTCTTTAAGATACGCGATCATGGCTGTTTTGACGACTGGTGCCTGGAGTACAAATGAACCCCTAGGCGCAATCTTCACACGGTGTGGTTGAATGAATCTTTGGTATGCGAGATAAATTTGTTCGCCCAACAATTCCCCTTCTTTTTTATACAAAGAGAGGCAAAGTTCATCCCCAGTTCTTGCTAACTCACCCATTTTAGGTGAGAGGCTAGCAATTTCGCTTTTGTTTTTGTTGTAGATATAAGCGATGATATCTGCTTCACTGCTGCCTTTGATTTCCTTGAGTAACCACTGAGATAAAGGACTGAATCCCAGGTTGTGTTCACTTTCATAAATGAGATTTTTAAATGCACTGATCACCACATGGTAAGCACTGCCTTCATCCCCTAAGAGATGTCCATACCCACCAATCGTATTCACGACGTCATCTTTCAATGTGATGACCGCGCTGCCGGTGCCACCAATCGCCATGATTACGGCTTGATCTGGTGCTCTATCCACCGAATATAAACCAATCATCGCGTCGGTGTTGAGTCTAACTTCTGCGTTAAATTGCTTCGATAAATAGGATTCAATCCCTTTGTCTTTCATTTTGGTTGCGCCAGCGATGCCGAGTTCAATCCAAAGTTCAAACGTTGTAGATGGGATTTTTTCAATGAGTTGCTTGATGGTGGATTCAATATTTTTAAGGGCGGTTTGATCGTCGATTGAAAAGTTCGAAAAACCACCCAAAGCCCGAGCGAGTTCTCGCCCTGCTAAGTCATAGAGTACTGCGAGGGTTTTGGTGCCACCACCATCGATACCAATAATGAATTTATCCATGAATCGGTAACCTCCCTTTCAGCGTCAATTGACCTTGTAAATACTCGATGAGAATATGCATCGAATTTGGTGTGTATTCATATAAACAAACATAATTTTTGATTTCTGGGTTGAAGTGTAAATCGTAAGGATTTCGCATCGATACGACATAAACCTCAGGGTGAACCGCTTGGAGTTCAGATATGAGTTTGAGTTGATTTTGATAAATGTTGCCATTGTATGTGGTAATCACCACTTGATCATAAGCTTTTGCTTTTGAGACAATTTCACCAATGGTTTCAATGGTTGGATTGACAGGCATCAAATACCTTCCCAACCCTGGTAATACGCTTTTGATGGTCTTGGTAATTAAGTAATCCCCTTCAGTATCGTCTGCCCCAGAAGTGACTTGAGGGGAGACGCCAATGAAGAATGTTTTACCCCATGGTTGATAGGCTTGACCTTTGACCAAAGTAGCTGCGCTTCTGACTGTCTGTAATGCATAAGCGCGGTGTGTTTCATTGTTTACAATCGGTTCGATGCCCATAAAGGTTTGATTGATGATATGTGTATTCAAAAGGGCTTTGTATTTGAGTACCCTCGATACCCGTTCATCTAAGACTTCAATCGGTAACTCACCGGATAATACCGCTGTTTTGAACCTTGAAAATGCTTGGATTTGTAAATCGTAAGTATGACAAATGCAAACCAAGTTCGCCCCGGCTTGGACAGCCATTAAGGCAGCTTCTACCGTACCATACGTGTCTTGAACGGCTTTCATTTCCATGCCATCGGTCACGATGAGTCCTTCAAACTTCAATTCATGCCTTAAGAAGTCTGTCAAACATTTTTTGGACAATGTCGCTGGAAGGCCACCTTCAGTAAACGCAGGAAAATCGATGTGTGAGGTCATCAAAGCATGGATGCCTGCTTGAATGGCTTGTTTGAATGGGACCAATTCAATCTTTTCAAGTCTAGTTCTGTCATAACCTACTTTGGGTAGGGCTAAATGAGAATCCAAATGGGTGTCACCATGACCAGGGAAGTGTTTTCCTGTGGCGAGTACTTTTTGTTGTAATCCCTTGAAAAATGCGGTCGCGTACTTCGATACCATCGCTGGGTCATCCGAATAACTTCTGACCCCAATGACTGGATTTTTAGGGTTATTATTCACATCCAAAATCGGTGCGAGGTTCATATTGATGCCCAGTGCATCCAATTCTTCCCCCATATATTCACCATTTTTTTGTGCGTATTGAATGTCATGGGTGGCCGCGATGGTCATCGCACCAGGGAAGAATGTCGCGCCATGGAATATTCTGGTGACCATCCCACCCTCTTGGTCGATGCTGATAAACATCGGAACCCTTAAGTGTTTAATCGTTTCTTGTTGTAAAGCTTGATTCAATTCGAAGAGTTGTTTGGGTGAAACACAGTTTCTCGCAAACAAAATGACGTTGCCGAGTTTATATTTGACGATCATCTCTTTTGTAATGTCATCGAGGTGGTCTTTTTGGATGCCAAACATGAATAATTGGCCAATTTTCTCTTCCAAACTCAATTGTTTAATGTCATAAATCATAGAGATGATACCTTTCTTTCATAGTCGTGAACTGCTGTGAATCTGACTTCATTTTGGCAAGTATTTCTGCCAAAGTGAGGGTCTTTTTTTCAATAAAATCGCCACCCATCAGTAAATTAAAGAATAGATTTTGACTTGTTTTTGGGGGTTGAATTAAACTGAATTCTTTGTGGAGTTGTTCAATCACATGGATTAAGATCACCCCTGTTTTAAC
>JAVBWN010000029.1:0-5655 GCA_036677365.1 Acholeplasma sp.
TTGAGTAGTTGATAGTTTTCGTTATAGGATAAGTAGCCATTGGTTTTTATAAAATGTTGTCTTACATTATAAAGGGCTTGATTATAGAGACTTCTTGAAGCACGCATTAATGATAATAGAAACTGGTGTTGATTTGAATTCAAATAGAGTCTTGTTTTTAGGGCTTTATAAGGCATAAATGGATTCCTCCTTTCCTACTTAAATTATACCATAAATGCATCCTTATTTATACATTTTATGACACTATTTAATTATATATAATTTTCACAATACGCGTATTTAATACCATGTTTATAGTAGAATTATATAAAACTGATTGAAAGAAAATTCGGAAAGCGAACAATAAAAGACGAACTTTCCTAATAAATAAAAAACCAGTTTTACTGGCTTTTTTGGTAGGATTTTATGATCATTTCTGCTTGTTTGATGCCATCGATGGCTGAAGACATGATACCACCAGCATAACCCGCCCCTTCACCCATTGGGTATAACCCTTGGATGTTGGATTGCCCGGTTTGGTCTCGATTGATTCGGATGGGGGATGAACTGCGTGATTCAACACCTGTCATGACCGCGTCATCCATGGCGAAACCTTTGATTTTACGATCAAAGTCTAACAAGGCTTCATGCAGTGTTTGATGTATGTATTCCGGAAAGAATGATTTGAAGTTGACAAACGTATACCCAGGTTCATAGGTTGGCTGAACTGAACCGATGTGGTCGGATACGCGATTGTTCAAAAAGTCTCCAACCAATTGTAAAGGTGCCTTGTAAGAACCACCGGCCAATTGATACGCTTTTTGTTCAAACTCACGCTGGAAATACATCCCAGCGAGTGGGTGGTCCGATTTGAAATCCTCTGGCATGACATTGACGAGCAATGCTGCGTTGGCGTTTTTACCATCCCGTTTGGATTCACTCATCCCGTTGGTAACTACGCCATAGGGTTCTGAGGATGAACACATCACATACCCACCAGGACACATGCAGAAGGTATACGCCCCCCTACCCGTATCACTGTGGTATGAAAGTTTATAGTCTGCCGCACCTAAGTTAGGCATGGTATGAAATTTACCATATTGAGATTGATTGATGAGCAGTTGAGGGTGTTCAATTCTCACCCCTACAGAAAAGGCTTTTTGAGAAATTTGAATGCCGAGTTCATAAAGTTTCGTAAATGTATCTCGTGCACTATGTCCAACCCCAAGTAAGCAAACATCGGTTTCAATCCGTTCATGGTCATTAACGATGACGGCAGCTAGTTTATTTTGATTGAATTCAAGGTGGGTTACTTTTGAGTCAAAACGGATGTCTCCACCTAAGGCAGTGATTTCACCGCGGATGGATTTGATGATACCTTTTAAAATATCTGTCCCCACGTGGGGTTTATTGATATACAAAATGGCTGGGTCTGCCCCATGTTTCACAAGGGCTTCTAACACATATCTGCTTCTTAAATCGTTGATGAGTGTGGTGAGTTTACCATCTGAAAAAGTGCCAGCACCGCCTTCACCATACAAAATGGTGGCGTGTTCATGAAAGTGGCCGGTTTTCTTGAAATCTTCCCAAAGGGTAGTACGGGCATCCACATCCAAACCACGTTCTAACACCAACGGTCGATACCCTCTTCGCGCTAAAATTAGCGCAGCGAAAATCCCTGAAGGTCCAAACCCAATGACTATCGGTCGATTTTTTAGTGGTTCAGTCCCCATTTCGACTTCCTGGTAAGACATGTCAGGTGTAGGTATGATATTTGGGTATTTTTTCGCAATCAAGTTTTTCTCATATGGTACTTCGATATCGATGGAATATACAAAGATGACATGGTCTTTTTTTCTCGCATCGATGGCCTTTTTGAAAATCGAAAAAGACCGAACATCCGAGGATTTGATGCGGTATTTATCCATGATATGTTGAAGAATGGCTGTTTTCTCTTTTTCAAGTGTGAGTGCGTCTTTCAATTCAATTTTGATTTCAGTGATTCGAATCATGTGTACCTCATTTAGATGCAGACAAACCTGCGATATAACCGGAACTCCAAGCCCATTGGAGGTTGTATCCGCCGCATAAACCATCGATGTCGATGATTTCACCTGCGAAGTATAACCCTTTGGCCTTTTTGGATTCTAATGTTTTTGGATTGATTTCATCTACAGCTACCCCACCAGCGGTGACTTGAGCTTCTTCATAACCCTTAGACCCGGTTACTTTAAACTTCATTGAGGTGAGGAGTTGAGATAATCGTTTGATTTGTAATGTAGACAATTGACCCACCGTGACATCAGGCATCAATCGAGCTTCTTTGAGTACGACGGACACCAATTTTCGATTGATTAATCCTAGCAATGCCAATTCCACAGGTAAATTTTTCAAATCAAATAAGCGGCTTTCAATGTCGGATTGAGACAATTCAGATACCAATTTCACATCGACGAAGATGGTTTGATTGTCCAATAAAAGCGCATTGGCTTTTCTGGATAATTGTAATATCGTTGGCCCGCTGATGCCGTATTTGGTAAATAGGATATCACCAAATTCTGTTTGGATCTTTTCATTGTTATGAATGAGTGAGACAAATCCAGGGAATTTCACCCCATCTAAAACTTTTAAATACGGGGAATCGAGTTTTAATTTGACCAAGGCTGGAAACAATCGGGTAATCTCATGGCCTAAGTCTTTTGCAATTTGATAGCCTGTACCATCACTACCGGATTGAGGTAATGCTAAACCGCCTGTGGCAATGATCAATTGATCACAGTGGTATGTTTCACCCAGTTGATCGTATAAGACAAAACCACGGGTGTCTTTATGGGCAGATAAAATCATTTTTTCATAGATAACTTCGATATTTAACCGTTTGATTTCATAGATTAAAACATCGGTGATGCTGGAAGCTTGTTCAGATAAAGGATAGGTTTTACCCAAATCTTCGATTTTGGGTGTAATCCCCAGCGATTTGAAAAACAGCAAAGTTTCTGCAGGACTGAACGCCTCAAATATATGAGCAACAAAATCCGGGTGATTATAATGGATTGGAAGTGCATCCACGTTCGTGAAATTACATCTACCATTACCGGTTGCCAAGATTTTTTTACCCAATTTAGGATTACGTTCGATGATGGTGACATCTGCACCATGTCTTTTCGCGATGATGGCCGCGACCAGTCCGCTGGCTCCGCCACCCACAACGATGATCTTCTTCATAAAAAACAACCCCTCTGGACGGATTCATTATAACATATTTTTAATCTAAATCAGTGGGGTAACCGAAAAACTTGTGAATACTAAAAATTAATCAAAATATTATGTTTACATACACGTAATTAATTGTTACAATAAAACCATGAAAAGAGGTATTCGATATGGCAACTTGTAAAAATTGTGGCAACCTTGGAAACATCCAATCTGACTTTTGTCCAAATTGTGGTGAACCGCTCACAGTGAAAGCGGCTGAGGAAAAAGCCAAACGTGAATCCAATGCAGTCTATGGTGATTTTAACCCGAATTTCAACAACACGGGTACAACCAAAACCAATTATGAAAGTGATTCTACATCCGCATTATTTTGTATCTTGGGGTTTTGTTTCCCGATCATTGGTTTGATTTTGTATCTAGTACTCATGAATGACAAACCACAAAGTGCGAAAGCCGCTGGTATTGGTGCCCTCATTGGGTTCATTTTAGGGGTCTTGGGTTCATTGATCAGCTTTGGCTTACAAACATGGTTCATCTTCTAAATAAATCTCAGGCTATTTATTGGATTTTCATCACCGTTTTATTTTTACCCACATTCATTTTGAGTTTTCAGTCTAATGGCTATATTTTTGAAACCAACTTTTTTCAAACCATCGCTTATTTTCTTACGGTATATGTGATTATGCTGACCTTGTTGGGACATTTTTTTAAAAGGAATTTTTTATCCCTATTTTTTGGGTGTCATGACCGATGTGATCGTCGTATTCCAAAATTACACAAAATCATACCGGTATGTGGCAGATGCACAGGGATTTATTTCGGGTTTATTTTAGCGATTGGTTTATCGTATTTAAACTGGCCTTTTTATTATTACTTACCCTTAGCATTACCACTGATCATCGATGGTTTCATTCAATTGAAAGGCATCGAAAGCACAGCGTTTAGACGACTCATCACAGGTTTAATGTTTGGTCCAGCGATGGTAGCATTGTTTGGATTATATAACGCAATCATCGTATTTTTAGTTGAACATTTTCTCAAGAATATCTCATAAAAAAAGGGCAGTGCCCTTTTTATTTTTGTACGGCTTCTACCGCTTGAATGCCCATCAGACTTAACGTATAGATGCCTCTATCGACTTTTTTAAACCATAAATAATAGTTCTTTTGCAAAATAGTTGGGGTATCCATCACACCTGTGAAGGCTTTAATTTCCTTCGGTGATTTTTCTTTAAACTCATAAAGATACTGAGCGATTTTTAACACTTTTTCACGGTAGTGGGTCATCTTTTTCCCCTTCATACCACCCACATTTTCATCGCTTTCTCTAAGTGAAAATTCCTTTAGTACAGCCTTTTTCTTGCGGGTGCTCTGTTTTTTACTGCGCATGATATCAAACCCATCCGATTCCATGAATAAGATGGCTTGGTCATCACTCACTTTAATGAGTCCAATGTCCAATCGTTTGAGTAGATAGACAAACTGACGGATATTGGCTTGGTGACTCTTGAAGGCAGATTTTGGTAATGCAATATAGACTTTATCGCATAGCTTTTGTCGTTCAATGGCTTGATAGATTAATTTCAAACTGACTTGGGTTTTGAGTTCAACCGCGATGGTATGATGTTCCTTCACCCCAAATACATCGATGTCTTTGACTTCGGCTTTGACATGATACCCTTTCGATTCTAAGAGTTGTTTGACTGGTAGATATAGCTCTTTTTCTTCCATTATAATCACCTAAATCCATTATATCACGCCTATAAAAATAAAAACCGCATTCGATTGAATACGGCTTTTTGGTATTTTCAAAAAGGGGTATGAAAATACCACTATGACACATCTAACCATGCTTGCATTGTGAGATGGATGTCATCGGATATGGTGATAAAAGCAGACACAATCGTGGGATCAAAGTGTTTGCCAGATGCTTGCTTAATAATTTCAATGGCTTCTTCGTGTGACATGGGTGGTTTATATACTCGCTTAGAAATTAAAGCATCATACACATCGGCGATCGCTACTATCCTTGCTGAAAGTGGTATCTCACTTTTTGAAAGACCCTTCGGATAGCCACTACCATCATATCGCTCATGGTGATAGAGGGCGATTTCTTCTGCCATGTTCAAAAAAGATGCATCCCCATTGATCATCAGTTTATGAATTGCCTTTTGTCCGATGGTGGTATGTGTTTTCATGATTTCATACTCAGTTTCTGTGAGTTTGCCTGGTTTTTTTAAAATGTCATCACTGATACCAATTTTACCAATATCATGAAAAGGTGAGGCTTTTTCGATATCTTCGATAAATTTGTCTGATATTTCAAACATCCCCTGTGCTTGTGAACTACCCACCACTTACAGAAGTGGGGGCTTCCTATCCAAACCAGTCTTCACCAGTGACTCAATAGGCTATCCCCGTAGTCCCTACGGTTCTTATTCATTTATAACTGAAAAGCTAA
>JAVBWN010000030.1:0-153421 GCA_036677365.1 Acholeplasma sp.
AGATGTCTGGTGACGATGGCGAAGTGGACACACCTGTTCCCATCCCGAACACAGAAGTTAAGCACTTCAGCGCCGAAAATAGTACAATGTGCGAAGATAGGTCGTTGCCAGGCAATTCTCAACCCCAATAGGGGGATTAGCTCAGTTGGGAGAGCATCTGCCTTACAAGCAGAGGGTCGGCGGTTCGAGCCCGTCATCCCCCACCATAAACTTACTTACTTGAAATCTATGCAAGTGAACTAAGCCGAAATAGCTCAACTGGTAGAGCACCTGACTTGTAATCAGGGGGTTGCGGGTTCAAGTCCTGTTTTCGGCACCATTTGCAAAGTTGTCCCGTTAGCTCAGTCGGTAGAGCACTTGACTTTTAATCAAGGGGTCAGAAGTTCGAGCCTTCTACGGGACACCATTCTTAAGTTTACCAACAAAAATGCCTGGATGGTGAAATAGGTAGACACGTGGGACTTAAAATCCCATGGACGATGAGTCCGTGTCGGTTCAAGTCCGACTCTAGGTACCAACTCAATTTTATTAAAGTGGGGCTTTAGCTCAGCTGGGAGAGCGCCTGTTTTGCACGCAGGAGGTCGACGGTTCGATCCCGTTAAGCTCCACCATTTTAATTATTAGAGTGTAGAAATACACTTTTCGTATATAGTAACATCATTATCTTTGGTTTACCCAACACAGGACATGGCGGTGTAGCTCAGCTGGTTTAGAGCGTACGGCTCATACCCGTAAGGTCGAGGGTTCAAGTCCCCCCGCCGCTACCAATTTGGACCCGTAGCTCAGTTGGTTAGAGCCACCGGCTCATAACCGGTTGGTCGTAGGTTCGAGTCCTACCGGGTCCACCAAACCCTGTTTTGAAAATTTAATCCAATCAATAATTGGCAAGGAGAAATACCCAAGTCCGGCTGAAGGGATCGGTCTTGAAAACCGACAGGCTGTAAAAGGCGCGGGGGTTCGAATCCCTCTTTCTCCGCCATTATTAAATATCGCGGGATAGAGCAGTCTGGTAGCTCGTCGGGCTCATAACCCGGAGGTCGTTGGTTCAAATCCTTCTCCCGCAACCAAATGGTCCGGTGGTGTAGTGGTTAACATGCCAGTCTGTCACACTGGAGATCGCGGGTTCAATTCCCGTCCGGACCGCCATTATTTGGCTTGGCTCTGTAGCTCAGTAGGTAGAGCAACGGACTGAAAATCCGTGTGTCGGCGGTTCAACTCCGCCCGGAGCCACCACTTAACACACATCAGCATCGCTGTTTATATAAATACCATCTCGATGGTTTTTTTATTTTTATGGCGTACTAATTGTAGAAAATCGTGTTTTTTGGATACAATTTCAGCAATTTTTGTTATAATTTATATGGCAATTTTCACCAATTGTTTACCAAAATTGACTAATTTCTTATTTATAAGCTATATGTATTGACTTCAAAGCCAGTTATGTTATGATATTGACATAAGTAGTTTGAATATCAAAACAATAAGGAGAAATTTATGTCAAAAATTGGTATTATGGTTTGTGGTAACTCCGGTGTGGATTACCTAAAATTAAGCTATCCTGTCAAAGTGATTCATTCCACATTGAACTTAGGTGGCAAAGAGTATGAAGATTTCGTGGATATTACTGCAGATGATTTCTACGCAACCGTCGTCAATAACCCTGAAATCGCGATTTCAACTTCACAAACACCTACAGGTAAGATTGCTGAAGTGTATGAAGAATTTGTCAAAGAAGGTTATACCGACGTTGTCGCAATCACCATCTCAGCGAAATTGTCTGGTACATACCAAGGTGCCGTACTGGCTGCATCGATGGTCGAAGGGATCAATGTCCATGTGGTAGACTCAAGAAGTGTATCCCAAGGTGAAGTGTATTTAGTATTAGAAGCGATTGATATGATTAAAGCAGGCAAATCTGCAAAACAAATCGCTGAAAGATTGGAAGTTCTCAGAGAACAAATTAAGATTTATGTATTGGTAGATACGTTGAAGTATCTCGTTAAGAATGGTCGTTTATCAGCAACTTCAGGCTTCTTGGGTACATTATTAAAGATTAAACCTTTATTGCATGTCCTCCCAGATGGCACTTTAGTACCACTTGAAAAAATTCGTACCACTTCAAAGGCTAGAGAAAGACTACTTGAAATCCTTGTCGATGATATCAAAGGCAAGAAAGTAGACCTCTTCATCGCTTACACCAACAATAAATCGGATGCTGAAGTCATTAAAAATCTAATTTTAGAACAACGTTCCGATGTTAAAGTCGAATTGGTGCCATTAACACCAGTCGTCGGTGCCCATGCAGGCCCAGGTACTTTAGGTGTCGGTTATATAGTGAGGTAAGTTGATGAGCCGTGCAAAAGATGTAATTAATGAATTGTTGGTCGAAGTATTTAACCACATATTGTCGATCGAAGGACAAACGCTTAGAGAACGTGGTGTAAAACTCTCCATGAGCGAAGTACACGTCCTAGAAGCGATCAAAAATTCACCAACCAAAACGATGGGTGATGTTGCGAAAAGACTTAGAATTACACTAGGTACTTTAACCACCTCTGTGGATGTCTTGGTTCGAAAGAAATATGTAACGAGAAACCGTGCCAAAGACGACAAGCGAAAAGTTATATTACAGCTAACGGATGCCGCCATTGAAACCTTACAAATCCACGATGGATTCCACGATGAAATGATTGAATCGGTCATGACAGACTTGGAGTTAGAAAAAGACGAAGCATTGGTGAAGTCTTTGGAAAACATCAGCAACTATTTTAAATCAAAATATTGATCGTTAAAGAATACCTGTGAAAGGGTATTCTTTTTTTGACTTAATGACTTTACTAGGCCTTCATGTTATAATGAAGTTGAGCAAAAAACACAGAAAAAAAGGTGATCATATGAAATATGTATTTGGCGTAGATGTGGGCGGAACATCGGTCAAAATTGGCTTTTTAAATCAAAATGGCAGTTTACTAGAATCGTGGAGCATTCCAACCGATTTGCGAAACCACGGAGGCAATATTTTGTCCGATGTGGCTGAAAGTATTCAAAAATTTGTAGAACTCAAATCTTTAAAAGATGAGGATATTTTAGGCTTCGGTTTTGGTTTACCAGGACCTGTCGTTGAAAATGTGGCCATTAAATGTGTCAACCTGGGCTGGGAGAACGTCCAAGTGAGTGATGAATTTGTCCGTGCTTATGGCAAACCGGTATTGGTTAAAGCGGGCAATGACGCCACGGTTGCAGCTGCTGGGGAATACTGGCAAAAACACATCGATGGAGACATCGTTTTCATCACCCTAGGTACCGGCGTTGGTGGCGGGATTATCGCCAACGGTAAAGTCATTGATGGTGCGCATGGTGCTGGCGGTGAAATTGGCCATATTCGTGCTGAACACCACGAACCACAACTTTGTACGTGTGGGTTGTATGGCTGCTTAGAAACAGAAGTTGCAATCCGCGGAATCAATGCAAGAGCACGAAAACTCATTGCTGAGAAGAAATTAAAAACCACATTGGTGGATGATGAGACATTATCGCCAAAAAGAATATTTACTGCAGCCAAAGAGGGCGATGCGCTTGCACTGGCTGTAGTTGATAAAACAGGTGAATATTTAGGTCAAATCTGTGCAGCACTTGCCGCAACCACTGACCCGAAAGCTTTCTTAATCGGTGGTGGGATTGCGAATGCTGGACAAATTCTCATTGATGCCATCAAAAAACACTATGTCAAATATGCATTTTCTGCCCTTAGAAATATGCAATTTGAACTCGCTACTTTGGGTAACGATGCAGGCATGTTCGGTGCTGCTTACCTGATCATTGCGAATAACCCTGCATGACATTAACCGTGTTATCTCCGGGGATTGGGTACGGTAAAGTTCATACGATTGAAAAATCGAATGAACCTTCTGCCCAGCCAACCGAAGCCGCTTTAGAAATACAGCACTTTTTAGAAACAAAACAAGCCGTATTTCAAGCACTTGAAAACCTTAAAAACCAACAGTCAACCGATGAAATCATCGGATTTCAACAAGCCATTTTATTGGATCAACTATTGGAAAATGAGGTAAAACAAAAAATCCGAACGAAACATGTCAGCGCAAAAGAAGCTTTCAAATCGGCCATTCAAAACTACATGGATGCCTTATCCAAAGTAGAAGATGCGTATTTGAAAGAACGCATTCATGATGTCGCTGATTTAAGTGAAAGACTTTACTTTGCATTAGAACAAAAAGTAAAAAAGAGAATCATCGAACCCATCATCTTGGTGGTCGATGTATTATACCCATCCTATCTATTTGAATATGATCCCTATATCCAAGGGGTCATCGTCAAAGAGGGCAGTAGCCTATCCCATGGCATCATATTAGCCAAAGAACGTAACATCCCAGTGGTGATTGTAAAAGATGTTCGCATCGAACCCAATCAATCGATTTTTCTCGATGGTTATCACAACAAGTTGATCATCAACCCTTCTCATAAGGAAGTTGAAGGGTGGTTAAATGCCAACAAAGATATCGATGCAGACCTACAAATTTCACATCACCCCAACCGGTTATGTTTGAACGTATCTGGAGAAACGTTGGTCGATCCAAGGTATGTTGCATCTGCAGATGGTATTGGATTATACCGTTCCGAGTTCTTATACTTTCAAAAAAACACTTTTCCATCTATCGATAAACAAGTTGAAGTTTATGGTAAATTTCTTAAGCAGTTTCACCCTAAACCGGTCATCATTCGCACATATGATTTTGGCGACGATAAAAACCCACTCAATTTAGGACCACTACAACGTGGGGTATCGGATTATTTTATCACCTATGAAAAACCATTCGTTGAACAACTATCGGCATTGCTGGTATTAAATGAAACGTATGATAATTTAAAAATCATGATACCCATGGTTAAAAGTGGAGCGGATTTAGAGGCGATTCAACGTCTATTAGAAAATCTCCACCATAAATTCGGATTCAGTCGACCACTGCCACCACTTGGTGTGATGATTGAAACAGAAGAAGCATTCATGCATTTATCTGACTTTACGAAGGCTGCATTCTTCTCGATTGGGTCAAACGATTTAGGTAAAAGCTTATTTCAAATTGACCGTCACACGGCCATGGATGAATTGACCTATGCTAAAAAAATGATCAAAGCCATTGAAGAGATTGATCAGTTTGCAAAACACCACCAAATCCCATGTACGGTTTGTGGTGATATTGCCAGTCGCCCGGTGGCACTTGCGATGATGTTGGAAAAAGGGATACATAATTTTAGTATTCCAATGCCATTTTTAAAAGAAGCAAAACAAATAATCAAACAACATAAAAACAAGAATATGAAATCCTAAACCACACTTTTTCAAAAAAAATGTGCAAAAAGGGTTGCATATTCTTTTTGTTTATCATATAATAGATACGCTTACGCACAAGCAAAAGGCTGTGAAATGGAAGGTTGTCGGCACACGGATAGCCGTTGTCTATGTGAAGGGTTTTTCCATGGAGCAAGTCTATGACAAGATTATAGGCGAAAGGAGACATTTTTAAAATGGCAAAAGAAGTTATCAAAATTCGTTTAAAGGCATATGATCACAGATTAATTGATCAATCCGCGAAGAAGATTATCGAAAGCGTAACCAAGACTGGTGCAAAGGTACATGGTCCAATTCCACTACCAACTGAAAAAGAAATTTTCACCATTCTACGTTCCCCACACGTCAACAAAGATTCACGTGAACAATTCGAACGTCGTACGCACAAGAGATTAATCGAAATCTTAGATCCAAATGCACAAACAATTGAAGCTTTAATGCATATCGACTTACCTTCTGGTGTTGATATCGTGTTAAAGAAGTAAGTATTAAGAATCCAAACAAAAACAAAAAGGAGAAAGAAACATGGCCAAAGGAATCTTAGGTAGAAAACTAGGCATGACCCAAATCTGGAATGCAGATGGTCAACTAGTCCCTGTAACTGTGATCGATGTTGCTCAAAACGTAGTGCTTCAACAAAAAACTGTTGAAACTGACGGATACGTTGCGACTCAAATCGGTTTCGAAGACAAAAGGGAAAAAGTAAGCAACAAGCCGGAACAAGGGCACGTCGCAAAAGCTAACACAGCACCTAAGCGCTTCATTAAAGAAATTCGCTTTAACGAAACGCTTAACGAATTAGCGGATTTAGCGGTTGGGACTGTCGTTTCTGGAAATATTTTCAAAGCAGGCGAATTGATCGACGTTACTGGAACTTCAAAAGGTAAAGGTTTCGCCGGTGTTATCAAACGCCACAATCAAAACAGAGGACCAATGGGACACGGCTCGATGTATCACCGTTCACCAGGTTCGATGGGTGCCATCAAAGGCAACATGAAAGGTAAAAATCTACCAGGGCATATGGGTGCTGAACAAGTTACAGTTCAAAACTTAGCTGTTGTAGCATTTGACGCCGAAAGAGAAGTACTACTTGTTAGCGGTAGCGTACCAGGACCAAACAACGGTCTTGTGGTCGTTAGAACTGCCATCAAGAGTATCAAGTAAGGAGGAACCAAGATGCCTAAATTACAAGTTTTAAACCAAGAAGGTTCAAAAGTAACTGACCTTACATTAAATGAATATGTATTTGGTATTGCCCCTCATAATCAAGCATTATACGACGTAGTTAACGCTCAAAGAGCAGCTATGCGTCAAGGGACTCACGATACTAAAACACGCGCTGAAGTTTCCGGTGGCGGTAAGAAACCTTGGAAACAAAAAGGAACAGGTAGAGCTCGTCAAGGGTCTACAAGAAGCCCACAATGGAGACATGGTGGTATCGTTTTCGGTCCAACACCTAGAAGCTATGACGTTAAAGTAAACCGCAAAGTCGCTCAACTCGCTATGCGTTCCGCTTTATCCGCGCATCAAGCCAATGGTTCATTGGTCTTGGTTGACAACTTAGCAGTTGCTCAAGCAAAGACTAAAGAATTCGCAGCTTTACTAAGCAAGTTAAACATTACACAAAAAGTATTGATCGTAGACACTGTATTCGCAGACGATGTGTTCTTAGCAGCACGTAACCTACCGAATGTTATGTTGGTTCAAGCTTCCCATGCAAGCGTTTATGACTTACTAAACTGCAAACAACTATTATTAACACAAAATGCAGTTGCATACTTTGAGGAGGTGCTTGCATAATGACTAAATATTACGACATTATCAAAGCTCCAATCATCACTGAACAATCATCTAAGTTAATTGAATCCCAAAATTCCTATACTTTCGAAGTCGATCGTAAAGCGAACAAAGTGGAAATCAAAAAAGCTGTAGAAGCGATTTTCAACGTGACAGTAGTAAGAGTAAACACCGTAAACGTATTACCTAAATTCAAGAGAATGGGTAAATACGAAGGATACAAACAAGCATACAAAAAAGCAATCGTAAAACTCGCTGATGGTCAAAAGATCGACCAATTCACAGTTTAAGATTAGTGAAATGTTAAAGGAGAATTAACTATGGCGGTTAAAGTTTATAAGCCGACGTCCGCTGGACGCCGCAACATGAGCGTATTAACGTTCGAAGAAATCACAACATCCACTCCTGAAAAATCACTACTCGAGCCAATTCACAAAAATGGTGGACGTAATAACTCAGGTAAAATTACAGTTCGTCATCAAGGTGGCGGCGCTAAGCGCAAATATCGTGTAATTGATTTCAAGAGAAACAAAGATGGTATCGTAGGTAAGGTTGCTACAATCGAATACGATCCAAACAGAAGTGCAAATATCGCTTTAATCAACTATGTAGATGGTGAAAAGCGTTATATCATTGCGCCTAAAGGTTTAGAAGTGGGTATGTCCATCGAATCCGGTGAACATGCAGACATCAAAACTGGTAACGCATTGCCTATTTTCAATATCCCAGTAGGTACTGTCATTCACAACATTGAATTACACCCTGGTAAAGGTGGACAATTGGTCCGTTCTGCTGGTACTTCCGCACAAATCTTAGGTAGAGAAGAACGCTATGTTCTTGTTCGTTTAAGCTCTGGCGAAGTGAGAAAGATTTTAGGTACTTGCCGCGCAACCGTTGGTGAAGTTGGTAACGAAACTTACGAACTTGTCAGAATTGGTAAAGCAGGACGTACAAGACATATGGGTATCCGCCCAACTGTCCGTGGTGCTGTTATGAACCCGAACGATCACCCACACGGTGGTGGTGAAGGTAAGAACCCAATCGGTAGAAAATCACCAATGACACCATGGGGCAAACCTGGTCGCGGTATTAAGACAAGAGATTCTAAGAAGGCATCGAGCGATCTAATCGTAAGACGTCGTACGAAGTAGGAGGGAAATCATGGCACGTTCAATTAAAAAAGGTCCTTTTTGTGACGATTACCTATTAAATAAAGTAAGAACCGCTAAGAAGGCAAAAGATAACAAAGTAATCCAAACTTGGTCAAGACGTTCAACCGTATTCCCTGACTTTGTAGGATTAACGATTGCAGTATATAACGGTAGAGAACATGTACCTGTATACATCACAGAAGACATGGTAGGGCACAAACTAGGTGAATTCTCACCTACACGTACTTTCCGTGGACACGGCGCTGACAAGAAAGCAGCTAAGAAATAATGACGGAGGTTAATATGGAATCTAGAGCTATGGCAAATACGGTGCGTATTGCACCAAGAAAAGCAAGACTAGTGATTGATCTCATTAAGGGTTTAGAAATCAAAGAAGCGCAAGCGATTTTGAAATATACCCCTAAAGCTGCCGCTCCAATTATTTTAAAGGTGCTTAACAGTGCAGTCGCTAACGCGGATCATAACTACAACATGAATGTAAACAACTTATACATTAAAGAGGCGTTCGTCAACGAAGGCGTACGCATGAAGAGAATGATGCCTAATTCCAAAGGACAAGGCAACATTATCGTTAAAAAGACGAGCCACATCACAATCGTTGTGGCAGAAAGAGTTTAGGAGGATATACGATGGGTCAAAAAGTTAGTCCAGTCGGCTTACGCATGGGGATCACCCGTAACTGGGATGCGAAATGGTATGCAGAAAAAAATCAAGTTCCGGCTCTTTTAAAAGAAGATATTGAAATCAGAAAGTATTTAAAAGACACTTTCAAAAAGGCTTCCGTTTCTCAAATCGAAATCGAACGTCTTAAAGGTAAGGCAAAAGATAGAGTGAAAGTCACTTTATACACAGCTAAACCTGGCGTTGTCATCGGTAGAGATGCAGAATCCAAAAACAAAGCAGTTAAAACACTTGAATACATGACTAAAAAGGAAATCATCCTTAATGTCGTTGAAGTGAAACGTTCAGAACTCAATGCAGAACTCGTTGCGCAAAGCATTGCTGAACAATTAGAAAACCGTGCATCTTTCCGCCGTGTGCAAAAGATGGCTATGCAAAGAGCATTAAAAGCAGGTGCTAAAGGGGTTAAGACACTCGTGTCCGGACGTCTTGGCGGTGCTGAAATCGCTCGTAGCGAAGGCTATTCTGAAGGCCGCGTGCCTCTACACACTTTACGTGCTGACATCGATTATGCAACTGCAGAAGCGATCACCACTTATGGTAAGTTAGGCGTTAAAGTATGGATTTTTAAAGGCGAAGTTCTACCTGGTCAAAAAGTTAGATCTGAAGCTGCACCAAGAAGAGACAAGCGCAGTAAAGGAGGCAAGTAATTATGTTAATGCCAAAAAGAACTAAATTCCGCCGTCCTCATCGCGTAAGTTATGAAGGAAAGGCAAAAGGTAATCTTGAATTACAACACGGCAACTGGGGTTTACAAGCTACTGAAGGTGCTTGGGTTACCAACCGTCAAATCGAAGCTGCCCGTATTGCAATCACAAGACATATGAAACGTACAGGTAATGTATGGATCAACATTTTCCCTCATTTAGCAAAAACTAAAAAACCACTAGAAGTACGTATGGGTTCCGGTAAAGGTGCACCAGATTCATGGGTTGCAGTTGTTAAGACTGGCAAAATCATGTTCGAAGTTGCAGGCGTAACCGATGAAGTTGCTCACGAAGCATTGAGACTTGCCTCCCATAAACTTCCTGTTTCAACAAAGATTATTCGTAAGGTAGGTGACCAATAATATGAAAGCGACCGAAATTCGTAAGATCAGCACTGCTGACTTAAACAAACGCATCAACGAATTAAAAATTGAATTATTCAACTTACGTTTTCAACTTGCTGTTGGTCAATTAGAAAATACCGCACGCATAAGACAAGTCAGAAAATTAATTGCACAAATGAAGACAATCATTAGTGAACGTAGCGAATAAAGGAGGATACTATGGAAAGAAACAATAGAAAAGTGTTCACAGGAACTGTGGTATCAACCAAAATGCAAAAAACGATCACAGTGGTAGTTGACACATACAAAAAACACAGCTTATACGGGAAACGTGTTAAAGTTTCCAAAAAATATCATGCACACGACGAAGACAATACTGCAAAAGTTGGCGACATTGTAACCATCATGGAAACAAGACCACTTTCAGCTACTAAACGTTTTAGATTAGTAGAAATTGTTACGAAGGCAGAATAAGGAGGGACTATCATGATTCAACAAGAAACTAGATTAAACGTCGCTGACAATAGCGGCGCACGTGAAGTCTTAGTCATTAAAGTTTTAGGTGGTACCCGCCGTCGTTATGCTAACATCGGCGATGTGGTTGTCGTTGCAGTTAAAAAAGCAACGCCAGGCGGCATCGTTAAAAAAGGTGACGTAGCAAAAGCGGTTATCGTCAGAACCGTGTCTGGCTTAAGACGCGCAGACGGCTCATACATCAAATTTGATGACAATGCAGCAGTCATTATTAAAGAAGATTTAAACCCACGTGGTACACGTATTTTCGGACCAGTGGCTAGAGAGCTTAGAGATAAGAACTTCATGAAGATCGTATCCCTTGCTCCAGAAGTATTATAAGGAGGACATCATGAACATTAAAGCTGGAGATACAGTTGTAGTTATCGCTGGTAAAGACAAATTTACGACCGATAAAAAAGGCAAAAAAGTCAAAACAACTGGTAAAGTATTAAAAGCATTTCCTGATGAAGACCGCGTCATCGTTGAAGGCGTCAATAAAGTTAAAAAACATGAAAGACCAACTCAACAAAACGAAAAAGGTCAAATCGTGGAAGTCGAAGCACCAATCCATGTATCTAACGTGATGATTCTCGATCCAAAGAAGAATGTTCCAACTCGCGTTGGTTACAAAATCGTAGACGGTAAGAAAGTCCGTTATGCGAAAAAATCAGGCGCAAGCCTTGATAAATAAGAAGGAGTTTGACTATGAGTAGATTAAGAGAAAAATACGAAAACCTCACCAAACCCGAATTAATGAAAGCATTCAACTATACTTCCGTCATGCAAGTACCAAAGATCGAAAAGATCGTTATTAACATGGGTATCGGCGACGCAGTAGCTAACCCTAAAGCGCTCGACGACGCAGTTGAAGAATTAACCGTAATCACTGGTCAAAAACCAGTTGTAACCAAAGCAAGAAAATCTATTGCGAACTTCAAATTACGTGAAGGTATGCCAATCGGTTGCAAAGTTACATTACGTGGCGAAAGAATGTACTATTTCTTGGATAAATTAGTTTCAGTTTCTCTTCCACGTGTAAGAGACTTCCGCGGTATCTCTAAAGATGCTTTTGACGGTCGTGGTAACTACACACTCGGAATCAAAGAACAACTCATTTTCCCTGAAATCAATTTCGATAAAGTGAAAAAAGTACGTGGCATGGACATTGTCATCGTAACAACGGCGCAATCTGATGAAGAAGGTAAAGCATTACTAACTTCCCTTGGATTACCGTTCAAGAAATAAGGAGAATAAACATGGCTAAAAAATCTATGATTGCGAAGCAACAACGCGTGGCTAAGTTTTCAACACAAGCTTACACCAGATGCACACGTTGTGGCCGTCCGCACGCAGTATACCAAAAATTTGGAATTTGCCGTATTTGTTTTCGCGAATTAGCCTATAAAGGCGAACTACCTGGCGTTAAAAAAGCTAGCTGGTAAGAAGGAGGAAATAATATGGTTATGACTGATCCAATCGCGGATTTACTAACTCGTATCCGCAACGCGAATTCAATGCGTCATGAAACGGTAGAAATCCCTGCATCCAGACTTAAAGCAGACATTTTAAATGTCTTGAAACAAGAAGGTTTCATTGTAGATTATGTATCTAAAAATGAAGCAGTAGGTTCTACACTCGTAGTAACATTGAAATATGCCGCTAATAACGAACGCGTTATTAAAGGTTTAAAGAGGATATCGAAACCGGGCTTACGTGTTTACGCGCAAGCTAGCCAATTACCTAAAGTTCTAAACGGACTTGGAATTGCGATTATTTCGACATCAAAAGGCATTCTTACTGATAGAGAAGCCAGAAAACAACAAATCGGTGGCGAAGTGCTCGCCTACGTTTGGTAATAGGGAGGATAACATATGTCACGTATAGGTAATAAAGTGATTATTGTTCCTGCTGGCGTTACCGTCACTGTAGGAGAAGGGAACTTAGTCACAGTCAAAGGCCCAAAAGGCACTTTATCATTTCAATTTTCTGATCGAGTAACCATCGAACAAGAAAATAATCACATCACAATTAAGAGAGAATCTGATATCAATAACGACCGTAAATTACACGGTACAACCAGAGCCGTTCTTGCGAACATGGTCACAGGGGTTGCTACAGGGTTTACTAAATCCTTAGAAATCATCGGTGTCGGTTACAGAGCGTCTATCGAAGGTAAGAAGTTAGTCATCAACGCAGGTTATTCACATTTAGTTGAATTGGATATTCCTGCAGGTGTGACCGTTGCATTACCTAAGAATACAGAAGTTATTTTATCAGGTGCAGACAAGCAAGTCATTGGTGAATTTGCAGCAAACATTCGCGCTATTCGTAAACCAGAACCTTACAAAGGTAAAGGTATTCGTTACAAAGGTGAAAATGTTCGTCGCAAAGAAGGCAAGACTGCTAAGAAGTAGGAGGGCATATATATGATCAGTAAACAATCAAGCAATGTAACACGCCAAAAGAGACATTTACGTATTCGTCAAACTCTTTCAGGTACCGCAGCAAGACCTCGTTTAAGTGTATATCGCTCTAATACAGCCTTCTATGCACAACTTATTGACGACGTAAATCAAACCACCTTGTTTGCAGCAAGAAGCCAAGAATTGAACTTAAAAGGTTCAAACATTGCAACTGCATCCGCGGTAGGTAAATTGATCGCAGAACGTGCCATCGCTGGCGGCGTTACTGAGGTCGTATTCGACAGAAGTGGTTATTTATACCATGGACGCGTTAAGGCATTGGCCGAAGCAGCTAGAGCAGCTGGATTGAAATTCTAAGGAGGGTAATCATGCGTAAAGTTAGAGAAAAAGAAGTCGAATTATTCGAAGACCGCGTGGTTGCTATCAACCGCGTAACTAAAGTAGTAAAAGGTGGTAGACGTTTCAGATTCGCAGCACTAGTCGTTATTGGTGATCACAATGGGACCGTTGGGTTTGGCTTAGGCAAAGCTCAAGAAGTACCAGATGCGATTAAAAAAGCCGTCGAAAATGCGAAAAAGAATTTAATTAAAGTAGCTGTTGTTAACAATACAATTCCACATGCAATCACCGGAGAATTCGGTGCTGGTAAAGTATTCTTGAAGCCGGCTGCTGAAGGTACCGGAGTCATCGCCGGTGGTGCGATTCGTACTGTTTGCGAACTTGCTGGTATCCACAACATTTTATCCAAATCTTTAGGTTCCAAAGCCCCAATCAACATGGTTAGAGCTGCATTTGCTGGACTTGAAACATTGAAGACTAAAGAAGACGTTGCAGCGCTTAGAGGCGTTGCAGTAGAAAGCTTGGTGTAAGACTATGACATTAGAAATTACATTAAAGAAGTCTTTAATAGGACGCAATCCAAATCAAGTTAAAACTGCACATGCCTTGGGATTAAAGAAATTAAACCAAACTGTAGTTAAAGAATCCAACGACGCGATCGTGGGTATGGTTAAAACCATTGCTCACCTTGTGGTTGTTAAAGAAATCGCGTAAGGAGGGACACACATATGTTAAATGAATTAAGACCAAATGAAGGCGCACGTAAGAATCGTAAAAGACTCGGACGTGGTACAGCTACTGGACAAGGTAAAACTGCTGGTAGAGGACAAAAAGGTCAAGGTGCTAGAACCGGCGGCGGTACTCGCTTAGGGTTTGAAGGTGGACAAATTCCTTTCTTCCAACGTATTCCTAAACGTGGATTTTCCAACGTTAACCGTAAAGATTTTGCCATCATCAACTTAACACAACTCAATGTGTTTGAAGACGGCACAGTCGTTACACCAGAATTATTATTAGAAACAAAACTCATTGGTAAATTACAATCAGGCGTTAAAGTGTTGGCTAACGGTGCGTTAGAAAAGAAACTCACCATCAAAGCAAACCACTTCTCTAAACAAGCCCTTGTTTTAATTGAACAAGCTGGCGGAACGGCTGAGGTAATCTAACATGTACCGTATCAAAGCGATATTTTCAAACGTACAACTTTTAAAAAGAATTGGTATTACTCTAGCATTGTTATTTATCTTCCGTATCACGACTTGGATTCCAATCCCGTTAATTGATACTTCAAGCATCTCTGAGTTCATCAGCGGTAATGACTTCTTAGCCATTTTAAATAACTTTACTGGTAATGCATTAGGACGTTTTTCCATCATGGCTATGGGTATATCGCCTTACATTACGGCGTCCATCGTAGTTCAAATGCTACAAATGGATATCGTGCCTGTTCTAAAAGAATGGAGCGAACAAGGCGAGACTGGAAAACAAAAGCTCAACAAACTAACCCGTATCCTCGGTTTGGTCTTGGCATTTGTTCAGTCACTTGTATTATTACTTGGTTTAGGGGTTGCAGGTAGCGAATTCTTACCAGACATCCTATCACCTTCCCCAATCTTATATATTTACATGTCATTGGTCGTCACAGCGGGTGCTGCATTCGCTATGTACATCGCGGACTTGATTACTAGAAAAGGTATTGGTAATGGTACAAGCCTACTCATCGTAGCTGGTATCATCACTTCCTTGCCTTCCATGATTACTTTATTGTGGGGCAAATACATCACCAATGGCAATGGTGGATGGGACATCGTTCTATTCATCGCAGTTATTCTAATTTACTTAGCTGTACTTCTAGGGGTCACCTTCCTTGAACTTGCGAAGAGAAGAATTCCAATTCAATACGCAAACCGTCAATCCGGTCAAGGCAAAACCACTTCAGACTTACCAATTAAGTTGAATACTGCAGGGGTTATCCCGGTCATCTTCGCATCGACCATCTTGAGTATTCCATTATCCATCTCCGGTATGTTCGGATTAAATACCTCGTCTTCATTGGGTTCATGGTTGGATCAAATCTTCAACTATCAACAACCGATCGGATTCGTGCTATACATCGGACTCATCGTTGTGTTCACATTCTTCTATTCTTTCTTGATGTTAAATCCTGAAAAAGTAGCAGACAACTTATCGAAGTCCAATGCGTATATTCCAGGCGTTAGACCAGGGTTGGATACACAAAACTACATTGCGAAATTGATGTTTAAGATTACACTACTCGGTACTGTGTACTTGGTCATTCTTGCGGCAATGCCGATCGTTACTGCCATCGTGTTTGGCTTTAACTCACAAGAATCTCAAGCCATCGTTCTCGGGGGTACATCCTTACTCATCGTCGTAGGGGTTGCGATGGAAACCACCAATCAAATCGAAACAGAAGCAAATAATCAAGAATACAAAGGCATATTTTAAGCCAAACAAGAGAGAGGTATGAACCATGAGACTAATCGTAATGGGCCCACCGGGCGTTGGCAAAGGATCACTCGCAAGTGATCTCACAAAGCATTATCATATACCTCATATTTCAACGGGAGAAATGTTTCGCGCCGAAATCAAGAAAGGTTCTCCCGTTGGGAAACTTGTTCAAAATCAGATCAATGCTGGCAAGTTTGTCAACGATTCGTTAACCAACGACATCGTACGCATTCGCTTACAAGCAAGAGACGTTAAGGAAGGCTTCCTCATGGATGGCTACCCACGCAATTTGCGTCAAGCGGAAGATTTCGATCATATTTTGATGCAATATGGTTGGACAGTGGATTATGTAATCTACCTGGACTCTCCAGAAGAAATCATCTTAGACCGTATCACCGGCCGTCGTGTTTGCCCAACCTGTGGTAGAACTTACCATGTGCGTAACAACAAACCACAAAAAGAGGGGATTTGCGATAACGACCAAACCCCACTCGTACAACGTCCTGACGATACTGTCGCAATCACCAAAGAACGTTTAGTCATTTATCATGACCAAACCCAACCGATCATTGAATATTACCGCAAAAAAGGTAACCTTCTATGCATCGATGGCAAAGGCTCGATTGAAGAAGTGTCCAAACGTGTTATTGAAGAATTAGATGGTAAAAAATGATTACACTAAAATCACAAAGAGAAATTGACATCATGCGTGAAGCTGGCCGAATGGTTGCCCTCACTCGTGAAGAAGTAAAAAAACACATTAAACCAGGCATATCGACAAAGGCTCTGGACGAAATCGCGGAAAACTTCATTGTTTCCTTAGGGGGCAAACCGTCCTTCAAAGGTTACCATGGCTTCCCTGGTTCAGTCTGTCTATCGGTCAATGAAGTCGTCGTTCATGGGATTCCTTCTGAAAAGATGATTCTCAAAGAGGGTGACATCATCACACTCGATATTGGGGTTTACTATAAAGGTTACCACGCGGACAGCGCATGGACTTACCCAGTAGGCACCATATCCAAAGCCGATCAACAACTTTTAGATGTTACGCTTGCATCCTTGTATGAGGGGCTCAAACAAGCGATTCCTGGCAATCGAGTATCGGATATTTCCGCTGCAATTGAGGCTTATGTCAAACCCTATGGTTACGGCATCGTAGAAGAATTCACGGGCCATGGCATTGGTAAACAGTTGCATGAAGATCCTTACATCCCAAACTTCGGTCAACCTGGGATGGGTGCCTTGTTAAAACCAGGCATGACATTCTGTGTCGAACCCATGGTTAATATCGGGACAAAACGTGTCAAGATTTTACAAGATAACTGGACCACAGTTACCATGGACAAATCCAAAAGCGCACACTTTGAACACATGATCGCCATCACTGAGACAGGCTATCAAATATTAACCGAACTTTAAAGGAGGCTATTTATGGCAAGAGAAGATTTAATTGAAGTACAAGCAAAAGTAGTCGAAGTACTACCAAATACCAAATTTAAAGTTGAACTTGAAAATGGGCATGTAGTACTCGCACACGTATCCGGTAAAATCCGCATGAATAACATTCGCATTTTACCTGGTGATAGCGTTACAGTTGAGTTATCACCATATGATTTAACACGCGGCAGAATCACGTATCGCCGAAAGTAGGAGGAAATCAAATGAAAGTTAGAGCATCAGTAAAACCTATTTGCGACAAATGCAAGGTTGTTAAGCGCAAAGGTAGAGTAATGGTTATTTGTGAAAATCCAAAACACAAACAACGTCAAGGATAATAGGAGAATAATATGGCACGTATAGCAGGTATCGACATTCCACGCGAAAAGCGCGTAGTTATTAGCTTAACTTACGTTTTCGGGATTGGAAGAAGTCTATCAGAACAAATATTAAAAGACGCTCACGTATCGGAAGATACCAGAGTAAAAAACTTAACAGAAGATGAACTAAACCGCATTCGTACTGAAGTTGCAAAATACCAAGTCGAAGGTGACTTAAGAAGAGAAGTCACATTAAACATCAAACGTTTAATGGAAATCGGTTCATATCGTGGAATTCGTCATAGAAAAGGTTTACCAGTAAGAGGACAAAACACAAGAACAAATGCGCGTACTCGTAAAGGTAAAGCTAAGACTATCGCGAATAAGAAGAAATAAGGAGGGTCATCATGGCAGGTAAAAAAACAACTAAACGTCGTGTAAAGAAGAATATTCCGCTTGGAATGGCTCACATTCATACCACGTTTAATAATACAATCGTCACCATCACAGACCAAGGCGGTAACGCAATCGCTTGGAGCAGTGCCGGTGCATTAGGTTTCAAAGGTTCCCGTAAATCCACCCCATTTGCTGCACAAATGTCAGCCGAAGCAGCTGCTAAAGCCGCTATCGAACATGGTGTCATCAAAGTTGAAGTATCCGTTAAAGGTCCAGGCCCAGGTAGAGAAGCTGCGATCCGTTCGATCCAAGCTGCAGGTCTTGAAATCACAGCGATTAAAGACGTAACCCCAGTACCACACAACGGATGCCGCCCACCAAAACGTCCTCGTGGATAATATCTATAACAAATAAAGGAGGTAATCATTTTGCAAGATCTTAAGTTTTCGAAACCAGAAGTAAAGGTTGAGTCTATATCAGGCGATAATACCAAAGCAATTTGCACCATCAGCCCACTCGAAAGAGGCTATGGGATTACCATTGGTAACTCACTACGTCGTGTACTCTTATCATCATTACCAGGCGCTGCGATTGTCAATGTGAAGATTGAAGGAGCTGAACACGAATTCTCTACACTCGAAGGTGTAATGGAAGACGTAATGAGTATTGTTTTGAATCTTAAAAAAGTGGTTTTATCTGTAGATTCTACAGATCCTAATTTCGAAAAAGAAATTGAAATCCACCAAAACGGTGCAGGTGTCGTTACCGCTTCAGATATTATTCATGACAGTGATATAAAGATTATTAACCCTGACCAAGTCATCGCGACTGTGGTTGAAGGTGGTAAATTATCGATGTATATGACCGTCAGACGTGGGATTGGGTATGTCGGTTCTGTGAAGAACAAAGCATTCTCCAATTCAGTCGGCGTGATTGCGATTGACTCAATCTATACACCGATCAATCGTGTTGCTTACGAAGTTGAAAAAACCCGTGTCAACAACGATGCTGATTATGACAAATTGATTATGGAAGTTGAAACCAATGGCGCAATCAAAGCTCATGAAGCTTTATCGTTGGCCGCTAAGATGATGATTGATTACTTATCCGTCATCGTTGATTTGGACGCAACCACCCATGACATCAGTTTCATGTCTGAAAAAGTAAGCGAAACCAACACTCACAAGCTAGAAAAACCGATTGAAGAATTGGATCTATCCGTTCGTTCATTCAACTGCTTGAAGAGAGCTGGCATCAATACACTCGCAGAATTAACTAAGAAGACTGAAGAAGAAATGATGCGCGTCCGTAACTTAGGACGTAAGTCGTTAAAAGAAGTAAAAGAGAAGTTAGAAGATTTAGGTTTAGGCTTTGCTGCTGGTTATGCTAACGGTAGAAAACTAGACGTTGCTTCTGACGATGACAACGAATAAGGAGAACTACTATGGCAGGATATAGCAGATTAAGACGTAACAGTTCACAAAGAAGAGCACTTCTTAGAGACTTGGTTACAGACTTAATTATTCATGGACAAATTGAAACCACAGAAGCTAAAGCTAAAGAACTCAGCAAACTTGCTGACAAGATGGTCACCCTTGGTAAGAAAGGCACTTTAGATGCTAGACGCCAAGCACTAACAATTGTTAGAAACGAACTTGTCAAAGAAGGACAAACTGCAGTTCAAAAGCTTTTCGGTGAAATTGCCCCTAAGTTTAAAGATCGTAACGGTGGTTACACCCGCGTGATCAAAACGTTGCCACGTCTTGGTGATTCAGCCCCTATGGCTATCATCCAATTTGTGGAATAGTTTTAACAATACAAACATACACAGAAGTCAGATGATTTCTGTGTTTTTGTCTTTTTAGACACATTTTTGAATGAAATTTGGCGTAAAAGTGTTATACTATTCATAAATTATTAGGAGGAAATCTCAAATGAAATTTCAAGATTATATCTATCAAAGACCGGATGTCGATGCCATTAAGTCTAAATATGTCGGATTCACCGATGCATTCAAAGCAGCAAAAGAAGCGAAAGCACAAGCAGAAATCATTAAACAAGTGTTTGGACTCATCGATGAAGTCGATACCATGTACCAACTTGTATCGATTCGTTATTCATTAAACACCCAAGATGCTTTTTATGAAGCAGAAATGAATTTCATGGATGAAGCCTCCCCAGAGCTTCAAAATTATGTCAATGAGTTCAATAAACTCGTCTATGCATCCCCGTTTAAACAAGCATTGATTCAAGTGTTTGGACAACATTATTTCAATCAATTAGAAGTATCCCTACAGTCATTTGATGAAAAGATTATCCCACTTTTACAAGAAGAAAACAAACTCAACAGCAAATATTCAAAAGTCTTAGCGGCTGCACAAATCGAGTTCGATGGTGGGGTATATAATTTATCACAAATGAGTCCATTTACCCAAAGTAAAGACCGCGAAACCAGACACCGAGCACAACTCAAGATATCTGCTTTTTTTGAAGCAAACGAAGCAGAACTCGATGATATTTATGACCAATTGGTATCGGTTAGAAATCAAGCAGCGAAAGCCCTAGGCTATCAAAATTTCGTTGAATTGGGCTATAAACGTTTGGGTAGAACCGATTATGGTTCGAAGGAAGTCAAAGCCTATAGAGAGCAAATTAAGCGCGATGTGGTGCCATTTGTCGAAAAACTCGTCGCTCGCAAAGCGAAGCGCTTAGGGATTAAAGATTTGAAGAGTTACGATACCATTTCCTTCTTATCTGGTAACCCAACACCAAAAGGTGACTTAGACTGGCAAGTTGCACAAGCGACAACGATGTATCAAGAATTGTCGAAAGAAACCGATGAGTTCTTCACATTCATGAAGGATTCTGGGCTACTTGAACTAGACTCCAAAAAAGGCAAAGCAGGTGGCGGTTATTGCACCTTTATTCCAGGCTATAAAGCCCCATTTATTTTCGCAAACTTCAATGGTACATCGCACGATGTGGATGTCTTGACCCACGAAGCAGGACATGCTTTCCAAGTATATCAATCGAGAGATTTCATCAATCCGATGCAACGATTCCCTGGGTATGAAGCGTGTGAAATTCACTCCATGAGCATGGAATTCTTTGCTTGGCCATGGGTCCCATTGTTCTTCAAAGAAGATGCTCAAAAGTACTATTTCTCACACCTCGCAGGTGCCATTTCATTCTTACCTTATGGCGCACTCGTGGATGAATTCCAACACGAAATCTATGAAAATCCAGGTATGTCTAAAGATGAGCGTAAAGCGACTTGGAGAAGACTCGAGAAGCAATACATCCCTTCAAGAGATTATGATGATGATACATTTATGGAAAAAGGCACTTATTGGTTCCGCCAAGGCCATATATTCCAGTCACCATTCTACTACATCGACTACACCTTGGCTCAAGTGTGTGCATTCCAATATTGGATCAGAGACCACAAAAACCATGAAGAAGCTTGGGCGTCTTATGTTGAGTTATGTCAGTTGGGTGGGTCAAAAGGGTTTGTCGCATTGATGAAAGATGCGAAACTCGATAGCCCATTTGAAGATGGTACTATTTTAAGAACAATTCAACCCCTAGAAGCATTCTTAAATACCATTGACGATACAAAATTATAAAAAATATGCAAAACCTGGGACAAAACCCAGGTTTTTTTGTTATACTATGGATAGTATTTCGAATTTGTAATAATAATTCGAGAAAGGAGCCCGTATGTCACACGATTTGAAAACAATCACGGTGCTATTTCGCGCAAAAAACAGTCTAGAAAACCTCATCAAACAAGACATCCAAAGCTATGGTCTAAACCCTTCTGAGTTTGGGACATTAGAAGCTTTATATCACAAAGGGGCACTAACCGTTCAACAAATCATTGATAAAGTGTTGATTGCGAATTCATCCATGACCTATGTGTTGGATAATTTGACCAAAAGAGGTTTAATCACACGGACCAAAGACGCGGTGGATAAACGCATTTTTAAGGTGGAATTAACCACAATGGGGATTGAATTCATGGCGGATATTTACCCCCAACATGAAAAGAACATGATGACTGTATTGAATGTTTTATCAAAAGAAGAACAAGATACCCTACAAGCCTTATTGAAAACATTAGGATTGAATGCAAAAAACTTCAAGTGTACGAAATAAAAAAATAACAGAAAATCTGTTATTTTTTTTCTAATAGAAACTTTGCAGCATCTTTATCAACATAAACGTCTACATTGGGATGTGTTTGTAAAATAGATGCTGGGAGAGAGGTTGTTATTTCACCCGTAATCATTTGATAAATAGCTTTTGCTTTGGATGCACCAGTCGCAATTAATATGATTTTCTTCGCGTTCATAATGCTTTGGATACCCATGGTAATCGCTTGTGTGGGGACTTCATCGATGCTACTAAAGAACCTCGCATTATCTTCACGTGTATTTTGTGCTAAATTTACAATGTGTGTCGTGGACTCAAAAGGTGTACCAGGCTCATTAAAACCGATGTGTCCATTTGAGCCAATACCCAATAGTTGAATATCTGGGATATTGTTTTTTAAAATATCATCGTAGTCATTACACGATTGATTCATGTCTTTTGCTAAACCATTGGGTATATGATTGTTTGTCTCAATAAAATCTAAGTGATTAAATAGGTGTCGATGCATAAACTGATGGTAAGATTCTGGATGATTCAGTGGTATACCGACGTATTCGTCCAAGTTTATTGTAATAACTTTTTGGTAGCTTGTGTGATTCATCTGGTAATCTTTAACAAGCAAATCGTAAATACCCAGCGGTGTTGAACCGGTAGCTAGACCCAACACACAGGGTTGATTCATACAAACCAATTGGATGATTTCATTTGAGACAGCAATGTCTATTGCTTTTTTAGATTTTAAAATGTGAATATTCATAACTACACTCCATAAACGATTTGACCATGAATGATGGTTTTTAATACAGAAAACTGATCATCTAAGATGACTAAATTGGCAATTTTATTGGGTGATATTGACCCCATTATGTGATCCAAACCCAATTGTTTTGCAGGATTGAGTGAACTAATTTTAGAAGCATCTTCAAGAGATAATCCTAAATTTTGAACAAGATATTTATAACCATCATTCATTTTTAAGATTGATCCCGCCAACGTCCCATCGGCTAATCTAGCTTCTCCGTTTTCGATATAGACCATTTGTCCACCTAAATCATAAATACCTTCACTGAGATATTTTGCTCTCATACTATCGGTAATCAGTGTAATTTGGGACACTCCCTTTGACTTAAGAAGAAGTTTAGCAGCAGGAATTGAAACGTGTATTTTATCCAGAATAAGTTCTGCGTGGAGTTCATCATGAAGTAAGGCAGCACCGACTACACCGATATCTCGATGATGAAGCGGTGTCATGGCATTGAACATATGGGTAATCGAGGAGGCACCGTGTTCAATTGCACAGACAACCTGTGGGTAGGTTGCTTTTGTATGCGCAATAGAAATGATAATGTTTTGCTTTCTTAAGTAATCCATCAGTTGCAGTGACTCATCGAACTCTGGTGCAATAGAAACCTTTTTAATCTGATTATTAGCAGCATTTTCGAATTTTTTAAAAGTGCTGGTATTTGCTTTTATAATGCAGTTTTTCGGTTGTGCCCCAGCTGCATCTTCATGAATGAAAGGACCTTCTAAATGAATGCCTAGTACTGTTGAAGCTAGTGGATTCTGATGGTTCATATAAGCACGGATGTTAGACAACGCTTTTAATATGTTCATTTCAGATTGTGTCATCGTCGTAGGTAAAAATCCAGTGGTACCTTCTATAACCAAAGAACACGCTAGTTTTTCAATCGCTTGTGGGTCATGATCCATTGCATCATAGCCGTTTGCCCCATGGATATGTAAATCAATAAAACCAGGGACAACATACCGTTTAGGTTCATGTTCACAAGGTGCCTTTAATTCGATTTTTGAGATTAAGTTTTTATAAAGGATTAAATCACCGTAGACCACTTGATCTTCTAGGACAATCCATAGGTTGGATAATTTCAAATTTGATCACCATTTCAACTTGTCTATATATATCATATCACCAAAAAAATAAAAGGCAATCTTAATTGTATAGATAAGTTGTTGCACATGAAAAAAGACCCTGAATAGGGTCGATTCATTTGGAATAAAACCGTCACTTGTAAAGTCAACTGTTGAGGTATATAATATTAACTAAGGTTTACTTATACTGAGGATATTGATTGAGAAAGTGATAAAATGCACCAATCATGCCAGCGTCGTTTTTATGAGTAGCCGCCTTTATTGCTGTGTATTTTCGTAGGTGTTCGTTTAATCTTGGATCGATAAAATGTGTCAATTCATCGATAAACTGATTTCTACCAGTAATCCCTCCACCAATCACAATCACTTCGGGATTAAAAGCATATGCGATATTGGCAATACCAATACTTAGGTTCTGGTAAAATCGATGGACAATTTGAATAGCAATTGGATGTTGTTTGTCATAAAGTTTAAAGACTTCAACACCATTTTGAATGTGGGAACCGATTTGAGTTTGTGCAGCTTTAACTAGACTTGAAGTCGATGCGATTGCTTCGTAATCAGAAGATTCAACACACATTAACCCAAATTCACCAGCACTATAACCATGACCTTGAATGAGTTGACCATTCAAAATAAGGGCACCCCCTATACCCGTTCCAACCGTTAATGCAACCATCGATGAAGCAGATTTTCCTGCCCCTTGATGAAACTCACATAACGCCATTGAATTGACATCATTCATGACAGACACAGGCATTAGTAATTTTGACTCAAGGTATTTGATGACATTCATTCCGATGTAATCTACTATAGCGTTGGTTGCTGACAGCACCTCACCTGTGTTGGAGTTGATAACACCTGCAGATGAAATGGCGATACCTTCGCCAGGATATACCAATGCCAATGATTTTGTTACAGCAACGATATCATCTAGTATAAATTTTCCGCCCAAAGCACCACGAGAGGGCATCTTATCTTTTGCAATCAAAACCCCATCATGATTGATGACCCCATATTTAATTTCTGTACCACCAATATCAAAAACAAAAAAATAACGCACAAAAACACCTCTTTCAATACTAGTTGCTATTATAAGGGGAGTTTATAAAAAAAACAATTGATTTTTTATAGAGGAAAATCGATAAGTGTAACTTATCATTCGAGGTGAAATAATGATAACTCCTATTTACAAAGTGATTGAGTCAGACATCAAAACTAAAATCAATCAAGGCGAATTAAAAAGTGGTGACTTGGTACCATCTGAAAACGAGCTTAAAGACCAATACAATGTATCACGTATGACAGTTAGACAAGCTTTGAATAATTTGGTTAATGAGGGTTACTTGTATCGACACAAGGGAAAAGGCACATTCATTTCTCAAAGAAAAATCGAAAAGAACATCCATGGTGTCAGATCGTTTACAGAAGAAATGGCTGCAACAGGCAGAAAAGTTTCGAACAAAATCATTTCATTTGAATACATCGAAGCATCTCAAGAGATTGCTGATAAATTATTCTTAAATGAGAAGGATGAAGTCATTTTTATCGAACGTGTGCGATACGGTAATGACATCCCGGTTTTATTTGAGCAACTCTACATCCCGGCAAAATTATTTAAAACCATCACTAAAGAGAACCTTACAGGGTCATTTTACCAGTATATGGAACATGAACTTGGTATGCAAATATCCCATTGTATTCAATCCATAGAAGCCATCAGCGCGGATTCGAAAGTTTCTATTGCACTTGAAGTCAATAAAAACGTACCGACATTATTGATCGTTAGAAATACCTTTTTATCCAACGGTAGACCTTTTGAATATGTGCGTTCATATTACAGGGCTGACCAATATAAATTTGTCCAACACGCCATTAAAGGATAAACGAGAAATCGTTTATTTTTTTACTTCGTCACTATGTATAGACAAGTGAAGGGTTGTTTGTTATAATGACCTTAATTGTGAGGTATGAACCATGATCGAAGTAAAACCATTATCCAATCTAGATGCCCCGATGAAACAAAAATGTTTTGGAGGTGCATGGTATCATAAAGTAATGAGTGTGAACTACCCATTTTATGGCATCGAAGGCGTGATTACATTGCCAATACCGTTTATCAGAAGATATGCAGATGCCAAGAAGTATAAAGGTATTTTAAACCCCAACTCAAAAAATTTAGATGTCTCTTCGATTTACTTGGGGGGACATGCGACAGATGAATCGGATGTTGGATTGGCGTTGTTTCGGGGACAGTTATTCAATGGAATTTCTGCTGGGGCATGTGTTTATCGACCATTTTGGCGATACATCACAGATCAATTCGAAGATATTGGTGGGTATGATTTGGATCAACAACGCTTTTACGCTGCGACGATGTTATCCAATCACGAAGGCATGAAAAACATATATGCACAATATCACCCATCGTTCACCGAATTTTATTATTTACCTGGGGATACCATAAAAATGTCACTTACTAGTCCAAAACCACATTTCATGCAATTAACAATTGAAGTGATGGAAGTATCTACCTTACCTTATTCTGTTCAAATGAGAAAAAGAAATCGATGGAAGGCACCAAAAACGTTTATTTCACCCCTATTCGCTTCCAAAGGTCATGGAACAGATATGCCAAAAACATACAAAAGAGTCAACGCAATTGATCAAGTAAAGAATGAAGGCAAACAGGCGACTATGACGAATTCAGAAATATTAAATGCTCAATGGAAATCCTGTTTCTTGTACTACAAGGAAAATGGGACCCTTTTTAAAACACCTTTAAATGATGATATAGCTGTCACGATGCAATGCCCGGATGATAAAGCATTCTTTATTACCCCTATTGACAATGTCACTGGGGGACAAATGATTTCTATTTGTCCAAAAGAGGTGTTAAGATGAAAAAAACATGGATAATTATTCTTGGCTTCTTGTACTTTATAGCAGTCCCCATTCATGCGGCAGGTTTAAACTATACTGAGATTTCAAATACAGAAACCAGGCTATCAGGGGTTCAAGTCCAGTCTATTTCAGCCAATGTATATAACGATGCTGGGACAGAGTCGATTCAAAATATTCAAGTGATTGGTGGTAGTGATGACGTATTATTGACCACATGGAGCTACTTTGATGGCGCAGGTAATTTGGTTAATAAGGATGTGCTCAGCCTAGCGCGAGATTTTAATCAAAAAAATCCCAACTATGAAGTCATCGCTGGGGTTAATGGTGATTATTTCACCACAGGATCAACCATCAATGCTAATATGATTTTTGGTTCTAAATTGATCAAGTCAAACAATCATGATAAATATTTCGCCATTGAACTCGACCCTAAAGGCAGTTTTAATTCGACCATTAAAACGATTGCATTAAGCGATACATACAAACTATACATTTATCATCAAGAAAATGACGCATTGATGGCTGTAGTCAAATTGGAAAATATCAATGATTCAACCATTGAAGTTGGACAAACAGGTGTTTTTTACAATTATGATGCATTGTCAAAAGCAAGCGGTACACACTTTAGTTATGATTTAGTAATGAAAACCAATACAAACAATCAATTCTTTTTTCTTGGAACAAATCCAATGGCGAAAGAAGGTGTGATTGAAACAACCAATACAAAAATATCAATTTTGTCTCGTGATGAACATATACAATCATTATTGAATGAAGGCTATGTCAAAATCCAAAAAGAAGTAAAAAATGTGAACGAAGGTAACACATTGTTAGGTGTGGATTCGCAAATCATTCAAAATAATGCCATAAAAGCTTTTTCGGAGATTGGTGGACAAAGTGCTTCTAATAACGAATCAAGACATCCGAGAACAGGTATTGGGTTTGATGAACAAAATCGACCTATTTTAATTACGGTAGATGGCAGACAAACAGGCTTTTCACAAGGGGTCAATCTTCGTGAGTTTGCAAAAATCATGCAAGTTCATGGGATTGTAAATGGTTTTAACTTAGATGGTGGGGGTTCTACACAAGCCATCATCAAAGAAGGCGACGATTTCAGAATGCTTAATCGTCCCTCCGAAGGTGGACCAACAACGTATAGAAGTGTTTCAAATGCGGTTTTTTTTATCAAACCTAAAGCCAAAGCGGATATCGTCACAACCATCAATCAAAATATACTGACGTTAGCACTACCATCGTTGAATTATGATGTGTTCATACAGGGTGTTAAACAGGCGTTAAATTCAAGTACGCTTGTTGTTCAAATCGATCCAAATAAAGATCAAGCCATCAGTATTGTCGACCTTACACACCAGATGGCGGTTTTCAATCAAGTAATTTGGATTAATTATGTAAAACCAATTACGCAACCAATTTTTACTGAAATCACACACGAAATCAGTTCAAATAACGTCAGTATTCTCATTTATTTTGAAGATCCGGATCGCTTGATTGATCGGATGTATGTGATTCATCAGGAGTCTGATATCCAAAAGGTTGCACTCGTTCAATATGCGGGATTGAGAAAAGCTGTATTTGACCAGTTAAATGAAGGAGATAATCACTATACCATTCACTATGAGTTGAAGGATGGTACCAAAGAAACCATCGAATATCATTTTCTACATAACATTGAAACACCGACTGAAGAACCCAATGAATCATCATTCCCTTGGGTTCTCAGCATATCGATTGCAATACCGAGTCTCTTATTAATGACAGGAGCAGTTTGGCTTTTTGCCACAAAGCGGAAATCAATATGAAAAAATTACTCAGTGAACTAGATATCAAGCATTCAATCAAATCATTTATACCCTCAAATCAAACATATATAGATAATGATACCTTATACTATAAGAGTATTCCGAGCGCTCTTTTTTGTTTAAAACATGTAGAACTCACAGGACGAACCATTCCAGATGATGGGTTTAAAACCAAAGGAACTATGGTGGATTTATCACGCAACGCAGTTTTTAAAGTTGACTATTTTAAACAGGTACTATATAAAAAAGCGTTGCTCGGGTTTAATGTGGTTTGGCTATATATGGAAGATGTTTATACGCTAGAAGATTACCCAAAGTTTGGTTATTTACGCGGTAGATATACTTTGAATCAACTTAAAGAACTGGATGACTATGCCAATTACTTAGGGATTGAATTGGTACCGTGCATTCAAACATTAGGACACATGGGGCAATTTTTGAGGTGGCCATCTTCAGCCCCGTTTAGAGACCAATCTGATGTATTGATGATGCGTGAAAGCATACCACTCATCCATGCAATGATCTCTTTTTGTAAAAAAGCTTTTAGAACAACCCAAATCCACGTTGGTATGGATGAGACATTCGGATTTAGTTTTGGGCAACATTACAAAAAATATGGGTATGAAGATCCAGAATCATTATTCATTGAACATCTAAATACGGTTAATAATATTTGCCTAAACGTGGGTTATAAAGATGTACTCATTTGGTCAGATATGTTTTTTAGACATCGATCTCAAACCAATTACTACTATGATACTGAAATCACATTTGATCAAGCATTCATACAAAAAATACCTAATAATGTCGGCTTAGTTTACTGGGATTACTATAACCATAAGCCAGATATTTATGATAAGATGCTACAAAAACACCTTCAGATGAATCGACGGGTTGTCATGGCTAGTGGTGTATGGATTTGGACAAAATTGGCTTATGACCATGAACAAACCAAACGAACCGCTGCATTAGCCATTGATGCAACAAAAGAATTAGGCATCAAAGAAATCATCTTTACACAATGGCAAGATGATGGTGCTTATGTGGATTATGAGACCAGTTTTCATGGTTTATTTGACGTCACACAATGGGCATGTGAACATAAGGTGAGTGAGGATTATCTACTTTATTTAACCCACAATAGCCTCAATAATCATTTAAGTATTAGTCAAGTCAATCGTTTGGGTTTTGATCCAGTAAGATTGCTTTGGGATGACTTATGTTTAGGGATATATCTCAATGACTTGGTCGGATACGACTCAAGCAAGTTGGCAACATATATTCGAAAAACTAAACACCATATCAAAAACATGAGACAAATCGGTGCGTACCATCATCGTTTGATTGCTGAGGTTCTATGTGTTAAATTAGAAATTCGAGTATCCATTTTAGAAGGATACTTTACAACGTATGACTTTAGTCATACAATGGTACTGTTGAAACGATTTAAGCGATTAATGTCATCATTAGTCAACTCGTTTGATGAGATGTGGCATAATAGGTATACACCCTTTGGTCTAGAAGTACTACAAACTAGGCTGTTTGCTCAAATCAAGCGTGCAGAAGAGTTGGCTTATTGGATCCATGCATACAGCAACAAAGAAATCGACAGGATTCCTTTTTTAGAAGAAACACTGTCCAAGGAACCCTATATCGGGGTTAAGCATTTAGAATTGGCATTTAGCTCGAAACAATGAAGGGGCTTTGTCCCCTTTTATTTTTGCAGGAATGTTTAAAACGCTTTCAAAAACACTTGACTATACATTTGAAGATGATTATAATGGGTGTAGATGTATATACAATTAAAACGGAGGAAAAGAATCGAATGAAAAAAATTGGATTCACAAAAGGCATTGTCACACTTATGATGGTGTTGATTACAGTGGTGGCACTGGTAGCATGTAATCAAAAATCAGACCAAGCGTATGTGGATGAAGCCTTAGATTCAGTGGTAGTTACATATCAAACAGGCGATAGTGCCGAATCTGTAACTAAAAACTTAACTTTACCAACCACAGTTGGCGTTGTCACCATTACTTGGTCATCAAGCGCACCTGCGGTTATATCTAATGCAGGTGTTGTTACTCGTGGTAATGCAAACCAAGCAGTCACCTTAACTGCAACCATTAGTTATGGCGATGCATCAGAAACCAAGACTTTTGAAGTGACTGTAATTGCAACTCCAGACACCATCGCTCCTGCTTTTCTAGGGTTAGTCAATGGGAAATTACCTAAAATTTCACACCTTGAAACGCTAGATGTCGATTTTATGTCTGAAGTCGTTGCGCGTGACAATAGAGATGGATATGATGTTGTGATCGAGGTCATCTTAGGCGATTATGACAAAAATAACCCGGGTGATTATGTCATTTCCTATACAGCAACCGATAAATCCAACAATACGACCACAGTTCAACGTGATGTTACCGTCATTGACGCATTAGATGTCACTGTCGATGCAGCAAGAATTGGTAATAATTGGATTCCGTTTGTTTATAACCAAGAAGACGCATTCAAATTTGACAGTGTTTTCGGTGGAGCTACATTCAGACAACAAGATGTGCTTCATGTGATGTCTAAAACATTCTTTGATGCACAAGTGCTAGAACACGGTTCTGAATATGCATCCAATAACAATTTACCGTTGTTACCTTATGGTTCCTTGATCGTAACTGACAAAGATTATAATATCATTCATGCACGTTTCCAAACAGGTGTCTACCTACAATTAGACGTGGTTGATGGTGCAACTGTCCTTACACATACCGATGTTATTTGGAATAATGGTGCGGGTGGTGATTTATTTAAAGGAATCTCTGACATCATTCCAGCCGATGGATATGTGATGTTTATTAGCCCGATTGCGCCACAAGCGGCACGTATTTTCTTAGTATCTAATTTATTCTACTCTGGATATACTGGTGGTGCAGTTACCAAAGATCTACAAGATATTTTTGAATTAACCAATATTGAATTGGTTTTAGAAGAAGACTACCGTGTCTTAATTCCAATGCCAGATCCGATTGCTACACCTGAAATTGTCTTAAATAGACATTCCTTATCATGGGCAGCAATTCCAAATGCTTTAAACTATCAATTATTCGTGGATGGGGTCGCTTTTGGTAATCCTATTGCAGGTACATCGATTGACTTATCGGCGCTAGATTTAGCATTATCTACCAACGATGGTTATATCATCACAGTCGTCGCGAATACTAAAGATCAATTTAAATGGAGTTCATCCGTAGAATCCAATGAAATCTTATACAAAAAAGTAGAAATTCAAACATTGTCAGCTCCAATCATTTCGGTCGATACTGAAAATGCTAAACGATTGACTTGGGAAGCTGTCGAAGGTACAGATTACTATGAGGTTTATGTTAAACTTGGAGCGTACCTCAAATTAGTCGCTACGACAGAAGAAAACTCTTTTGATGTATCTGTGGTTTCAGGATTTAATGGTGTGAACGGTTATGTGGTTAAAGGCATCGGTCTTGCAACACATACAGACTCCATCAATTCAAATGTTGTTTTCATCGACCAAACAGTGGTGACTATGATGACTTTTGATGGCATGTCTGCGCCAGTAGTTATTACAAATGCAACAGATTACTTCAATCGTCGTAATTTAACTGATGCATCTAAATTAGGCAACTACTTATACTTAGTTACCGACATTAAGGCTGTTGAAGCATGGAGCGGAATTTACACAGAAGCGTTTGGTACAGTCGTCGTTCTAGATGCCAACTATCAAGCGAAATTCGTCAGAAATATCCTCGCAAAACAAACTTATATCAAAGGTACAGGTTGGTTTGATGATGCAACATATGCCGCAAACAGTGCACAATTGGTCGGTTTAGGCGCTCAATTGGCTGAAGGCGATATGTTACTCATTGGTAAAAATGGTCTAACTGTATCCACAGTTGTCAATGGCAATGCTGCAACAGTAGCCGCTAGAGATTTCATCGCTTACCATTTTGTCAATCCATGGGTTAAATTCCCAGCAACCACAGCAAGTGCTGCAGATGGCGGTTGGAGAGCACCAATGACAAGTTTCAAAGATGCATCTACAACAGTAGTCGCATTTGCACAAACTGTATAATACAAAACAAAATAAAACTTTTGAACAAGCAACTTTGAGTTGCTTGTTCTTGTGTTTTATAGGAGGACCCCCAATGTCTTTTTTTGAACGGTATGTAAATTCAAAATTTTATATGTATACCGATATTTTCTTCAAAATCTTACTGCTAAATTTCTATATGATCCTGACAATAATCATCGGGTTTTTCATCTTTGGATTACCACTGGCCATCTCTTCAGGAGCAATCACTTTAAGCATGGTTTTGAAGAAAACATCGACGGAAGTGACGAATACCTATTTCACATTGTTAAAAAAAACATACATTAAAGTCATCATAAAAGGCCTTATTTACCAGTTAATCCTTATGGTTTTGGGATTCAATGCTGTGTTTTTCTATACAGGACTTGAGCCATTCAGTTATTACTATTTCATAGGTTTTTTGATTAGTATATGGTTATTAGCATTTACAATGATTGCATTCTATCATGGGATGATATTATCTCTGATTTATAGAGTGCATTGGTTTTCAATCCTTAAGCACAGTTATATATTGACATTTGGATTTGGATTAAGAAGTATGTTCATGATGATGATTGGCCTTGTTTATGTTTTGATTGTCATTTGGATTCCAATTATAAGTCTACTACTTGGCTTAAGTGGCACCTTGTTGCTGGCCACATGGATACTGGACAAACCATATCAAACAATCGATAATTTGAAGACAGATTTATTAGAATGTATAGAGACTTACTTACAGTAAGGTATGAATACTTACTTGACTAGTCAAGTTTAAAATGCTATACTATTTTTGAATTGACTATACAACCTATAATTTGAGGTAAAACATGAAAAAAATCGTTACACTATTGCTGCTCATTACAATACCTATGGGGCTACTTTTAACCCAACCGAAACAGGTAAGCGCTTCACATACGAGCTATGAGCAATCCATTTTTAATCTTCAAGAAGTCACATCATCAGTCACTTATGGCACTTACAAAGAAAATCATCCAAAAGTTTATCCAAATCAATCCATTCAAGTCGATTTGGATGTTTTTACATACACTGGAGGACTTGTTGAAGAAGAAGCCCCATATCTCTCATATTTTATGGACGATTTAGGTGAAAGTAATTTAGGTATTTATATTCCTGAATCTGGTGATATTACTTTTTATGTGAATGTTCCGACCACAGGATATTATCAAATGGGCGTAAAGTATTTCTCCATTCAAGGTCGTAGCTCAACCATTCAAAAAGGCATAAAAATTAATGGTGAATACCCATTTATTGAAGCCGAAAGTATCTCTTTACTTCGTTTTTTTAAGGATGCTTACCCAGTATCACAAGACCGTGAGCCTGGAAAATCTGATGTTCGTCCTAAACAAATTGAAACGCATCTTTGGACTGAAGACACATTTAAAGACCGTGTTGGTTATTACAATGAAGCCTATTATTTCCATTTTCAGCAAGGCAACAATACAATCACTCTAACCAGTAAACGTGAACCAGTTGTTATCGGTGGAATGAAATTATTCCAAGCCCCACAATTAAAATCATATGATGAGTATTATTTGAATCTTAGTCAACAAGGGGTAATCGTTCAAGATAATCATTACACAATTGAAGCTGAGGAGGCCAATTTAAAGAGTTCACCATCATTAAATCCAATTGCTGAATATTCAACCATGAAATTCAGTCCATATGAATCCTTTATCACTCGATATAATGCAATTGGTGGAAACAACTGGCGAATTGCTGGCGATGAAATCACTTGGCGAGTCCAAGTCAATCAAAGTGGTTTTTATAAAATTACGTTTAAAGCAATGCAAAACTTCTCGAATGGACAAAGTTCGACAAGAACGTTAAAAATCAATGGGGAAGTCCCCTTCAAAGAAGCACTACAACTAGAATTTAAATACAATTCTAATCTCCAATACGTGACTTTAGGTAATCAAAAGTCTCCGATGTATGTCTACCTAGTAGCAGGTCAAAATGAGATCACCCTTCAAGCAAATATTGGCACATATGGTGATATTGTGCAACGCGTCAATGTATTGATTCAATCATTCAGAACTTTTTATCGTGAAGTTGTCATGCGTACTGGATTGAATCCGGATCCATATCAAGACTATTTATTGAATCGTTATATCCATAACTTTAATCAAAGACTGGTCCATTTTGAAGATGAACTCAAAGCCATTAAATCAGAAATCATTCAAATCTCTGGTGGTCGAAGTTCTTTGATATCACCATTTGATCGAACCTTAAATCAAGTTAAAAAGTTTATGTCTGATGAGAAGAATGTGCAAAATGGTTTAAGAGAGTTTGAACAAAACATTTCTGCGCTGGGTGCTTGGGTTATTTCAATATCTGAACAACCCTTAACACTAGATCAAATAATCATATCTGGGGATTCATATAAATTACCTAATATTAAAGTCAATGTTTTTGAAAAAATTTGGCACGAAATTACGTTGTTCTTTGGGTCATTTATGGACGATTCTGATTTAGGTTCGGGTGTTTCTGTCGATGGGCCAACGATTGAAGTATGGATTGGTACAGGACGAGATCAAACCACATTATTGAGACAATTGATTGATGAATCATTTACTACCCAAGAGGGTATCAATGTAAAACTAAAGATGGTCAACATGGGTGTGCTATTACAAGCAACACTTTCGGGCAATGGCCCAGATGTTGCTATTGGGGTTGATCAAAAGATGCCAGTCAACTGGGGCATTCGAAACGCCATCGTAGATTTAACGACGTTTAATGACTTTGAAGAAGTTAAAAATCGTTTTAGTCCATCGGCTTTAGAAGCACTATCGTTTAATGGTCGTACCTATGCTTTACCCGATACCGAAGATTTCCTCGTGATGTTTTATCGAAAAGATATTTTAGAAAACATTGGTGTGAATCAAATCCCACAAACTTGGGATGAAGTCATCGATATATCACCCATTTTACAAAAACGTTATTTAGAGTTTTATGTTCCGGTATCACAAGGATCCTTATCAACCGTTTTGTATGCTATGATGCGTCAAAATGGTGGACAACTATACATCAACGGTGGCGAAGCCTCGGGGATGTTACAAAAACAAAACATCGATGCATTCCTTAGGTTCACGAGACTATTTTCCGATTATGGCTTTGCTTTAGAAGCGAATTTCGCCAACCGGTTCAGAAGTGGCGAAATGCCAATCGGAATTGCGAATTACTCATTATACAATACACTCAGTGTGTTTGCACCAGAAATTGCTGGTCAATGGGATTATGCATTGATACCTGGTGTTTATCGTGAGGGTGTTTTACACCAAGAAACCACATCAACAGTATCCTCAACGGTCATTATGAGTGCATCCAAACAAAAAGAAGCTTCATGGACATTTATGAAATGGTGGCTAAGTAAAGATACACAAGTGGATTATGCTCGGGGTATGGAAGCAATTATCGGTTCGGCTGCGCGATATCCGACAGCTAATCTAGAGGCATTTGAGCAATTGCCATGGCCTATTAAAGACTATCTAATGTTAAAACTTCAACGTGAGAAAGCCGTAGGCATCCCTACAGTGCCTGGGGATTACATTGTTGGTCGCCACATTGATAATGCTTTTAGAGCAGTACTTAACAGCAATGTCTCACCTCAAGATGCACTATACCACTATCATTTAAAAATTAATGAAGAAATCACTAGAAAGCGTAATGAATTAGGGCTATGACAATCAATACAAAATTCAAACAATCGCTATTCAAACAAATGAAATCAAAACGCGTTTATTACGGCATGATGGCACCATTTTTATTGATATTTTTTACATTCACGATTTTACCTGTCATCATGAGTTTGTTTTTGAGTTTCACCACGTTTGATATGCTTAATCCACCCAAATGGGTGTGGTTGGAAAATTACATTACGTTATTATTGTATGATGACGTGTTCTTAATTGCATTGAGAAACACATTCATCCTAGCAATCATTATTGGTCCCATCAGTTATGCTGCCTCATTCATATTTGCATGGCTCATCAACGAACTACCAGCCAAAATCCGTTGGATACTCACAGTGGTGTTTTATGCACCATCCATCAGTGGATCTGCATTTTTGCTTTGGCAACTGATTTTCAATGGTGATATGTATGGGTATTTAAATGCATTTTTAATTAATTTGAATATCATCGACGCACCGATTTTGTGGCTAAAAACGCCACAGTATGCACTGGTCATCATCATCATCGTGCAACTATGGTTGTCCTTAGGCATCAGCTTTCTCTCATTCGTCGCAGGTTTACAAACTGTCGACAAGTCACTTTATGAAGCGGCAGCTATTGATGGTATTAAGAATCGTTGGCAAGAGTTATGGTACGTCACTTTACCACAAATGATGCCTCAATTGATGTTTGGTGCGTTGATGCAAATCACATCTTCCTTTGGTATCGCTTCTGTATCGACGCAATTGTTGGGTTTCCCTTCAGTGGAATACAGTGGACATACCATTGTCACCCACCTAATCGATTTTGGTGCAGGCTCACAACGCATGGAACTTGGGTACGCCAGTGCGATTGCAACCATTTTGTTTCTCATTATGATGGTGGCAAACTTAGGTGTCCAAAAAATCTTAAGAAGGGTAGGTACTTAGGATGGATGCTCAAGACTTATCGAAATTAAGACAAATAAAACTTAAGAATATCAAACGAAAGAAAGCCACTAAAAAAGGCAAAAAACGTTTGAGTCGCTCTTGGCAAGGTGATTTCGCACTCAGTATTTTGTTGATAGGTTTTGGTTTATTTAGCGCGTATCCGTTGGTTTTCACGATTGCGAATGCATTCAAACCACTCGATGAAATTTTCTTATTTCCACCACGACTATTCCCTAGAAACTTCACATTTGACAACTTTACTGATTTATTTAATTTGATTGGTAATACCAGAATCCCAATTTCAAGGTATTTCTATAACACCATTTTCATTACTGTTATCGGTGTTTCAGGGCATGTTTTGTTGGCTGCCTTAGCGGCATACCCTTTAGCAAAGCATAAGTTTCCTGGCAAAGCATTGATCAATCAGTTGATTGTCTACTCTTTGATGTTTTCAAGTTTAGTTACGGCTGTACCCAATTATTTGGTCATTTCCTGGTTAGGCTTGATTGATACCCATTTAGCCATCATTATCCCTTCATGGGGATTCACATTAGGCTTGTTTTTAATGAGACAATTTATGGTAACTATACCAACAGAGTTGCTCGAAGCAGCAAAAATGGATGGCGCAGGGGAATATCGTGTATTTTTCAAAGTGGTGATGCCGTTGGTGAAACCTGCTTGGTTAACCGTCATTATATTGCTGTTTCAACAACTGTGGTCAACCGATGGTGGTTCATACATTTTCACAGAAAATCTCAAACCGCTATCATTTGCTTTACAACAAATCGTTTCTGGTGGAATCGCACGAACCGGGGCATCTGCCGCGGTCGCTTTACTGATGTTGGTTGTCCCAATTTCAGTATTCATCATCAGCCAATCTCGAATCATCGATACCATGGCTCATTCTGGAATAAAGTAGGTGAAACCAATGAAAAAAATATATATATTGGTTTTATTAATTTTGGGGACCCTGACTTTTACAGTAAACATAAAGGCATCATACAACTATGCCTATTGGGATAGTATTGATTCTGCTGAAGCAACACACGTTGTGAGAGTTGTTGATAATTCCAATATCATGGATACTCTAGGTAACATCAAACCCATTCAAATGGGAGATTTAAGGGATGTATTTGCATACAATAATCACTTATATGTATCGGATGCAACAAACAACAAAATTCATATTTTCAATCAATCATTTGAATACGTTAAATCGCTACCTCAAGACATAGATGCAGAAGGTACACTAAATAACCCACAAGGGATTCATGTATTCAACGGTTTATTGTATGTGGCTGACTACAACAATAATCGTATTGCAATATTCGATTTAAGCACTGAACTGATGGTTCAGGAAGTCAAGAATCCAAATGATGCGATATTTGATACACTGACATTCAAACCATTAAAAGTCACTGTTGATCGAACAGGTAGAATGAATGTCATTGCCTATGATGTCTATGAAGGTATTATGGAGTTTGACATCGATGGTAATTTCAATCGTTATTTTGGAACGAATACCATCAAATTATCTGTTTTAGATGCTTTGATTTATCGGTTTTCTACAAAAGAACAAAGAGATAAAATGGCTCTTAAGCTTCAAACATCCTTTACGTCGATGGATATCGACCAAGACGGGTATATTTATACCGCTTCACGTTTAGAGTATTGGGCACCGATTAAAAAACTCAACTTTAAAGGACGAAACATTCTTGAAACAAATGGCTATGTGCCTATTGTTGGGGATGCGAAGTTTCAAGATACAGACACAAGAACCATCGTAGGACCGTCATCTATTATTGATGTAGCAGTGCATGCAGATAATGAACGTTATTCGATATTAGACAACAAGCGAGGACGTATTTTCACTTACGATGTGGATGGGCATTTATTGTACATATCCGGTGGGATTGGTACTGAACAAAACAAACTATCTGGACCAACAGCCATCACCTATTTTGGTGAATTAATGATTGTAACGGATAATGTTTCAAAAAGTATACTTGTTTTTGAACCGATTGCATTTGGTACAAAAATTAACCAAGCCATTGCTCAATATTACGACATGGATTATCTAGCGGCTAGAGAAACATGGCAAGAAGTCCTCAAGATGAATTCAAATTACTTCTTGGCTTATGCTGGTATTGGACGTGCTGAACTACGTGAAGGTAACTATAAAGATGCCATGGTTAGCCTAAAACGTGGGTATGATTATTATAATTATTCAAAAGCTTATGAGCAGTATAGAAATGAATCTTTAGCCAAAACATTGCCTTACATACTGGTAAGTGGATTCGTATTGTTTAGTTTTTTCATTGGGAAATCCGTTAAGAATGCAATCAAGAGAGAAGGAGATGATTAATCTATGACTATGAATTCAATCAAAAACAAAATTAAAAGCATCGATTATCACGGCTTCTTTCAACAAATCATTCAGGATTATGTTAAGTTTCCACTCTATATTTTGACTCACCCATTCAAAGGGTATGATGATTTTAAGCTAGAAAACAAAGGCAAAATTTCTGTGGCATTAACCTATTTACTCCTGTTAGTCATCACGAACGCATTCAGCGTTACTGCCTCTGGTTTTTTAGTATCTGCCCCATATATTGAGAATTTTTCCATCATCAGGACTTTCTTCCTAGTGGTTGTACCAGTTGTCCTAATCACCATTGGCAACTGGTCAATCACCTCCTTATTTGAAGGTAAAGGAAAAATGATCGAGATATTCAAAGTCATTTGCTATTCAATCATCCCATTGGTTTGGATTGGGATTCCAATGACGATATTATCAAACTTTCTCATTCAAGAAGAATTGGCAATTTATACAGCAATGAATGGCATAGCCGTCTTTTTCGTTGGATATATGGCCCTTTTTGGGTTATTGGTAATTCATGAATATGGATTACTCAAAACCATCATTACGATTGCATTTACGGCAATAGCAGTAGCACTTATCATATTCATAGGTTTACTGATATTGACATTATTCCAACAATTGTATGGATTCATCATTCAAGTTTATGAAGAATTCATCATGCGGTTATCTTAGGAGGGTCTATGAAGAGAAAACTCATTAAAGTAGCCATCCTATCGTTGCTGGCTTTAAGTAGTACACTGTTTGTTATTTCACAAGTTATGGGGTATCGTTCCGTTTATCAACCAAGACCTTCATATGATAAGACAGGTTTTGTTGATAAAGATGACTTTGTCGGAAATGACATAGTGCTCGAAAATGCACAATTCAAGTGGACTTTGAATACAACCAATACAACATTTGAATTATTCGATAAAACGACGGCTCAAACATGGTACTCCAATCCACAACACGATACGTTACTCATTCCAGCCGATGCAAGAGAATTGTTCGTTTTATATTATGAACGGAAAATCGAAGCTTCCAAAAGGGTCAGCGTGAACGAGGAATCCATTCAATACAACCGATTTAGTTTTAGAGTCACTAACGACTCGGTTGAAGTCTTGTATAAAGTAGGTGGCAAACACAACATTTCAATGACCGATTTGCCACGACAAGTAGGGAAAGAAAAATTCGATGAAAAGATACTGATTCCACTAGAAGAAAAAGCAGAAACCAATTCAACCATTCGTAGACAGTTGAGTTTCTTGAAAGCACAATTTAACTATGTGGAGGCGGAAAAAAGATTTTACCTCAAAACACTCACTTCACAAGATAGCATCGATATCGTTTACAACCTGATTTTCAATGAATCTTTATATACCCAAGAAGATTATGAAGAAGATGCACTCACTTATGGATTTGAAACATCCAAAGCATTACCATATTTTGAATTTTCAGTGAAATACGCATTAACCAATACAGGATTCAAGACAACCCTCATCAACGACTCCATCGTAGAAAGTGAAGATTTTCCACTGGCATTTATCGATGTTTTACCGTTTTTCGGTGCTGGCAATATGGGGGACACTGGTTTCACAGTCATCCCAGATGGGTCGGGTATTTATGTTGATCACAATAATCAAAAATACAGTTCTACTGTATATGAAAAAAGAATATATGGGTCGGATTTATCGATAGGTAACGCACATGCTGTCAAACCAGACCAAGGCGAGAAAATTGGATTTCCAATGTATGGATATCAATTAAATGGGTATGCGTATTTCAATACGATTGAAGCTGGCGATGCCATGTCTACACTACGCGCAGGTTTCTTAACGGAATCCGCATCTGGAAGTTATGTACACAAAATACCTTACGTACACTATCGATATGCGTTGAGAGAACGTGACGCGTTTATTTTCCAATCCTCGGCACAATCCCAACGTGTTACCTCCTATACCACAGATTACAATAAACAAGATTTTGTTGCTTATTATCAGTTTTTACCAAATTCGAACGCGACATATTTCGATATCGCTAAAATGTACCAACAATACCTTGTTCACAGATTCGATTGGCAACCCATCCTGTCTCAGTACGGCACAGCCATCACGTTGTTGGGTGGTTATAAGGAAAAATCTTATGTTTTAGGCATTCCAACAACACGTGTTAAAGCATTGACTTCCGTAGATGGTGTTATGAAAATCAAAGCAGCATTGATGGATAAAGGTATAGATGATTTGTCATTGACATATTTTGGTTTCTCAAATGATGGCATCAAACCAACCGTGTATAAAGAACTGACTTATAATGACAAGGTTGCTACAGAAAAGCAATTAAAGAAGTTGATTAATTCACTCCATAGTCAAGACATTCCAATGTATTTGGAGTTCATGGCATCAGAAGCCTATACTAAACAGAATTTGAATTTAGATAAAGAAGTTTCACAAAACATTTTCCATAACCCTGTATATCGGTATCCCTATGACGAGGCAACATTTTTAGCTGATCGTACTCAGACCATCCGTTATATCTTAAATATCCCAACCCAGCAAAAAGTGCTCCATCAAATCGTGAAATCCACAGACCGACTCAATGCCAATATTGGGTTAGCTGACTTTGGAAGTCAGATAGCATCGAACCTACAAAAAGGCTCCATCATGTTTAGAAATGAAGTGGTTGCGATGCAAATTGAAATGCTTGAGCAGTTAAAAGATCAGCAATTACAATTACGTAACCCTAACCTATACGCATTGAACTATGCAGATAGCATTTTGGACCTAAGTGTTACGGGGACTCTTCACAAAATTGTGGATTATGACATACCATTCATTCAAATGGTTTTAAATGGATACTTTAATTATGCTGGGCCATCTATTAATACCTATAATCAAAAAACTGTGAACTGGCATTTACTTAAGACCATTGAAACAGGGGCTAATGTACAATGGACATTTACCGAACGAAACACGATTGACTTGGTCAAAACAGAGTATAACCATTTATATGCCACATATTATGCTTATTGGCTATCAGATGTTGAACGTATCCATGATGTTATAGCAGACCTCGGTATTATGAATAAAAAAATTGTTAAGCATGAAGTGCTCAATCCGCAAGGATCATGGATTGAAGTGACATATGAAGGCAATTTGGTCATAAGAATTAATTATGAAACAGAAAGCTTTGTGGTGGTATCATGAAAAAACTAAAAAAGACATATTATGGTACAGAAGCCTTGTCGAAACAACGCATTAAAACCGAGAAAACCATCCTTCGCTTAAAATCAAACAATGCTACTTTTGAACAAGATATTCAAAATATGATGGCTAAAAACGAGCAAAAACATATTCGAAAGATTGTAAAACTCGCAGACCAAGTTCAGAAGAATAAAATCCGATTAACTAGACTTGAGGCTCGAATACATCAGATTGATGCTGGAAGTTTGGAAAAAGAGTCACTCTATCAACGTTACCGATTATGGTTCTCAAATATACCATATCGAAAACAAAAATACATTTGGGGGATTGTGTTTACAGTGCCTTGGATGTTGGGTATGGCACTGTTCTTTTTACCCTCCTTCATTAAATCGATTTGGTGGAGCTTCAATCAAGTAGTACCCACCTCTAGTGGTTTAACCATCACATTTAATGGAATTGCGAACTATATTGAACTCTTTAGAAGTTACGTCATTGACGGTAATAACGTATTTTCCGTTCAATTATATTTATTCATTCAAAATTTACTCATTGACCTACCCATCATTTTGATATTTTCAATCTTGATTGCAACATTCTTAAACAAACCATTTAAAGGTCATAAGTGGATTAAAGCGATTTTCTTTATTCCTGTAATCTACAACTTTACACTGATCTCAGATACACTATCTAAAGGTTTTGGTCAATACATCGATGCTTCAACTGGGGCCGATCAAATGTTTGTCCAACAACTTGCAGGGTTCTTCATGGATATTGGGATCGGCAACAGTTTGATGTCAATCGTAATGAATGCAGTCGATCGCATTTTCATGATTGTGAATTTATCCGGCATCCAAATTCTCATTTTTATCGCAGCCATTCAATCCATTCCAAACCAATTATATGAGGCAGCCAAAATGGAAGGTGCAACTAAGTATGAGATATTTTGGAAGATTACCATAGCGATGATTACCCCTTTGATTTTGACAGCAGCAGTATTTACGGTAGTGGATTCCTTCACCAGAGCACCGATTTATCGATTTTTGGATTATGCGATGACACAAAATAGATACGGTTTAGCAGCCACCATATCTGTGAGTTATTTTGCCATCAATGTCACCATCATTGGTTTAGTATTTTTAGCGATGAAAGGCAGGGTGTTCTATTACGATGACCGCAAATAAAACACAATTCCTCAATCAAACATTTCAAAAACTGAAACAAGCATCCATCAAAGTTTATGATAAAAAGCTAAGTACTAGCTACAAGCGGACCATGACTTTTGAAAGTATTTTGGCTTGGTTTGCTTTGATGGTCAAATATTTCTTACTTTATGGGCTGGCATTCATCATATTGTATCCACTAATACAGCAGATTGCGATTGCGCTAAGAGCACCTGAAGACATCAATAATCCATTGGTTTTATGGATTCCTGAAACATTTTCTTGGATGAATTTTAGGATTTCAGCGATTGTATTGGATTATTGGAATGCATTGAAGAATTCGATTATGCTTTCTGGTATTGTCACCTTATTACAATTGCTGTGTACGGCACTGGCAGGGTATGCTTTTGCAAGACTAAAATTTAAAGGACAAAAGATTTTATTTGGGTTGGTTTTAACGACCATCATCGTTGCACCGAGTACAATCGAACTACCACTTAAAATCACGTTAATGAATTTTTTAGGCACAGGACAATCCTTGTTAGGAACACCAATGATTTTGTATATTTTCGCCGCTACAGGTATGGGCATAAAGTCAGGGATATTCATATACCTATTTAGACAGTTTTTCAGGGGTATCCCAGAAGAATTAGAAGAAGCTGCCCATGTTGATGGCGCAAACCCGATTCAAGTATTTTTTAGGGTCATGTTGCCAAACGCGAGGGGTGCGATGGTTTTAGTTGGCATATTGACATTCGTTTGGCAATGGAATGATGCTTATTTTACAGCCAACTTTGTCTCAAAAATCAATAGCGATTTTGCGACTTTGACTACCAAAATGATGTCTATTCGAAATGCCATACAAGGTGCGATTCAACAGGCAGGTGTATGGCAATTATTCGATCAAGATGTCACACAAAATCCATTATTTACATCCATGGTACTCAATACCAGTGCGATGTTATCCATGATTCCATTATTGATTTTTTACTTATTGGTTCAAAAAGTATTATTCACCGAAGGTATTGAACGCAGTGGCCTTGTAGGCTAGTTTAAGATAAGAAAGGGAGAACAAACATGAAAAAGATTATTGCTTTAATGTCATTTGTAGTCATGGTTTTCGTTTTGGTCGGTTGTGGTACAACCAAACCCAATCCAAATCCGAATCCCAACCCAAATCCGGATCCGGATCCCGTAGAAAAGACTTACGATTTAGGTGGTATTGATTTCGTCATTATGTGCGACTTGGCTGCAAAATGTGACCCAAGAAGTGCGTCATATGAACGCCTATTCAAACAAGAAAAAGTCGATAAAATCACAGCAGTAGAAGAAAAATACAATGTTAAGGTTGTATTTAGAAATTACCCTACCAACGCTTCATGGGGTGGTGCACGCGAACGCTATATCATCGAAGAATCCGCATTGAAAACACAAGCGGTTCATGTGTATGAAATCATTTCAACCTCAATTCCTAATTTGGCTCAACAAGGGGCGATTGTGGCACTAGATGATTATATTGATGCTTATGGATCAGACTTATTCTGGCCAGAAAAGAAAGCCTATGGTGAGGTTAAAGGCAAACATTATGGTTACGATGACCAATATCCAATCGCTGACAAGGGCTTATACTATAATATTGATTTACTTGCACGTGTACTAGGTGAATCCAGAAAAAATGAACCTGCACAACTTTGGGCAGATGGTAATTGGAACTGGTCAACATTCAGTGCACTTGCCAATGAATTAAAATCAAAATTAGACCACACCAGAACAGATGAAAACGGTGGGGCACAATATGTATTTGGCGGTAGAACATACAACTGGGCTTATGGTTTTATTGGTGCGAACGGTGGTCAACTTGTTGATGCGCAATTTAAGACACATTTAACTTCTCAGCCTGTACTCGATACACTCGAATACTTAGCCGGTTTATATGCAGTTGAAGGCATGTGGATTGATAATGCCAATTTATCGAATACTTCACAACCACAATTCACTGCAGGTAATGTGGTATTCCAAGATGGTGAATCTTGGCATATCAACGCATCGAACAAATGGGGGAGTGCAAATTTCAAAATCGATTATGTGCCATACCCTGTAGGTCCGAATGTGGGTTCCGATATGTCAAAATATAAAGTGCTTCAAGTAGGTGGGAAATCCACACATGTCATCTCATCCTCATTCTCAAAAGCAGATATACCAGCGGGATATGAAGATTTGATGATCCACGATGAAATCATTTTCAAAATATGGGCAGACATGCAATATTTCCCAGAAACAATCGAACAAATCCAAGATGATTTCTACAATGTTCGTCTGTTAGCAAACTACACAACCGAGCTTTCTAGAAATATACATTTAGATCTAATTAGTATCACAAAACCAGATTATTTTTACAGTGTGATTGAGTCTCAAGCACAAACCGATACATCCTTTATGATCATGATTCAACAATCCATTCGTCAAGCAGAAGTACGTTCAATTATGACTTCAACCGAAGCCAATTTACGAGCATTACTACAAGAACGTTACAATTTAGGCGAAGGATACTACAACCAATAATAAAAGAAAGCGTCAAAGTAAGTCGCTTTGACGCTTATCTTTGTGTTTAAACAGTGAGGACAAAATGAAAAAAGTCGTTTTTATGGGTGACTCGATCACCGCAGGATTCAAACAACTCAATGCATTTCCAAATATTAAGAACATGGGTGTTGGCGGATACAAATCAACAGAACTCATTCCACTCGTAAAAGAACTCCGGCTTGAACAACCTGAGGTATTGTTTCTCATGATTGGAATCAATGATTTCTTGTGTAATAAACGTTTTTGGCCACATGGATACACCATACCATTTGAAAAAACGTACGACACATTATTAGATCTTATTACAACCAATTTACCGAGAACAAAAATCTACTTATCCTCTATCCTACCGATGCGTGGTAGAAGTGAAGGTCTCTTAGTAGAAAGAAATGTCAAAGTTTTTAATCAAGAAATCGACGTCATTAACCAGTTCATACATCAAAAATCAAAAGCCTATAAATGCCATTTTTTAAACTTAAATGCTGTATTTAAACAGGATGGTTTATTAAATGAAACTTATACCATCGATGGTATTCACTTATCCGAGATTGGCTATGAAGTCTATCTGAGCTGTTTGAAAAACATTGAACCCGAACTATTTAAAGACAAAGGTAAGGAGTTAATATGAAAAAAACATTATCTATTTTCATGATCATCGTATTAATGATGGGCATCGTTGGGTGTCAAAATCAACCAAACATTGATCCTACACCCACACCAGATCCTGATGAAGAAAAACTATTAAACGACAAAATCGCACCGATACTTTCATTTTTGGATGCATCCAAACGAAATGTATCTGTCCCTCAGAATGGAGAATTCAATATTTTCGAAGGGTTACGTGCCATCGATAACCTTGAAGGCGATATTTCAAGCAAAATTGAAGTAGATGCTGTTGGATTTGATATCACAACGCCAGGGACTTATGAAGTCATTTTCTTTGTCACAGATCGTGCTGGGAATGCATCGAATTTTTTATCCAAATTCATTACCGTAACCCCGGTTTATGAGATACTTGCTAGGTATCCAATTTATACAGAAGTCATCATGAATGAAGCCTCAGCACCCACACCACCTTCATGTTTTCAGGGGGCATATTATCATAAAGTATTTTCCTCAAAAGATTACTGGACGGGTATTGAGGCAGAGGTTACTCTACCAATGCCAGACATTAATCGTTATGATGCAGCCTATAATGATTCGTTAGATATTGACCCAAATGCTAGAAATTTGGACAATCCATCGTTATATATGGGTGGTCATGCAATGACTGAATCCGATGTGGGTTTATCTTTAAAAACCGCACTTTTCAAAAATAATTCTGGTGTTTCTGCCATCTCTGTAGGTTCATACGCATTCCGTCCATTTTGGCGTTACATTACCACACATAGTTATGATGCTGGGTCATACGATCGACCAAATGGTCGCTTCTATAGCGTATCTTGCACCGGCAGTGGAACCACAAAGAACTGTATCGCAAACTGGGATTTTCAAGATACGCAGTATTATTACCTACCTGGTGATAAAGTGAGAATGATTATCTATTCACCAAAGCCAAACTGGTTACAACTTCAAATTGAATTAATAGAAGCGTCTACACTGCCGTATTCAGTGGGTGTTAGAACATTCAATGGTTGGAAACAACCAGAATCCTTCATATCCCCAATTTTTCCTAGTTCTGGACACGGCGATATGAAAGCTGAGTTCAAGCGTGTGAACGCAATAGATCAAGTTGCCAATGAGGGGAAGCCTGCGCATGCATCCACAACTGTAGTACGTGAGGCCATTTGGCATAATACCTATTTGTACCGTAAAATAAATGGTGTAAACCATCGCGTGCCGATGAATATGTCACGCGCAGCTGTGATGAATTGCCCATTACCTACCCAATTTGTAAGTTCTGGGATAGATGCATTGACTGGTGGGGAAACCGTAAGTATTTATGCTGCCGGGGCACCCACAATGGCGTTGCCAATCGATCCATATAAAAGAAAAGATTAACAGAGGTCTATATGAAAAAAATAGCAGTTCTACCTTTAGATGAAAGACCATGCAATTATCGATTTAATCAATTGCTTATTCAAGGCACACCTTATGAAGTTATTTCTCCAGACATTTCAATACTCGGCAACAAAAAGCAAAAAGGCCATTTGGACAAGATAGCAAATTGGCTTCTTCAAATCGCAAGCACTGTCGATGGCATCGTTTGTGCTGTAGATACACTTGTTTATGGCGGTATTGTGCCATCGAGATTGCACCATGATGACACAGAAACATTGCTAAATAGATTACATGTACTGAGAAACATTAAAAACCGATACCCCAAATTGAAGTTATTTGCTTATAACTTGATCATGCGAAATCCGAAATATTCAAGTTCAGAAGAGGAACCTGATTATTATGAGCAATGGGGGCGAGAAATCCACTTATATGGTGTATATGAGCACAAACAATCCTTACAACAATTGTCACCAGCTGATCAAACACATTTCGAACACATCAAATCAACGATAGATAAAGCAGCGCTCAATGATTACCTTATACGTCGTCAACAAAACATTGAAGTCAACTTGGCATTCCTAGAAATGATTAAGGATGGCACGATTGATTTTGGAATCGTTCCTCAAGACGATTCAAGTCCGTATGGGCTTACCGCGATTGATCAAAAAATCATCCGTAGACGCATCAAAGAACTCAACATTGAACTCAAATGTTACATGTACCCTGGTGCAGATGAGGTAACCAATGTTTTATTGGTTAGAATGGTCAATTTTTATCAAAACATCAAACCAAAGTTTTACATTCATTATGCTTCAATTACTGGTGGACAACAAATCCCACTCTATGAAGATCGACTACTTCATGAAACAGTCAAGTATCAAATCTTAGCGGCTGGCGGATGCATTGTATCTTCCATGAATGAAGCCGATTTAATGTTAATGATCAATGTTCCATCAGGAAACATGAAAGAAGCATCAAACCAACATGAAGCCAGTTTAGAGTATGATGCTTTTAGAAACTTGATAGAATACGTTGAACTCGCAAACTATGGCATTGAAATGGGGAAAAACGTCATTATTGCCGATGTGGCCTATGCCAACGGTGGGGATTTGAACTTACTCAAATTGTTACGACAAAAAGGCATCTTATACAAGGTATCTGCTTATGCTGGATGGAATACTTCATCCAACACGTTGGGTACATGTATCCCACAAGGGGTTTTGGATTTTATTTTCCCCAACAGGTCAAACAACCTTGATTTTTTAGCACTTAGATATGTGGAAGATTTTGGGTATTGCTCTATTGTAAGGAAATCCATCGCTGACCATTTAGTTTTGCCAAACCATTATTTCTTGTTGGATGGCAAACGTGGTCAAGTCGTAAACCAAATTCGTGAAGCTTTGCAAACATTTATCAATCAAGAACTCAACACAGAGGGTGTGTTTATCGTCTTAGATGATGTCTACTCACCATGGAATCGAATGTTTGAAACGGGGCTTGAAGTACATGTCGATCAAAATCAGTGATCATCTATTCGATGGGGTACCGTGTACCATCTATCAAAAAGAAGATTCAAAAACCAAACCTTTGATTTATTTTTTCCACGGATTCACAGGCAATAAAGATGCCAATATCATGGGACGCGGGGAAGTACTCGCTGAACTTGGGTTTTGTGTCGTTGCCATCGATGCGTACTTACATGGACAACGCATGAGTATTCTTGAACGTCACCGTTCGAATATTGATAAATATCAAGACATCATTGAAATTGTTATACACACGGCACAGGATGCAAAACGTTTATTTGACAAGTACTTCAAGTACATGCCGAATATTCAGCCAGAAGTATATTATGCTTATGGTGTGTCTATGGGCAGTTTAACAGCATTCTATTTAGCCACGATTGACGAAGCATTAAAAGCAATGGTCGGACTTGTATGTACCCCATCTTTTGTCGAATATTATCGTGACAAAGCGTCTTTATATGGCTTCAATACAGGTTTCTTTTATGAAAGAAAGTTAGCTTGGTACCAACCCATTGACCCAATGAACCAGTTGGATAAATTAAAACATAAACGGATTTTTATGGGGATTGGCATACACGATGATGTTGTAAATCCAAAATATGCAAAAAATCTCCACGAACTGCTGCCTGAAACCATCCTGAAATCGTATGAAACCGGTCACGTTTCAACCCCGGAAATGCTTGAAGATAGTTATCGCTTCTTAAAACTAGAGGTTTTCCATGATTGAGATTGTGGTTAGAAAATTTCACATCGATGGCATACCAATATCGATTTACGAACAAATAGATGGCACCTTGAAACCAGTTATCTTCTCATTTCATGGATTTGATGGATACAAAGATGGAGACTATTTCAAACGTGAGGATGAACTTGCCCGTCGTGGATTCATTGTGATTGGTATTGATACCATCTTACATGGTGAGAGACGAATCCCTGTTTTTGATTCAAAACCGTATGATGAAAAGATGAAAGACATCCATCATTGTGTTATTCAAACCGCTATGGATGCCATTCAATTATATGAAAAATATATTAGATTCATGCCAAGGGTAATGAAAGATGCAGTTTATGCAATAGGGGTATCGATGGGGGGCGCAATCAGTATTTACATGGCCACCATTTACCCCCTCATAAAAGCAGTATCTATCGTTGGATCGCCATCAATGATAGAATTTTATCAACTAAAACAAGAAAAGTATCAGTGGTCAAAAGATTTTTACTACGAAAGAAATTTAGCATATTTAGATAGATTTGACCCGTTTGAGCATGCACACCAGCTAAAATGTCCCTTGTTTCTAACTGCTGGAATGATGGATGAAGTGATACCGTGTTCATTGGTATCCAAATTCATTCACCCAAAAGTAACATTTAAGTTATATGATACTGGACACATGCCGAATCAAGCACAATTCGATGATGCTTATGCATTCTTATTATCAAAGGAGGACGTGTAAATCGTGACAAAAAGTTATCAAGCCGTAGTAGTTGGCGGCTCACTTGGTGGCATCATGGCTGCCTACGCACTATCAAAACAAGGGATTCACACCGCCCTCATTGAAAAAACCGATTGGATCGGTGGACAATTAACCAGTCAAGGTGTTCCGAGTGATGAACATGAATATATTGAGTTTACAGGTGCGACAGAAACATATCGTCGCTTTAGAGAGAATATTCGCTCCTATTATCGCAATCATCCAGATATCGTGGATACTCTAAAAAATAAAAGGATATTCAATCCTGGAAATGGTTGGGTATCTAAAAATGCTGCGGATCCTCGATTGTCTCTAAAATTACTTAATGATATTCTTCAACCGTTTGTTGACAATCAAACTTTAGATATTTACCTTGAAACCCCGACTGTAGGTGCATATAAGGTACAAGACGTGATTCAGTATGTCGTGATTCATCACAATCACGAAGATATCGTAATAAAAGCAGATTATTTTATTGACGCGACCGATATTGGTGAGTTGTTACCAATGACGGATACAGCATATGTTACAGGTGCGGAGTCATACGATGAAACACAAGAACCACATGCACCCATGGTTAAAAATTCGGAGGATATGCAACCAATCACATGGATAGCAGCGGTTGGATTCAATCCGAATAATACATCGATTATTGAAAAACCAGATTTATACGATCAATTCAAGAATTACATTATGCCATTTGGTGAATCTGTACTCAGTTGGTATGCAGCGGGCCTAGAACAAGGATCAAAACGTGCATTTTCAATGTTCGCAGAAGGTGAATACCAATCCACACCAGCGATGTTCACATATCGACAAGTCATTGAGAAAAATCATTTTAAAACCAGTGTTCCTTACTCAGTAACACTAATTAACTGGCCTCAAAATGATTATTTCTTCGGCAATATTTACGATGATCCAAATTCGGACTATCACCGTTATGCAGCCAAGCAGTTAACATTGTCACTTATATATTGGCTTCAAACAGAAGCTAGAAGAGATGATGGTGGTTATGGCTATCCAGAAGTCTGTTTAGTACCTGAAGTCTTAGGTACAAAAGATGGCTTAGCCAAAGCACCTTATATTCGTGAGTCGAGAAGAATTAAAGCATTGTACACCATTAAAGAACAAGTTATTAACAAGCGATATGCATTGAAACCACCTCATTTCAGAGATCGTATCGGGATTGGACATTACCATATAGATTTACATATGACAACAAAAACCAAAACCTATTTTTTTGATGAGACATATCCATTTCAAATTCCACTCGGAGCGCTAATACCAATCGAGACAAAAAACTTGATCGCAGCTTGTAAAAATATTGGAACGACACATGTGACCAATGGTTGTTACAGACTGCATCCTGTAGAGTGGAACATCGGAGAAAGTGCAGGTTATTTGGTGGCCTTCGCCATCAAGCATCAAGTGAGTCCAAAACAAATCTATCAAGATGATGTATTACTCGAATCGTATCAAGAATTATTAAAACAATCGGGCATTTTGATTGAATGGCCTGTAGAAGTATTGGAGGGTCATGATGAAAAAAGATCTAAATAAACGCGTTATTCCAACCTTAGATAGCCATTACGCTACGCTACCATCTTTTGAAAATATAGATGTATTCGAAGGTCAAATCATGGATGAACTCGGTCCACAAGCGGCACCAAAGTGTTTTTTAGGGGCATGGTATCGAAAAGTATACTCATCAAAAGATGCGTGGTTAGGCATTGAAGGTACCATACGTTTGGGTGAATTTACGCCAGATAACAATCGATATGGTTCAGATGGTCGGACATTTTGGGATAGATTTTTAGACAACCCATCCATTTATATGGGGGGACACGCACAATCTGAATCCGATGCGGGTTTAGGTTGGATGGTGGGCTATGAATCACTCAATACAGATGAACCATTAAACTACGGTTCTAAAAAAATCTGCTATCGTCCATTTTATCGTTACATCTACTCAGAAGTGATTGATATTGAAGGTAATGTCACCAGAAATAACGTCAATTCTTGGAATGTAAGTGACCCTAAACGTTTTGAATATTATTATTTTCCGGGTGATTTGATCAAGATGAGTGTCTATACTCCAGTAGAGAACTACTTACAACTTAGAATTGAAGTACTAGAACCAACCAGTATTCCCAAATACAAATCACAAAGAGAACAATATAAACTTAAAAACAATTGGCCAACCGTATATTATAGTCCGTTATTTTATAGTGAAGGTCATGGTGTATTGAATGCTGAATTCAAACGTGTCAATTCTATTGACCAGTACGGTAATGAAGGATCAAATGTTAAAATGACTCAAGCTAAAGTGTCAGATGCAATATGGGAATCGGTTTATTTGTATCGGAAGATACAAGGAAAATGGATGAAAGTCCCATTCATTAAACAAAGACAAACAACCATGGTTTGCCCAAACAATGAATCATTCACTATAACAACCAATGAGTTATTATCCTCTAAGGGTGGCGAAATCATCCGTATTCACCCCCAACCATTAAGCGAGAAAGAAGTGTAATTATGTCGATATTAAATCAAATTAAAGGCAGACTCATCGTTAGTTGCCAAGCATTAGAAAATGAGCCTTTGCATGGTGCGGAAATCATGAGAAAAATGGCTAAAGCTGCTAAAGAAGGTGGGGCAGTAGCCATTCGAGCGAATGGGGTCAATGATGTCATCGCAATCAAAGATGAAACACAACTACCTGTGATCGGACTCATCAAAAGAGATTACCCAAACTGCGATGTATATATTACACCAACTATCCGAGAGATTGATGAATTGATTCATTCTGGTTGTGAGATAATTGCTATGGATGCGACCAATCGTTGTCATCCAGACCGTGTGACCTTAAAAGAAAAAGTCGAACGAATTCACCAAGCCAGTCGTTTGGCAATGGCAGATATATCGACCCTAGAGGAAGCAATTCAAGCACAATCACTCGGATTTGACATTGTTTCTACGACCCTTTCTGGTTATACACCTTACTCACCTCAACAAGAAGCCCCAGATTTCCAATTAATTGGGGAATGTGTTAAAAACTTGAGTATTCCTGTGATTGCAGAAGGCAGAATTTTTTCTGTTGAAGATATCAAAGCTGTGAAAGCTCAAAAACCATTTGCCATTGTTGTTGGCAGTGCTATAACTAGACCTCAAATCATTACAAAACGTTTTAATGACGCTTATCTAGAATAATCAGATACAGACTTCGGTCTGTTTTTGTTTTTCGAGGATAGGAAAAATGAATCAAATAATGTATGTTATACTGATATCAAATGGGGTGTAATAAAATGAACTCAAAACTCAAACACGCGATTCAACAAGTTGAAAATAAATTAAGTTTAGATTTGTCCTCGATGCATTCGGTCAACTTTATTGAACAACAACAACCAGGGTATCGAATCCAAAAGAACGAAACAGAGGTGTCCATTCATTACCACAATTTGAATGATGCCTTAACTGCGATCGGAATTTTATTATCTAACCCGAAATCGAGTTATTTATATGATCAAACACGTGCGTTTAAGCGCGTGGGTTTGATGCTCGATGTTGCTCGCATGGCTGTACCAAAGATGGAAACACTCGAAAAATACATCCTCATTTTATCCCTATTCGGATATAACTACTTGGGGCTCTATTTAGAAGATGTGTTCGAAGTGGACAACGAACCGAAATTTGGCTATATGCGCGGTAGATATACACAAAGTGAACTCAAACGATTGGATGATTTTTCTGCCAGTCTCGATTTTGAAATCGTACCATACATTCAAACATTGGCCCACCTAGCTTCAGCGTTTAAACACTTCGAATATGCTTCAATCAAAGACATCGATGATATTTTATTGGTCGGCGAACCAAGGACTTATGAATTGATTGAAAACATGTTAAAAACCACCAAGAAAGTGTTTAGAAGTTCAGAAATCAACATTGGTATGGATGAAGCTTGGATGCTTGGACTTGGAAAATACCTCCAAAAATACGGGTATCAAGACCGATTAAAAATCATGTTTGATCACCTCGAAAAAGTGAATGCATTGTGCATTAAATATAACTATAAACCCGCTATGTGGGCTGACATGTTTTTTCATTTGGTGGGTGGACATTATTTCAAAGATGACATCGAATTTAGTGATGAAATTAAATCCAGAATCCCTCAAAATATGAAGCTGATTTACTGGGACTACTATCAAACTGATATTAAAAAATACCATTCAAAATTCAAAGCATTGAGTCAACTCACCCATAATTATGGCTACGCTGGCGGCGCATGGAAGTGGATTGGTTTTTCACCAAGCAACGATGTGACGATGCGAACCATGTCATTAGCCATTGAAGCAGCCAAAGATTATCACATCGAAGATTTCATTGTTACAGCTTGGGGTGACAATGGTGGTGAAGCCTCACAATTCTCTATACTACCAGGGTTGTTATTCATCATACAACAAATCAATGGTAATGACCGACTACACTTAGATAACCTATCATCGCTACTTACAGGGTTAACCTATAATCAATGGTTAGACTTAGATTTACCCAACCGATTGTATAAAAATCAACCCGCCATCCCAGTGAATCCTTCAAAGTACTTATTGTATGAAGATCCTTTTTTAGGATTATACAATCAAAGACTTCACCCAAGTTATGATCAGTATTATCAGTCATACAAACGCATCCTTAAAGCGGATTCTAAAATAGAAAGTTCCTTCCAATACATATTTATTTCGATGTATCATCTGTGTGACATTTTAAGCTTAAAATCGACCCTGAGTATTCGACTCAAACAAGCCTATGATACCAAGAATATCGATATATTGAGTGCCATTACGTATCGAGAAATACCAAGTATTATTCGAAAAATCGAACAATTTTATCAAGCCTTTTACAAGCAGTGGCATTTGGAAAATAAACCGTTTGGATTTGAACATCACAGCCACCGTCTAGGTGGTTTAAAACAACGATTAACCGATATCGCCAATGATTTACATGACTTTATAAACGCATCCAATAGCCAAATTCCAGCACTCGAAGAAAGAATCATTGAACTCGCAAATGACCCATATAACGGCTGTCGCTATTTAAACTATTATGGGGATTACACCTCATTTGGAAAGATGTAAAACCATGACCTATACCAAAGAAGAATTGCTTGAAGGCATTCAAGCGATGGAATCTCTTATCCGAAAAAGTGAGAAGACATTACCCAATTTAGCGCCTGGGTCGGGACCACACACCACACTTTCGCGAAGACTCAAAGCTTTCAAATTAACCAAAGCGATTTTAGAAGAAAAACTTAGTGAATAACCAAGAAAAAAACGATAGAAATCGTATCACATCGCGATCTCTATCGTTTATTTTTTGAGTTGTTTTTTAATGGCGATGGCTGCATGCATCCCATCTGCCGCTGCTTTCGCCACCTGTAAGACCCCACCGACGGTATCGCCTGCAGCGTATAAACCTTCAATGTTGGTCATGAAATTGTCATCCACAACGATGTTTGTATTTTCGACAATCGCGCCAATTCTAGTCGCGAATTCAACAGCGCCAGGTGAACCCAGTGCGATGAATATCCCATCCACATCATACGAACCATGGGCAGTGACGATGGTGGTGGCTTTATCTTCATCCCCAGTGATTTCTGTGATCACATCCTGGATGACTGGGTAGTCCACATCCACAGTGAGGGCATTACCATTGGTGAAGATTTGAATATCCTCAGTGAGAAATTCCATATCTTTGAGTTCATGTAACATGTATTCGTTATAACCCACCAAGGCGAGTTTCTTCTTTCTAAAAAAGAACCCATCACACGTAACACAAAAACTGATGCCTTTACCACGATACTTTTGAAACCCTTTGATTCTCAGTGTGGTTCTTGGTTTACCTGTAGCGAGTAACACAGTTTTGCCTTCATAGACACCCTTTTTTGTGGTGACTGTGAAATGCTCAAACTTGTCAATCGCGATGACTTCGTCTTGTAAAACTTCGATGCCTAATTCGTTGGCTTGTTTTACCCCGCGCTCAATGAGCTCAGTGCCAGTAATTCCCCCAGGAAATCCATAGTAATTGTCAATGATGACGCCATCATACAGCGATCCATTGTCTTTACCAATGACTAAAACGTTCTTGTTAGAACGCTTGAGGTAAATCGCGGCTGAGATCCCTGAAGGACCTTTACCGATGATGATTGTATCAAACATCTTAAACGCCTAGGGCTTTTCTGAGTTCTTCTTTAGAACGTACACCAATGATGCTGTTTACGACTTTTCCACCTTTGAATACCAATACGGTAGGGATGGACATGATTCTAAATTGGTTTGCTAGTTCAGATTGTTCGTCAACATTCACTTTGCCAACCACAGCTAAACCTTTAACTTCTTCGGATAAAGATTCAACGATGGGTCCTAACATTTGGCAAGGACGGCACCATGCTGCCCAGAAATCCACCAAAACAGGTTGACTGGATTCTAAAACAACACTCTTAAAATTTTCTTTTGTAATAGCTATAGCCATATTCTGATTCCTCCTATATAGAAATAACAGTTGTTATTATACCTATTCACAGAACAGAAATCTAGTAGTTTGCAACAATTATTATGTTATAATAGATAAGAACTCTAGTAGGTGATTAAATGACTAAAATTAAGGTGGAAAACCTCAAATTTTCATATAACAATAAAGACGAAGCCATCCAAAATCTTTCTTTTAAAATCGAAGAAGGGTCTTGGGTTTGTATCGTTGGACACAACGGTTCTGGTAAAAGTACGCTAGCGAAATTGCTGATTGGTCTGTTGAAAGCCGATGCTGGTTCGATTATCATCGATGGCATCGAAATGAATGAAAAAACCGTTCAAGAGATTCGTAAAAAAGTAGGCATCGTATTTCAAAATCCAGACAACCAATTTGTGGGTGTTACGGTGAAACACGACATCGCATTTGGGTTGGAAAACCAATGTGTACCTCAACCGAAAATGGTTGAACTGGTCGATGAATACGTGAATATCGTTGGCATGAAAGACTATTTGAACAAAGAACCCCATCAATTGTCTGGTGGTCAAAAACAAAGGGTTGCTATTGCAGGTGCGCTTGCGATGAACCAAGACATCATGATTTTTGATGAAGCAACCTCCATGTTAGACCCAGAAGGGGTTAGAGACATCACAGAATTTATTGTGAAACTCAATAAAGAATTCAAGAAAACCATCATTACGATTACACATGATTTAGAGTTCGCGAAAAGAGCGGACCAAATGATCGTGCTCAATAAAGGTAAAGTTGTCCTATCCGGTACCCCGGATGATGTCTTCAGCCACAAAGACATTTTAGAACAAACCGACCTCAATATCCCATTTGGTATGCGTGTGTTTGACCAAGTGAATAAAGACGACATATTGAAGAAAGACGAAGCATTGGTAAAGGCACTATGGGCATACAGTTTAACCAAGTAAGCTATTTTTATCGTGGCGTTAAAAATGAGACTTACGAAGCCATCAATCAAATCAGTTTAGCCATTCAAGATGGTGAATTTGTCGCGATTTGTGGACAAACAGGTAGTGGTAAAACCACCCTTGTACAACACATGAATGCGTTACTAAAACCCACCCGCGGGACCGTTCAAATTTATGAACATACCATCCCGATTCAAGACAAAAAAACAAAAATAGGTCCAATCCGTAAAAAAGTTGGGCTTGTTTTCCAATTCCCTGAATACCAGTTGTTTGAAGAAACCATCCTTAAGGACATTATGTTTGGACCTATGAACTTTGGTTTATCCTTGAAAGAAGCCGAAGAAAAAGCCAGACACGCGGCACAATTGGTAGGACTGGATGAAGCAATCCTTCAAAAATCGCCGTTTAGAATCAGTGGTGGTCAAATGCGTCGGGTAGCGATTGCAGGGATCCTTGCGATGGAACCAGAAATGCTTGTTTTAGATGAACCCACCCGGGGGTTAGACCCGAAGGGTTCGGATGAAATGATGGCACTTTTTAATGAATTACACATCAAACATGGGAAAACCATCGTCCTCATCACCCATGACATGGACATTGTTGCCCGTTATGCGAAACGCATCTTAGTGATGGATAAAGGTAAAATCAAATTCGATGGTACGAGAGAGTTATTGTTTATTTCGGATGAATTCGAAAAACTGCACTTAGCGAAACCACAAGCTTATCGTATGATGGAATACCTGTCGAAAACATTGGGTTACCCATTCAAACAGGTATTTACAGAAGAAGAACTCCTTGCATACATGAAGGCGGTGCACCATGAATAACATCACCATTGGCCAATATGTACATGGCGATTCATGGATATATAAAATGGACCCTCGCGTCAAAATCATCAGTTTGATGTTATCGATGGTCATCACATTCATCATCCCTTCATTCACATTGATGTCGGTTTTATTGGGTTTAACGATTCTCATGGTATTAACCACAGGCATCCCATTTCTTAAAATGATTCGTGGGATGAAAGCATTGTTGTTCTTATTAACATTCACATTCATCATTCAAATATTCAATATTCGTACCGGGGATTTATTGTTAGATGTGAACATGACTTTAGGTTTCGCTTCCATTGCTGCGATGGTCCTCATCATCGTTTTATATAATGTCTATAAACGTCGATTTAAGTACCGTGCAACGTTATTTTTATTGATGGCATTCTCGTTATTCCTGGTTCAATATCTACTGCCTTATGGTAAAATTTGGTCCTATGATTTCATGATTTATTCAGATGGTTTGTATCGTACGGGGTTTTTGTTATTTAGGATTATGGTTGTCATCATCCTATCCTCATTACTGACATTTACTACCATGACAACCGATTTAAACAATGGATTAGAAGCTGTCATGAAGCCGTTAGAATGGGTCAAATTTCCAGTGGCAGAATTATCGATGATGTTATCACTCACGTTGAGATTCATTCCAACGCTATTAGAAGAAACTCAAAAGATCATGAAGGCACAAGCCTCCCGTGGGGTCGAATTCAGCGAGTCATCGCTTAAGAAAAAGATTTCTCAAATGATTTCCTTGTTGATTCCCATTTTCATCATCTCTTTTAAACGCGCCGAAGACTTGGCGAATGCCATGGAATCCCGTGGGTATGTGATTGGTGAAAAACGCACTAAAATCGACGTCATGACGATCCAATACCTCGATATTCTCACCATCATTACCTTAATTGGTTTACTCACGGTGGTCATCTTGATGAATACAGGCGTGTTGTATGCGATATAAATTAACCATTGCCTACGATGGGTCAGGCTACCAGGGATTTCAAAGTCAGAAAAATGGGGTAGGCATCCAAGCGGTTCTTGAAGAAACATTGAGTAAGATTGCAAAAGAACCGATTGAAATCGTCGCTTCAGGGAGAACCGATAAAGGGGTACATGCTTTGGGTCAGGTTTGTCACTTTGATACCCAAAATCACATGTCAGAAAGCGCGTGGTTGCGTGCGCTCAACACCTATTTGCCAAATGACATTGTCGCTTTAGATATCCATAAAACAACAGACGAATTTCATGCGAGATTTAGTGCCACCAAAAAAAGTTATGTATATGTCATTTCAAAAGACTACAATGTCTTTAGAAGATATTATGAAACCTACATCAAATACCCACTCGATGTCGATTTGATGAAGAAAGCCACTGAAAAGTTAGCTGGAACCCATGATTTTAAAGGCTTTGGTGTGTATGTGGAACATAAACCCACCATCAAAACCCTATTTCAATCCACACTAGAAGAAACCGACACCCATTATATTTTTACTTTCGTCGCCGATGGATTTTTGAAATATATGGTCAGAAGTATGGTCGGCACCATCCTTGACATCGGTAGAGGGAAAATCCCAATCACCGTCATCGATGACATATTAGAAAACCAAGATCGATCCAAAGTTGGTAAAACCGCAGCCCCAGAAGGCTTATATTTGAAACAAGTTTGGTATTAAGAGGAGGCAATCATGTTTATTACATTTGAAGGTGGAGAAGGTTCAGGCAAAACGACCCTAATCCAAGCCTTAGTGAAGTGGCTCAAAGAGCACCAAATCGACTGTGTCGCGACACGCGAACCCGGCGGTTCAGACATCGCTGAAAAAATCAGAGCCATCATTTTAGATCAACAAAATACCCACATGAGAGCTAGAACCGAAGCCCTTCTTTTCGCAGCTGCACGTGTACAACATTTAGAAGAAACCGTGATTCCAGCGTTAGAAAAAGGTAAAGTTGTGCTTTGTGACCGCTATATCGATTCATCGCTTGCATACCAAGGTCATGCCAGAGGGTTGAGCTTTGATGCCATCTTAAAAATCAATACGTTCGCTTTAGAACATATGCCGGATATGACCATCTATATCAATTCAGACCCACAAATCGGATTGGCCAGAATCAAATCCAGAGAAAATAACCGTTTGGATTTGGAACAACTCGATTTTCATCAAAAAGTACGCGAAGGGTATTTATTGCTTGCTAAAATGTACCCCAATCGTTACTTGGTGATCAATGGCGACCGCACCATGCAAGAAGTCATTGACGATGTGAAAGCCCATTTGAAGGATGTGCTTTTATGCCGAACATAAAGCAACAAACCATTTTAAATCAATTCAAAAGAGCGATTGCGAAAGACCGTTTAAGTCATTTATATTTATTTACAGGGCCTAAGGGGTCTGGTAAAAAAGAGTTGGCTTTTGAGATTGCTAATGCTTTATTACTGAATAAACCCGAAGGGGCGGAACAACTTAAAACCAACGGTCATGTGAACTTGATGTTCATTGAACCGGCTGGGCAAAACATCAAAAAAGAACAAATCGCGGATCTGCAAAGCGAGTTTTCCAAAACATCGCTAACCAAAGGTGCGCGTGTTTATATCATCGATGAAGTGGACAAGTTATCCACCGCTGCTGCGAATGGATTACTCAAATTTCTCGAAGAACCATTATCCAAACAAACCGTTGGATTTTTACTATCGGATAACCCTGAACTTGTCTTACCAACCATTCAATCGCGCAGTCAAATCATTTTCTTAAAACCAAGAAGTGAACATGAACTCACCAACGAACTCAAAGAGGCAGGCATTGATCCTTACTTGGCTGAGTTTTTACCCTACTTGAATAAAGACCGTGCGGTTGTTTTAGAGATGGCAAAATCCGATGAAGTGATTGAACTCATCAATTGCATCAAAAATTACCACAAAACATTGTTGAAGAAAGAACCTTTATGGCTGCTATTTGAAACCAAAATGGCCATCATTCGAACCGATAAAACGATTCTGATACAGTTTTTGGAGCTTTTGATGATCTATTATCTCGATTTGCTTAAGACAAAAAACAAAGAAATTATCGCGTTTGAAGTCTTTTCTGAAGAGTATGAAGTGATTGCGAATATGCTCTCGATGGAAGATATTTTAAAGCATTTAAAACAAATCCAAACGATTTTGTATAGATTAAACTATAATATAAATATAGAGATGGCACTCACACAACTGGTGCTTGACTTAGAGAGATAGAAGGTGAATACATGCTTGTTGCACAAGTGCAATTTAGACAAGCTGGTAAAAGATACTATTTTAACCCCAATTCATTGACGATTAAAGACCAATCTATGGTCGTAGTTGAAACCGTCAGAGGCATTGAATTAGGCAAGGTAGTAGGGAAGCTTGTTGAAGTAAAAGAAGAAGAATTACAAACGGAACTCAAACCGATTTTACGGTTAGCCACCGATAACGATATCGAAGAAAATGATTATAATAAAGGTCTAGAACAACAAGTGATGAAAGTCACCAAAGAATTGGTTAAACGCAATCAATTGGATATGAAGCTCTTAGCAGCAGAATACACATTGGACCGCGATCGTTTGGTCGTATACTTCGAATCTGAAAACCGAGTGGACTTTAGACAATTGGTCAAAGACCTATCTGAAAGCTTCAAAACCCGTATTGAACTCAGACAAGTGGGGTCAAGAGATGGGGCGAAATTCATTGGCGGGATCGGACCTTGTGGATTGATTACCTGCTGTACCACATTCATTGGTGAATTTGATAATGTGTCCATCAAGATGGCTAAAAATCAAAATTTATCATTAAACCCTCAAAAAATCAGTGGCAACTGCGGAAAACTCCTCTGCTGTATCAAGTTTGAAAATAGCGTGTATGAAGAACTCCGCCAAAACATGCCCGATGTGGGCGACAAGATTAAAACCAAAGATGGCGGGGCAACCGTCATTGGTATCAATATTTTAAAACAACAACTCAAAGTGGCTTATGAAGATGGGTCATTTGGTTATGTGCTTTTAAAGGACATTGAAAAGAAACATGCAAATTGAGAATGATTTATTAGGTTACCCTAGACTCAAGATCATCCAAGACCCAGAGATGTTTTCTTTTTCCATCGATTCCATGTTGTTGGGTGATTTTGTCAAAATCAAGAAAAATACCAAACGCATTATGGATCTTTGCACGGGTAATGGTGCCATCCCGCTTTATTTATCGATCAAAACGAAAGCCGAAATACATGGGGTAGAAATCCAAGAGAAGGTCTATGAGATGGCGTCTAAAGGCGTTTCTATCAACCATTTGGAACATCAAATCCACCTCCATCATCGAGATTTAAGAGGCATCGCCAAAATCGTTGGAAAACTCTCGTTTGACATCGTCACAGCGAACCCACCCTTCTTTAAAGTACCCAATGAACCACACCTCAATAAAAATGAATACCTTACCATAGCAAGACATGAAGTCATGCTGACCTTAGAGGAACTCATCATCGAGGCGCACGCTCTGTTGAATAACGGCGGTTCATTTTATTTAGTACATCGACCAGATCGTTTAACAGATATTTTAAGCTTATTAAGAAAGCACGATTTAGAACCCAAACGCATGCGTTTAGTTCAACCAAGAAGAAATACCAAACCAAACCACGTTTTGATTGAAGCAGTCAAAAACAGATTAGAAGGTGGCTTAATTGTGGAAACCCCACTGGTCGTCTACCATAAAGACAACTGGACCAAAGCCATTTTAGACATATATAACATTGGGAGGGAATCATATGTTACTCAGTCTACTCAACCGTAAAGAAAAACTGAAATTCCTCGACTTGGCCATCCATATGGTCGCGATTGACGGGGAACCGAATGCGTTTGAAAAGCGTATTTTAAACATGATGTTGGCCGAAGTAGGCGACGACATTTATAAAGAATACACCTTCTCACTCGCGAGTGACAAAGAAGCGACGGTTGCGTATTTTGTGAATCAACCGAAAGCCACCCGCCACATTGTATTGCTCAATCTATTGAAGCTATCGATGTTTGATGATTTGTACAATACCTCAGAACACTTCTTCATCGATAATGTTCGTCGTCAATTCAAAATTGGCGTTGCGAAACGTAAAGAATTGATGAGGATCATTTACGCAGAACGCGATTGGCACGAACAAGCCAAACGTGTTTGCATGGAGTAACATGATCCGCCAAAGTTTCGTTGAAAACAAGCCTACATTGTATTTGATTTCAACCCCCATTGGCAACTTAAAAGACATCACACTCAGAGCACTTGAAACGCTAAAAACGGTTCAAGTGATTTTTGCTGAAGACACCCGTAATACACTCAAATTACTGTCTCATTATGAGATATCCAAACCCGTCAAAAGTTACCATGAGCACAACAAGAAAAGTGCAGCCCTAGAAGTTTTAAGACATCTAGAAAATGGCGATTCTGTGGGATTAGTCACCGATGCTGGTACACCTGCCATTTCTGACCCTGGGTTTGATTTGGTCTTGCTCGTTAAAGATCATTTTCCTGTGGTTCCGATTCCAGGAGCAAGCGCTGTTTTGGCTGCATTGGTCGCTTCAGGATTGATACCTCAACCCTTCACATTTTATGGTTTTCTCGATCGCACCATTTCCAAACGACAACAAGAATTGAATAAGCTCTCAGGGCTGCCACATACGCTTGTATTTTATGAACGCGGGGATCGTGTGAAAACCACACTCACAGACATGTTGACTGTCTTAGGCAACCGAAATGTCGTCTTAGCCAAAGAATTGACCAAGCAATTTGAAACATTTTATGAAGGGGACATCAGCACTTTAATGGGTAGCGAAATTCATGAAAAAGGTGAGTTTGTCATACTCGTTTCTGGGAAATTGGACCAAGCCACATCGAGTGGTGATGTCGTATCGGATGTGAAAGAATATATCGCTTTGGGTTACTCAGAGAAGGAAGCCATCAAGAAAGTTGCGAGTGAACTGGGTGTCCATAAAAATGAGATTTATCAACAAGTCATTCAAGCGGGTGGCATCAAAAAATAGTTGCATACCTGTGGATTTTTCTACAAAAATCAACTTTACAATCGAATCAAAAATGCCTGCATAAATGAGTTGTTTTTATGCAGGTTATTATATATAATAGGGTTACAGGCTTGGATGAAGAGAGTACGGTTGTGGTTTTAAGCTAGAGAGTTTGTGGTTGGTGCAAACAAACAGAACACAAAAAGAAGATGACTTCGGAGCCGTTTGATCGATAGGTAGATCAAACCGTAAGCACGCGTTAAGTGTTTGAGGGCTATGGGCAACCATAGAACTAAGGTGGTACCGCGATCTTTTCGTCCTTAGCGTTTTTAAGGGCGATTTTTTTACGAAAAAATGGAGGTAAAAGAAGATGAAAAAACCATTTTATATTTCAACAGCCATCGCGTATGCTTCTGCGATTCCGCACGTTGGCAACGTGTATGAAGCCATACTAGCGGATGCAATTGCACGCTTTAAGCGCTTGGACGGCTATGACGTCTATTTCCAAACTGGGACCGATGAACACGGTCAAAAAATCGAATCACGTGCCGCAGGTAAAGGTATGGAACCACAAGCGTATACCGACCTCATTTCGAATGAAATTAAACGCATTTACGCCGCTGTCGGTGTAGAGTATGACCATTTCATCCGCACCACAGACGAAAACCATCGCCAAGTGGTACAAGCCATCTTCAAGAAACTCTATGATCAAGGCGACATCTATTTAGGTAAATATGCTGGATGGTACAGTGTTTCAGAAGAATCCTTCATCGCTGAAAAAGACATCGTTGATGGTAAAGGTCCAAATGGGGACACCTTGGTATGGACCGAAGAAGAAACCTTCTTTTTCGATTTAAAAAAATACCAACCGAGACTCATTGAACACATCCAAAATCACCCAGAATTCATCGCACCAGAATCTAGAAAGAATGAAATGTTGAACAATTTCTTGAGCGAACCACTTCAAGATTTGTCTGTATCGAGAACCTCCTTCAAGTGGGGCATCCCTACATTCGACCCTAAACACGTCATATATGTGTGGATAGACGCTTTAACCAACTACATCAGTGGGTTGGACTTGGATGCGTCATTGACACCTTCTGAAAAGTTCAAAAAATACTGGCCAGCTGACATCCATTTGATCGGTAAAGACATCTTAAGATTCCACACGATTTATTGGCCAATCATGTTGATGGCTTTAGGGTTAGAATTACCTAAGACCGTGTTTGGTCACCCTTGGGTTTTAATCGACAAGTCGAAAATGAGTAAGTCCTTAGGTAATACGATGTATGTCGATGATATCTTGAAATACTTCAAAAAAGATACGTTGAGATATTATGTTCTACACGAGATTCCTTTCGCAGCGGATGGTAATCTCACGTATGAATTATTGATCGAAAGAAACAACACGGATTTAGCCAACACGTTGGGTAACCTTGTGAACCGCACCATCGGTATGGCAAACAAATACCGTGGTGGTCTAGTAAAGAAAGCCAACACCCAAAAAACATATGAAATTTCATTGGTTGAAGCAACCTCGACACTTTTAGAACAAGTGCGTTTAAAGATGGACGAATACCGTGTCGCTGACGCCATTGAAGAAATTATGAAGGTATTGAGACAAGCCAATAAATTCATCGATGTCACTGAGCCTTGGAAACTATTCAAAGACGAAACAGCTCAAGCCGAACTCGATGGCGTATTGTATGAACTCTTAGAAACCATCCGCATCACTGCGGTGGTACTACGTGCATTCATTCCAGATACAGCCAATGAAATCTTGCGTCAAATCAATACAACGAAAAATACATTCGATTCGATTACCACGTTTGGTGGTTTCGAAGATGGCACACAACTCAATGCACCTGTGGTATTATTTGAACGTTATAATCCTCAGGAAAAACTTGAAGAAATCTTAAAAGGATAAACATGGGCAATCTATTTAAGAATAATGAAAAACTATTTCTTGAATTACGCGCGCTGTTCGCTGTGACACTGTTTACCATCGTGTATGGTATTGGTGTCAGCTGGTTTCTTGAAGCCGCAGCAGAACCGCTTTATACAGGGGGTATCCCAGGGATTGGTCAGTTAACCCGAAACATTTTAAACAGTGAATTCGGCTTGAATTTAGGCAACAGTTTCTTAGGGATATTCATTATGGTTGGAAACATCCCAATCCTCATCTTGGGCTGGTTTGGTGTCTCTAAACGATTCACCATTTATTCCATCATATCGGTCGTCATTCAATCCACCATTTTAGGTTTCATCCCGGTTGTAGATATGGGCATCGATGATACCTTTGTCTTAGCCGTCATGGGCGGTTTACTCGTGGGTGTCGGTGTTGGTGGCGCACTAAAATATGGCACATCGACTGGTGGCCTTGACATCGTCGCACAATATTATTCGCTCCGTCACGGCACATCCGTCGGATTCATCTCGTTGGTGCTAAACGTAGCGATTGCGTTGTTTGGTGCGATTGTATTTGGTAGTGCAAGCGTCGCAGCATATACCATCATTCGTATCATTGTTTCAACCATGGTTACAGATAAATTACATACGGCATATAACTTTATGAAAGTTGAAATCATCACCGAATCCCCAGCACAACTCACCCAATTGATCCTTGAAAAGGTGTATCGCGGTGTGACTTTAGCGAAGGTGGAAGGCGCATATTCACATAAAGAAAAAACCATGGTCATCGTCGTGATTTCATCGTATGAACTCACACAAATTCGCAAACTCGTTAAAGATTTTGATCCAAAAGCCTTCATGATTACACAGCCAGTGAAAACCATTCAAGGCAACTTTGCAAGAAAAACCATCGTATAAGTGGTGTTATTTTGAATCAAAACAGTGCAGTTGAATTTACTTCATATTATGGTTGACAAACACCTATACTTATAGTAAGATTTATACGGTACGTTTTAAAAAAGCCCAAAATAGCCCTTATTACAACCACAATAAGGAGGAGAATTACAATGATGAAAACAACAATTATGCCAAATCCGGCGAACATCCAAAGAAAATGGTATGTGATCGACGCAGATGGCGCAACACTTGGACGTTTAGCGACTCAAGTGGCAGCAATTTTAAAAGGTAAGAATAACCCATACTACGCTCCTCACGTAGATACTGGCGATAATGTTATCGTTATTAATGCTGAAAAAATTCAATTAACAGGGAAGAAATGGACTGGTAAAGTCTATTATTCACACAGTGATTATGCTGGTAGCTTAAAGACAACTATGGCTAAAGATGTTATGGCTAAGTTCCCAACCAGAATGGTAGAAAAAGCAGTAGAAGGTATGTTGCCACACAACCGTTTAGGTAGCGTAATGTTTAAGAAATTATACGTTTATGCTGGTAGCGAACATCCGCACATTGCCCAAAAACCAGTTAAGTTGGAGGTATTATAATCATGGCAAAAGCTGTTCAATATTTAGGCACAGGACGTCGTAAGAGTTCTGTAGCAAGAGTTATCCTTACAAGTGGTACTGGTAAATTTGTCATCAATGACAGACCATTTGAAGAATATATTCCTTCAGCAGCAACCCGTTTAGACGTTTTACAACCATTAGCAATTACCGAATCAGAAGGTCGTTTCGACGTTTCTGTCAACGTATATGGCGGCGGTTTAACCGGCCAAGCTGGTGCGATTCGTCACGGCATCACTAGAGCATTGATGGAAGTCAATCCTGACTTAAGAGCAACCTTAAAACCTGCTGGATTAGTCACCAGAGACCCACGTGCTAAAGAACGTAAAAAATACGGTCTTAAGAAAGCTCGTAGAGCATCACAATTCTCAAAACGTTAATTTTTATGGGCAATCTTCGGATTGCCTTTTTTTTTCTTGTAAGAAAACACCATATATCGTATAATGATATATGCGAAAGAGGGTTTTTGTATGAATAAAGTACGTGTTAGATACGCACCAAGTCCTACCGGGCTATTACACATAGGTAACGCCAGAACAGCGATTTTCAACTATTTGTTTGCGAGAAGCCGCGGGGGCGATTTTTTAATTCGAATTGAAGATACCGACGTTAAAAGAAATGTCATCGGTGGTGAAGCTTCACAGCTAGATAACCTCAGATGGTTGGGTCTAGATTGGGATGAATCCCCAGATAAGGGAGGTCCTTATGGCCCTTATAGACAATTGGAACGTTTGGATTTATATAAAGAGTATGCAGAAAAACTATTAGACATGGGCATGGCGTATAAGGAATACAAAGAAGGTTCAAATAAGTATGCCATCCGCTTCAAAGTACCGGCCGATAAAGAGTATGTCTTCAATGACATGGTTAGAGGCACCCTTAGATTTCAATCCAAAGAAGTTGAAGACTGGATAATGATCAAAGACAACGGCATCCCAACCTACAATTTCGCTGTGGTCATCGACGACCATTTTATGAAAATTACCCACATTTTAAGAGGGGAAGAACACATCACCAATACACCGAAGCAAATGATGGTGTATGAAGCCTTTGGTTGGGACATTCCGATGTTTGGACACATGACCATCATCGTCAATGAAAAGAAAAAGAAACTGTCCAAACGTGACCAATCGATTGTTCAGTTCATCTCACAATACCGCGAATTAGGTTACTTACCTGAAGCGATGCTCAACTTCATTGCTTTGTTGGGATGGAGCCCTGCTGTCAACCAAGAAATTTTATCCAAAGAAGATATCATCAATCACTTTGATTCATCACGTTTATCCAAAGCGCCAGCGATGTTTGACGTGGTTAAACTTGCGTATATCAACAAAGAATATGTCAAGAAAATGTCTCCTGAAGCATTCGTTGAACTATGCAAACCACACCTCGAAAAAGCAGGCATCGATGTCAGCAATCCGGTTTGGGTCGCTGATTTATGCAGTCTATTACATGAGAGAACGGCTTACGGTGCACAAATCGTCGAACTACATCACGCATTCTTCCATGGGTCATTTGAAATTGAACCTGAAGCTTTGGAGTTCTTAAAATCCGAAGATACATTACAAGTCATCAAAGCGTTTAAGAAACAACTTACGATGAGTAATTTCAATGCAGATGACATCAAAGAATCGATCAAAGATGTAGGCAAACGATTGAATGTCAAAGGTAAATCCTTATTCATGCCATGTCGTATCGCAACCACCGGCGCGATGCACGGCCCTGATTTACCAAAATCCTTGTCGTTATTAGGCAAAGAAGTCGCAATCAGCCGTATCAATAAAACTATAGAAATATTGGAGAATAAAGCATGAAAAAAGTCCTAACAATCATCGCATTTGTGTTAACACTCTTTATCCTTGCAGGTTGTAATGCAAAATCGGATGTTAAAATTTCGATTAAAAATGTGACCCCCGCAAGAACCACCATTTATATGGAATTCGATGTGGAAGACCCTAAAGAAGAAATCACAGAAGATGGCATCGTCGTTGTGCTTTATTACTTAGGTAATGAAGTTACACGTAAAGCACCGACCTATGCCAACGAAGTGACATCGATCATTTTTGAAGGCTTATCCGTTGGTTATAAATACACATTCAATGTCTTCGCAACCTATGGTGGAAAAGCCCACAAAATGGCCTCCGGTGAAGCAACCACAACCACAGAAGGTGGCAGCGCAACCGAACCAAAACTCATTTCAACCATTCAAGATTTTCTTAACATTCCAAACGATTTAACAGCGTTCTATCGTTTAGAAAATGATTTGGATTTTGAAGGTGCATCCTTCCAAAACCCATTTGGTTCGAAACAATTCGCAGGTAATTTTGATGGTAATAATAAGACCATTAAAAATATGAAGATGGACTTAACCACCACTTATATTGGACTCTTTGGGTATAACCGTGGTACGATTAAGAATTTAACGGTTGAAAATGTCACGATTGACTTTAAAACAAGCACACAAAATATTGGCATCATCGCTGGTAAAAACGCAGGGTTGATTGAAAATGTTACTTTGAAAAATTCCAGCATCGCTGCTGAGTTCTCAAGAACGGGACAAATCTATATTGGCGGCATCACTGGGCTATCTGAGACCGGGGGAAGATTGACCAATATCACCATTGAAAATGTCGATTTAAACTTAGCCATCACGGGTCGTACAGAACCTCATGTGGGGCTATTGGTAGGTAGAGCCCAAGCGACTCAAGTAACTGAGGCGAGCGCATCCGGTTCAATCTTGGTTTCATCGATGGACGTTACAAACGTTGGTGGACTCATCGGAAAAATTGAAAACGTTGGACTCAGTGGATCCTCAGTGACCAACGCGAACGCGAATGTCGATATCGAAGTGGATGTCAATGTAACCACAACCACCACCAACGACACCGCACAAGGCGTGTATGTCGGTGGTCTATTGGGTACCTCGATTGGCACCAATGTCAACAGCGTTTACGCAAATGGTGAAATTCTAATCACCCGTGTTTCTAACACATCCACAAATAACCGTTCAGACGATGAACTATCGGTTGGCGGCTTGGTAGGCTTCACCACATCCTCAGTCATCAATGCTTACGCAGACGTTGAAATCACCGTGGGTAGTGCCACTGAAGTGACCATCATATCTTTTGAAAAGATCTTTGTTGGCGGCTTGGCTGGTATCCAACTGGGCGGCGAACGTTTAGACAAAGCAGTTTACATTGGCGCATCGATTCTAATCTATCCAGGAACGACAGGTACGTTACAAGCATCAGTTGTAGTGGGCAATATGAATCCAAATAAAGCCGCAACAGTAGGAAATGTAGATTTTAGAATCAGTGGTATAATGGCTTCCCATGGAAGAGTTGTTATTGTGAATGGCGATATATTAACTGCAGCAGGAAGTGCGGTTGAAGTCGTTACTTTTGAATCCCTACAAACGTATTTCACAAGCACATATATTTTAGAAACTTTAATTTTCAACGAATAATACATACAAATGTTACGACCTATAATCGTAACATTTTTTTTGGAATCATATAGGGCTATAAAAATATATAAATAGTTTTATATATTTCATGACTTGCATAAAAAAAACAATGAAGTATAATGACATCAAAGAGGTGATTCTTTATGAAAATTTCGAAAACTGGTTTTACCAACATCATCCGTTGTAGCCGTTATGGTGCACTCGAAGAGATTTATCGTAAAAAAGGTGAAGCGATTGTCACATTTTCTGAGGATATGGATGATCTGATGACAGCAGAAAACACCATCAAACGCGATGAGTTATTAAATGACATGTATGAAGGTGATGAAGACCTCATCGTGAAGGATGACAAACAACTCAATGTCATGATGACTTATTACAACGCCATTGAAGGTTTAACAGCCAAAGCGGTTAGAAACCAATTCCGTGGGTCATTCCAATTCAATATGCTAGACACTTATAAGCAAAAACGTTTTGAAATGGAAAAAGATGGGTATCATTTTTATTGCTTCTTAGACGGTTTCTTACAACAAGAAGATGGGTTTAAAGTCTTCGAAACCAAAGCGACCACCTCACGCAAATATTTAGACATGACCCACGACAAGGAATCCATGTTCGCCTTTTCACCTGAGGGCATTTTGATGCTCACCAAGGATTTGGGATTCCCAACAGATGACAAATACGAAAAGAAACTTCAAAAACTATTTGATCGATATTCGGATGAAGGCAGATATGTCTATGACCTTGCATTTCAAAGATACATCATCGAACATAGTAAAGACGCACCATCTGGTAAACAAGGCTATTATTTAGCCGTTCTGAATAAAGACTATATATTCGATGGCAAGTACGATGAAAACAATCAACCTGTCTATGGGACAGACATCATGGTGATGGTTGATTTCACATCGATCACCGAACGTTACATGCCGATTATTGAAGCAGACATGGAAAAAGTCATAGCCTATTTAAACCATATGAATGCAAACCCTGTAGATTTAGGCAAACATTGTCAAAGAAAAGACCGTAAACAATGTCAGTTTTTCGACATCTGTTGGTCCAAAGTCCCAGAAAAAAACAGCATCCTCACCTACCTCAATAACCACAATGGATTCACCGATGAATATGGTGAAAAAAAAGACCGATATGACTTGATCAACGCAGGGATTGTGAATGCCTTAGACATCCCAGAATCTTGGCTAAAACGCGAAAATAACATCATTCAAAGACGCGTCATCGAAGACCAAATCCCTTATTACAACCATCGAAAAATCCGTGAAGGGATCTTAGAGTTAAGGTACCCCATTTACCATCTAGACTTCGAATCCTTCCCATGTCCATTGCCTCGATTTAAAGGCGAAGGGCCTTATATGCAATCTCTATTTCAGTTTTCCATCCATGTAGAACACAAGCCCAATGTCTGTGATAAGGATCTCGATAATTATGCATTTTTAGCGACCGACCACAGCGACCATCGAGAGGCTTTAATACAAAAGATGATCGACGTCATTAAACCCGATGGTGGGTCGGTATTGGTCTATAACATCGCTTTTGAGAAAACCCGTATACACGAGTTAGCTAGGCTATTTCCTGCTTATAAGGATAGACTCATCGATATCGCGGACCGCTTATTTGACTTGATGGACATCGTTAAAGGCAACACGAAATTATACAAGAACCTTGGGTACGATGAAGAAGAAGCGAAAAAAATCAATTATTATCATAACGATTTAAATGGGTCGTATTCGATTAAGAAAGTCCTCCCATTATTCTCAAATCTAACCTACAAAGGGATGCCAGTCGCTAACGGGAATGACGCGATTGTTCAGTATGCCCAATTGCCATTATATGACCCAGCAACGAAGGAAAGAGTGAAAAAAGACATGCTCGAATATTGTAAACAAGATACGTGGGCGATGGTCGAAATACTCCAACAATTGAGGACGATTGCTTCCGTTAGGTAATCCCTATATAAAGGGATTGTCTAATGATTTATAAGGGTCTATGCTTGTATTTATATACAATTTCAACTATAATTTATCTAATGAGGTGAAACCTTGAATATTTTTAATTCCTTATCAGGAAAAGAAGAACTCTTTACCCCTGAAAAACCCAATGAAATCTCAATATATGTGTGCGGACCTACTGTATACAACTATATTCATATCGGCAACGCTAGACCAGTTGTTTTTTTCGATGTTGTTAAACGTTATTTCAAATACCTTGGCTATAAGGTGACTTATGTTTCAAACATAACCGATGTGGATGATAAAATCATCGATGAAGCACAAAAGCTGAATATCGATGAAAAAGTCTTGACACAAACCTTCACAGAAGCGTTCATCAAAGACACGTTGGCACTGGGTAGTGATCTACCAGATTTGATGCCTAAAGCAACCAACTACATCACGGATATGATTTTTTACATCAATGATTTGATCGAAAAAGGGTATGCATATCACCAAGGTGACTCGGTCTATTTTAGAGTCCAAAAAATTGGTAATTATGGCGCTTTATCGAAACAAGTTCTTGAAAACCTCAATGTTGGGGCGAGAATCGATGTCGATCAACAAAAAGAAACCCCGTTTGATTTTACCTTATGGAAACAAACCCAGGTTGGAATCGCTTTTGATTCGCCATGGGGAAAAGGCAGACCCGGCTGGCACACCGAATGTGCGGTCATGAACCATTCGATTTTTAACCATAAAATAGATATCCATGGGGGTGGCTCGGATTTAAAATTCCCACACCACGAAAATGAAATGGCACAAAGTTGCGCCCATGACAATCACGAATTGGCCAACACTTGGATGCACGTTGGACGTCTGGATTTTGGTAGTGAAAAAATGAGTAAATCGATTGGAAATATCATCTTAGTCAAAGACCTACTTGAAAATTATGAGTACCAGTCCTATCGACTCTTATTGTTATCCCACCATTACCGTCAACCCATCAATTACTCGGATGATTTGATGAAGCAATTCGACAACGAATGGCAACGCATCAAACGTGCGATGAAACAAGCCTTTGTCGATATTTCCATCCAAAGGTATTCCACCGTTGAAGTGAATTTGGATGCTTTAGAGAAATTCAGACAGGCGATGGATGATGATTTCAATATTTCAAACGTCATGACGGTTGTGTATGAAGCACTTAAGTCAATGAACCGCTCTAAGGACATCAAAGAAATCGCCCGCCATTACCATACCATCACACTGATCTTATCCGTTTTAGGCATTAAGATGGACTTATTGCCATTATCTGATGAGCAAATTGAACGCTACCAAGCGTGGCAACAAGCGCGTGCAGAAAAACGTTACAGTGATGCCGACCGTATCCGTATGGAACTTGTGGATTTGGGATTACTATAATGGAAGCACATTTGATCAATGGGGTTGCTTTAGCGTACATCGGTGATGCGTATTATGAATTACGTATCCGAAAGTATTTGTTGTCTTTGGGTATCACCAAAGTGAATGAATTACATAAATCAGCCATTAAATATACCGCAGGGGCAGTTCAAGCCAACTTGATGGATACTTTCATCGAAAGAAATCTATTGACAGAAACAGAAATCAACTATTTTAAAAAAGGTCGTAACGCGTCTGGCCCAGGTCGTAAAAATATCGATATGGCTACATACCATAAATCGACAGGGTTCGAGTCAATGATGGGGTATTTATACTTAACAGATATCCATCGTTGTGATCAATTGATAGACCAAGCCATTCAAATCTTATCAGAAAAGGTGTGATTCCATTGGAAGACATTAAACCAAGAAAGAAAACCAAAAAAGAATTGAGAAATGTCGTTGAAGTGGTTAGAGTGAACCCTGAAATTGAACAGGGGTTAACTTACCAACAAGTCGAAGAAAGGATTTTGGCTGGATTATCCAACAAAGTATCCTCAGGGTCGACAAAAACCGTGCCTTCAATCATCATCTCCAACATCATGACGTTATTCAACCTCATGAATATTGGGATTGCGACATGGCTCATCACGGTCGGTGCTTTTAAGGACCTGTTTTTCATTGTGATTGTATCTTTAAACGTGGGTATTGGTATTTTCCAAGAAATTAGAGCGAAGAAAACCATCGATAAATTATCGTTATTGTCCGCACCGACAGGTGTGGTTTTACGCGATGGCGAAGAACAAGAAATCATGATTTCCGACTTGGTCATCGACGATTTGATGAATCTCACCACAGGCAAACAAATCAGTGCTGACTCTGTGGTTAGAGAAGGACAAATCGAAGTCAATGAATCTTTGTTAACCGGGGAGTCTGATCCGATTGTTAAAAAAGTAGGTGACGATTTATTTTCTGGGTCGTTTGTGGTTTCAGGGCATTGTATTGCCCAAGTGACCAAAATAGGTAAAGAATCTTATATAGAAAACCTAGCTAAACAAGCCAAGAAATACCGTAAACCAAAATCGGATTTATTAAAATCATTAAGAAACATCATCCGTACCGTTGGGTTTTTAATCATCCCAATTGGTGGGACTTTATTCTATATGCAACTCCATGGGGGTGCAGCTTATAATGATGCTGTTCGAGGCGTCGCTGGCGCGGTCATCGGGATGATTCCATCCGGATTATTCCTGCTCACCTCTGTCACATTGGCGGTTGGGGTGCTCAGACTTGCTCAAAACAATACCCTGGTTCAAGAACTCTACTGTATTGAGATGTTGGCGCGTATCGATACTTTGTGCCTAGACAAAACAGGTACAATCACAGATGGGACAATGGCAGTTAAAAACGTCATTGAATATGTCAACCCATCGGGGTTACCAATAAAAAAAGCCATCCCAACGATGATGGCATCACTCGAAGAAAAGAATTTAACCTCTGAAGCTTTGGAACAAAAATTTGGGACGACCAAACGCATTAAAACCAAGGCCATCATTCCATTTTCAAGTGCGAGAAAACTGTCCGCGGTAGAATTTGAAAAGTATGGTACATTCGCTTTAGGCGCACCTGAGTTTGTCTTGAAAAAAGACGCTTACTTAGAAGTGGCTGCCGATGTTGAAAAGAATGCCAAAGAAGGTTACCGCGTCATCGCGATTGCCCACTCTGCGCAGTCAATCGATGGCGATAAATTGCCAGCAGACATCAAAGCGATTGGTTTGGTGGTCATCGAAGATACCATCCGTCCGGATGCGATTCTAACGATTGAGTATTTTAAAACCCACAACGTGGATGTCAAGGTCATCTCTGGGGACAACCCAATGACCGTGGCACACATATCCAAACGTGCAGGGATCACCGACGCCGATAAATTCATCAGTCTTGAAGGGGTATCGGACAAAGATGTCATCCGCTTCGCTGATAAATATACCGTATTTGGCCGTGTTTCACCTTCTCAGAAAAAACTGCTCATCGAATCCTTGAAACGAAGCGGCAGAACCGTCGCGATGACAGGCGATGGTGTCAATGATATTTTAGCGTTAAAAGAAGCGGATACATCCATCGCGATGGCTTCTGGTAGTGAAGCGGCGCGTAACGTTTCTCACTTAGTCTTGATGGACTCCAATTTCTCATCGATGCCTAAGGTTGTAAATGAAGGCCGTAGGGTCATCAACAACGTTCAAAGGGTTGCCATTCTATTCTTAACCAAAACCATTTTCTCATTCATGTTATCGATGGTTGCGATATTGTCTAGAGGTATTTATCCAATCACCCCTTCACAGTTGTCGATGATTGACTTCTTAGTCATCGGGTTACCATCGTTCTTCCTAGCGCTTGAACCCAACACCAATCAAGTCAAGGGACGTTTCTTACTCAACGTTTTAAAACGTGCGTTGCCGGGTGCATTGGTAGTTGTCATTAACGTTTTGATCATATTTGCTTTAACCCCAATTTTACAAATTGATAAAACCCAATCATCCACTTTAATTGTCATTTCTGCGACATTTACAGCGATGATGGTATTATTGCGTGTGCTTAGACCGATGAATGCGGTTCGAACGTCGCTCTTCGTAGTGATGTTTACAGCGTTCATTGCTGCCACCATATTTGCACCAGATTTCTTTGAGTTTAACTCATTCTTTAGAGATTATTATTCATCCTCTACTGGGGCCTTGGTACCAAGATTACCTGTAGAACACATCTTGTTGTTGATTGTGTTAGTTCAAACCGCTTATCCTGCGATGGGTATCATCGCCAATATTCCAGGGTACATTTCAAAAGCCATTAAATTTGTCTTGATGAAATTATCCAGCATTTAAAGTAAAAATTTGGTCGAGGGGGTATATATATAATGATCATTTACGGTAAAAACACAGTAAAAGAAGCGATTCTTGCTAAAAGACCCGTCTACCAAGTATGGCTCGATGAAAAGAAAACAGATTTTAAATGGGTACCATTTCTCAATGAGCACCAAATCAAGTACCAGTTGGTATCCAAACATCAACTAAACGAAAAAACCGACAATCAAAACCATCAAGGGATCGTGGCGGATGTCAAACCTTATGAATACGCCGATTTGAATGTGCTATTCGATGGTTTAAAGAAAAAAGTATTGATTCTAGACCAAATCGAAGACCCACACAATTTAGGTGCGATTTTAAGAAGTGTAGAAGCAACCAAAATCGATGCCGTGATTCTTCCGAAGAATCGTAGTGTTGACATCACAGGAACAGTAGCGAAAACCGCCGTTGGCGCGTTAGAATACACCACCCTCATCCAAGTGACCAACCTCACTCAAACCATTGAAAAACTCAAACAACACGGTTTTTGGGTCGTTGGTACAGACATGGTGGCGGATAAGACATATAAGGATATCGACACCTCTACTTCAGTAGCGGTGGTGATTGGAAATGAAGGTGAAGGTATTTCAAGACTTGTGAAACAGTCTTGTGATTACTTGGTCACCATCCCGATGATTGGAAAGGTAAACTCATTAAATGCCAGTGTTGCCGCGGCACTGATATTATATAAGCTTGCAGAACTTTAGGAGGATACATGTCATACAAAGCCTATAATGATTATGAACTAATTTATATGGTTCAAGATCAACAGGACATGATGGCTTTAGACATACTGTTTACTAAATACGACAAGTTCATACACAAGAAAATCAGCCAGTTCTATATCTTTGATAGTGAACGGGATGATTTTTATCAAGAAGGCTTGATTAGCCTGCATAAGGCAATCATGTCATTCAAAGACACGTATAATAAAACGTTCATGCGGTATTTCGAAACCGTCTTAGAACGCAAATTCATCAATTTGAATCAAAAACGGAAAAGGTATCATCAAGAGATGGATCATTTGGTCAATGAAGCCAAATATATGCCAATTTGTGTTGAAGAAACCCCACCCGAACATTACCAAAAACAAGTGTTCAAATCCGCTCTAGAAGAGGCGATCTATGACGCCTATTTTAGAGAAAACCAAAAGATTCCCTCGATTGCGAGAACGTATCAACTTGACCCAAAGCAAGTTTATAACGCTATTTATCGGATTAAGAAAAAGCTAACACAAACACCCTAAATGGTGTATAATATATTGACTAAGGTGATGTGTCATGTTAAAATACATGTGCACTAACCACAGAGGTGGTTTTTTTATGCGAGAAAAAGTGATTTTAATTTGTGAGGAATGTTTAAGTCGTAATTACCAAACGACCAAGAATAAAGCCGTTCAAAAAGAACGTCTTGAAATCAAGAAGTTTTGTGTGAAGTGTAACAAACATACCCTACATAAAGAAAGTAAATAGGAGGCTATTATTATGGCAGTCAAACAAAAAGCTACAGAACAAAAGAGTAAGTTAATTGAAGTATTGACCACTGAGTACAGATGGGAAAATTTACTACTTGGTATTCTAGCGTCTTTATCCCTAGCATTATCCATTATGATTTTAAGTGGTATTTTAACCACAGAAGATGGTCCAATCCCACTGATTTCAGACTATCCTAATTTATTTGCAGGTATTTTATTGGGTATTTCCATCATTGGTTTGTTACTCGTCATCTATCCATTCTTCGTACCAGCTGTACCAGAATTGAAGAAAATGTCTTGGCCAACTTGGGCAGTCTATTTAGATGCGAGCGTACGTGTACTCATTTTCGTTATTTTCTTCGCAGCGCTGTTCTTCGGCTTCGACTTACTCATCGCTAATATTACAGGGAACTTATTCTAATGGTAGATCCGCGTCGCTGGTATATCGTGCAAACCTATTCCGGTTACGAATCGTCTGTCAAGGAAGACCTTGAGCGTCGTATCGAATCGATGGGGATGCAAAACCTAATTTTTAGAGTGGTTTTGCCTGAAGAAACTTATATTGAAAAAGATAAGAATGGCAATCCAAAAGAGAAAGTTAGAAAGATGTTTCCAGGGTATGTCTTTGTTGAAATGATCATCACAGACGATTCTTGGCACGTCATTCGTAATACACCAAAAGTAACAGGCTTCTTAGGGTCTTCTGGTGGTCGTACCAAACCAGTACCACTCCCACAAGATGAAATCAATGCCATCCTACTTAAGGTGGGCATCATTGAAAAGCCAACATTCAAACACCCAATTGGGTCTACTGTCAACATCATTGCAGGTCCATTTACAGGCCAATCCGGTCAGGTGGTTTCCTTTGACAACGACAAAGAAACCGTCACCATTTCCATTGAAATTTTCGGTCGTGGTACCCCAACAGAGTTATCATTCGATCAAGTCGAAAATCAAAAGTGAGTCCTCGCAGACTCACTTTTTTATATTTAATATGACACCATCAGGATCTTGGGTATTAATGACACCTGAATTGTAGACATACGGTACGTTCAAAGCGGTTAAACCTTGAATGATATTCTCTAGATTTTCATCGGTTCCTACCGCATAAGTCACATCCACCAAGCCAACAGAATCTGCCCTGGCTTGGATGGGTTTAGCCCAGGTATTTAAAGCCAGATGGTGGTGGTATTGTTTTGAAGATAAAAAGTGTGCACTATGGACATTTAAGATCAAATCATAGCCAAATACTTTTTGGTAAAATTCAGAACTCTTTTTTAAATTCATGGTATGTTGGTGCATGTGTCCGAGTATGGTTTTTGGATCTATCTTATTAAACTGTGTTGGATTCGCACGAAGGTAATAATCATAATCAAAAGGTTGGTTTTCAATCTTTTCTGGATGGGTATCGATGTCTTTCCAATAGGTAGGGTCGGTATCCACATATAATTCAATGCCATTACCATCCGGGTCATCTAAATAAAGCGCGTCCGATATCCCATGATTCGCACCACCGGTAATCGGGTATTTGTTTTTCGCGATATGGTACACCAACTGAGCAAGGGCTTGTTTGTTCGGTAATAAATAAGCGACATGATATAACCCTTGAACGGGCTGTCTTGGTGAAGCGTTTAAATCAATCAACGTCTTCAAAATAATATCCTTACCATTAATGGTATAATAAATGTGGTTATCGGTCTCTTCGTAGACTGAAAAGCCTAAGATTTCAGTATAAAAAAATTTAGATTTATCGACATTACGAATTTTTAATGACAGCGATACAGGATGAATCGCGTCTCCGATATGGTATTTACTCATAATCTATCACCTCTGATGGTTATACTATATCATTTCGAATTCGAAATAAAAAGCGATTTGCTTGAAGGAGCTATATGAAGACACTGGCTATGATTGATTTACTCAAAACATATGAAGAACTCCAAGGATTAAAACCGATGCGCATCGGTGTTTTACCCAACGATGGTTTGATTATTCCAGGATTTCCTGAGGCGTTATTGACGTTTGATTTAGATACATTCACAATTTATACATTCGAAGGACTCATCCAATTGACTTACGAGCATCAAAAATATGCATTTGCTTATAGTGAAATCAAAGAGATTGAAATGGGTAAATACAACTTCAAAGATCGTTACCTTAAAATCACCTTTAAAGACGATAGGTACGTGGCGTTCAGTTATCATTTGAAAGACAAGAAATACCCTGAACAAGCCACTTTAGTAGAAGCATTTTTACATAAACTAGAGTCACTCGCAAATTAGTTTTCATTTTCGGTTGACATTATTACTATGTAATGATAAAATAACAAGGCGTGTATGGATACACCGTAGTGGAAGGATTGCAAAAGCAAATCCGCTGACCACATACTCATAGGATAAAGGAGGTTGTGTCACATGGCTAAAAAAGTAGTCAAAGTTGTCAAATTGCAAATTGCAGCAGGTAAGGCGAATCCAGCCCCACCAGTAGGACCAGCACTTGGTCAAGCAGGGGTTAATATTCCTCAATTCTGCACCCAATTCAACGAAGCAACGAAAGACAAAGTCGGTTATGTTATTCCGGTAGTGATTTCAGTATTTGATGATCGTTCATTTACATTTGTAACAAAAACACCACCAGCAAGCGACTTAATCAAGAAAGCAGCAAATATTCAAAGCGGCTCTAAAAATGCATTAAAACAAAAAGTTGGTTCGATTAAACGTGATAAGTTGAAAGAATTAGCAACATTGAAGATGCCAGATTTGAATGCCTACACAGTTGAAGCAGCAATGAAGATTCTTGAAGGAACTGCAAGACAAATGGGCGTTACCATCGAAGACTAATTCGGTGGCAGTACCAAAATAATTTAGATATCATCATCTAAATTGTGGGAGGATATCCCGCTAGACCACATTTTAGGAGGAAACCATATGAAGAGAGGAAAAAAATACGTCGAAGCTGCGAAGTTAGTTGACAAAACTAAGAAATATGCAGTAGCTGAGGCGTTCGATTTGGTTGGTAAAACATCAACTACTAAGTTTGATGCAACTGTCGAAATTGCTTTTCGCTTAAACATTGACCCACGTAAGGCTGAACAAAATCTACGTGGAGCGATCGTTTTACCTCATGGAACCGGAAAAACCCAACGCGTTGTTGTAATTGCACGCGGTGAAAAAGCTAAAGAAGCTCTTGCAGCTGGCGCAGATTTTGCAGGCGACACTCAATTGATTCAACAAATAGCTGGTGGCTGGTTTGAATTCGATGTCATGGTTGCGACACCAGATATGATGGCTGAACTTGGTAAATTAGGTAGAGTATTGGGTCCGAAAGGCCTTATGCCAAACCCTAAGACAGGTACAGTTACATTGGACGTAACTAAGGCAGTTAAAGAAATCAAGAATGGTAAAATTGAGTACCGTGTTGATAAGGTTGGTAACATTCAAGCGCCAATCGGTAAAGTATCATTCGGTGCTGAAAAGTTAGCAGATAACGCAAAGACAATTTATCAAGTATTAAATCGTATTAAACCAACGACCGTTAAGGGTGTATACATGAAGAACATCACTGTATCATCTACAATGGGACCTGGCATCCGTCTTGATGAAGAATCATTAAGAGGATAATTACTTAAAAATCTAATATCGCCAAAGACAGTAGGTGCCATTGAGCTTAATTTCCTACCGAGGATATAATGTTGTATTTTAACCCTCTTTTGTCTTGGCAAAGAGGGTTTATTTTTAGAAAAAAACAAGGAGGAAACCAGATGAACAGTTCTATTTTAGAACGCAAGAAGAGTCAAGTCGAATTACTGGTTGGCAGAATCCAAGAAGCAAAAACGATCGTTGCGTTTGATTATGCCGGACTATCTGTAAAAGACTTTACTGACTTACGTATCCAATTACGTAAAGCTGGTTGCGACGCACAAGTATTTAAAAACAATATCGCGCGTCGTGCCGTTGAAGTAACTGGTCACGCTGAACTTGCAGAACATTTCGTTGGAGCTAAAGCAATCGCTTTCTCAAACGATGACGTTGTTGCACCAGCGCGCGTTATTTTCGAATTCGCAAAGAAAAATGAACATGTTTCCATGAAGGCTGGTATCATCGAAGGCAAATCTGCATCCTTAAAGGACTTAAATGCACTTGCTACATTACCATCTTATGAAACATTGTTAACCCAACTCGCTGCAGGTATGTTAATGCCTCTACGCGAATTAGCAGTCGGTTTAAACATGATTGCAAACCCAGAAACAGCCAACGCATAACACTAAACTAATAAAGGAGAATATTATCATGGCAAAATTAACAAAACAAGCTTTCATCGAAGCATTAAAAGAAATGTCAATTCTTGAAATCAAAGAATTAGTTGACGGATTAAAAGAAGCATTCGGTATCGACCCTACAGCAGTTTCCGCAGCAGCACCAGCAGCAGCTGCAGCAGTCGTTGAAGAACAAACAGAATTCAACGTCGTTCTTAAGTCTTTCGGCGCTAAGAAACTTGAAGTTATCAAAGTTGTTCGTGAATTAACTGGTCTTGGACTCGTTGAAGCGAAGACTTTAACTGAAACTCCAAACAGCATCGTTAAAGAAAAAGTGAAGAAAGAAGACGCTCAAGCAGCTAAAGAAAAACTAGTTGCAGCCGGCGCAGAAGTTGAAATTAAGTAATTAACCCAACTTTTTAAACCAGAGGATGACTCTGGTTTTTCGCTTTACAACTGAGGATATTGAATGAGTGGACAATACTTTGAAAACAATCCAGATTTAAAACACGACATCCACGAGTACAGTTTGTCAATGAACGGAAAAACTTTCCGTTTTTTGACTGACAGTGGCGTATTTTCGCGTAACTATTTTGATTTTGGATCCAAAACTTTGGTGGAATTATTCAAACCGTTTGAAGGTTCAAAATCATTTTTAGACTTGGGTTGTGGGTACGGTCCGATTGGGACCATCGTCAAAAAAACCTTTCCTGAACTATCGGTAACACTCTCGGATGTGAACCCAAGAGCTGTTGACTTAGCGAAACAAAACTTATTAAAAAATGATGTTTCCGCAACCGTTATTTTAAGCGATGGTTTTAATGATATTAACAGTTCGTTTGATATCATCTTACTAAATCCGCCGATTCGTGCTGGGAAACAAACCGTATTTAACCTTTACATCGAGAGTTACGAACACCTCAATCACCAAGGCGAATTATGGATTGTTATACAAAAAAAACAAGGTGCAGAATCGAGTTTAAAGTTTCTAAAAGAACACTTTCAAATGGTTGAAATAGTTGATAAAAATAAAGGGTATTTCATCATTCGAAATAAAAAAATCTGTTAAATGTTATTGACATATATTAATATATGTGATAATATTGTAAAATGCATAAAGACGGGCCTTATATATAAATATATAACCGTTTTACCCCAAAAAAGATAGGAGAGTGGCTATATGGGATATCGTACAGTGCAGTACGGTAAGAAAGCAGTTAGACGCAACTACTCTAAAATGCGTCATGAGATTGAATTGCCAGATTTGATCGAGTTACAGACCAAATCATTCGACTGGTTTGTGAATGAAGGGTTAGCAAAATTATTTGAGGACATCTCACCGATCGAATCATATAATGGCGATTTCAAACTGTACTTTACTAACCACCGTTTTGAAGAACCGAAATACGACATCGTGCAATCGAAAATTCGTGACACCAGTTATTCAAGACCTTTATTTGTTACAGTAAGACTTGAAAACGTGATCCAAGGGACCGTTATTGAAAAACAACTATTCATGGGTGATTTCCAGTATATGACACCTGTGGGTACTTTTATCATTAATGGTGCTGAACGTGTCGTTGTTTCACAAATTGTCAGATCTGCGGGTGTATATTTCACCAGTGATTTCGACAAAAAGACCAACACTCACCGATATCTATCCCAAGTTATCCCGACCAGAGGTGCTTGGCTTGAATACGAAATGGGTGCCAAGAACATTTTCTATGGCAAACTAGACAGAAGTAAAAAGGTATCCTTAACCTCACTCTTACAAGCATTCGGTTTTGATGGTATCGAAGAAATTAAAAAGCTGTTCCCTACCTACAAGAAGATGTTAGATGAAACCTTCAAGAAGGACGAAAAGGAAGGCATTTTAAGCTCCGACACGGCCATCGAAGACTTATATTCTAAGCTCAGACAAGGTGAAAAAATCCCTGTGTCCGCGGCAAAAGAATTCGTTCGTACCCGTTTATTTGATTCAAGACGTTACGATCTAGAAGAAGTTGGACGTTACAAATTCAAACAAAAGCTGGACATCACACAACGCTTAATGACCATCGCACAAGGCATTACTGCGCCAAACCAACCAGCGGTTTATAAGTATGCACAAGATGTCATTGACCCTGTGACAAAAGCGGTATTGGTCTCTAAAGATCAAATCGTTGATGTGGCTTCCGTTGAATTACTCAGCCAACACAGAGATGCATTACGCAAAGTCGTATTATCGAAAGAGTCCAGTCTCCAAAATGAATCCGAAAACGAAGTGTTCGGTATCAAGACCTCAGACTTATTCGAACAATACGCTAAAGACGACATTTTATACATCCCTGCGGATGCGAAAGAAGCCGGTCTTCTTGTTCCAGCCAGAACCAAGATTACCCCAGAAATTCGCAACCTCATCTACAAAAACAGAAATAACCTCGTCTTCCAAAAGAAGGACGTCAATGGCAATACTGTGGTTGAAAAAGACGCTTCTAAAGCGAAATTACTTGTCGACCTCTACGGCAAAATCGACGGCATTTTCCCAATCGAATATGATAGAGAAATTGTGGTTGAACAAAACATCGTGAACCTGTTGACCGGTGAAGTCATCGTTGAAGCAGGCACCAAACTCACCCCTGAAGTTAGACAAACGCTACTCGTCAACAGAGAAGGCTTGAACTACGCTTCATTGAGATACCTCCGTACATTCATTGACCATGACATCTTGCTTGCGGATGATTCCGTACTCTTCTATGAAGGTACCGAAGTCACCGACGAAGTGTATTTCCAAATTTATGAAAACAAGCAAAACCTTAAATCCCTTGAGGACTTAAAATACGCCACTGTTTATGCGAAACAAGACATCGATATCCTTGAGGATTATCGTAAACATGAATCGGTTGAAAGTCAAAGAGACCATAAACCAATCATCTATTGTGGCTATGAAATCACTGAAGAAAACTTACTTGAACTCCAAATCAACCGTAACAAGTTGGATGAAAATGTCATTAAGTATTTCTTGGTTGCTGGTAAGAAGGGCGAATTCTATCGTAAGGAATCACAACGTCGTGCTACCTTCGTAGAAGTGGTTCAAATCAAAGCAGCGAAAGATTCGAAAGACGATAAAGACATCATTGAACTCATCGGTCACGATTCCCGTGAAACGAGACTACACATCACTGTATCTGACATCATCGCTTCGATTTCCTATTACTTAAATCTTTATGATGGCGTCGGTAAGATCGATGATATCGACCACTTATCCAACCGTCGTTTAAGATTGATTGGGGAATTATTGAAGAACCAATTCAGAATCGGTTTGGCGAAACTTGAAAAGAACATCAAAGACAAGATGTCGACAGCCGATGCGAAGGAAGCTTCGTTACAATCTTTAATCAACATCAAACCGTTGACTGCTTCGTTGAAAGAATTCTTCGGCAGCTCTCAATTGTCACAATTCATGGATCAAATTAACCCACTCGCTGAGTTAACTCAAAAACGTAGAGTTTCCGCTTTAGGTACAGGTGGTCTTGCGAGAGACCGCGCTGGGGTAGAAGTTCGTGACGTTCATGAGTCTCACTATGGCCGTATTTGTCCAATTGAAACCCCAGAAGGTCCATCGATCGGTCTGATCTCATCCTTAGCAAGCTATGCGAAAGTCGACCAATATGGATTCATTCAAACCCCATACTTAAAAGTGGATAAGTCAGACCCTGAACATCCATTTGTAACTTCAGAATATGTCTACTTTACCGCAGGTGAAGAAGAACATCACATCATCGCATCTGCCGACTCTCAAACCGATGAGTTTGGTCATTTCAAGACCGAAACTGTCATCGGACGTTTCATGGGAGAAACACGTTCTTACCCATCGAAGAAAGTCGATTTCATGGACGTTTCACCTAAACAAATCGTTTCGGTTGCGACCTCATCCATCCCATTCCTAGAACACGATGACGCCTCCCGTGCCTTGATGGGCGCGAACATGCAACGTCAAGCCGTACCACTGCTTGTACCAGATTCACCAATCGTAGGTACAGGTATTGAATACCGTTCCGCCAAGGACTCCGGTAGTGCGATTGTAGCGCATGTTGACGGTGTTGTTACTTACGCCGATGCGAGAAAAATTGTCATCGCCGTTAAACCAGAAGCATCGATTAAGACCACCAGAGGTAAACTTGTATATGACAAGGATGCTGAATTCAACTGGGAAGCTTATGACCAAATTCGTCAAGCTAAAATGACCGATTTGTTGCGCTTTGAAACTTACACACTCACACAATTCTTACGCTCTAACCAAGATACCTCCATCCTTCAAAAACCAATCGTTCAAATTGGTGAAAAGATTGAAAAAGGTGATGTCATCGCCGATGGTCCATCGATCAATAAAGGTGAACTTGCGCTTGGTAGAAACGTCGTGGTCGCGTTCATGACCTGGGAAGGTTATAACTACGAAGACGCCGTCATCATGAGTGAAGATTTGGTTAAAAACGACGTGTATACTTCAATCCATATCGATGAACACCAAGTGGAATCTCGCGATACCAAATTAGGTAAAGAAGAGATCACCAGAGAAATTCCAAACGTATCTCCAGATGCGCTTAAATTCCTAGACGACCGTGGGGTTGTGATCCCAGGGACTGAAGTCAAAGAAGGCGACATCCTAGTAGGTAAGATTACACCTAAAGGACAAACCGAACCGACCCCAGAGGAAAAACTCCTTCAAGCCATTTTCAATGAAAAGGCGAGAGAAGTGAGAGATACTTCCTTGAAAGTACCTCATGGCGGTGGTGGTATTGTTCATTCCATCCAATATTTCAGCAAAGGCAACGGCGATGAACTTGGGCCTGGCGTCAATGAAGTGATCCGTGTTTATATCGTGAAAAAACGCAAAATCTCCGAAGGGGATAAGATGGCGGGACGTCACGGTAATAAAGGGGTTATCTCGAAGATTCTACCAAGAGAAGACATGCCTTACATGGCAGACGGTACACCGGTTGACATCATGTTAAACCCACTTGGGGTACCATCTCGTATGAATATCGGACAAGTCTTAGAAATCCATTTAGGTATGGCAGCTAAGAAACTTGGCATCAAAGTTGCGACACCAGTCTTTGACGGTTTAACCCAAAAAGACTTAGAAGAAGTCATGGCAGAAGCAGGCATGTCTCCAGATGGCAAACAAGTACTCTATGATGGACGTACGGGTGAACCTTATGAAAACAAAGTATCTGTAGGTGTCATGTACATGATCAAACTTTCACACATGGTTGACGATAAGCTCCATGCGCGTTCTGTCGGTCCTTACACTTTAGTTACCCAACAACCAATGGGTGGTAAAGCTCAAAACGGGGGACAACGTTTCGGGGAAATGGAAGTTTGGGCACTCTATGCTTATGGTGCAGCACATACCCTTAAAGAAATTCTTACCGTTAAGTCAGATGACATCATCGGACGTAACAAAGTATACCGTGCGATTACCGATGGTAAACCAATCCCAGATTCACACATTCCAGAATCCTTCCGCGTATTGACCAGAGAATTACAATCCTTGGGTCTTTATGTCGAATTAATCGATGCTGAAACGGGCGAAAATGAGGTTAACAAGTCATTGGTCGATCAATCCAATCCATTCGAACGTAAAGGGGGATTCTAATATATGGCAAAAGATAACAAAAAAGTGTCCATTGTAGATTTAAAATTATCTGCAGAAACCACAGAATACCTAACCCTTTCGGGGATCGATACCTTAGAAGATTTCAATACATTCACACTTAAAGAATTGCGTTTACTTTTAAAGACAGATGCGGCTTTTAACGAAGTCGTGCCTGTCTTAAAGAAGTACGTATTGCCAAGTGCTGTTGAAAACCTAGCCCTCTCTAAAGAATTAGAAAGAGCTTTAAATGAACTCGGTATTGTTGAAACGAAAGCCTTATTGGCATTATCTAAAGAAGCCCTTCATGACATCATTAATCATGACGGACTCTTATACGACGAACTTGCGAAATTATTTAATATGTATGGCGTAGTGCTTCCTGAAAAAGAAGCGTTGGTCCATGACCACCACCATGCAGATGATTTGGTCCAAGACGTTGAAGCTGAAACCCACATCAACACCCCAATCAGTGTCGATGCGTATGTCAAAGCAGCTCAAGCAAAACCTAAAAACAAAGCGTATGGGTCAACCGACTATTCCCACTTAAAGATCAGATTGGCTTCTCCAGATGAAATTCGTTCTTGGAGCTATGGTGAAGTTTTAAAACACGAAACCATCAACTATAGAACCTTAAAACCTGAAGAAGGCGGTCTATTCTGCGAACGTATTTTCGGTCCAACCAAAGATTATCAATGCCTATGTGGTAAAAAACGTAACTTGGACAAAGGTCAAATCTGCGACAAGTGCGGCGTTGAAATCACAGAATCCAAAGTCAGAAGAGAACGTATGGGACACATCGAACTCGAAGCCCCAGTCGTACACACTTGGTACTTAAAGAACTCCCCTTCAAGATTGGCTTTATTACTCGATATTAAAGCGAAAGACTTAGAAGAAGTTGTTTATTTAGCAAGCTACATCGTCACTGACCCAGGGGATACCCCATTGTCGAAGAAACAAATTCTTTCGGAAATGGAATACAACCAATACTACGAACAATATGGCAATAAGTTCAAAGCGATGACTGGTGCAGAAGCCGTTAAAAAGCTTTTACAAGACATCGATTTAGACAAAGAAGTGAAGTCGTTAAGACGTAAACTTAAATCCCCATCGAAACAAAAACGTGACCGTGTCATCAAGAGACTCGAAGTCGTTGAAGCCTTCAACAATTCAGACAACAAACCTGAATGGATGGTATTAGACGTACTGCCAGTCATCCCACCAGACATTCGTCCGATGGTTGCTTTGGATGGTGGTCGTTTCGCAACTACCGACTTAAACGACTTGTATCGTCGTATCTTAAACCGTAACAACCGTCTCAAACGTCAAAAAGAACAAAATGCGCCACGCTTAATTATGAAGAATGAAAAGCGTATGTTACAAGAAGCGGTCGACGCTTTGATTGATAACGCTAAACGTGGTAAGAAAGCCGTTGTTGAAAGAAATAGACACTTGAAATCCTTATCCGATATGCTTCGTGGTAAGCAAGGTCGTTTCCGTCAAAACTTACTTGGTAAACGCGTGGACTTCTCAGGTCGTTCCGTCATCATCGTCGGACCAGACCTTGAAATGTACCAATGTGGTATCCCAAGAGAAATGGCGATCATTTTATTCAAACCATTCGTTTTAAGAGAACTCACCAAACGTAAAGAAACCATCCAAGCGGCTAAACGTTCCTATGAAGCATTAGATGATGATGCATGGAGCGCATTAGAAGCGGTTGTTGTAGAACATCCAGTGTTGTTAAACCGTGCGCCAACCCTCCACAGACTTGGGATTCAAGCCTTTGAACCTAAATTAATTGAAGGTAAAGCAATCCGTCTACACCCACTCGTTACAACGGCGTTCAACGCAGACTTTGACGGTGACCAAATGGCGGTCCACGTCCCACTTTCTCACGAAGCACAAGCCGAAGCGAGATTGTTGATGTTGGCTTCCAATAACATTTTGAACCCTAAAGATGGTAAACCGGTCGTTACCCCATCTCAAGATATGGTCTTGGGCAACTACTACTTAACCATGTCCAAACGCAATGAACCAAACGAAGGTCATTTCTATACCGGTTACGATGAAGCTTATATGGCTTATAAAAACGGTGAAATTACCCTCCATACTTTAATTGTGTTTGATCCAAAAACCTTACCACATGCGTTCACTGAAGCACAAAGAAATGCGTATTTAGTCACCACACTCGGTAAGGCGATATTCAACCAAATCTTACCACCAAGCTTCCCATTTTTAAACGAACCAAGTTCATCGAACTTAGTCGATAAAACACCAGACAAATATTTCATTAAGAAAGGTTTAAATGTCAGAGAACTCATCAAAGAGATGCCTCTACCTAAACCATTCGATAAGAAGTATTTATCCTTAATCATTGCGGAAGTATTCAAACAATTCCAAATCAATGAAACTTCGAAGATGCTAGACCGTTTGAAAGACCTTGGATTCAAATATTCTACCGTGGCTGGTATTACCGTATCGGCTTCTGACATGGTCGTTTATACCAAGAAACAAGAACGTCTAAAACAAGCCGAAGAGAAGATTGCTGAAATCGACGAATACTTTGATGATGGCGTCCTTACCGAATCTGAACGTAAAAAATTGGTTGTCAACGAATGGAAAGTCGCTGGGGAAGATATTCAAGCGGGCGTCATGAGCGAGTTCGACACCACCGGTCAATTATTCATCATATTTGACTCCGGTGCGCGTGGTAACAAATCGCACTTCTCGCAATTACTTGGTATGCGCGGTCTGATGACCAACCCTACCGGGGAAACCATTGAAATCCCAGTTAAAGCAAACTTTAGAGAAGGTCTATCTGTATCCGAATTCTTTATTTCCACCCACGGTGCGCGTAAAGGTTCGACCGATACCGCGTTAAAGACCGCGGAATCGGGTTACTTGACCAGACGTTTAGTTGACGTTTCACAAGACGTGATCGTTGACCTAGAAGATTGCCAAACCGAAAAAGGTGTTGTCATGGAAGCCATCCGTGACAATGACGGAAAAGAAACGGTTGCTTTATTCGACCGTATCATTGGCCGTTATGCATCCTCACCGGTGATTCATCCAACCACCAAAGAAGTCTTAGTCGACCGTAACCAACTCATCACCAATGAACTTGGCGAAGTGGTCGTTAAAGCAGGCGTGAAGTCTGTTGAAATCCGTAGCGTCCTCACATGTAATTCTGTCAATGGCGTATGTAAACTATGCTATGGTAGAAACCTCGCAACCAACAAATCTGTGGAAGTTGGGGAAGCCGTTGGGGTCATCGCTGCACAATCGATTGGTGAACCAGGTACGCAGTTAACCATGCGTACATTCCACACGGGTGGGGTTGCTTCGGCATCCGACATCACCGCCGGTCTCCCACGTATTCAAGAATTGTTCGAAGCACGTAAACCTAAAGGGGTCTCTGTGATCTCTGAAGTTGCGGGTAAAGTTCGAATGATTGAAACGTCTAAGGCAGGCTCCGTGGTAACCATCGTTTCTGACCAAACACAAAATGGTGAACCGAAAGAATACAAATATACGTTAGATTCCAGTGCTCAACTCTTAGTGAAGAAGAACCAAGTCGTCAAGGCTGGGGATCGTCTAAACAAGGGTTCAATCCATCCGAAAGAATTACTCCGCGTATCTTCTGCGGAAGCGGTTGAAAAATACATCGTTGAAGAAGCTCAAAAAGTATACCGTGCTCAAGGGGTAGAAATCAGCGATAAGCACTTCGAAATCATCGTGCATCAAATGCTTAGAAAGATTTCTGTCATATTTGAAGGCGACACCGAATTACTCCCAGGTTCGAAGGTTTCTATCGCAGAATTTAAAGCTGCCAACAAGAAGGCCATCGCTGCTAGATTACGTCCTGCAGTGGGTCAACCTGAACTCTTGGGTATTACCCGTGCTTCCTTACAAAGCGACTCCTTCTTATCCGCTGCATCCTTCCAAGAAACGACACGTATCCTTACAGACGCTGCTATTCACGGCAAGACCGATGAATTGCACGGCTTAAAAGAAAATGTCATCATTGGTGGCTTAATCCCAGCAGGTACAGGTATCCTCAAAGACAAGTACTTCCACTACGAAGAACCGGTCATTGATGACGAAGAATTCGAACAAGCGTAAATTTAAGTCGATATAGGCGCGTGCTCACGTACGCGCCTTATTATTTACAATAATTTTGATAAAAATGGTTGACATTGAAAACCATAAAAGGTATAATAAAAACGCTGTAAAAAAGAGTCTCAGCCCAATTCATTTTGGCCCTTCATAAAGCCAAAATAAATTTTTTGAGAAAAAAAAGAAACACACGGTCATGTGTTAATCTAGAAAGGAGAAAACAATGCCTACAATTGCACAACTCGTTAGAGACGGTAGACAAGACAAGGTAACAAAATCTAAAGCCCCATACCTAGGGATTGGATTAAACACGCTTAAGAAGAAAGAAACAAGTGTTAACTCACCACAAAAACGCGGGGTATGCGTTCGTGTCACTACCATGACACCTAAGAAACCAAACTCAGCGTTACGTAAGTATGCGCGTGTTAGATTATCTAACGGTATCGAAGTCAACGCGTACATTCCAGGTGAAGGACATTCACTACAAGAACACAGCGTCGTCCTTATCCGTGGTGGTCGTGTTAAAGACCTACCAGGGGTTAGATACCACATCGTTCGTGGCACATTAGATACTTCTGGTGTTGCTAACCGTAAACAAGCCCGTTCAAAATACGGTGCTAAACGTCCTAAAGCGATTCCAGCAGGAAAAGCACCAGCAGGAAAAACCGCTACACCAGCAAAGAAAAAATAACATCTAATTTAAAATTATTCAGTATATCTGAAAGGAGGATATAAATATGCCAAGAAAAGGACATATCGCTAAACGTGATGTTTTACCTGACCCAATTTACAATTCTAAACTTGTAACACGTATTATCAATACAATCATGCTAGATGGTAAAAAAGGCACGGCTCAAGGTATTTTATACGGTGCTTTTGATCGTATTAAAGCTGAAACCGGTCGTGAACCAATCGAAGTTTTCAATGAAGCATTAAAAAATATCATGCCAGTACTTGAAGTACGTTCAAGACGTATTGGCGGACAAAACTATCAAGTTCCAGTTGAGGTGCGTGCTGAGCGTAAAACAACTTTAGGTCTTAGATGGTTGATCAACTACTCTCGCTTAAGACATGAAAAAACCATGGAAGAAAAATTAGCGAAAGAAATTATGGACGCTGCAAATGGACAAGGCGCAGCAGTCAAGAAACGTGAAGATACCCACAGAATGGCCGAAGCCAACAGAGCTTTCGCACATTACCGTTGGTAATCAGAAGGAGTTATTAGTATGCCTCGTGAATTTCCTTTAAATAAGACTCGTAATATCGGTATTATGGCCCATATTGACGCGGGTAAAACAACAACTACAGAACGCATTCTATTCCACACTGGTAAAATCCACAAAATGGGTGAAACACACGATGGTGCATCCCAAATGGACTGGATGGAACAAGAACAAGAACGCGGTATTACGATCACATCAGCAGCTACCACTGCTTATTGGAGAGGTCACCGTATTAACGTCATCGATACCCCAGGGCACGTCGACTTCACGGTTGAAGTTCAACGTAGCTTAAGAGTATTGGACGGCGCTGTTACAGTTCTAGATGCACAAGCTGGCGTAGAGCCACAAACAGAAACCGTTTGGAGACAAGCGACTGAATATAAAGTCCCACGTGTCATTTTCGTCAATAAGATGGATAAGACTGGTGCTGATTTCTTCTATTCAATCAAAACCATCCACAACCGTTTAGGGGTTAAGGCTTCCCCTATCCAAATTCCAATTGGATCTGAAACATTCTTTGAAGGGATCATCGACATCGTGTCGATGAAAGCATACCATTTCGATGGTAACGCAGAAGAAAATTCAACTGAAATTGCTATCCCTGAAAAGTTAATGGACATTGTTAAACAAAAGAGAATTGAACTCATTGAAGCGGTTGCTGAATTTGATGAAGACATGATGGTTGCATACCTTGATGGTGAAGAAATTTCTCCTGAGGTATTAAAAGGTGCCATCCGTAAGGGTACCCTTTCCGTTGAATTCTTCCCAGTCATCTGCGGTTCTGCTTTCAAAAACAAAGGCGTTAAGTTGATGCTAGACGCAGTCGTAGATTATCTACCTGCACCTACCGACATCGCTGACGTTGTTGGTCACGATGAACACGGTCAAGAAATGCACCGTGCAACCGATGACTCACAACCATTCACTGCGCTTGCTTTCAAAGTTATGACAGACCCATTCGTTGGCCGTCTAACATTCTTTAGAATATATGCAGGTACAGTTCAACAAGGTTCATACATCTTGAATACCACCAAAGGTAAGAGAGAACGTCTAGGCCGCTTGCTACAAATGCATGCGAACCATAGAGAAGAAATCAAAGAGGCTTACGCGGGCGATATCGCTGCAGCGATTGGTCTTAAAGATACAACCACAGGGGATACACTTGCGAGTGAAAAAGATACCATTATCCTTGAATCCATGAAGTTCCCTGAACCTGTTATTAACATCGCGATCGAACCAAAAACCAAGAACGACCAAGACAAGATGTCTAATGCGTTAACAAAACTTGCTGAAGAAGACCCAACTTTCCGTGTATTTACCGATAAAGAAACTGGTCAAACCATCATCGCTGGTATGGGTGAATTACACCTTGATATCATCGTTGACCGTATGAGAAGAGAATTTAAGGTAGAAGCAAACGTGGGTGCACCACAAGTTTCTTACCGTGAAACCATCACAGGTACTGCCGATATTGAAGGTAAATTCATCCGTCAATCCGGTGGTAGAGGTCAATATGGTCACGTTTGGATCAAGTTTGAACCAAACCCTGGCAAAGGCTTCGAATTCGTGGATGCTGTCGTGGGTGGTACTGTGCCTAGAGAATACATTGGCGTTGTCCAAAAAGGTCTTGAAGAAGCACTACCTAACGGTATCTTGGCTGGTTACCCAGTCATGGACGTTAAAGCGACATTATTCGATGGGTCCTACCATGATGTCGACTCCTCAGAAATGGCTTATAAGATTGCTGCTGCCATCGCACTTAAAGGTGCTAAAGACAAATGTGGCGCAACCATCCTTGAACCAATCATGAAAGTCGAAATCGTTGTACCAGATGAATATGTTGGTAACGTCATTGGTGACATCACTTCCCGTAGAGGTCGCCTTGAAGCACAAGAATCTAGAGGTAACGCGATTGGTATTAAAGCGAACGTTCCACTATCTGAAATGTTCGGTTACGCTACCGCATTACGTTCTAACTCACAAGGTCGTGCAACATTCGTGATGCAATTCGACCACTACGAAAGAGCACCGAAGTCCATCGCTGAAGAAATCATCAAGAAGCGTAACGCCTAGGTACTTGCAAAAACATATTATTTGATATAAAATAATAGTTGGTACAAACTAAGAAAAAAACACACACTATAAGGAGAATAAAAAAATGGCAAAACAAAAATTTGAACGTACTAAGCCGCACGTTAACGTTGGAACCATTGGCCACGTTGACCATGGTAAAACAACATTAACCGCAGCTATTTCAACAGTTCTTTCTAAAAAAGGTTTAGCTGAAGTTAGAGACTATGCTTCTATCGACAGTGCACCTGAAGAAAAAGAACGCGGTATTACCATCAATACTGCACACATCGAATACCAAACTTTAAAGCGTCACTATGCACACGTTGACTGCCCAGGACATGCTGACTATGTCAAGAACATGATCACTGGTGCTGCTCAAATGGACGGTGGTATCTTAGTAGTTTCTGCAGCAGACGGCCCTATGCCACAAACTCGCGAACACATCTTACTATCTCGTCAAGTGGGCGTGCCTAAACTTGTTGTATTCTTAAACAAATGCGACATGGTTGACGACGAAGAATTGATCGACTTAGTCGAAATGGAAGTACGCGAATTACTTTCTGAATATGACTTCCCAGGCGATGAAATCCCATTCATCCGTGGTTCCGCTTTGAAAGCACTTGAAGGCGACGCTGCATGGGTTGGCAAAATCGAAGAATTGATGGACGCTGTTGATACTTATATCGACAACCCAGTTCGCGAAATCGACAAACCTTTCTTAATGCCAGTAGAAGACGTATTCACCATCACAGGTCGTGGTACTGTTGCTACAGGTAGAGTTGAACGTGGTACAATCAACATCAACACCGAAGTTGAAATCGTTGGTATCCATGACACATTAAAGACCGTCGTTACTGGCGTTGAAATGTTCCGTAAATTATTAGACAGAGCAGAAGCTGGTGACAACATTGGTGCGTTATTACGTGGTATTACCCGTGATAAGATCCAAAGAGGTCAAGTATTGGCTAAACCAGGCTCCGTTAAACCGCATGCTAAGTTTGAAGCACAAGTATACGTTCTTTCAAAAGAAGAAGGTGGACGTCATACAGCGTTCTTCTCCAACTATAGACCACAATTCTATTTCCGTACAACTGACATCACTGGTGTCATCACTTTACAAGAAGGTACAGAAATGGTTATGCCAGGGGACAACACAGTCATGATCGTTGAACTTATCCACCCAATCGCTATCGAAGAAGGTACTAAGTTCTCTATCCGTGAAGGTGGACGTACTGTCGGCGCGGGTTCCGTTGTCAAGATTCTTGAATAATTGAAACCAACTTCTAAAACCATACAAGCAATTGTGTGGTTTTTTCTTTTTAAAATCAATCGTGTTTATCTTATGATAAAATGGATATAGTCAAATGTAAAAATGAGACATTTTTCTTAGGTGATATTATGATTATCGACACACATGCACATTTAAATATCGATGAATTCAGTGCTGAAATTGAGGCGGTTTTGAATCGTGCTCTAGCGGCGGATGTTCAAAAAATAGTGGTTATCGGCATGAATAAACAGGCCAATCAACGCGGGATTGAATTAACTTCATACAAAGCGCTCTATGCGACGGTTGGGGTTCATCCAGCCGATGTCCATGAAGGGTTAGATTTGGAACTATTAAAACAACAATTAAAACACCCTAAGGTGGTTGCTATTGGTGAAATTGGGTTGGATTTATATTGGGTGAAAGATAACTTACCACTTCAAATCAAGATATTTAAGAAGCAACTGGATTTGGCAATCGAACTCAACTTACCTGTGGTTATCCACATGCGCGATAGTGCACAAGAAATTTACGATGTGATTAGACACTACCCTGGTTTAAAAGGGGTCATGCACTGTTTCAGTGCAGACATAGATTGGGCCGTAAAGTTCATGGATTTGGGTCTTTATATTGGTATCGGTGGACCGGTCACATTCAAAAATAATATGACTGCTAAAATTGTAGCAGAACGCATACCGATAGAGCGACTACTGGTAGAAACAGATAGCCCTTATTTGGCACCAGCACCTCATCGTGGCAAACGAAATGAACCTGCTTATACGCACTTAGTGGTCGAAGAAATCGCTCGACTTAGAGGTGTTTCAAAGGAAGAAATATCCAAAAAAACATCAGAAAACGCGATTCGTTTATTTGGTTTAGTGGAGGATTTATCATGAAAAAAATAATGATATTCAGTTTATTATTTATATTTATATTCACACTTTCTGGGTGTGTTCAAAGGGAATCAACAACCTATACACTGGCGGATGTACAATCACAAATCACTGAAATTTATGACCGTGTGTCACCGATGACCGTCGCGGTGGTCTCCTACGAAGAAAGCAATTATGCCAGCAAAGTAGGTCACGGTTCGGGTTTAATTTATGACCGCGTGGATGCTTCTGGTACATACACTTATTATGTGATTACCAATTATCATGTGGTTGAATCTCAAGCCCATATTCGCATTTATAATGGTGCTAAATATTATAACGCTACACCGTTTGCTGTACATGAACCTGAGGACCTAGCGTTAGTCACATTCAATACAACAGATGATTTGCCATATTATGGTGTGGATCAGTTTTCTGGCAATAAAATCGTCACCCCTGTTGTGGGTTCATTTGTCATCGCCATCGGTACACCACTCGATTTAGATTTCTTCAATACAGCTACGATTGGTATCGTTGGGAGAACTCGAAATAACAGAATCGTTCAACACGACGCAGCCATCAATCCAGGCAATAGTGGTGGACCACTATTTGATTTGGCAGGTAATTTACTTGGTTTCAATACATGGAAACGTACAACCACAGTCACGAAAGATGGAGAGATTGCTGTGGATGGCATTGGGTTCGCCATTTCGATGACGGTTGCGAGATCTGTGGTCACCAGTTTAAGGGTAACCCAAACTTCTGTGTTTGAATCCGCCAAAATTGGGATTACTGTGATGAATATTGCAGATGCAATCACCAATAAATTCGGTGGTATTCGCCCGGAATTTATTGAAGAAACGCAAACTGCTGGGGTATATGTGGATTCAATTGTTCCGCTCAGACCAGCGGTAGGTAAGCTGTTTGAACATGATATCATCACCCATGTGAATGATGAAATCATTGTCAATTTAGAATCTTTGGGTTTGTTATTGTCAGGGATGAAGTTTGGTGATACACTGAATTTGACAGTGAGAAGATATACCAATAATCAATTCGTAACAGTCCAAGTCAGCATCACTGTATAGGAGGCAATCATGACATTCAGCAGCATGTTATTTAAAATCGAAACGGGTCAACCATTAAACGATAAAAGCATAGAAAAATTAGCCAAAAAAATGTATTTAGCGCCTTCATCTGCACGCAGTTTTCTATACACTTTGTGGCTTTTAACTATTTTATTGTTTTTGGCCCTCGCAGCTGTGGACGGATTAAAACCGGTCTCGCCACTCGTTGTTTATGTATTCGCCGTCGGATTATTGATTGGATTGATTCTATATGCAATATTGCCAAAATACATCCGTATTCACCAATACTTGAACGCTGTAGATACTTTTTATGAAACCAAGTTCAGTGGACTAGATCATTATGATTTATACTATATCGGGCAACACCGTTCACCACATGTTCGAACACTCAAATCCAACAAAATTTATCTTTTGACCGATGGACATCACTTGCTATTTATCGACGATTATTTTAAGGATACTAAGTACCAGTTACCACGTATATTTAGCGCAGATAAACCTGTTAATTTGCGTGTGATCGACGCTGAAAAAAACGATCAATCACGTGTCTTAATTGACATATCTGAGGTTGAACACTACGTATCATCGAAGCGTGATTTACCTCTCAATAAAAAACCATTGAATCCAAAATATCAACGCATATTTGAAACATTTTTAGATCAAGATCCACACATGGATGAACAATACTTCGTCACCCTAAAACTTTATAATGGCGCGGTTTTCCGATTAGGATATGACGCCTATAAAGCACTCAAATTTGCGATACCACTAAAGGATAAAACACGATGAGTGACGTTCAAAAAGTAGCCCAAATTTTGATGGAATATGAGTATAAGATTGCTTTTGCTGAATCCATGACTGGTGGCGCACTTGTGTCTGAACTTGTGAAGATTCCCAATGTATCATCGATCCTAGACTACAGTGTGGTAACCTACTCGGAATTGGCCAAAGAAACGGTGTTGGGTATTCCAAAAATGTTGTTTGATGTCCATGGTGTGGTTTCTAAAGTCATCGCCATTGAAATGGCAAAAAATATCGCAACTATAGCAAAAGCCGAAGTCGGTGTTGGCATCACAGGCAATGCTGGACCCACAGCACAAGCCAATTCACAAGTGGGTGAAGTGTGGTTTGCCTTTTACTATCAAGGAGAATCCTATAGTTATCACTTGCAACTAAAAAATGAAGGTAGAGAAGCCATCATTGAACATGCGAAAAAAGTGGTCTATCAAATGTTATTAAAACTGCTTACAAAATGACAAAAAACGTTTGTCATATAGATTTATCTATGATATAATATCAAAGCATGGTTTTTATCGACCATCCTTGCCTGTAGTTCATCTATAGGCCAATAGACCAGAAGGAGGAAATTAGAATGAAGAAATACGAAATTATGTACATCATTCGTCCTGACCTTGAAAGCGAACAAATCAAGAGCCTTGTTGCTAACTTAAGCAACATCTTCACAGAAAGAGGTTCCGAAGTTTTAGAGCTTAAAGAGATCGGATTGAAAGAGCTAGCGTATGAAATCGAACACATGAAAAAAGGTTATTATGTGTGGAGTCTAGTGAATGCAACCAATGAAGCAATCGCTGAATTCGATCGTGTCATCCGTATTACAGAAACAGTTATTCGCTACATCGTTGTTAAAGACGGCGAATAATAAGGGAGGCGCAATTCAATGCTTAACCGAGTTGTTTTAGTTGGGCGTATAACCAAAGACCCAGAACAAAAAAGAACACAAAGTAACACACCTGTGGTGTCATTTACATTGGCAGTCAATCGTCAATTTTCGAATGACCAAGGTGAAAAACAAGCAGATTTTATCCAATGCGTGGCATGGTCCAAACAAGCAGAATTCATGGGCAATTATGTTAGAAAAGGCGCACTTCTAGGTTTAGAAGGTCGCATTCAAACGAGAACGTATGAAACCAACAATGGTGAAACACGTTATGTTACCGAAGTCGTTTGTGACTCAGTTCAAATTCTTGAAAGTAAACGAGATGTCGCACCTACTCAACCAAGTTACGAACCAGAGGAAGAAGACCCATTCATCAGCAAAGGAAAGAGTCTAGCTACAGAAGAAGATTTACCATTCTAATAGGAGGCTTAGTATGCAACAAAAAGGCGGATTTAAAAGACGTCGTAAAGTGTGCTATTTTACACAAAATAAAGTTGATCATATCGATTTCAAAGATGTTGAACTATTAAAGCGTTTCACTTCCGACAGAGGCAAAATTTTACCTCGTCGTGTGACTGGAACATCAGCTAAATGGCAACGTCCACTTGCAACCGCGATCAAGCGTGCAAGACATATGGCACTACTTCCATACGTTAAAGAATAATACCACTATAAAGACTTTGTTATCAAAGTCTTTTTTTATTGATAAAATAGCGGTTTTTCGATATAATTAAGTAAAGTAGGTGAGGCCATGAGAAGGATTATTGCACTGCTATTATCGATTGCAGGATTGATTACAGCGGGCATCATTGCTTATCAACACGGCGCATTCAACAATATGGATTTCGTTCTATACTATGCCATCATAATGGCGTTTTTTGGCGCGATTGTCGTATCGATTGAATTTATTTTAAACCACAACCGTAAACAAAAGATCAAATCGCTCAATGCCCGATTGACCGCGTGGTCGAGTTTGTCATACCATGTGAAGCAAATTGGCGATGAAGCCTTTAATGAACTACCCATTGGGATTTTTCTTTATGACAACGATAATTTCACAGTCAAATGGAGTAACCCATTCGCCAATAAAATTTTCGGTTTTGACATCGAAAACGCCTTGGTTGGTCAACTTCATGAAAGCTTAGGTAGTTTGATTAAAGACCAAGCATCGGTGACCACATTTGCTGTAGGGGATAAGCGTTATGACGCCATCAGCAGCAAGAATAACCAAGCTGTTTATTTGTTTGATGTGACTTCTCGTGAAGATATCAAAGACAAATACCTCAAACGATCCACCGCATTCGGTGTCATTTATCTCGATAACGTTGAAGAAGCATTGTCGGGATTCGATATTTATGAAAAATCCAATATCCGCGGTGAATATCTAGGGATCATCACCGACTGGATTCAAGAACACAAAGGGTATATTAAATTGTATACCGAAGACCGCATGACCATTGCTATGCACTATGAAGAACTACAAAAAGTGATGGCCAATAAATTTGAAATATTGAACCGCATTCGTGAGGTGTCAGCAAAACACCGCATCCGTATTTCAGCGTCCATCGGGATTGCCTGTTGGGAAGTTTCATTCGAAGAGTTGGGGACACTCGCTCAAAATGCCATTGAACTCGCCGAAAAACGTGGTGGGGACCAAGCGGTTGTCAATATTCAAAATGAGAAGATCGCTTACTTCGGTGGTAAATCCAACGCTTCTGAAAAGAGTTCAAGGGTACACGTTCGTATTCAATCACAAAACTTTAGAGAACTCATCGAAGCATCCTCTAACGTCGTCATCATGGGCCATAAGTTTGCGGATATCGATGCTTTAGGTGCAATGATTGGGGTCTTTAAAATGGCTTCTGCTTCTAAAAAAGAAGTGAAGATCGTATTTGACATCCCTGAAGTGGACAACACCGTTAAAAAAATCGTGCCATACTTAAAAGAAGAATCACCACATTTATACACACAACTCGACGAGTCCAAGAATATTTTAAAATTCATGAACAATGACACCTTACTTGTCATCGTCGACACACAATCACCCAACATCGTCGCCAATCAAGAAGTATACAAACAAGCGAAGAAAATCGCATGTATTGACCACCACAGACATGGTGAAAATACGTTTGAATCGATTTTTACTTATGTAGAACCATACGCATCATCCTCCGTTGAGTTGGTCGCAGAAATGATGGAGTTTTATCAAAAAGACATCGATTTATTACCCATTGAAGCAACCATCATGTATGGTGGAATCATCGTCGATACCAACGAATTCTCCTATCGAACCGGGACCAGAACGTTTGGTGCAGCCGCTTATTTGAAAGAACATGAAGCCTCTTCTGTACGTGTCAAAGAGTGGTTAAGACTCGATTTGGACCGCACATTATTGATCAACGAATTACTCAATAATGTTCAAGTCGTTACCAAAGGATTTGCTGTGGTCGTAGATGAGTCAAATGTGGTTAGAGACCGTGTTTTACTTGCCCAAACATCACAAAAAATCCTTGAGATTGAAGGTGTGAAGGCAGGCTTTACGATTGCGAGGGTCGATGAGGAATCGATTGGTATTTCCGCACGCAGTTATGATGAAATAAACGTCCAAATCATCATGGAAGAATTGGGCGGTGGCGGTCACTTGAACAGTGCTGCTACACAAATTAAAAATCAAACGATTCCAGAAGTGTTTGAATCGTTGAAGACGTTGCTCTTAAGAGAACACGAAGAGGGAGATGAAAGAATGAAAGTAATATTAACAGAAGACGTTAAAGGCAGAGGTAAAAAGGACGACATCATCGATGTAGCGAATGGCTATGGTACATTCCTACTATCTTCAAGTAAAGCAATCCTTGCTTCGGATGAAAATATCAAAGCCATCGAAAAAGAAAAACAACTCATCAAAGAACGCGAAGCTGAACACCTCGCCCTTATGAATAAGTTGAAACAAGAAATTGAATCCAAATCCGTCAACATCTTTATCAATATTGGTAATGATGGGAAATTGTTCGGTAGTGTAACCACCAAACAAATCGTCGAATCTTTTGAAGAACAAACCGGCATCCGATTGGATAAGAAGAAAGTTGAATTGACCTCCGAAATCAACTCTGTCGGTATTTATACAGCAACCGTATCGTTACACAAGGAAGTTAAAGCACAATTTGAAATCAATGTATTAGAGAAATAAGGTGAATTGATGAGCCGTATCATGCCATTTAGCCTAGAAGCCGAACAATCGGTTCTAGGTTCGGTATTCTTAAGTCCATCGGTTATGGTGGGTTTATTGGATAAATTGAATGATGAAGATTTTTATGATCGAAGAAATCAAAAAATCTTTTTTGCCTTAAGAAATCTCTATAATCGTGGAGACAAACTCGACTATACGACCGTATCGACTGAACTTGCTCAAATGGGTGCGATGAAAGAAGTTGGTGTGGGTTATTTGTCCGAAATCACAGACTTGGTTCCAACCACAGCAAACTTAGATGCTTACGTCGACATCGTTAAAGACTACGCCTTAAAACGTGCAGTGATTGATGCTGCTTCACGCATCATGGAAGATGGGTTCAATGACCAAATCAAAGCCACTGAATTTATTGACGATGCAGAAAAGAAAATTTTCGAACTGGTTAGACGTCGTAAAGCCAGTGAATTTGTCAGAATCGATCAAGTCGCTCATGAAGTTAAAGAAAAAGCCGAAAGCAGACGTAATAAAGGTGCTTTAACTGGATTATCTTCAGGATTTTCTATGTTTGACCAAATTACTTCAGGCTTACAGCCAGAAGAACTCATCATTTTAGCGGCACGTCCTTCGATGGGTAAAAGTGCTTTTGCAATGAACATCGCATTAAACGTTGCGAAACACAACGCCAACGGCGGTGCATCCGTAGCGGTATTCTCGCTAGAAATGAGTAATGAGCAACTCGTCGGCCGTATGCTCGCTTCTGAATCCAGAGTTGAAAACAGAAGAATCAAAACCGGTGAATTGACACCAAAAGAGTGGCAATTCGTCGATACAGCGGTAGAGTCTCTTGGCAGACTCAATGTCTTCTTTGATGATTCATCAGCCATTTCGGTTCAAGATATCCGTTCTAAATGCCGTAAACTTCGCCAAGAAGGCAAACTCGATTTTGTCGTCATTGACTATCTGCAATTGATCAAAGGGGATGAAGGTAAAAACGGTTCATCCAATGTCAATCGTCAAGAAGAAGTTGCGAAAATATCGCGTCAACTTAAAACCATGGCCAGAGAGTTGAAAATTCCTGTCATGGCGCTGTCACAGCTTTCCCGTGGCGTAGAAAAACGCGATGATAAAAGACCGGTACTTGCAGACTTAAGAGAGTCCGGTTCCATTGAACAAGATGCCGATATCGTCTTATTCTTATACCGTGATGAATATTATTCCCACGGTCAAGTCGATAATGGAGAGACAGAATTACAGTTTGCGAAAAATCGTCAGGGTTCTGTTGGGAACGTCCTACTCTATAAATTTGAGAAAGAATACTCACGTTTCTTACAAATCACACAACGTGATGATGAACCACGAAACTAAAAAAATATCGCATGGCGCGCGCCATGCGATTTTTGTTATCGATCGTCTTCGGTATCTACATCGACCACTTTACCAAATCGGAACCCCGTGGTTTTAAAGCTCATATAAGCATTTTTTTGAGGGAAGAATAAGGTATTGATGATCGGTATGAGTAAGAACATAATCCACGTTGGGTGCCATGTTTCATACAGTAAACCAACCGTAATGTAAGCAGCTGTGATCAATATCCCTACCATTTTTCTCGCATCAATCTTTCGTTCAACGATGATATTGGTGAGAGGTACTAAGAAGAATACCAACCAGCCTGGATGCCAATAACCCAACCCAAATCCAAGCCACAAGAATAACATTAAAGATACAAACGGCATGACTTCGGATAATCTTTTCAAAACATTGCCAGTCAATAATATCCACGATAATGGGATCAAAAGGAAAAAGGTCAAACCCAATTCTAATTTTTCAAAATATAACCAAGCGGTCAAAAATAATAACAAACTGATGAGCGGCATCGCTGCCAATAAACGTCTTTTCATGATATCACTCCCTAAACGCATTATAACACCAAACAAACAAAATAAAAACCGCTAAACAGCGGTTATTTTAAAAGTTCTGACAACATCCAAATGTGTTTTTGAAGTGCCCCACGTGTTGTTGTGAGTAAATCCACAGTCACATCGTCTTCAACGGCTTCAGCCAATTGGATGCCTTCTTTTAGTTCAGCGTCGACTTGTCTAAAGTCATTGATGACAGATTTAATCATTTCATCTTTGGTTTCTAGTCCAGTAGCTTCTTTTAAGCTTGCGAGTTCAAGATTACCTTTAAGGGTTGCTACAGGTTTACCACCAATCATCAGAATTCTTTCAGCAATTTCATCATAAATTTCAGTTACTTGATCGTACAATTCTTCAAATTTAGCATGTAATTGGAAGAAAAGAGGACCCTTAACGTACCAGTGGAAGTTGTGTAACTTCGTATAAAGTACTGCAAAATTCGCGACTTCTTTGTTCAACAATTGTTCTAGTTTATTCATTGTATTTCCTCCTTAAGTATCTATTATGATTATACCATAAATGCGCATCATAATAAAATAGTAGGCATTTTTTGGTTTTCATAGAAAAAAATACCATAATATGATATGATTATTAAGGCTTAGGAGTGAATAACCATGTTTGAAAGATTAGACCTTATCTTAAAAAGATACCAAGAAATTACACAGCTATTGATGGACCCGGAAGTGTCTGCAGATATCAAAAAAATGACTGCGCTCATGAAGGAACAAAGATCATTAGAAAAAACCGTAGAAACATACCAAAACTATTTATCTAAACAAGACCAAATCGAAGGCTTAAAGTTAATGGCTGAAGACACTGACCCAGAGATTTCTGAAATGGCTAGTTTAGAATTGATTGAGATTGAATCAGCATTAGAACAACTCGAAGAAACATTGAAGATTTTATTATTACCAAAAGACCCGAATGATGATAAAAACGTCATTGTTGAAATCAAAGGGGCTGCTGGTGGCGATGAAGGCAATATTTTCGCTGGGGATTTGTATCGCATGTATGCACGTTTTGCAGAAGCGAATCGTTGGAAGATTGAAATGTTGAATGCCGATGAAGGCGCTATGGGCGGCTTTACTTCCATAGAGTTCATGATTTCAGGGGATAACGTTTATTCATCATTGAAATATGAAGCTGGTGTCCATCGCGTTCAACGCGTGCCGGAAACTGAATCTCAAGGTAGAATTCATACCTCAACAGCCACCGTTTTAGTCATGCCAGAAGCAGAAGAAGTTGAAATCGATGTGTCCTGGAACGATATTCGTGTCGATACCTATAACTCATCCGGTCCAGGTGGACAATCGGTCAACACGACCAAGTCCGCTGTACGCTTAACCCACGTCCCTACAGGTACAGTGGTGGCGTGTCAAGAAGGTAAATCTCAGCACGAAAACAAAGACAAAGCATTTAGATTACTCAAGACCAGAATTTATGATGCCATACTTCAAGAACAACACGATAAAGAATCGTTACAACGTCGTTCTTTGGTAGGGCGTGGTGACCGTTCGGAAAAAATCAGAACCTATAACTACCCACAAAACCGTGTGACAGACCACCGTATCAACCTGACATTGCAGCGTTTAGATGCCATCATGGAAGGTAGACTGGAATTGGTGTTAGAACCACTTCACAATGAATTTCAACGCAGACAATTGGCAGGGGATGTCGAATGACCTACAAAAGTTTGTTAAAGAAAGCCGAAAAGAAAATTGAGACGACAGAATTAGAAACCGAAGCAGCAAAATGGTTGTTGATGCATGTTTCTAATTTGACCCCGTCACAATTTTATTTGGCATTTGACCAAGAAGTTGACGCAAAAATTGAAGCCCTCTTTTTAGAAGGCATCGAACGTTATATGGCATATACCCCAATCCAACACATCATTGGGTATCAAACCTTTTATGGGTATGATTTCATCGTCAATGAGGATGTCTTGATTCCAAGAAAAGAAACCGAAGAGTTGGTCGAACAAGTCTTGTATTATTATGATGATCACTATCAAGGCAAAAAGATCGATGTTTGTGATATTGGCACAGGTTCCGGATGCATTGCCATCACATTGGCAAAAGAAGAAAAGAATCTAAATGTCGTGGCAGCCGATATATCTGAAAAAGCGTTGGCTGTTGCTCAAAAAAATAACGAAAAATTGAAAGCCAATGTGCGCTTTTATGCAGGTGATTTGTTATCGCCACTTAAAGGTATGAAGTTTGACATCATTGTTTCCAACCCACCCTACATTCCCAATCAAGAAGATGTCGCGAACATTGTGAAAACCCATGAACCAAACATCGCCCTATTTGGTGGCGATACTGGGATGATTTTCTATGAACGGATCTTGAAGGATTCAAAAAACTACCTTAAAGACAAAGGCTTAATTGCTTTTGAACACGCCTATGATAAACGCGAGGCGATGTATGCGTTGGCTAAATTTTATTATCCTAAAGCCAACATCATCCAACTCAAAGATTTATCTGGGAAAGACCGAATGACACTCATTGAGGTGAATGCTCATGATGCCTGATGATTATACCTTTGAAGATGGGTTTATGCCCGATGGTTCAATTGTCATCTTCCCAACCGATACAACTTTTGGTATCGCTTGTCGACTATATGACAATGAAGCGTTAAATCGCATTACAAAGCTAAAAAACAATGACAAGTTTAATTATGCCGTATTGTGTGATACGTTGGTATCCATCAATGATTTAGCCGTGATTGATCAACGCGCAAAACAACTGATGATGGCTTTTTGGCCAGGTGCGCTCACCATCATTCTACAAAGTACAAAACCACACTTTGAAAAAACAGGAGAAGCCAAAATTGCTGTTCGAATACCAAACCACAGTGGGGCTTTGAGTTTGATCAAAAAGAATGGCCCATTGGTTACGACATCACTCTCAAGTGAAGACCAAGACTTACTGATGGATTTGAATAAAATCAAAATGGGTTACGCTGACAAGGTGGATTATATTTATGAAGAGTATAATAACTTCTACCTCAACATGGGTTCTACCACCATTGACTTATCGGAACCAGAGATTAAATTCATTCGTATTGGTTCAATCAAAGAATCCGATATTTTATCCGTCATAGACCAGACCAATTACCATATTTAGTGAGGAAATTTAGACTTCCTCACTTTTTCTTTTTACTATGCTATAATATGAGTAAACTTGCATCGGGGGAACTATGAAAAAATTAGATCGAACACCGTTTAATATGGACAAAAAACCCGTCAAAGAAAGACGTGTTTTAATGCCTCTGGCTTGGGCTTTGTCATTTCCATCCACTTGGAAAAGAAAACTAAAAGTCAACAAGGTAGATATGGAAGGATTAAAACCACCCTATCTGCTTTTGTGTACGCACCACGCATTCATCGATTTTAAAGTAACCACCGTCGCAACCTTCCCGAGAAGATTGAATTGGGTTGTGGCCATCGATGGTTTCTTGTTTGGAGAATACTTACTCAGAAGTGTAGGTGCCATCTGTAAACGAAAATTCATCAATGATTTAAAGTTGGTAAAACACATTAAATATGTCTTTGAAGAACTCAATGGCATTGTGGCTTTATACCCTGAAGCACGGTATTCTTTGATTGGGACGACGTCGATTTTACCGGATTCTTTAGGCAAGTTATGTAAGATGCTTAATGTACCGGTCGTTGTATTAAACATGCACGGGAACTATTTGACCCAACCACAATGGAATCTAGACATGCGTCATGTACCACTGGCTGCAGATATGACACAAATCATTTATCAAGATGAACTCAAAGATTTATCGGTAGATGTCATCAATGAACGCATCCGTAAAGCCTTTGAATACGATGAGTACCAATGGCAAAAAGACAACAAAATAAAAATTGATTTCAAGGACCGTATGAAAAATATACACAAGGTCTTGTATCAATGCCCTAGTTGTTTAACGGAGCACCAAATGAATAGCGCTGAGAATCGCATCTGGTGTGAAGCTTGTGGTAAAACCTATGAACAAGACTTATATGGTGTCTTAAAAGCCACCACAGGGGAAACAGAGTTCTCACACATCCCGGATTGGTATGAATTTGAACGCGAACAAGTCAAAAAGCAAATCCTTGAAGGCACTTACCGTATCGAAGATGAAGTTAGAATTGAGTCTTTACCGAATGCGAAAGGTTTCCATGTGCTAGGCGATGGTAAAATGGTTCACGATACACATGGATTCTGGATCACTGGGGATTTTGATCCGAATTTTGATTTGATCCGAGAACCGCTTTCTTTATATGGATTACACATCGAATATAACTATAAAAACCGTGGAGATGCCATAGATATCTCAACCACCGATGACTCTTATTGGATTTTCCCAAAAACCAAAAAAGACATCGTCACCAAACTCCATTTTGGGGTCGAAGAACTCTATAAATTGGCAAAGAAAAAGGGCTAAACGATAGCCCTTTATTTTTTGGATTTGAATGCACTGGGTAAGAATAACAAAACAATCAATACCAAACCCACCAACGACATCACACCAAGGTAAGCAACGTAGCTGACATCTTCGATGACAAATTGGAATGGACTGCCATTACCATAGTGTAATAACATATAATCGGTATCCAAAATGAAGTTGAGTGTGTTCGCAAAAGCAGCGGCTAATAACAACACAAATAATGCTTGAATGAAGTGGGTAAATTTCGGTACATAGCGTTTCGATAGCACCAAATACACGGAGAAGAAAATCATATTGCCATGGTAAATAAAACTATGAAATGGCAATACTTCCGTGACGGGGAACCATTGGTCTGAATTGCCCAAGACATTTGATGGGTACAACAAAACCAACAATCCAGCCAATAGCCCAACGGCATAAGTGAATGGTGTCATGAATTTCGCAAACTTACCTTTACCAAAAGCGACAATCGGCATCACATAAAGAGAAAAACTACACAAATTGAATGGGTACATATATGCCCCGATGCTCCCATCGGTTGCGATGGTATACGTATATTTGAATAATTCTAAGGCGATTAAAAACAAAGCACTCATCCGCAAAATCACTTTTCGATTGACAGATGGTCTTAAAGAGAGCCATAAAAACAAGACGATGAATACAATGGTTACTAAGGAACCGGATAAGTGTTTCATTCCAAATACTGCAGGTGTTAATATCATGATTGGGTTACCTCTTCCATGCTATATGATACTCGATAACTTAATTAATTTCAATGTTTTCAGTAAAAACGCTTTTTTTTCAAACTTGTGTAAAAAAAATACGTAAATAATGGGTTTGTGATATAATGATAAAGGCTTTAAGAAAGAAGTGAAATTATGGAAATTAGAAACGTCGCAATCATCGCTCACGTCGACCACGGTAAGACTACGCTCGTCGATGAATTGTTAAAACAATCCGAGCGTAAAAATACCCACGAACTCATCCAAGAGCGTGCTATGGACTCCAATGATATCGAAAGAGAACGCGGTATTACCATCCTTGCAAAAAACACTGCGATTGAATATAAGGGTTACAGAATCAATATTTTAGATACCCCAGGTCACGCTGACTTTGGTGGTGAAGTTGAACGCATCATGAACATGGTTGACGCGGTTGTTTTGGTCGTCGATGCCTATGAAGGTGCGATGCCACAAACCCGATTTGTATTGAAAAAAGCACTAGAAGCAAAACTCAAACCGATCGTTGTCATCAATAAAATCGACCGTGCATTTGCGCGTCCACTCGAAGCAGTGAATGAGGTTCTAGATTTATTTATTGAACTCAATGCGGATGAGTCACAACTGGATTTCCCAATCGTTTATGCCTCTGGCATCAAAGGATTGGCTTCTTTTGACCATGAATTTAAGGATGCTAAAAGCATGGTACCTTTACTAGATACCATCATCAAATACGTTCCAGCGCCGGCTCAAGAAAAAGACAAACCGCTTCAATTCCAACCAGCGTTGTTAGACTATAACGATTATGTGGGTAGAATTGGTATCGGAAAAATCTATCAAGGGACCATCAAAGTCAATCAAAACGTCAGTTGTTTACGTTTAGATGGCACCATCAAACCATTTAGAGTACAGAAATTATTCTCGTTTTTAGGCCTAACCCGTATTGAAGTCGAAGAAGCCTATGCAGGCGATATTGTCGCGATTGCAGGCTTAACTGACATCAACGTGGGCGAAACGGTATGTGAACAAGGACAAGAAATTGCCTTACCAATTTTACATATCGATGAACCAACGGTTCAAATGACATTTGGTACGAACACATCGCCATTTGCAGGTAAAGAAGGCAAATTTGTTACCGCGTCAAAAATTGAAGAACGTTTGTATAAAGAGACTCAAAAAGACGTTTCTTTAAGGGTTGAACGTTTGAATACCAAAGAAGAATGGATTGTCTCTGGTAGAGGTGAACTGCACTTAGGTATTTTAATTGAAAACATGCGCCGTGAAGGCTTCGAATTCCAAGTTTCTCGTCCACAAGTCATCATTCAAGAAATTAATGGTGTCAAACATGAACCGTATGAATTCGTTCAAGTCGACTGTCCAATCGATGTGGTCGGTACAGTCATCGAAATGCTGGGGGCTCGTAAAGGGGTCATGGGCAATATGATTTCACATCAAAACCAAACCAGATTAACCTATACCATGCCAAGCCGTGGGTTGATTGGATTCATGACTGATTTCATGACAGCAACCAAGGGTTATGGTATTTTGAACCACTCATACCTCGAATACCGTCCGGTTGAACACATCGATGTCGGTAACCGTTCCACGGGTGCGTTAGTATCTTTATTGGAAGGTATGACCACCGCCTACGCAATTGGTCGTTTAGAAGACCGTGGTACGATGTTTGTTGAACCGCGCGTATCTGTGTATGAAGGCATGATCGTTGGGGTAGCGAATAAAGAGTTTGATTTGGCTGTAAACGTCACACAAGAAAAGCAATTGACCAACATGAGAAGTGCGGGTAAAGATACCACCGTTGTCTTAAAAAGACCACGTGAATTGTCGCTAGAAGCTTGTTTAGAATTCATCAATGACGATGAGTTGGTAGAAATCACACCGAAGAATATCCGTTTGAGAAAACGCATTTTAAGGACCAACGAACGTAAAAAGTTCGATAACTATAAATATTAATAGGATATCAAGGCCTTTTTGGTCTTGATATTTTTTTTGAATTAAGGATTTTGTATCTTTAAAGATACAGGAAAAAAATGTTATACTTATCATAATGAATAGGAGAATGTGACTATGATTGCAATCGGCAGTGACCACGCTGGGTTTGAATTAAAACAACAACTCATTGCGTATTTTAAAGAAAAACAAATCCCGTATCAAGATTTTGGTACCGATGGATTGGCTTCGGTAGACTATCCAGATTATGGGATCAAAGTAGGCGAAGCAGTAGCGACAGGCAATTACGCATTCGGGATTGTCATTTGTGGGACCGGGATTGGCATTTCCATTTCGGCCAATAAAGTTAAAGGGGTCAGAGCAGCCCTCATTTATGATGAAAATACCGCTCGTTTAGCAAAACAACATAACAACGCCAATGTGATTGCACTAGGGGGAAGAACCCATCCTTATGAACTTGCCGTTTCACTTGTAGAGACCTTTAGAAATGAAACATACGAACCAAGACATCAAAAACGTTTGGATAAATTATCGATATATGAAAAGGAGCACTACAAATGAGTAAAGTCGTTGTATTGAAACACCCGCTCATCGATCATAAGATGGCGAAGATTAGAGACAAAGCTACAGAGACCAAGCAGTTTAGAGAAACGGTATCCGAAATTGGTATGTTGGTAACGTATGAGATTACCAGAGATTTTGAAACAGTCCCTAAACAAGTTGAGACACCCATCACGACAACAACAGCCTTTGTTCTTAAAAAACCGGTGGTAATCGTCCCGATTTTAAGGGCAGGTCTTGGGATGGTAGAAGGCATTCACAACATCATTCCAAGTGCACGCATCGGTCATGTCGGTGTTTATCGCGATGAAGTGACTTTAGAACCTCATGAATATTTCGCGAAATTCCCTCTGGATATCGCAGATTCTGCTGTATTGGTGGTAGACCCAATGCTTGCTACCGGTGGGAGCGCATCCGCTGCCATCACGATGGTGAAAAGACGTGGGGCTACCGACATTCGTTTTGTTGGATTGGTCGGTTGTCCTGAAGGCGTTAAGCGACTTCAAAAAGACCACCCAGATGTCGATATATATCTGGCTGCGATGGATGAAAGACTCAATGAAAAAGGCTACATCGTCCCTGGATTAGGTGACTGTGGCGACCGTCTCTTTGGTACCAAATAATGTTTGACAATGCGGTCTATTTTATCACCTTCGCTGTATCTGCAGTTTGGATCATCGAAGTGTTAAAAAAAAGCCAATTTGAAAAGGCATTTAAGCCGAATTCAACTTGGCATATTCGATCGTTTTATATCATCATTACCCTGATTGGTGCGCATTTGCTGGCGTCGATGGTAGAACGTATTTTCAATCTATTTTAGGTATTTTCACATCCACCATCCCTTGGTCAACCATCTTGACCTGGTGATAGTTTGATTTCAACGTATCTATAGATATTTCATTCAATACAGCATCCACTTCGATATGTTCACCAAAGGACTTATCCACGATGGTTATCGTATCTTTGGTTTGATAGACAAACGTATCAAATAAATGGTAAGGCAAATAGATTTTAACCCAAGGTTTTTTCACTAATGTGTAACAAACCGCCAGTTTAACAGCTTCAACGGTTGCGTTGGTATAAGCTCGAATCAACCCGCCAGCCCCCAGTTTGATGCCCCCAAAATACCGTGTGACGACACAAAGGACATCGGTGAGTTGGTGGTGTTTTAAAACCTCTAATATGGGGACACCCGCGGTTTTTGCAGGTTCTTTATCATCACTGGCTTTCACTTCTTTACCGTCACGAACGATGTAGGCATAACAATTATGATTGGCCTCACGATGTAATACACGCACTTGAGCGAGGATGGCATTGGCTTCATCTACCGAGTGCACGATATATAACTGCGCGATAAATTTCGATTTATCGATGACCAACTCTGTTTGAACATTTGCTTGAATATAATACATTGACTCACCTCATCTAGGTAGGTAATCCCATGAAAAAGAGATTTAGACATGTTTTATTATACACGCTTTTAAGACCATTGTTTAGAATTATTGTGTGGTTTAGGTATCGATTCATTGGAAGAAAATACAAAGGCCCAGCCAAAGGACCTTATTTAATCTTGGGTAATCACACCGTCAACTGGGACCCGATACTGTTGGCTATGAGTTTTAGAGAACCGATTTATTATGTCGCTTCTGACATGTTGTTTTCTATCCCAGTCATTTCCAAAATCCTGTATTACTTGGTTCAACCCATTTCTAAATCCAAATATAAAGCCGATACAGAAACGGTAAAAAATATGATCAAAGTTGCGCGTTCAGGCGGGTCTATTGGTATATTTCCAGAAGGCAACCGCACGTTTTCAGGACGCATCATGTACATGCCTTACTCCATATCGAAATTGATCAAACTCCTCAAACTACCCGTATTATTTTACCGCTTAGAAGGTGGTTATTTGACCAGTCCAAGATGGGCTGTACACAACAGAAGAGGTAAGATGCGGGGCTATGTCAAAACCACATGGACCTATGAGGAATATAAAGATTTATCCAACGATGAAATCTATCAGTTTGTTGTCGACCAATTGTCTGTCAATGACTTAGATATGCAAATGGCTAACCCCCGAAGATTCCGTGGGAAACATTACGCTGAATACATCGAACGTGCTTTCTTCGTCTCCCCAGTCACCGATCGCATTGGTACGATTTATTCTGATAAAGACGATATTTTCGAGCATGGGTCAAATCTTCACTACCGGATGAATTCCTATGGTTTAATTGACAATATCGGGCCGACCAAATATTATCCAAATACCATTTTGTGGTACGATCATCAAGTCAAAGTTGTAGAGGATTTGATTGATCAAAAAGTAGATACACCGCTATTTGAAGAAAATGCGAAAGCATATGAACTCTTAAAACGAAAACAAATACCATTGTCCGATTCGCACATGGTTTTATATACAGATCGTTTCACCTTTACAATCCAAGGGGAAGTTCAAACCTGGTTTTACAAGGATATTTTGCCAGCTGTACAATATTCACACACACTCATCGTTTATCACAAAGAACTGGTTAAGACCTATTTCTTTGTTGGTGATGAACGATTCAATGCATTAAAATACGTGATGTTTGCGAAAACATATCAAAGGAGGGTTCTAAACTATGATTCAGAACTATGAGTCTTTCGCTACGTGGGGTGCCATTATTTATTTCCTTATTTTGTCGGTGCTATTGTTACTAGGTAATGTCATCAGACGCAAGATTCCCCTATTTAAAAAGTCATTATTGCCAACAGCGGTCATCGCAGGGTTAATCGGCTTAATCATTAAAGAAGTTGTATTTCGACCACTTTCTGTGAATGGCACTTTACCGGTAGATTCGGTCGTCAAATTTAACCAATTTTTAAACCTCATTACTTATCATACGTTAGGTTTGGGTTTCATTGCGATGGGGTTAAAAGTGAATGAAAAATTCGAAATTAAGACCAATCGTAGCCACGCCTATTACAATGGTATGGTCATTGTATCGACTTATTTATTACAAGGTGTCATCGGGATTGCGATGACATTGTTGTTCGCTTATACATTCATGCCTGCCTTTAAATCGGGTCCAGGGCTCGCAACCGGCATTCTATTGCCCTTTGGTTTTGGACAAGGCCCAGGTCAAGCCAATAACTTTGGGATCATCTATGAAACCTTTGATCCAAATGGTTTTGTGGGTGGGCAGTCCTATGGTTTAGCCATGGCATCGATGGGGTTCATTTGGGCAGCCATTGGTGGGGTATTCTATCTTAACCGTGTTCAAAAGAAACGCGTAAAAGGTGAAGAAATGGCACCACAAATGACTTCAATTCAAGAAATCAGTGCACCAGATGAAATTCCTGTGGCAGAATCGATTGATAAACTGACCGTTCAAATTGCCCTCATCGTAACCGTCTATGGGTTAACTTTATTGACCATGTTTGGTCTTTCTCGTCTGGTTGCACTCAATGAAACGACCTACCGTATGCTCAATTCCTTGATTTGGGGATTTAACTTCATCTTCGGTATGGTGATTGCCTTGTTATCCAAAAAGTTCTTTGTTTATTTACGTAAAGTGGGTTGGATGACCAGACAATATCCAAATAACTTTATGTTAAATCGTATTGCTGGCGTGGTCTTTGATTTGATGGTGGTGGCATCCATCACCGCGATCAATATGGAAGACTTATCCCAAAATAATATATGGATTGCTTTCTTATTGATTTCTTCTGTGGGTGGTGCAATCACCATGTATTACCTACATCATTTAACCAAACGCGTGTATCAACAATACCCATTGGAGGCTTTTTCTGCGATGTATGGTACTTTAACAGGCACAGCATCCACAGGGATTGCCTTGTTACGTGAAGTTGACCCTTACTATAAAACACCAGCGGCTACAGATTTGGTCACCGGAACCACAACCGCCATCTTATTTGGCTTGCCAATTCTCTTGATTGCTTCCTATGCCCCACAAGGCATTACCCAGTCAATCATCTCATTGGTTATCCTCACTGTATTGTTCGCCCTATTTGCAGGATTCTTATTTAAGAAGCACTCATTGAAGAAGAAGGCATAGTTTTGCCTTCTTTTTTTGGTTTTGTAAACCTAAAATGTTGGATTTTTTTGACTTAATCACGTAAAAATGCTATAATCTCTATCAAGATTGGAGATTTAACACACTATGGAACTACCGCTGATAATCTTATTATTGGTTGTATTATTGATGCTGAGCTCAATGCTCTCCCTTTTTGAGATTGCGATTGAATCGGTAAATAAAACTAAATTAAAAACACTGGCAGACGAGGGAAACCTCAAAGCTAAACGGGTCATTAAGTTGACCGAAAACGACGAGTCATTATCGATTTTACACATCGGTTATCAAGTATTCGCTATTTTTGGCACGATCATTTTAGGCTTTTATTGGATTGATAACTTGATTGCTGGTTTGAATAACCTGATGAGTTTAGAGACAAGATTACCTAGCAATTTAGCCTTCTTATCCAGTGCGATTTATCAAACACTCGCCTTTATTTTGTTGGCTTTTATTTGGATTACAGTTGTTCTTATATTTGGGTACATTGTACCAAGAAAAGTAGGGATTAAGTATAACGAGCGTCTGGCTTTAAGATACATTGGGTTTATCGAGTTCAATGTCGGTTTATTTAAACCATTATTTGGATTTGTTGTATTATTATCTAAAGGCATTTTAAAGTTATTCAAGATACATTATCATGAAGACTTAGAAAAAGTATCTGAAGAAGAAATCATCTCATTGATTGAATCTGGAACAGAACACGGGACCATCAATGAAGATGAGCAAGAAATGATTTCATCTGTACTCGAGTTTAATGACATTACCGCGGTTGAGATCATGACACCAAGAACAGAAGTGTATATGATCGATATCAATGAATTTAATGAACATACCATCGATGAAATGATTCAAGAAAACTATTCACGTATTCCGGTTTATGACGATTCACCCGATGACATCATTGGTGTGGTTTACATTAAAGATGTATTCAGAGAAGCGAGAAAAGTCGGTTTTGAACATGTCGATTTGAAAAAGATATTAAATAAACCTTATTTTGTCCCAGCTAGAAAAAAGATTGATGCCTTATTTAAAGAACTACAAGCGGCTAAATCGTATATGGGCATCCTTGTGGATGAGTACGGTGGTTTCCAAGGGATTGTCACCATTGAAGACTTGATTGAAGAAGTTATGGGCGACATTTATGATGAATATGATGAAGACATTTCTGACATCAAAGAGATTGAACCGAATACATATTTAGTCAATGGATTGCTATCTGTTGAAGAAGTCAATGAAGCATTAAACACGCAAATACCTGAAGATGATTCATATGAAACCATCGCAGGGTTCATTTTGTCGCATATTGGGTATATACCAGATGTGAAAGATGACATTACCGTTAATTTAGATAATATCACACTCAAAGTGGATAAAATGGACGATAAGCGTATTGATCAAGTCATCATAAAGATTGTACCAAAAGTAGAAACGAACGACGAAAACACAGAAGAACAGTCTAACTAAGACTGTTTTTTTACTTTTTCAAGAGATTATTATGATATAATAAAACAGGTGATAATAATGGACGCTATCAAGCAATCCCTCTATGTAATACGAGCCCTAAAGAAACAAAATTTTGAAGCCTTTTTTGTCGGAGGCTGTGTTCGTGATTACTTACTAAAACGTGATACCATCGATGTCGATATCGCAACCAATGCGAACCCTTACAAGGTCATGGACATCACTAAAGCCAAGCCGACAGGCCTACCTTATGGTACCGTCAGTATTCAAAAAGAAAAACTCAAAATCGAAATAACGACATATAGAAGAGACGCACAATATACCGATAATCGTCATCCAGACGAAGTGATTCCGGTTCAAACCATTGAAGAGGACGTTAAAAGACGCGATTTTACAATCAATGGGTTAGCCATGAACGACGCTTACCAAATCATGGATTTTGTTGGTGGTAAAGAGGACTTAAGATTAAAAATTATTCGTGCCATCGGCAACCCCGATGAACGTTTTCAAGAAGACAGTTTACGCATTTTAAGAGCCGCTTATTTTCAAGCCAAACTTGGGTTCCAAATCGAAAAGGAAACCCGTTTAAGCATGGCTAAAAACAAAGATTTAATCCAAAATCTACCGAATGAACGGGTCTTTACTGAATTGATAAAATTGTTGAAAGAACCCAACCAATTGAATGCTTTGAAGACACTCGATACCTCAGGCATTTCTAAGGTGTTACCAGGGTTAGAAAAAGGTATCCATTTCGTGGTTGAAAACATGAAAGAACCGCTATTTATTGATGCATTCTTCGCCCTATGCTTTACACTGCATGGACAGGTGCCATCAGAATGGAAATTCTCCAATATCGCCAGATTAAAATATGAAAAAGTCGTTGAACTCGTCAACAGAAATCAACCGCTTTCCGATTTAGATCTATTTACACAAGGACTTGAAATTTGTTTGTTGACCAATAAAGTCGCATTCTTATTGGGCAAGTCCTCCAACCAAAAGCGTGCTTTAGAAGAACGATTCCAACACTTGCCACTCAAAAGTGCGTTGGATTTGAAGCTAAGAGGCTCAGACTTAATATCGATCACCAATAAGAAACAAGGTGCATGGGTGTCCAAAGCCATCGATGATATGGTTGTCGCTGTGCTCGAAAAACGCGTTCTAAACGAGTATGAAGCACTCAAGACGTATGTTTTACAGAAAGAGGTTAAACATGAAAAGTGATTTCTTTTCTTACTTAGATGGTTTTAATTTAATCACGATTATGGTACCTAAACCAATCGATAATGATCATAAAAAGTTTGCCCTTGAAAGTGGCGTTCAAAAGATTGCTTTAACCATCACAAAAGTCCAAAATATCGGGGCAGAAACCAAATATACGTGTGCCATCAATGACACCATCTTTTTAAATCAAAACTACATGGTTTTTGATGAATCGAGAAACCAATCCTTTTTAAGAACGGGACAAATCGTTCGTACCGAACTATTCGATATGATGTACGATTATGATGGGGATGATTTAGGTGTCACCTATAGTGAGACACAATCCACCTTTAAGCTTTGGACACCTGTAGCCAAAGAAGTTGAACTTGAACTCATTGACTTAAAAGGGATTAAGCAATTCATCGATCTACGTTACCAAGAATTAGGCATTTGGTCGGTGACCATATTTGGCAATTTAGATGGGTACAAATACCGTTATAAAGTCCGAGTGAATGAAACATTCAAGACAACCACAGACCCATATGCCATCGCTTCATCCGCCAATGGGGCATACAATTACGTCGTAAATCCTCAAAAATTTTATGCGTTTAAACACGTCAAACCTGAGTTTTCGGGTCGTAAAGTAGACGCCATCATTTATGAAGCCTCAATCCGTGACTTTACGATTGGTAAGTCTTCAAAGGCTAAACAAAAAGGTTTATACAAAGGATTCATTGAAGAACTACCCAATGAAGGTTTAGCACACATCACCGATTTGGGGATTACCCATGTTCAATTGATGCCAGTGTATGACTTTGAAGGTACCGATGAAATAAAGAAAGATGAGTTTTATAACTGGGGCTATAACCCTTCACAATACAACGTTCCAGAAGGTTGGTTCTCAGCCAACCCTGACCACCCATATGAACGTATCAATGAATTGCGTGAACTCGTCGATACCCTCCACGGTAAAGGCTTAAGAGTCAATATGGATGTGGTCTATAACCATGTGTATAATATGGGGACATTCCCATTTGAAAAATTGGTGCCAGGCTATTTCTTCCGGTTTGATGATAAAGGCATTCGCACCGAAGTTTCAGGCTGTGGAAACGACATCGCTTCAGAACGTCCGATGATGCAAAAATTCATTTTAAACTCCATCAAATGGTGGATGAACACCTATCACATCGATGGATTTAGATTCGATTTGATGGGTTTATTAGACATTGAAACCATGAATAAAGTCGATAGTTTGGTTCGCTCAATTGACCCCGCTGCGTTCGTGTATGGTGAAGGTTGGAATATGTCTAATACCTTGCCACCAGAAAAACGCGCACACATGGGCAACCAACAATTCATGCCATTCATCGCCCATTTTAATGACGCATTTAGAGAAGCCATCAAAGGGGGAACGTTCTCCTCAACCCTCGGTTTCGCGATGGGTGGAAAAGTATCGAATGCGGATTTATTCTATTTATTCACAGGCAGCGCAGTCGACCAATACCGTTTCTTTAATCCCAATCAATCGATTAACTATATTGAGTGCCACGATAACCATACCTTCTATGACCGAGCAAAAGTATTGAATCCAAACTTTACTGACGCTGAAATCAAAGATTTCTCTAGACTTGGATTAAGCTTCGTATTGCTTTCACAAGGTGTTCCATTCATCCATGCGGGACAAGAATTTTTAAGAACCAAACAAGGGGTAGAAAATTCATATAAATCCCCAGATAGTATCAACCAAGTGGACTGGACACTGAGAGCACAACACCTCGATTTAATCCAAACAGTCAAAGATTTGATCGATATTAGAAAGACGTATAAAGTGTTTAGATTAAGACAAGTTGCTGACATCAAGCAATCCATTCGTATATCAGAACAAAGTGTCCAAACCTCCACCGTTTCATTCACATTAAATGGCCTAAATCAGACGATTAGGGTGTTCTTTAAGAATAACTATATCGATGAACTATTACCTGCGGGCGAAGGCTTTAGAGTCATTTTTGACGGGTTTAAAAAAGTTGACCAACCAGTCACATCGTATGTAGTTAATCAACCCGGTGCATATATATTTGTAAAGGAGAACTAACATGGAATTTAATGCAAAAGTAGAAAATATGAATGTCGGTTCGGACTTTCAAAATGTCAATGTAACTTTGGTGAATGGCGAGAAAAAGAATTTGAAATTGACAGATGATCAAGCTCGAAAAATGGAATTAGGTAAAACCTACCATTTTGAAGTGGAATCTTACATGAAAGATGAAAAAGAACAGTTTAAAGTCGTATCATTTACAGGTATTTTTGAATACATTCAAGACCCAGTAGTACTTAAAGAAGAATTGAGAAATTTCTATGAGTATGCACCCGTGGACATGAAAGTTCTACGAGATGATATTCATGGTTACATCCATGCCATCGAAAATAAAGTACTGAGTGACATAACAAAACATATTTTTAAACAATATGAGCATAGTTTCTTTATGTTTCCGGCGGCAGTCAGGTTTCACCATGCTTACATTGGTGGGTTGGCCTATCATACCAAAGTCATGCTCGATATGGCGAAACAATTCATCGGTATTTATCCATATTTAAATAAGGATTTATTATATAGCGGGATTTTGTTGCATGACATTTGTAAAGTCGATGAACTGAATGGCTTTGAAGGTGGCGAATACACCTTAGAAGGTCAATTGATTGGACACCTGGTTATGGCATCTCTCAAGGTTGCTGAAGCAGCGAAAACCTTAGGATATGAAAAGGAAGAAGCTGTTTTGGTATTAAACCACATTTTATTATCTCACCACGGGTTACCAAACTTTGGTGCAGCAAGAAAACCAGCCACAGCTGAAGCGATGCTCATTTGGTACATCGATACCATTGATTCTAAATTCACTGTGTTAGGTGAAGAACTTGAAAAAACACAACCGGGTGACTTTACTCAAGGCATCGCTGTGTTGGATAAAACTAGATTTTATAAGACAAAACTATAAAAGACAAACCAGTGCCAAAAAGCACTGGTTTTATATTATTTATGATGAAAAAAGAGGACTTTTGAAGGTCCTCTTTTGTAGATCGTTTAGTTTTGATGAGGGAAACTTGTCCACCAGTCACCATAAATCTCATTGAATTCGACATTGTCAAAGACATAGGAGAAGAATTGGTCTTGGTTGATTTGAACTAATCTTTCAGCTTTAGCGTTGTTTGCAGCGCTTGCAAAGTTGTAGTTAGTTGAATCTAACAATCTATATAGTAAGTTTAATTGGTTTTGAGAACCCGTGTACTTAGCATAGATTGGAGCGAAGTATGCAGTGATTGCAGTAGATACGCTTGAAGGTAAGTTTTCAACACCGTATTCAGAATCTTTTTCATTTAAGTAAATTTGAATTTGATTAGCAGAAATTGCATCGGTATCACTATAGGCATTTAGGTAATACTTGTTACCTTCAGCATCTGTGTATTCGATTCTTTCATAAATCATGTATTCATCGGTATCTTTAGCTTTAGAGTCATCATCAGCAGTAAATTTAGCGCTGCTAGCAACAGATCCACCTGTAGCTAAGATTAAGTGCCAACCGAATGCAGTTTCTAATACTTGCGCATAGTCTGCTGGGGAAGCTTGTAACCATTGGCTAGGGAAACTCTTGTTTGCGTCGTATTCAGCTCTAACTTGTGCATAAATTTCTTTTGCACCTGCATAGAATGCGTCATCTAATTTAGATGTAGAACCGATGGTATTTGTGGAGTTAGTAATTGCGGATAAGTTTTCAAACTTGAGGTTCAAACCAGCCGCTTTATAGGATGACCATCTGCATTCTGCAGTGACATCTAGTGGTGGAACTGTACAAGATTGAGGTGCAATTCTACCTGCAGTATTGAATTCTTCAACAATGGCATTTAAACCAGTTGAAATCGAAGAATAAGTCAATGCTCTGTCGTGGATTAATACCATGAATTCAACCAATAAGTCTTGGAAGTCAGCTAATTTAGCAGCATCTAATGTTTCGAAGTATTCAGAAGGATCATCTGGTTTATCGTCTTCATTCATATCGATATAAACCAATAAATGAGAGGATGATAATGAGAAGAATTGGTCTCTTAAGCGGTTTGCATAATCAGCGAAAGTCGCATAAATGGTATCACCGTATTGTGCTTCAAGGTCTTTGAGGTAAGCATCTTCTAATGCAGCAGCGACATAAACGTTTTGAATTGCTTCATCGATTGATGTTGCACGGAATGCCAACATTAAGAAGTTCTTTCTACCCATCGAAGCTGGATATCCAGACGATGCGTAGTAGTCTTGACCAAATTGTTTGATGATGGTTTCAATATTCTTACGATATTCAGCTCTCTTTTCAGCTGTAATGGTATCAACATAATCAGAAGCTTTCAATGTTTGACGGATAGCCATATCGATTGCTACTGAGACGCCAAGTCTCTTTTCAAGTTGTGCGTAGAATGCATCTACAGTGATGTCGTTACCCTCAACTTTTGCAATTAAAGTCTTGCTGGATTTAGAAGCAAGTTTAACTTCCTTAAAGCTTTGAGCTAAGTATAGTTGAACAAGTTCGTCATAAATAACGATATCAGCTTTATTAAGTCTTTCAGTTGCCTTGGTGGAGATATAAGAGGTTGTAAGTTTAGCTTCTAATACTTTGTCATAAATTTCTTCTGCTTTTTCAGTCAATTGACCAGCTTCATCATAGACGATGAAATTCTTGTCTTCATCCATCCACTCTAAAACGGCTTCATTGTGGTCTTTAAGCTTGTAAACTAAGAAGTAGTTAGAACCACTTAAGCGTGGGCTTGCTGTAAATCTGGTTTCACCTTCAGCGGTTCCAAGTGTGTTGTAAATATAAGTACGTAGGCTTGTGTTTGTGAAGTCTTCATAAGCTCTTGTAAATGGAACGTTGTCCAAATCAGCTAGAATGCCATCAACAGTGTAGTTTGTATTTACTTGATCACGGAAACTGTAGATATAGTTGTAAATTTCTAAGAATTTGACGAGTGTTTCATCTTGTGTTAATGCAACATCGGAATCAGAACCCGCATCTGGATTGATGGAGTATTTGTCGTAGTATTTACGATAATCTGCTTCACTGATTGAACCAGTATTTGAGATACCAAGTTCAGTTAATGTTGTTGCTGCACGTCCAGTTACCACACTTACTCTTGGGTCTTGGAGTACATATAATTGGCTTCTATAAGCCTTTAAGTTAAATCTACGTAATGTTGCGTTTGCTTCATTAAGGTTTACGAAACGAATGGTGATTGCACTCACATCGTAATTGTTTTTAACGTTGTTGTTAAAGTAAGTAGCTAGATCTTTGTCGATGTTGATAAAGCTTGTAGATTTGCTGTCTTTAACTTCTTCAATAAGAAGGGTTCTTGCATAAATCTTTTTAGCAACGTTAAGTTTGTAGTAGTCTAGAATATCAGAACTGTGGTTTTCAAAGTCAACGATGTCGATATCGCCTTCTGCAACAGTTGAGTTAGCTAGATAGAATGAATCCACGAATGATTTCACTTTTGTGCTAATCGTTTTCGCATCATATTCTTTAAGTGTTTCTATATCTGAAGTACCGAAAATCGCTTCATTAGCAAACTTGACTAAATCTTCTGCATAAGTTGCAGGGTTTGCTTCGATTAGGGCTAGTTCTTCGGCATATAAGATCTTTTCAATCATTTCGACTAAGACTGAAGAACTACTTAGACGCATCTCTTGATACAATTCTTTTTCAGTGATGCTGTATCCGTCTCCACTTAGATAGACCGTGTTTCCAAGGCTACCGTAAGGGGTGGATAAGGATTTGCTGCCGCATGCGGCAAGCGTAACTGCAAAAGTCGTAAGTAGGACTAAAGCAGCTAATTTCTTAATGAGATTAGTTTTATTCACAATGTTCACTCCTTGAATTTTAATCACAAGCACTATTAATATAACACACATATATAGGGTTTGCAATCGTTTTTATGTGTTTTCACAATCTCACACAAAAGCCTTAATATGAAATATTAGGTATTTAGGTTGGGCTTCATGTTATAATGGTTTTGGTGATATTTTGAAACTATATTCTATCGCGAGTGGATCAAGCGGAAATGCCACTTATATTGAACATGAAAATTTACGAATATTGGTCGACGCAGGCATCAGTTTTAAGAAACTCAGCAATGCTTTTTTAAGCGAAAATATGAGTGTTTTCCATTTGACGCATGTCTTGATTACACATGAACACGTGGATCATATTCGAGGTATGGAAACGCTCTTTAATAATATAAACGTACCAATTTACACTTCATATGGGACAGCCAAATACATGAAGTATCTTGAAAGTGAAAAATATGCTGATAAAATTCGTATCATCGAAGCATTTTCACCATTTACCATCGGTTCACTAAAAATAACACCAATTCCTTTGTCGCATGATGCTGCAGAACCACTTGGTTTTATATTTGAAACTAAGGGTATTAAACTTGGGTATGTAACAGATACTGGATACATACGTGAAGGCTTAATAGAGCCGCTATCGAATTGTGATTTCTACTATTTCGAGGCGAATCATGACCCGGTATTATTAAAGAATTCAAACCGCCCATATCCAACCATTCACCGCATTTTAACAGAACGTGGGCACCTTTCAAACGAAGATTCGGCGTATTATTTATCTAAAATGATTGGACCGAAGACCAAAGGCATCATCATGGCACACATTTCTGAAGAGTGTAATACGATTGATAAAATCAAATCAACCTATCAAACGGTATTCAAGGCCAATCAAAAGTCATTTGAGTCACTCAAGATTTATTATGCTTCACAAACGCCTCTTGAGGTCATCGAATTATGAAATTAACCATCATTTGTGTGGGTAAAATGAAGCAAACATATTTAAAAGATGCGATCCAAGATTACATTAAACAGTTACCCTATCCAATGGAGATTATTGAAGTTCAAGACGAAAAAGAATCCTCTGGCATGACGATTGAGGAAAAACGTATTTTAAGTAAAGTCGGACTTAACGATTTTGTCATTGGATTAGCAATCAAAGGTGAAATGCTAACCTCAGAACAATTTGCAGATAAACTAGATCGTTGGATGACATACGATAAAAAAGACTTAACATTTATCATCGGTGGGTCATATGGTTTTACAGAAGCAGTATATTCACGTTGTAATTATTTGCTGTCTTTTTCGAAAATGACATTTCCCCATCAATTGATGAGGGTTATTCTAGTAGAACAAATCTATCGCGGATTTCAAATACTCAAAGGACACCCATATCACAAGTAAAACCACAACATTGTGGTTTTAAAATTATCTTAGACATAAATTGACATGTTACATAGTAAAATCTGCATATAATTTATTAAAGAGCATAAAAATCAATTCAATAATCAATAATGATAGCATTATATTGTATTCATTAATTCAGTGAGGTAATTCATATGTATCAATATGTTATTTGGGATTTCAATGGCACCATTTTGGATGATTTAGATTTATGTCTAGACCTTCTAAATCAAATGCTTATAAAACAAGCCAAACCAGTTTTATCTGTTGAAGCATATAAAAATGTTTTTGGGTTTCCTATCAAAGACTATTATATTCAAGCTGGATTGACCTTTGATGTGATGTCTTTTGATGAACTAAGTCAATTTTTCATCGAAAGGTATCAACCAGCCAGTTTTCATTGCAAGATTCACTCGGGTGTAATTGAAACTTTGAATCAGTTGGAATACTTAGGTATCAAGAGTATAATTCTATCGGCCTCACAAACCGATAATTTAATTGAACAAACCAAAGTACTTAAAATCTATGATTTCTTTGAACACATCATCGGAACTGACAACATCAAAGGTCAAGGTAAGGTTGAACGTGGCATTCAATTCATGAAGTCTTCCAACATCGATCCGAACGTCTGTATTTATGTTGGAGATACCATACACGACGCAGAGGTTGCCAAGGCTTTAGGTGTAAAAGTGTTGTTATACGCAGGCGGGCATCAATCAGAAAGCCGTTTAAGAACAGCAAATGAAAGAATTATTTATGATTTTAATGATATAATTAACGTTATAAAGGGGTGAATTTTGTAATGAAATTCCTTAAAGGTTTTAAAGCGTTCGTAAGTCGCGGTAATGTTTTAGACTTGGCTGTTGGGGTCATCATGGCTACAGCCTTTGGTAAGATTGTTTCATCCATGATCAATGATATTTTATTCCCACTGATTGCAGCACTTTTAGGTGAAGCCGATTTTAAGGACCTCGTTTGGCGTGTTCGCGAAATTGGTACTGATGTCACTACAGGGAATCCGATTTATGCCACAGTAAAATATGGTAACTTTATACAAGTTACATTTGAGTTCTTATTGATAGCCTTATTCATTTATATCGTCATCGTTCAAATCGTTAAAGGTCAAGCTAAAAAAGAACGATTAGCTGAAGAAGAAAGAATTAAAAAAGAAGAGGAAGCAAAACAAAACCCTCAACCAGTTGTAAAACCAGAAGACATCTTATTACTAGAAGAAATTAGAGACTTGTTAAAGAAAAATAGCACGAAGTAAAGTGCTTTTTTCATAGGAGGATTTAAAATGGATTTCGAACTCTTTAAACAGAAAATTTATGATCAAGGTCGAGATTTAGAAGTGGCGATATTCAATACACTTTTTGAAAACGATGACAGATCAATGGTCGCGTATGCATTATCAATATATCAAAATAAAGATGGTGGTTTTGGTCATGGTTTAGAACCAGACTCAACAAATCCTAACTCATCCCCATTTCAAACATCGGTTGCACTTGAGATATTGGTTGATGTTGGATTTCGTGATAACAATCTTGATGAATACACCAAAGACCTTGTGAACCGTGCCTTTAAATATTTAGTAAAAACCATGAATGATGATTTGTGGCCAGCCACCATACCATCAAACAATGATTTTCCATGTGCTGTTTGGTGGATGCATGATCCTAACAAAACGCAAACCATCAACCCAACTGGAAGCATTTTAGCATCCACCATATTGCTTGCTAATAAAAATACATCGGGATACAAATCAGCACTCGCGATGGCTACAAAGCATATTCAAGCATATTTGAATACCCCTTGTCATGAAAAACATGAGCTTGCTGTACTTGCAAGACTATACCATGCTTTAAAAGAAGAAGAACCTCAATTTGAATTATTGTCACAGTTCAAAGAAAAACTATTCAAAGAGATTCAAACATCCATTGACCCGGTGGATGCCTGGGAAGGCTATGCCACATTCCCTTTTGACTTTCCTCTTGACGATGAAAACTATGGCATAGATTCTAAAGTGATTCAAGCGTCATTGGCGTATTTAAAGAAAACCTTAAGAACAAATTATTGGGAACCGTCATGGCAATGGTATAAGGACGAAGACACTTTTGAAATTCAATCGATTAAATGGCATGGTATATTGATTAATAAATTCTTATCGTACATCTCACATATTCAAAAATAGATTGTAATTGAATGATTTCTGTGATAATATATTTTCAAAAAGAAGGCTTGATTTTAATGCAAAAGACTCAAATTAGATTTTCCTATTACTATTATTATATTTAAGGGAATGCAAACACATTCCTTTTTATTGGTGAACATAATAGGAAATGTGCTAATTGATGAACTTCTTATCCTTAGGACATTCCTAAGGATTTTTTCATTTTTAAGGAGAGAAAAACCATGATTGTACAAATGAAACCCCAAGCAACAAAAGAACAATTTAAACGCATTTCTGATTTTTTAGTGTCCAAAGGTTTTGGTATCAAAGATGCATCCTCTGAAACCAACATCGTATTCGGTATCATTGGCGATACCAAAAGTTTAAACCCAACAGATTTAGAAGCATTTGAAGGTGTATTCCAAGTCACTCGTGTATCTACACCTTACAAACTGGCAAGTCGATCATTTAAGAGAGAAGACACCATCATCAAAGTTGGCAAAGACATTCTCATTGGTGGGGATCAGTTTGTTGTGATGGCAGGTCCATGTTCGATTGAATCATTCGAAAATACGGATGAGATTGCAAAAGCAGTTAAAGCATCAGGTGCGAGAATTTTACGTGGTGGTGCATTCAAACCAAGAACCAGTCCGTATGCCTTTCAAGGTATGGGCTTAGAGGGTTTAAAGATCATGCGTGAGGTTGCAGATAAGTACGATTTAGCCATCGTGTCTGAAATCATGAGTGAAGATATGATTGAAGCATTTGAACCTTATGTGGATATTTATCAATTAGGGGCACGCAATATGCAAAACTTCCACTTGCTAAAACAATTGGGTGCGAGAACGAAAAAACCTATTCTATTGAAACGTGGATTATCAGCAACCATCGAAGAGTGGTTGATGAGTGCTGAATACATTATGGCATCCGGAAATGAAAATGTAATCCTTTGTGAACGTGGCATTCGTACGTTTGAAAAATATACCAGAAATACATTAGACATCAGCGCAGTATTGGCGATTAAAGAATTATCACACTTACCAGTCATCATTGACCCTTCTCATGCTGCTGGTAAGTATTCAATGATTGAAAAACTATCCATGGCAAGTTATGCTGTGGGAGCGGATGGACTCATTGTTGAAGTACACCCTGACCCAGAACATGCGATGAGTGATGGTGCACAATCACTAAAACTCGAAAAGTTTGATCACATGATGCAAGAGTTGAACAAACTTTCGGATGTCCTTGAAAAGAAAATCAAATGAGAGTCTTTATAGCGGGATTGGGCCTTATTGGGGGAAGTTACGCTGAAGGGTTAACTCAAAAAGGCTATGAAGTATACGGTTATAACCGTACGAAAGAATCTGAAAAAATTGCCATTGAAAGAGGCTATATTAAAGACGCAGGACTAAAATATCTACCACTCTGTGAAGTGGTTGTTTTAGGTTTCTATCCTCAGCTGAATGTAACATTTTTGAATGATATCAAAAATGATTTAAGACCAGGACAAATCATCACGGATGTTGCAGGAACCAAAGTGGAGATGATACCTCAAATCGAAGCATTACTACCTGCGTATGTGCATTATGTATCACACCATCCGATGGCAGGTAGAGAAACGAAAGGTATCGAACGAGCGGATTGCAACATGTTTAAAGGTGCGAACTTTTTGATCACGCCTTCAAAACACGCCACACCAGAAGCGATTGAAATCATCAAGCAAATGGGTAGAGACTTAGAGTTCAGAAAAATAACAGTCATCGATCCAAAGCGACATGACCAGTTGATTGGATTTACTTCACAATTACCGCATGCTATGGCAGTTGCTTTAGTTAACAGTGACACCTACGAGGAAACCTCTAGCTTTACTGGGGATTCATTTAGAGACTTAACAAGAATCGCGATGATCAATGAAGTCTTATGGACTGAACTTTTTTTTGAAAATAAAACCATTTTGATTGAAGAGATAGAAAAATTTGAAAGCGAACTAGACAAGATAAAACAAGCATTGAATGAGAATGATAAGGATGCTTTAGCAAAAATGTTCATTCAGTCGACAAAGAAAAGGAGTGGTTTCTAATGAGAATACAAATGCCGCTAGCTAATCATGCATATGATATATTATTAGACCACAAAGCGATTTTACAGTTACCAGATGAAATTAGAAACTTTCATAAAGGCGATAAAATTTACATCATTACAGATCGGAATGTAGACCGTCTTCATCATCATTTAATCCAAGGTATTTTAAAGGATTTTTCATTAAATTTTGTGGTGGTTGAACCTGGTGAATCCTCTAAATCTTTTCAAGTCTATGAATCCGTGATTGATCAACTAATTCAACACGGGATGAAACGAACAGATTTGTTGATTGCTTTTGGTGGGGGAGTCATCGGTGATTTAGGTGGATTCGTAGCATCCACTTTATATCGAGGTGTCCCTTATATTCAAATACCAACCACACTGCTTGCACAAGTTGATTCATCTGTAGGCGGGAAAACGGCTATAAATAGCAGTAAAGGTAAAAATATGGTGGGTACATTTTATCAACCAAAACTTGTCATCATTGACCCTGATTTTCTAAAAACATTACCTGATTTCGAATATAAAAACGGTATGGCTGAAGTGATTAAATCGGCATATATTGGCGATGTAGTATTACAAGATAAATTACTCAAAGGTCAAATAAGGACGCTTGAGATGATTGAACGATCCATTCTAGTTAAGAAAAACGTAGTACTCGTCGATGAATTCGATTTGAATGAACGTATGTATTTGAATTTCGGACATACATTTGGACATGCACTCGAAAAACAGAGCAACTATGAGATTGCACACGGTTATGCTGTGGCTGAAGGCATGCTCATGGCTATTCATATTGGTGAACGCTTAGGTATTACACCTAAAACGATATTTAAAAGTTTAAAACTATTATTAGAAAAGTATGATTTAGGGTTATTGAATACAAATCCTGTGCCACTCATTGACGATATTTTCTATGACAAGAAAAACACCCATGGGCAATTGAAGATGGTATTCTTAAGTGATATTGGGAAACCAATGATTCAACCAATTACTAAGGAGGTACTGTATGAATGTTATCATTCACAAACCTCTAAGTGAGGGCAATATTGAAGTTGTACCAAGCAAATCAATCACACACCGTGCACTGATCGCTGCCGCATTAGCACATGGAAGAAGTCTCATTAAAAGACCATTAGAGTCTGAGGATACAGAAGCAACCATCGATATGTTAAGAGCACTTGGTGTTACGATTACAAAGACCACTGAAGGCATCATTGTTGAGTCCAATGGTATTCAAAAACCATCAAGAATTTTGTTCGCAAATGAATCTGGATCTAGTTTAAGATTCTTAGTACCAGTTGCACTTACGGTAGACACTGAAGTGACCTTTGATGGCAAACCAGGCTTACGAAAAAGACCCATTTCAGAGTACTTAAGGGTATTTGACCAAATGGGCATCAAATATCGCCAATTTGATGAAAATTTACCCCTTGAAATTAAGGGTCAATTGGTCCCTGGTGAATATAGAATTTCAGGTAGTATTTCTAGTCAATTTGTGACTGGTCTATTGTATGCTTTACCACTACTTAAAAGTGACTCAAAACTGATTTTAGAGACACCCCTAGAATCAAAGGATTATGTCGATATGACGATATCAATTCAACGTCAGTTCGGTGTTGAAATTGAACCAATTCAAGAGGGATATTTTATCAAGGGAAATCAAAAGTATTGTGAAAAAACGTTTGAAGTATCAGGTGACTTTTCACAGGCTGCGTTCCACATTGTTGCAGGAATTTTAGGTGCAAAATTGAGCCTATCCAAAATTGAGCAAAACACCCATCAAGCGGACGAAAAAATTCTTGAAATCGTAAAAATGATGGGCGGAGGTATAAAATTCGATAATGGCACAATAGAGCCAAAATCAAGTCAAACACATGGTAGAGTAATAGACTTATCACAGTGCCCTGATATAGGACCGATAATGGCTGTACTATGCGCTTTATCGGAAGGTGAGTCACGTATTATTAATGCATCTCGACTCAGAATCAAGGAATCTGACCGAATTACAGCCATCACAACTGAGCTAAATAAACTTGGTGCTAAGATTAGTGAGACTAAGGATGGCATGATTATTCAAGGTGTTAAAAACTTCAAATCAAATATGAACTTATATTCATGGAATGACCACCGGATAGTCATGGCTTTAGCAATCGCAGCCATCAAAACAGATGGTCCAATTCGAATTGTTGGTGCAGAAGCTATTAATAAATCCTATCCCACTTTCTTTGAAGATTATGTTAAACTGAAAGGAGAAATATCTTATGAATAAATTAGAAGAGGCTCGTTTACGTATTGATCAGATAGACCAACAAATGGCTGATCTATTCAAAGCGCGTATGATTGCTGTTATTGATGTACTAGACTACAAAAAGCAAAATCATCTTCCCGTATTAGATGCAACAAGAGAGATGAAGATGATCGATAAAAATGTAGCTAGATTTAATACACCAGAATTAGAAGCCTATTACAAACAATTTCTAAAATCGATTCTTGAGATATCTAGAACTTATCAGGAGGATCATTATGAATAGATTTGGACTCATCGGTAGAAATATCAGTTATTCATTGTCTAAAAGAATCCATGAGGGCATCGCTCGTATGAATGGGTATCGTTTGGTTTATGACATTTTTGACTGTGATACAGAATTGGATGTTGTTGCGAGACTAAATTTATTAAGACAAGGTTCACTCAAAGGCTTGAATGTGACCATCCCATACAAAGAATCGGTGATGCGTTATTGTGACCGCTTAACAGAAACAGCCAAAGAGATTGGTGCAGTCAATACATTGTATATGGTAGATAATGAATTGGTAGGCGATAACACCGATTATTATGGTTTCATTAAACTATTGAATTTATACCATGTGAATCCTAAAGGTAAAGTATCTTATATTTTAGGTTCAGGTGGTGCCGCTAAAGCAGTGCACTACGCGTTGAAATCTTTAGGTGCGAAAGCTGTCGTGGTCTCACGCGATAAGGAAAAGATTAAAGAGCAATTTCAATTGGTTGCTGGTTATGAAGTTTTAGATATTGTTCCTAAGATTGATATCATGGTAAATACAACACCCATCGGTACTTCACCTAGAGGTGACCAAATGCCAGTATCCAAAGCCATTGCACAAAAAACAGTGGTGGCTATTGATTTAATCTATAACCCTAAAGAAACCATGTTTATGAAAACAGCAAGTTTTGGTATTGGTGGTGCTATGATGCTTGTCGGTCAAGCGATGAAATCTCAGGCTATTTGGCTTGATCGTGCTATTGATGAATCTAAAGAAGCTTTTGATGCACTTGTAGAGGAGATGCATTCATGAACCATTTTGGTACTTTATTCTCAGTTAATATTTACGGAGAATCCCATGGTAAAGCCGTTGGCATCGTCATTGATGGTATGACACCAGGTGTCTTTGTGGATGAAAAACTATTGTTATCTGATTTAAATCGTAGGAAAGCTGGTGCCGTTGGGACAACCAAAAGAATCGAAGCAGATGAACCGAAAATTATCTCAGGTGTCTATCGTGGATACACCACAGGTGCACCTATTCATGTGATGTTTGAAAATACCAATACAAGAAGTGAAGACTATAATAACCTACTAAAACAACCTCGACCTGGGCATGCCGATTTCACCAGTTTTGTGAAATATAAGGGTTTTGCCGATCAACGCGGGGGCGGTCATTTTTCAGGTAGGCTTACCACAGGTATAGTTGCCGCGGGTTCATTTGCTAAGATGTTACTTAACGTAGCTTTTGAATCGAAACTCGTACGTGTCGGTGATCTTACAGACATGCATGGCTTAGATGAATATTTACAAGGTATCTCTGAAAGTTTTGATTCGGTAGGCGGCATTGTCGAAGTAAGAGTCCGTAACCTTGAAGTTGGTATTGGTGAACCGTTCTTTGATTCGGTTGAGAGTAAAATCGCCCATATGGTATTTTCAGTTCCAGCGATTAAGGGTATCGAATTTGGTATTGGTTTTAAAGGCATTGAATTGAGAGGGTCGCAATTCAATGATCCAATCGTAGATGCTAAAGGAAGAACTGAAACCAACCACAATGGGGGATTGAATGGTGGTATCACCAATGGCAATGAATTGGTAGTACGTGTATTCGTTAAACCAGCATCGAGCATATTCTTAAAACAAGATACATTTGACTTTGAAACGAATTCTGTACAATCTTTACAAATCGAAGGTAGACATGACGCATGTATCGCTAGACGTGCGGTGGTTGTCATTGAAAATGCGATTGCGATTGCTCTCGCCGATTTGTATCTTCAAAAAAAATCAAGGGAGTAATCCCTTTTTTGTTATAATGAAAGTGGTATGAATTATTATATTCCTAAGAATATAGGTGGCACTATTGACGAGAATCATCGATGTAAAAGGTGTTGGTAAAACACTCGAACTACAATTTCATGCACATGGTATCCACACGGCTTACGATTTATTGATGCGTTACCCAGTAAAATATCAATCCTTTGAAGAGGATTCTTTATTGCTGGCTGTTGATAAAACAGAGGTAACTGTAACCGGGCTTGTGATTGATTTACCAAAAATCGTCAATCATCGAGGTAACCTTAAATCATTACATTTTCACATCCTTGTCGATAACGAAAAAGTTAAGGTAGTTGCTTTTAGACGAGAATATCTGAAAGAAGCATTGACTGAAAACCTCTCCATTACGGTTAAAGGTCGGTTTGAAAAAAAGAAAAAATTAATTACAGCAAGTGCAATCTTATTGAAACCTTTAGCAAGCTCATTTAAACCAATTTATAATCTAGAACCAATCTATGATTCAGTCATTTCTAAAATTGTTAAAAACATATTGGATCAAGGTTTGGTAGAAATGTATGAGACGTTACCACTTAAATTAATCCAAGATGAGGGTCTGTTATCTAGAAATCAACTCATTCAAAAAATCCATCAACCAACGTCTGAAGAAGACATCAAACAGGCTTACTACAGATTAAAGTATGAAGAAGCACTCATTTTTCAATATAAGATGATGTCACAAAAACTCTTACTCGAAAACGACACCAAACCAATCAAGCAATATCAGTTAGACAAAGTCAAAGCATTCATCGAGACCATACCTTACGAATTAACTCAAGATCAAAAAGAGGCAGTCAATGATATTTTTAGGGATTTCAAAAAACCATACCCAACCAAACGTTTGATTCAAGGTGATGTTGGATCTGGGAAGACCATTGTTGTTGCTATAGGCATTATGGGTGCGAAAACAGCAGGTTATCAGAGTGCTTTGATGGCGCCAACTGAAATATTGGCTGAACAACACTATCACTATTTTAAAACCATGTTTAAGGATTTGAATGTCGCTTTACTTACAGGATCTACCAAAAACAAAGCCTATTTAAAAGCTCGAATACTACGGGGAGATATCGATTTAGTCATCGGTACACATGCGCTTGTGACCGATGATGTATTGTTCCATGATCTTGGATTTGTTATCATTGATGAACAACACCGTTTCGGTGTTGAAACCAGAGAATCACTAAAAAACAAAGGCATAGCAGATACGGTTTATTTGACAGCAACGCCAATTCCTAGAACCTTAGCCATCGTCTTATTTGGTGATATGGAAGTTTCAGTCATCAAAGAAAAACCGCTTGGAAGAAAAGAGATTCAAACCAGGTACTTTCAAAAATCTCAAGAGCATGCTGTCTTTGAACATGTAAAAAAAGAACTCGATATGGGACATCAGGCATTCTTTATTGCACCATCCATCGATTCACTTGAACGAGGTGAAAATGTCATTGGTCTATATGAACGTGTCCAAGCAATATTTGCACACTACGATGTATTTATGCTTCATGGTAAATTGTCCACTCAAGAAAAAAATGATGTGATTCAACAATTTTACAATGCTAAAGGTGCAATCCTTGTATCGACAACGGTTGTTGAAGTTGGCATTGATATGCCGCTTGCAACCATGATGGTCATATTTGATGGTGAGTATTTTGGTTTAAGCCAACTTCATCAGTTGCGAGGACGTGTTGGTCGAAGTGACCTTCAGAGCCACTGTTATGTCATATCAGACGAATCTGATATAGAAAGACTATCTTTCTTTTCTAAAACCAATGACGGTTTCTTATTATCGGAATTTGATTTGTCTAAACGGGGCCCTGGTGAATTTCTTGGCGTGAGACAAAGTGGATTAATCAAGTTTGCTTATGCAGATATTGGCACCGATTTCGATTTATTCTTGAAAGTGAAAGAAGCCGCACTCTGGATACTAAAAAATGACCGAATCAATCAAACATTTAGAAAACTTTACAAATTGGAGTAAATTGATTTGAACATAAAAACAATCTCTTTTATAAAAAGAGGGTAAATGCTATAATGAGATAAAATGGGAGGATTACTCATGATTAAAATAGCTATTGATGCGATGGGTGGAGACAATGCCCCAGTTGAAATTGTCAAAGGATGCGATTTAGCTTTAGATGCATACCCAGACATTGAACTGGTTCTGTTTGGCAATGAAGCTGAAATCAAATCATTATTAAAACATAAAGAACGTGTCACAGTTGTAAATACGACAGAAATCATTTCTATGGGTGAAAAAGACCCAGTGAAAGCAATTCGTAACAACCGTGACTCATCTATGGTAAAAGCGCTTTATTCAGCGAAAAATGGTGAAACCAGTGCGGTTGTTTCCGCTGGACCAACCCAAGCATTGATTGTAGGTGCTCACCTAGTGATCAAGCGTATGGAAAAAATGCATCGAGTTGCACTAGCACCAATCATTCCGTCTGTTGACCAAAAGGGTAGAATATTGCTTGATGTCGGCGCTAATATAGAATTAAGAGCTGAGCACATGCTTGAACTTGCACTTTATGCCACCGTTGTTTCTAGAGAATATTTGGGTGTTGAAAATCCAAGTGTCGCACTAATGAATATCGGTACTGAAGAAGGCAAAGGCCGTGAATTAGAAAAAGAAACTTTCAAACTTTTAAAAGAGAATCCACAAATCAACTTCCTTGGGAACATTGAAGGAAAAGAAATACTCACAACTGAAGCGAACATTGTACTCACCGATGGCTATACAGGCAATGTTTTGATGAAGACCATGGAAGGGACAGCTAAAGGCATGGGAAACATGCTTAAAGAAGAAATCAAATCCAGTCTCATGGGAAAAATCGGTTATCTCTTTATGAAGAAAAATCTTAAACGTTTCCAAAAACGTATGGATGCTTCAGAAATTGGTGGGGCTATGATTTTTGGTATCAAAGCACCGGTCATCAAAGCGCACGGTTCAAGTAACGCTTACGCATTCATGAATGCAATCAGACAAGCAAGACAATTTGTATCTAACAAAGTCGTTGAAAAAGTTGAGCTTGCACTCAAAGACATCATTATAGAAGAAAGCAGTGATTCCAATTAGTACGCTAGAACATAAACTCGGCATCGAGTTAAACAACAAACAATTATTGACGCAAGCACTCACGCATGCGTCATACGCAAACGAGCACAATAGTCCAGATAACGAACGCCTAGAATTTTTAGGCGATGCCGTTATCGGTCTTTTAATGGGTGATTACCTTTTTCATAAAGGTATCCCATCAGAAGGCGAGATGTCTAAAAAACGTGCCCAATTGGTGTGTGAAGAAGCACTCAATCATTACGCTAAAAAAATCAATTTAGCTCAAGAGTTGCATTTAGGTAAAGGTGGAGAATTATCGAATGGTCGATTAAATCCATCGATTGTCGCAGATGCCTTTGAAGCTATTTTTGGTGCCGTATTTTTAGACCAAGGTTTTCAAACCGCAAAGGATTTGTTTTATCGAATAGTCATACCATATTTAGATGAAGTCTACATTAAAGATTATAAATCTACCCTTCAAGAATTGGTTCAAACCGATCGTAGAAATATCGCCTACCATATGGAAAATCAAAGTGGCCCATCCCATGATCGTGTATTTACCGTTTCGGTCAGAATGGATGATATCACGCTAGGTGTTGGTGTCGGTAGAACGAAAAAAGAAGCTGAGCAAAATGCAGCGAGAGAAGCACTCAACATTCTCGCAAAGGAGTAAACTATGTTTCGTAAAATGATCGAAGATGGTTATCTCAACATCCACAAATTACTGCTCAAAGAACAACAACGTCTTGGCCTGCAAGCTGAAGAGGTTGTTTTGTTATCAGCATTAGCAACATTATTAGAAAAGAAAAAAAACACCGTTTCAATTACGGCATTATCCAAAGCCATCAATTATCCTGTTTCTAAGACAGGTGATTTATTCACTGAGTTGATTAAGCGTGGTTATCTCAACACAGAACTTGAATTAAAATCCGATGGAAAAGAAAAAGAGGTTTTTACGCTTGAACCCCTTTTTGATAAGATTAAATCAACTTTTGAAGCTGAAATTAAGCAACAAAGGGAATCAAAAAACGAAAGTGATGTAGTTTATATCATTCAAGCGATTGAAAAAGCATTCGGTCGTACATTATCCGCTTTCGATTTAGAGATGGTTAAGGAATGGTTTAGTGAAAGTTTCACAAAAGCCCAAATGGAAGGGGCAATCCAGGTGACTTTAAACCACCACAAAAAAACGGTCTCCTACATTGATCGTGTTTTAAGAAGTGATGACCTTATGCCAACTGAACTCGATGATAAGAAAAAGGCAGCCATTGACAAATTGATTAGAGGTATCAAGTGAATATAGATCATTTTTTAGCCACATTAAATCAAATGTTTCCAGATGCCAAAGCAGAGTTAAACTATCAAAACCCATTTGAGCTATTGATTGCTGTGGTATTGTCCGCACAGACGACAGACAAAGCAGTCAATAAAGTTACTGAGAAATTATTTACAGCATATCCAAATGCAGAAGCATTGGCTCAGGCAAATCTGTTAGATGTTGAAAACACCATTAAAACCATAGGGCTATATCATAACAAAGCAAAGAACATCATTGCTTTGAGTCAAGCGTTGGTAGAAAAGCATCATGGACTTGTCCCTCAAGAACGAGAACAGCTTGAAGCATTGCCAGGAGTAGGTAGAAAAACAACCAACGTTGTCATATCCAATGCATTTGGTATACCCGCACTTGCAGTAGATACACACGTAGCAAGAATATCTGTTCGACTAGGGTTAGCCAAAGAAAAAGACTCTGTACTTGAAATCGAGAAGAAACTCAATCGAAAAATACCCAAACAGCATTGGCTCAAAGTCCATCATCAAATGATTTTTTTTGGTAGATACCATTGTTTAGCAAAAAATCCTAAGTGTAATATTTGCCCTTTATTTGATGACTGTAAATTCAAAGATAAGCAAAAGTGATTTCGTTTTAGAAATTACTTTTTTTTGTCAAAAAAATATTTCTTATTTCTTTCATTTTATGATAATATGGATTTTGGAAAAATTCTAATATAGAAAGGACTGAATTCGTATTAATCATTCAAAACTGGTCGATAAGGCCAACAAAAAGCTTTTCAAAGACGAAGAACCAAACATTAAAATTGGGGCGACCATCAAAATGAAACGAAAGGAACAAAATAAAACATTAAGAGAAGTTTCAGAAAAAGCAGATGTTTCACTGTCATTCATTAGTAAAATTGAAAACGATCAAATTAAAGCTAATTTGGATCACATCAAGGGCATCCTAGAGGATTTAGAAATTAAAGAAGAAGTATTTCAGTTGTCTCAAGATATGAGTAAGTGGTATGAAGACTTGCTAGATTATGAACTCGATTTAGGAAATCCTAACATATCCTTTAAACCTGTGACAGAAAATCGTGATGACTTTCAAAGTAAAATCATTGATTTGGCGGTAAACGTCAAAAAGGGATACTATGGACAGTCAGAACAAAATATCACGATGCTGATCACAGCGATGGATAATATGAAACCAATCGAGATTGCGATATTTTTACTCATCGTAGCAGATTATTATATCCAAGTGGATGAATATTTTAAAGCAGCTGAACTACTTAGAATCGTATATAAGAAAGAATTCGTCCATGAAAAAATCAATCTCTGGCTATATGAATTATTATTTAAACTGTCCCTATGTTCGAAAAATGAACATTATGTAACACAGTTATTCGAATATCTCCAACAAATGTACATAATATATAATCTCTACGGAAAATCTACTGAAAAAAGAATGGAATACATAAAATATTGTGCATATATTAAGGATGAAGTCTTTTTCAATAAATTACTCAGTTTTGATGATCACATTGAACACAAGAAAGCTCAATACATCCAAATGTTTTTAAGTGGCAAACTCAACAAATTAAAACACGAGATTGAACAACTACAGGATAATCCAGCATTTAGTCTCATTTTAGCGTTATACTATCACGAAACCAAACAACCACAAAAAGCCGTCTTATGGACGAACCAATTGTGCGACCATGCGTATGATTCACCCATCGAATCGTTTTATAAAAACTATTTAAAATCAACCTATATTACGAATGATTCCAGTCAATACCTCAAATCGGTGTTGGGAAATAAGGGCGATTTATATTATCAAACTGCAGTCATCGAAATTGCTTTTGAATATTATATTGAATGGTTGATGGATGCACACCGTTATAAGGAATGCACAACAGTGATGCAGATGGTCGTCAAGCGTTTGAATGATATTCGAAAAAACCTTGAAATCTTTTAGAAAAGCCGAAAAATAGCGAAAAAATGCCCGGAAGCGTTGACATACTTGAGTACATTAAGTATACTTAATAATTGGACGGAAGGAGGGCATTATATGCGATTAATAAAATTACTAAAAACCGCTAAAGGACTTTATATCCTTTTAGCAGTCATTATTCTTGTTGTTATGTTTAATCGTTTTACCTATTCCTACGTACCGCTATTCACTCAATACATCATCGATTTATTGGATGTGGGCACCTCTACTGCAAACTTTCCTAAATTTGTGACCGATGTTTTTGAACAAGGTAGCGACATCATTCAAATCATCATGATTGTAGCGATTACCATGGTTTTTTATCAAGCAATGCGATTCACCATGTTATTCGTCGAAGAGTATGCCCAAGGGCGATTCTCAGAAGGTGTTTCTAAGCGTCTTAGAGACCGCCTGTACAGTCATATTCAATCTTTAGACTACAGTTTTCACAATAATGCAGATACTGGTGACCTTGTTCAAAGAGTCACTTCCGATATCGAAGCCATGAGTAATTTTTTAGCGAACCGATTACCTGAGTTCTTTAGACTGATGGCAACCATTACATTTGGAGCAATCCAAATTTATGCCATCAGCCCAACCATGGTACTGATTGCGTTAGGGATGGTACCGATATCTGCTGCAACATCGATTTGGTACTTTAAAAAAGTCGATAAATCGTTTAAAGTGATTGAAGAATCTGAAGCGAAAATGATGACCGTGATTCAAGAAAACCTAAGCGGTGCACGTATCGTTAGAGCTTTTGCAAACGAGGCATTCGAGATTGAAAAACTCGAAAAGGAAAACAAAAAATACAGCGATCAATTTTTACATTTCCAAACCATTTCGTCCAGGTATTGGGGATTTTCGGATACGATTGCGATTACACAATACTTGGTGACCATCATCATTGGGGTCATCTTTGTAAGAGAAAACATCGTCATCACCGGTGGGCAAATCATCGCAGTACTCATGCTTTTAGGGATGCTCATATGGCCGATTCGTGGCTTAGGTAGAATGATTGGTGACTTTGGTCGTGCATTGGTTGCGACCCAAAGAATTTATGAGCTTCTAGAAAAACCAAGCGAATTCAACATCAATGGTACGTTGACCCCTGAAATTAAGGGTGACATCGAATTTAGAGATGTTTATTTCAAATTTGCTGATGGTAAAAACAATTTATTGAATGGGGTGAGCTTCCATGTTCGACCAGGACAAACGGTAGCGATTATCGGTAGAACTGGGTCAGGGAAAACCACCGTCATTAATTTACTTTCACGCATGCTAGAGACCACAGAAGGTGACATCATCATCGATGGGGTATCCATCAAAGACATTGAAAAACACCATTTGAGAAAACATATGGGGATCGTTTTACAAGACCCATTCTTATTCTCAAAAACGGTGTATGAAAACATCGCGATTTCTAATCCAAGCACCGATAAAGGTAATGTTTATAAAGCAGCACAAATTGCGGCTATTGAAAAAGACATCCATACTTTTGAAAAAGGGTATGATACTGTGGTTGGTGAACGTGGTACGACACTCTCGGGTGGTCAAAAACAAAGGGTGGCGATTGCCCGTATTTTGGTTGCAGACAAGCCAATTTTGGTATTTGATGACTCCTTATCGGCAGTCGATACTGAAACCGACATGATGATTCGAAGTGCATTGAAAGACAAAGGTTCCTCATCGACAACCATCATCATCACACACCGTATTACGACAGCGAAAGAAGCCGATTTGATCGTTGTTTTAGAAAACGGTACAGTTTCTGATATTGGTACACATTCAACACTAAAAGATAAACCGGGATTATATCAAAAACTATGGCATATCCAAGGTGAACTAGAAGCCGAATTTATGAAGTTAATAGAGGAGGCGAAATCATGAACTACGAAGAACAAGATTTCCAGACCGAAAAGGTCAATTTAAATACTTGGAAGAAAATCATTGAAACGGTATTCAAATCCAAAAAAAGCGTTATTTTAATGATTATGTTCGTGGTGTTGTTATCATTGTTAGATGCGGTTACACCGCTTTTAAACCGCTATGCCATTGACGTATTCTTTAGGGAAAAAGAGTTTTCAACACTCATTCCATTCATCATTTTAAATTTCTTAGTGGCGTTGGGTTTTGGTCTATCGGTTTGGGGATTCATATATCAAGCCGGTAAGATTGAAGTTGCCGTCAATTATGAATTAAGAAAACAATCTTTCGAGACTTTACAACGTTTACCATTTGCCTATTTTGACAAAACCCCTCAAGGGTGGATCATGGCACGTATGACATCAGACTCACGTAAACTGGCTAACGTCATCTCTTGGGGTGTCGTTGACTTGCTATGGAGTTTTGTCGTGATGGTAACCATCCTCATCGTCATGTTCGTACTGGAATGGCGTTTAGCGCTCATTGTCACAGCGGCAATCCCTGTGATGGCACTGGTTGCGTGGTACTTTAGAAAGAAAATTTTGGTTCATTACCGTGAAGCCAGAAAAGTCAATTCACAAGTCACTGCGTCTTATAACGAATCCTTTATGGGTGCGAAAACCACCAAGAGCTTAGCCATTGAAGCTGAAAACTATGATGAATTTAAAGCGAAAACAGGTTTACTCAGACGAGCGAATGTCAAAGCCGTATTTTTCCAATCGGTATTCAGCCCAATCATGTTGTTGATTTCATACATCGTGATTGCGTTTGTATCCATCGAAGGTGGGAATGAAGTATTGAAGTTTGCCATTTCGGTCGGTACCTTATACGCATTCATCGAGTATTCTGTACGTTTTTTTGAACCCATCATGCAAATCTCACGTATTTTGGCACAATTTCAACAGGCACAAGCCAGTGCTGAACGTGTCATTCAATTGATTGAAACTCAACCGGAAATTACGGATAGCCCTGAAGTAGTTGAGAAATATGGTGACTTGTTACATCCGAAATATGACAACTGGGAACCAATTGAAGGCGATGTTGAGTTTAAAGATGTGACTTTCCATTATTTGGAAAATGAAATCATCTTACAAAACTTTAACCTCAAGGTAAAACGAGGTACCTCTGTAGCCTTGGTAGGACATACTGGGTCTGGTAAAACCACCATCATCAACTTATTATCAAGATTTTACGAGCCAAAACAAGGCGAAATCCTCATCGATGGTGTGAATTATAAAAATCGCAGCATGCACTGGTTACATAAACGCTTAGGATATGTGCTTCAAACGCCACATCTATTCTCAGGTACCATCATGGAAAATATTCGTTATGGTCGATTAGAGGCTACCGATGAACAAGTCATTGAAGCGTCAAAAGCGATTGGTGCCGATGAATTCATCTCTCAAATGGATAAAGGTTATCAAAGTGAAGTAGGTGAAGGTGGTAATAAACTTTCAACCGGTCAAAAACAATTGATCAGTTTTGCTAGAGCGATCCTCGCTGACCCAAGATTACTCATTTTGGATGAAGCGACATCCTCGATCGACTCTGAATCCGAACAAGTGATTCAACAAGCTACCGATAAATTATTAAAAGGTAGAACCTCTTTCATCGTTGCGCACAGACTATCAACGATTGTCAAAAGTGACCTCATCATTTATCTATCGGGTGGAAAAATCATTGAACAGGGTGACCACCGCACATTGCTTGAAAAGCGTGGGGCTTACTTTGAGTTATATAAACGACAATTTTTAACAGAACAACAAGAAAAAATGGAAAAAGCATTATAAAAATGGATGGCTAGGTCACAATCGACTTAGCCATTTCTTTTATACAAGATCACAAGCGGTATATATCAAGCGGTGATTAAAACAATGAAAAAAATATGTTTGGTGTTTCTCTTATGGTTTTTTATACCCATATCGATTCAAGCGAATTCGGTGTTTTTCCTTTGGCATAACACATCACTCGTGATCCCTTTAGGTGAAAGTTTGGAACCATTTCTAAGTATGCCTTATGCCACATTGAATGCACCGAATGAAGACCCGAACCTCTATTATGAAAAAAATGGCGTAAATTATACCTACCAATCGGTCATTCAAACCAGCGTGGTTAAAACATACAAACTTGATTTTAGGGTGTATTCACCCAAATATCGAATCAGTTCAACCCAAACCATTACCATTCAGGTGGTGGATTTGATCGCACCTACGTTTATCAAAATACCCCTGCTCGAAGTGCCTGTATTCACCAAAACGGTCGACTATACGTTGGGACTACAATACATTGATAACTATACCTCAACCCATAAAATAACGCTTAAAGTGGACACGAATGCGGTTAATCTCAATCAAATAGGGGCTTATTCAATCCTTTATACCCTAATGGATGAGTTTGGCAATGAAACAAAAGCGATGACATACATCCTTGTTAAAGATTATTATGCACCGATGATTACCCAAACCAAACCGATCATTTTGAATCCAGGCCAAGCGTTTAAGGTCGATGATTTTTTCTTGATCAAAGACAACTACGATGTATTTGTCCATACTTGGGTTCATGACGAAACGGTTGACTATGATACAATAGGTGTCTATCCCATAAGCATTGAAGTCTATGATCAAAGTGGTAATATTAACCGCATCGATACGAGTTTAGAAATTAAAGATATGACACCGCCAGAGTTGTATTTGAAGGCGAGTGAACTGTATATCCAAAGGTATGAAGACATAGATTTGAAAAGTCTCATATTGAAAGTAAAGGATAACAACAGCTTTGTTTCCATCGAGGATGTCATCATTACGACCGATTTAGACATTCAAAACGTCGGTTTTTATGAAGCTTTGTTTGAAATACAGGATTCATCCGGATTGAAAACAACCCAATCGGTAACGATTTATGTGGTGGATAAGACTAAACCAAAGGTGACTTTTGATCCACTCACGATTGAAAAAGGGTATCCTTATGATTTGATGTGGGGCATTCACAGTGAATCGGAAGAACGGCTCAATATCCATATATTTGATACCAATATAGACATGAAAAAAGGGACCTATGAAGTGGTCTATATCATCATAGATGCTTATGGAAATCATACAATCGCCATCCGTCAAGTGACGGTACATGAAGAAACAACCGAAGTATCTATAGCCATCTATGTCATTTCTAGTATCGCCATCCTCGGGATCATTTCTTTAGGTTCACTTTGGATTTGGAAAAAAAGACGGCTTTAGTATGTTATACTAGGAATTAGGATGTGATGGTATGAAGGGGTATATTGGCCTTCAAAGTGAATACAGTTTATTGAATAGTACCATACGACTAGAAACCTTGTTTGAGGAAATCAAACAACGCGGCTATGATACGATCTTTTTATCCGATGATAATAACTTATACGCCAGTTATAAGTTTTTTTCCGTATCTACCCCGATAAAAAGAATTTTGGGCATCCGATTGTCCATCACCCATTTAGAACAACATACCAGTTTATATGCTTATGCAATCTCCAAAAAAGGTCACCAAAACCTCATCATTTTATCGAGTTTAGTCCAATTGTCAAAAAACAAAACAGTCGATATGGGGGATCTGATCAAATATCAAGAAGACCTCATATTCATCAGCAGTGGTTATACATCGGATATCGATCAAGCGATCCTCAAAAACGATCTTTTAGAAGCGCGTAAACGGGTGGAAAACTATCGATATTTACTGAAACACTTTTATTTAGGTTTGATGGTTCAAACGCTCAAAATGGAAATTGAGGTCGCACCAAAAATCGCGAAATTAGCTGAGCACTATGGTATTGGTTTAATGCCATTGCATGCATCCAATTATATCGAAGATGAAGCCTCCTATGACGCCTTAATAAAAATCGATCATCAAGATCGCATTCGATTTGATGAGGGTGATTTTGGGGTACCAACCTATGACCGATTGATTCAAAGTTTCAGTGAATACAAACCTGTCTTTTCAACTTTAGAACAAGTCTTTGGCAAGGTGAGTTATGTCCCAGAAAAGGCTGTTTTTGAATTACCTAACCCTTTAGAAAAAGGCATTTCATCTAAATCCTATTTGAAGGATTTATGTGATGTTGGTTTGTCTTTAAGACACAAAAAACAACCATTTGAACACCCAGAAAAATACAAGGAACGCTTAAATTACGAGTTATCTGTGATCGATAAGATGGGTTACAATAACTATTTTTTGGTGGTATGGGATTTTGTTAAATACGCCAAAAAGGAAGGCATCATGGTGGGTCCTGGTAGAGGTTCCGCTGCAGGGTCTTTGGTATCATTCGCTTTAGGCATTACCGATGTCGACCCCATCAAATACGATTTATTGTTTGAAAGATTCTTAAATCCAGAACGCATCAGCATGCCAGATATCGATTTGGACTTCCCCGATAATAAGAGGGACGACGTCATTCGTTATGTCCAAGCTAAGTATGGTAAGCACCACGTCGTTTCGATCACTACCTTTGGTACATTTCAAGTGAAAAGCTCCATTAGAGACATCTGTCGAACCCAAGGATTATCGGTCGCAGATACCAACCGTATCGTCAAACTCGCTACAGAAGCCTATGAAATTACGGACCCTAAGACAGAGGATATTCTAAAATTGGCACAATCCATCGAAGGGTTACCTAGACATACAGGGACCCACGCTGCTGGCATCATTTTATCCTCGGTCGATTTATCGAGAATCATCCCCCTACAAAGTGGGTCATCGGACTTATATCAGTCACAACTCGAAGCCGAAGATTTGGAAAAAATGGGGTTACTTAAAATCGACTTTTTAGGGATTAGAAACCTTCAAATCATCAAAGAAACCCTTGGTTTAATCGAAAAGAAAAACATCAAAATCGACTTATACAATTTACCGCTTAATGACAAAAAAACATTCGATTTGCTGTCTAAAGCCGATACCGTAGGGGTATTCCAACTCGAATCGGTTGGTATGAAGCGTGTTTTAACCAAACTTAAACCGAATCAATTTGAAGATTTGGTTGCGATACTGGCATTATTTAGACCCGGCCCGATGGATAACATCGATATTTATATTGAAAGACGTGCAGGTCAAAAATTCGACTACATCGATGAGGAACTGAAAGACATTTTAGCCCCAACTTACGGCATCATCATCTATCAAGAACAAATCATGAAAATCGCATCGAAGTTTGCGAACTATACCCTCGCTGAAGCCGATTTATTGAGACGTGGGGTCTCTAAAAAAGACAAAGATATCCTCGAAAACGAGCGGGTTAAATTCATTCAAAAAGCAGTTCAAAACCATAAATCCGAAGCACTCGCTAACAAGATTTATGACTATATTTTGAAGTTTGCACTATATGGCTTTAACCGCAGCCACTCCGTTGCTTATGCGATGGTGGCTTATCAAATGGCGTATTTAAAAGCACACCATTTTGATGCGTTCATGACGGTATTGTTGTCATCGGTAGCAAGTAACACTGAACAAGTGATCGATTACATCTCAAAACTAAAAGAAAAAGGAATTAAAGTCCTTAAACCCAACATTCAAGTCTCCGATTTTGATTTTTTACTCACAGACAAAGGCATCATTTATCCATTGTTGGCGATTAAAAACATTGGCACCCAAACTGTACTCAAAATCAAAGAAGCCAGAGCAAGCGGCCCATTCCAAGACTATGATGATTTCAAAAAGCGATTATCCAATGATCTCAATGATAAAATCATGGAAGCTTTCATTTTCTCTGGGGCACTGGATGGTTTTGGTTTAAACAAGCGGACATTGTATGAAAACAGACAATTGGTTCATAAGGATTACGAGTTATTTGTCTCAGACATCGTGATGAAAACCTACGATGAATACCCATTAGAAGTCTTGATCGAAAAAGAAAAGACCGCACTGGGTTTCAATCTTTCGATGACCCCAATATCGGTTTATCAAGACATCATTCAAAAACATCAATTAACGCCATTGAGTGAGATTGAAAAAACAACCAAAACTTTAGGTATGGTCAAACGTGTCAAAGTCATCCACACCAAACAAGGCAAACCGATGGCATTTATTGAAGTATCGGATGGGGATACTACATTAGATGTGACCGTATTTCCTGAAGTTTATGCTAAATACGGTATGTTATTATCCAGTAAATCACTTTTGATATTTACGATTGAACCCAACCAATATGAAGGCAAGAAATACATATTAAATCGAATTGAGGTCATAGCCGATGAAACCACTTCAACTGAACTCCAATAATTACGTCACATTTCATTTCATCGATGATCAGATTAGACCGTTTGTTTTGATTGCACCAGGGGGTGGGTATCAACGGACGTCACCTAGGGAGGCTGAACCCATTGCGAAAGCATTCAATCAAGCGGGTTATCATGCCGGCATCATCTATTATCGAGAAACCCTCTTAGTATACCCGGATACCGTTGATGAACTCGCCTCATTCATCCAAGTGATGACTCAAGACGACCAGTACCCCATCGATAAAGATGCATTCATCTTGTGCGGCTTTTCAAGTGGTGGCCATTATATGGCGAGTATGGGCGTTTACCACCATCAATACCCAGGTCTAATCTCACCCAAAGCGATGATCTTAGCTTATCCAGTCATTACAGGTAAAGCAGGATATGCACATGAAGATTCCATTCGACGTTTGTATGGCGAAATAACAGAAGAAACCAGACAGAGATTCTCATTAGAAAACCATGTCACCAACCTCACACCGGAAACCTTTTTATTTCATACCATCGATGACCAAACTGTCAAAGTCGAAAACAGTTTGTATTTCATGGATGCTTTACGAAAACACGGTGTAGCTGTGGATTGTCACTTATATCATTCAGGTATTCATGGGTTATCGCTTGGGACCAAAGCGGTTGTTACAGA
>JAVBWN010000031.1:0-76974 GCA_036677365.1 Acholeplasma sp.
TTCACAATACGCGTATTTAATACCAAGTTTATAGTAGACTTATATAAAACTGATTGAAAGAACATTCGGAAAGCGAACAATAAAAGACGAACTTTCCTAGTAAACAAAAAAAAGACCCGAAGGTCTTGTTTTATTGTTTGTAGATGGTTTTGATTCTCTCTTTGATGTTTTCGTTTGAAATGTATTCATCAAGGGTGCCTTGGTATTGAATCGAACCTAAGTCACCAATCTCAACAATCTTATTACATACGGTATCTAATAATCGGTGGTCATGAGAGGATAAGATGATCGCCCCTTGGTAATTGGATAACCCGTTATTCACCGCTTCAATCGATTCTAAGTCTAAGTGGTTGGTTGGTGAGTCGATGAGTAACGTATTCGCATTCGACATCATGAGTTTTGAGAACATGCAGCGCATCTTCTCACCACCGCTCAAGTATTTGACTTCTTTGAGTGGTTGGTCGCCCGTAAATAACATTCTACCCAAGAACCCGCGGATATAGGATTCGGCTGGTTCTTTAGAGTATTGTCTGAGCCATTCAATCAAATTCATGTTGCTTTTGAAATACGGTTCATTATCGGCAGGGAAATAGGCTTTTTGAACGGTTTGTCCCCATTTGATGTTACCAGATGTGGGTTCGAGTTCACCCGCTAAAATACGCAATATCGCGGTCTTAGCGAGGTCGTTGTCGCCAAGTAATGCGACTTTATCGCCTCTAGTCATCATGAAGGAAACATTTTTGAATAGCGTGATGCCATCATGGGTATAGCTGATGTTATCGACTTCAATGACGTCTTTACCGAGTTGTTTTTCGATGTCAAACCCAATAAATGGGTATTTTCTTAAACTCGGTACGATGTCTTCGAGTTGGATTTTTTCCAATGACTTTTTACGAGAAGTCGCTTGGCGAGATTTGGATAAGTTCGCACTGAATCTCGCAATGAAGGCTTTGAGTTCTTCCATGCGTTCTTCTTTTTTCTTGTTACGGTCTGCCATCAAACGTTGAATGAGTTGTGAGGATTCCATCCAGAAATCATAGTTTCCTGGGTAGAGCTTCGCTTGGTAGTAATCGATATCGACCATGTGGGTACACACATTATTCAAGAAATGTCTGTCATGGGATACGGTGATGACGGTATTTTCATAATTGATTAAAAATTCTTCTAACCAGTGGATCGCTTCAAAATCTAGGTGGTTGGTAGGTTCATCGAGTAATAAGATATCTGGGTTACCAAAAAGCGCTTGAGCCAATAAGACTTTAACTTTATGTTTAGGTAAGACATCCGCCATATTTTTATAGAAATCTTCTTGTGGGACATTCAATCCATTTAAGAGCTTTTCTACTTCCACCTCCGCGTTCCAGCCATCGAGTTCAACGAATCTAACTTCTAAGTCTGCAAGTAAAAAACCTTCTGCTTCTGTGAAATCTGTTTTCGAATACAACACTTCTTTTTGTTTCATGATGTCATAGAGTCCTTTATGACCCATGATGACGGTTTCCATAACGGTTAAATGGTCATAGGCATTTTGGTTTTGTTTTAGGGTGGCGAGACGTTTGTTCTTTTCGATGATGACATCGCCTTTGGTGGATTCTTTTTCACCAGACAACACCTTCAAAAAGGTCGATTTACCGGCACCATTCGCGCCGATCACACCGTAGCAGTTGCCTGCTGTAAATTTTATATTGACGTCTTCAAACAGTTTTTTATCCGGGAAGACTAAGGATAGATTCGATACAGTGATCATGGGGTACTCCTTTATTATTTATAATAACTTTTATCAGCCTTATCAAGTTTAAACGATTATGGGGGTTTTGTCAAATAAAACCGAAGAAAAAGATGATATCGCATCGGATATCATCTCATCGATTGATTTATGCTTTAATTGAGCGGTGTCCACCGGCTTTGGATGGAGAAAGCTCCCTACCCAAAACATCGAAAGCTTGACCCGGGCCTAAGACGAGCTGGCCTTGAATGGCTTCGCATTTGATGATCGTAAAATCCATCAATAAGAACGATTTAACAGGGTCACCTAAACGGTCTATCATCATCTTGAGTACGGCTTCATCTTCTATATCCAAAGTGACTTGGGTTTCTAAGTAGAGTCGCTTACGGAAAAATACGCTTTTCGAAACGGATTCATCTTCAATCCATAGTAACCCAGCCGTCGGTCTTTGTCGTAAGTATTTGGTGTGTTTCGCCATATTCGAGATGATTAAGTAGTAATCGCCTTGATACACCCCAAATGGGGCGTAGGAAGTGTAGGGTTTACCCTCATCATCGATGGTGCTGAACACGACTGATTTTAAGCTAAAAATGAGGTTGCTTTTTTCAATGCCTGCTTGTAATGTATCCATGGTTAATGGGTTCCTTTCGCTCTGAGTAATTCTTTGATGTCTTTGATGATTGCTTGAGGGTTGTTATACCAAGTGGATTCAAATAGACGGTAGGTATCCCAACCTCTGGATTTTAAGAATCGTTCTTGATGAATCAAGTCTCTTCTTGAGTTTAGATCCTTAGGGTGGATGGCACACAGTAACCCAAGGAGATAACCTGTGTTAGTTGTATCTTTGATGGCGAGATCCACTTTAAAATTGCCGATGCCCACTTTGGCTTCAACAGTGAACCCGGCTTTAGAAAGCTTATCTAAGACATCCTGTTCGAATTTAGATAAAACCACTGTTTTGGTTTCTAAGGCATGTAATTCATTTAAGATGTTTTTCGCCATCGGTTCATCTTGTTTAGAGATGGCGTAACAATAGCGCATGAATGATTTCAAATACCTTGGACCTAAACCAGCCAAATCTTCGACTTTGAATTCTTCTGGCATCAATGAGGAAACAAAATAAATCTTTTGTCTCGCTCGGGTAATCGCGACATTCAAGCGGTTTTGACCACCTTCGTGGTTCAACCAACCAAAACGTCTTTCAACTATCCCTAAAGCGTTTTTCGCATACCCCATCGAGAAGATGATGATGTCGCGTTCATCGCCTTGGACGTTTTCAATGTTTTTAACAAATAAGCTCTGGTCCTCGTTGTCTTCTTTCCTGAAGAGTTCTTGTTCAAAATACGGTTGATAGACACCTTGTTTGAATAATTCCGCGTCAATCAAATCTAGGATGGCGTCTCTTTGAGCGCTGTTAAAGGTAATGACACCGATGGTTTCATTGTGTTGTCGTTCTTTGAAAATCTTCTTTAACAATGTAATGACCGATTTCGCTTCATTCAAGTTACGACGCTTTTCAAACAAACCGTCTTTGACATATTGGTACTCAATCGGTGGTAATACCGATTTACTCGCATTTGGCGATACCAGTAGTTTACCTTCATAAAAGGCATGGTTTGAGAAAGCGATGAGTTCTTCATAACTCGATCGGTAATGGTAATTGAGGATCGTTTCTTGGTATTTATAACGTGCCAAGTCCAATAAACTTTTCGCATCCAACCTAATATCCTTAAATACATCCTGTTCATAAAGTTCATCGTCGTCGGAGATTCGACCAAAACCCAAAGCACTTGGTCTCAGTTGTTTTGGGTCGCCGGCGATGACGACTTTTTTAGCACGATAAATCGCAGGAATCCCTTTTTCAACATAAAGCTGTGAGGCTTCATCGAAAATGACCAAATCAAATAAACCGTATTGTAAAGGTATCAACGCGGATACCAATTCTGGGGTCATCATCCATACTTTGATGTGGTTCAAAAGTTCTACATGATAGGTAGAGATGAATGTTTTTAAGCTCGGTTTGTGTTCTAATTCCATCACGCGTTTGATTTCCATGATCCGTTTCGTGTTGGATAAATCGAGCGCGTGTTTATAAAGTTCCATCTCAAATGATTCTACCGATAATGCCCGTTTATCGGCCATTCTCGCATTCAACAGCGCTTGTTTTTGATGGTATTCATCGATGATGTATAAGTATTTCGCATTCTTCGCTTTAAACGTTTCTAAGAAGCCTGTATATAACGCATCGAATAAATAGCCTCGATACTTGTGGATATCTTCGATGGATTTATAGAGTGGGTCATTGAGCAACGATTCTAAATACCGTTTCTCATGGATGGACAAATGGTCATGTTTGGTTTGAAGCTTGTTGAGTTCTTTGATGTGTTCAAAGATATAGGTCTCAAATGATGGGTCTTTAAAAATGGCTTGAATATAAGCCTTCGATACCTTCTTTTTCTTCGTGATAAACAACAATTTCAACCCATGACTTAAAGTGAAATCTTTGAGTAGTCTTCTTTTTTTGAAGAACCCTGCTTTATGGTATGTCTCATAAACTTTTACAAAATCTTCATGGAATAAAGCGTATTCAGCGATACTGCTTCTAGAGATGGCTTTTTCAAATGATTTGACCATTGTATATTGTTGTAAGATGGCTTCATACGCGAGGTAGGACTTCAAATGCGCATCTTTTTGGAAAGCCAATTCTAATGATTTGATGATATTAAAATCCAAAACACCAAAGGCTTTGATGAACGCTTGGGTCACTTGTTTTGGAGATAAGGTTGGATGAACGTCTTTATCCTTGATGAAGCGTTCATACATTTGATAAATCGGGATATCTTGAACCGATTGGTGATACATCAAATCTAAAGCCTGGTCCATCGTTTCTAACAGTTTTTGGATATCATTTTCTAAGCGGTAAATGTCGTTATCGATGGTGCGCTTTGGCGCAGTCGTATCGAGCATTTGAGCAATCTTTTGATAGAAATAAGGCTTATTCTCGATGTCATCGATGAACATCACATATTTAGAGGCCGATTTGAGTCGTTTGTAGATGACATCTAAAGCCACTTTCTTTTCAGAGACGATTAAGACGTTTTCGCCTTTTAAGATAGCTGAGGCGATCAAACTCGTGATCGTTTGAGATTTACCCGTCCCTGGGGGACCCCACACGACGAGTTTCTTTTCTTTATTTAAAAGTTCAATGACTTTTTCTTGAGCATAGTTTAAATCGTTGATATAAGAGATTTTATCTTCTTGGATGGCCCCGTTGGATATCGCATAACTCAAGGGTTTTTCTGGTTTGTCTAAGCCGGATTCTTCAATCAACCCTTCGAGTAAGGCATTGTATTTGTGTTGTTTCAAAATTTCTGCCATGTCTTTTTGAAGTTCAGAAGAAAATAGCTGGTATCTGCCTAAAACCAAATAATTAAAGGTTTCAAACACACCTTTCTTCTTTTTCATGAAAGTGTCCTTGAGTTCACTCTTAAATGTCGTATAGGTATTGAACTCATTGAGTTTCACTTCAAAACCATGGGATTTATAAAATGGGATGACGACCTCTTTGATGGTTTTTTCACTGTAGTCTTTGATTTGTGGGGTTTCAATCGATACATTCATTTGATCGAGTTTTTGACTAGCAAGAATCAAGTCTTTATTGAGTAAGATGTCCTTATCCAAATCTTTAACCAGTTTGAATATACGTTTTTCACGGGTCAACTTCACTGGGATAAAGATTAATGGGGCTTTGATGCCAAATAAGTCTTTCTTAAAAATCCCTTCAATGAATAAGGTGGCGATGTATAAATCATAAGAACCCGTTTCTTTATAGGTTTTATTGACCTCACGGTACAGTGTGGTCAAATGGTTGAGTAAAGTTTCTGACTCGATTTTAAAGATGAACGTGGTTTTCTTTGGTGACAATAAGAATAAAGATAAGTCATCATTCATGACGTGGGTTAAATCAAAGGTATGATTTTTTTCGATTCGACCTAAATACAGGTTTGGGTTGGTTCTCGATACATTGGTCAATCGGTCTTTATAATGGTCTAAGACTTTATACGCTTCTTTAGAGACTACTTTTTCATCCGATACCATCGTTTGATAGATTTTGATGACATTTAAAAACCGAGAGGCGTATTTTTCCATGAATTCATCATTCACACCAGCGATGCCTAAAAAATCACTCACCTTGAGTGGTTTTTTAATAGAGATGTCTTTTAAGACTTCATCGCTACAAACGGTTGGGTATGAACCATCCGGTTTTTTGGCTTCAAGACGCATTTGATCACGCATGCGGTCTAAAGCATCCAATAATAAGTTCTTCTTAAGTGCCATGGTCATCCCCTCCATTCTATGTTACTATTCTAACATTATTCTAAAATTATCCAAAGGATATATGATTGATATTTTACCTCTACTTTACTAAAGAAAAGAACTCACCCAATGGTGAATTCTTTTTAGTCAATTTCATTTTAGTTTCATTTCATAATAGACTTCATCCAAATCGGTTTGTTTGGTGAGTTTGTTGTATCGGCTGTGAAATTTGGTAGAGATGTGCTTCATCCCTAGTTTTTCCATCAGTTTATAGGAAGCAACATTTCTGGAATCGGCGGTTGCGTGAAGGGTGGTTACACCAAGAGATTTCGCAAAAGCAATCATTTCTAAGGCTGCTTGATACATGATACCTCTTCGATGATAATCTTCATGTAAAATCCAACCAATTTCCGCTTTTTCTGGTTCATCATCTTCAATGATTAAGCAGATACCACCGATAATTTTACCTTCGTATTCAATCCCATATTCATAGCGTGTAATGGGCGTTTGAGCGTAACAAACGACGACATAGTCGATGAAGTCTTCGGTGTCTTGTATGGTATTTGGACCCCAGAGCATGAATTTGGTGGTTTCCGGATTAGAAGCATAGGCATGGATGTCATTAAAGTCTTTGGTTGTAAAAGGGCGAATCGTTAAACTAGGCACAAGTTCACTCATTTCTTCGTATTGTCTAATACGATATTATCTTTCTTGATTTTTGGAGCAGCAAATGGTTCTAGTTTCGGACCACCATTTGGCAATACTGATTGATTTTCACCGGCATTCGTAGCCATTTTGGCCATCAATTGTTTGATGAGTTTATTGTTTTCCTTTTGAAGCATTATTAGCTCATCGTACTTCTTGATTTCTTCTTTCGCATCTACCAGTTGTGCTGCTTGATTAAAGCGTTTCATACCAAGTTCTGCATTCTTCTCAGCTTCTTTGATGTATTTAATCAGTTTTTGATCAATCTCTTGAATGGGGGTTTTGGTTTTCTTTAACGTATCTTCTAAAGAAGCCATTCGATTGGTAAAAAGACTTATTAAGTCTGCAACATTTTGTTTTGCTATTTCGACATTACCCATGAGGTTTTCAATCTTCTTGATATCCTCAACCATCACTTGTAAAGTTTTCTCAGTACTTTGTTTTGCTTTTTCAATTTTGGATTGATCTAAAGTCTCTGTATATTTTTCAATGATTTGAGTGGTGGTCACCTTTAAATCATCGATGGTTTGAGTTAAAGCATTCACTTTTTTGATTGTATTGAGCAATTCCTCATAGGTTGCTTCTATCTTTTTGACTAATTCTTCCATAGTGGTCTCCTAGTTCTAGATTGATTCGGTATTTTTGAATTTCTTGCATTAAGTCGAGTGTATCTGTATACAAATTGACATAGTTCTTATCTTCTTTGTACTTAATCATTAAATCGATTAAGCTTTGATTACCAAGTAAATCTGATATTTGCTTGAGGGACAGTTTCTTATACTTATAACCTACCAAAAAGTGGAATAATGGGGTATCCTTGGTATCTGTATATTTAAACAAACTTTCTTGATGATCTTTGAACCTGTATAACAAGCCAACACCCTCATTAAAATCGCCTCTTTGAATGAGTTCGTACCCACGACAAACAACGACTTCTTTTTTCATACCTAAATGGTGGAAGTATATTTTTGCACGATCATACTCTTCATTGGTGAAATGTTTCATGGCTTGTTCAAACATTTCATCGTTACTTTGATATTCAGAAATATCCAGTATGTTGATGACGTTGTTGGTAACACGTTCAAATAACGGGGACAACGCATGGATGATTTCTATGTGTTGATCTTGTTCAAATAAATAAAGGTTTTTGCGTGCACGGGTAAGTGCGACGTAAAATAGATTGAAATAAAACTGATAATGTTCTTGTTTGTCTTTGACATAAGTCGTCATGATTTGTTTCCACATATCCGCATAATCTGTGACGATGTTATATAAAATGACTTTATCAAACTCACGACCTTTGATTTCTTGAACTGTATAAATATTGGACCCTTGTTTCTTAGTATCGATATTTATCTCAGTTGCAAGATTGGTTTTAGCTGTATCACCAGATACCACAATGGCGACTTTCGGTACGTCAATCCATAGTCTAATGGCATCCAATATTTCGTGTTGTTTAACATCGAGCAGTGCTGGCAAACCATCACTTTTTTCAATTTTGATGGGTTCTTCAATGATGTATTCGGAATAACTACCCAAACGTTCTTTTCTAATCGCAACGAGTTTATTCGCAACTTCAACAATATCGCGACTGTTCCGGTAATTTTCACTTAAGACATTGACATTATTATTAGACCATTGTACATCGAGTCGATTTCGTAGTAACACCCCTGGTCTACCACTTTTAAATAAGGTAGGGTTGATGATTTGTGAGACGTCACCAGCCATGAATACATCGCCTGGTTGACGACTTAGATGCATCAACGCATATATTTGCATCTCGGACAAATCCTGGACCTCATCTATGAATACGGAATCAAATTTTTGGATATGTTTTTTATGATTCTCAATGATGAGTCTTCTGGCTAAATCATTGTCATCAAAGAGTTCATATTTATCCAGATATGGTTGATAGTACTTTTCAACGAACTCAAGAATGGCTGATCGTTCATCTTTAGTGAAGCGTGAGTAGCCTTCATTCAATTCAATATAGCTATAATAATCAATGGTATGATTATAGAAATCGTTTTTAAATAATTCTAGTCTTAAAATTGGGTTCTCATCTGCGATTTTCCTCAATTTTTCGCCATCCTTGATGTAATATAATCTTTTTTTATTATGAAACTCAAGGATACCTTCTTTGGTTAATTGATTCACCAATTCAGGGTTCTTGATCGCATTCAAATTCTTAACTTCAAGATTTCTATAATATGCATTACCTAAATACCCTTTAATGACACCTCGGATTTCAATCCATAATTCTACTTTTTGAATTTTTTCCAACGTTTTGAGTCTTAGGTAAATTTTCTCTTCAACTAGGAACTTTTTGAACCTTTCGTAGTTCATATAGTTACGCATAGCCAATCCTAAAACCGCAATCATGTAATCACGAATGGAATAGAATGTGGTTTTTCCTATAAGGCCTGGGACATGCTCATATTTTTTGTATATACTCTCAGACATGTCTTTCAGACCATTGGTATAGGTAAAATAAGCTTGTTCTACATTGTTATGAGCTAGTTTTAAAGATTTACATACTTCAATTAACGTTTTACCACTGCCTGCACATCCGAGCAATAATATTGGTAAATTGCTTAATAAAGCCTTTTTTTGAGTAATTGATGGGGGATATACAGTTCGTGTGTCGTCATCTGAGATAATTTCAGCGATTTGTTCCATAGACATATTATCTGGAATAAAAATGCTCTTCATGTATTCTCTAGACAATAGTTCTTCTAAATTCTCATCATTCCCTACAATATCATCATTGCCATAAAGGAATTCATCATATTCATAGAACCTTTGATCCATTCTTCTCGCAACTTCACCTTGTTGGTCATGAGATGTCACTTTTAATATGATGATACCGGGTTCTTTATTGAAGATAAGCTCATCTGATTCATCGTACTTAATTAAACAACGGGTACCATCATTATTCGCATAAAACTTGAAAATACCTTTAGTTCCGTTCATCTTTTTTAAGGTGTACTTTTTGATGATATAGTCGTTGATGAGTTTCGCTTTTGTTACATCCTCAATGAATTCAAAAATCTTTTGATGGTATGTATTTCTTTTGTTTTTAGGGATATCTTTAAACAAAGATGCCCAATTATATATGACTCTCAAGATAAACCCTCCAATAATTAAATATCGATAACATAATAACATTATAACAAGTTAACGAAGTGGTTACAATAAACTGAAAGAATAATTTTAAACATAAATAAAAAGCACCTGATTATAGGTGTTTATTAATAGTTCTGATGTCATGTTTTAAATATTGTTTTTAGTAGCAAAACTAATGAAATCATTAAATAGAATAGGTCATTGTATTTAAGTAGCAAAAATTTAGAGGGTAGCAAAACTACATCTAATGCCATTACATCATACCATTTGTATTTAGGTAGCAAAAATTTAGAGGGTAGCAAAACAATCGTATGTCGCTAGTTCATCAGAATACGGTATTTAGGTAGCAAAAATTTAGAGGGTAGCAAAACTCGAAAAATCAATATGTTATTCTGTTTTATTGTATTTAGGTAGCAAAAATTTAGAGGGTAGCAAAACTGGTTAATATTTCTAGTACCAACATTTTTTGTATTTAGGTAGCAAAAATTTAGAGGGTAGCAAAACAAGCATCGATTGATTGTTTATCCATTTTGAGTATTTAGGTAGCAAAAATTTAGAGGGTAGCAAAACCTGATTTACGCCATACTTTCGTTTTCATACGTATTTAGGTAGCAAAAATTTAGAGGGTAGCAAAACGTTACATCATCAGCAAATACAATTGTTCCAGTATTTAGGTAGCAAAAATTTAGAGGGTAGCAAAACTTGCTTCTAACGTTAAAGAAGCAAAAAGAAGTATTTAGGTAGCAAAAATTTAGAGGGTAGCAAAACTATACTTTATTATATTGATAGTACTATTTAGTATTTAGGTAGCAAAAATTTAGAGGGTAGCAAAACCCATAACAAGAGTGTGTTGACTGTTTTACGAGTATTTAGGTAGCAAAAATTTAGAGGGTAGCAAAACACGATATGGTGGGATATTATCGGGCTCATAGTATTTAGGTAGCAAAAATTTAGAGGGTAGCAAAACAATCTATACAGACAATTACACTGCCAATAAGTATTTAGGTAGCAAAAATTTAGAGGGTAGCAAAACATGTACTCAGGTACAGGCGCTATGCGTTTCGTATTTAGGTAGCAAAAATTTAGAGGGTAGCAAAACATGCAAACTTGAAGTATTTCCAAGTATTAAGTATTTAGGTAGCAAAAATTTAGAGGGTAGCAAAACTGAAATCATACGCATGGGATGGTTCAGACAGTATTTAGGTAGCAAAAATTTAGAGGGTAGCAAAACCTAGCGAAGAATATATCACTATTAGATACTGTATTTAGGTAGCAAAAATTTAGAGGGTAGCAAAACTGATTTTCACTCGCATATAACCCCAGTTGTGTATTTAGGTAGCAAAAATTTAGAGGGTAGCAAAACTACCTTTATAAAGGTAAGAAAAAGAGGATAGTATTTAGGTAGCAAAAATTTAGAGGGTAGCAAAACTAGGCTAGGGATACCATAGAGAGGATTTGCGTATTTAGGTAGCAAAAATTTAGAGGGTAGCAAAACAAAAGGAACTACTGCAACCACCTGGATGCAGTATTTAGGTAGCAAAAATTTAGAGGGTAGCAAAACTATCTGATGATGTTTGCCATCATGGCAGCTGTATTTAGGTAGCAAAAATTTAGAGGGTAGCAAAACAGTCATTGAAGGTTCCAAGTATCTTTTCCAGTATTTAGGTAGCAAAAATTTAGAGGGTAGCAAAACATAAGCAATACGTGGTTGATTCTAACGGCGGTATTTAGGTAGCAAAAATTTAGAGGGTAGCAAAACTACGATAAAACTAAGCTACAAGCTTCTGATGTATTTAGGTAGCAAAAATTTAGAGGGTAGCAAAACGTGTAATCCCACCCACCTGTAAGATTATTAGTATTTAGGTAGCAAAAATTTAGAGGGTAGCAAAACACCCCCTTAAGTGGGCATTTGGATTGATGAGTATTTAGGTAGCAAAAATTTAGAGGGTAGCAAAACGACATGCGTTATAAACAGTCTAAAGACTTCGTATTTAGGTAGCAAAAATTTAGAGGGTAGCAAAACAGTTAGTGTTACATACACCCACAGCCGATGGTATTTAGGTAGCAAAAATTTAGAGGGTAGCAAAACGCTATAACCTGTGCATTAAATCCACTTGAAGTATTTAGGTAGCAAAAATTTAGAGGGTAGCAAAACCTAACTTCTTCTAACGGTCTAAACTTTTCAGTATTTAGGTAGCAAAAATTTAGAGGGTAGCAAAACCTAGTTTAACGCTTTCGTTGGTAACATGGAGTATTTAGGTAGCAAAAATTTAGAGGGTAGCAAAACAGTGAGTTGGCACAAGTTCAGAGTATTTCTGTATTTAGGTAGCAAAAATTTAGAGGGTAGCAAAACATGGTTATAAAAACCCATATGATGTTTCTCGTATTTAGGTAGCAAAAATTTAGAGGGTAGCAAAACGCGATAACCTGTGCGTTTGAACCATTAGAAGTATTTAGGTAGCAAAAATTTAGAGGGTAGCAAAACTTGCAACCACAAATCCGATGCCAATACTTAGTATTTAGGTAGCAAAAATTTAGAGGGTAGCAAAACCTCAAATTAATTATATCATTTTATTTGAATTTTAGAGATATTTTGTAATTTTTTGACCGAAGAATTCATCTTTGTTGAGATAAGCTGATAAATACTCTTTTAACAAATCCATTGACATTTGAAATTCTGCTTCCATTATTATTTCGTTATATAAATCCACTTCATTAGCAAAATCTATAATCTTGCTTGAAAAATTAACAACATTATTGACATTCGTTTTTATTTTGTCTTCAGTAATTATTAGGAAATTCAAATTGGAAATTCGATGATCCTCCACCACTTTCATCAATTGATTTGACAGCTCTAAGGTTTCTATACAAATAATGTATTCATTATGGGGATTCATTTCTGCAATCTTTTTAACTATTCTTACTTGAAGTTCGATTAAGTTCGTTATACTTATGTCATACATATTCATTTTTGAATCATCTTTATATAAGTTCAGTTCAATTAATTTAAGAATTGTCTTCAGTGATATTTCTGGCAAAATCGCTTTGATTTCAATCTCAGATTCGATAACATTTAACATATCCTCAATCATTATTTCCAAGTCTTTAAATAGGTTGTTTATTGTCTGAATCAATGGTTCGTACTCAATATTAACCAAAGCCGATTCTAAGTACTTTAGTGAAAGTGACTTAGATCCTAATTTCAGATCATAGTCAAAATCAAACCTCGACTGTATTTCATAGTACTTCCATCTTTTGGTGTCCAAAGGTTTATCGTCAATTTTTATTCCACAAACCAGACCATTCTCTATCGCATATTCTGTTGAATCAATTCCGAAAAAATGTCTTCTTAATGTTCTAATAACTTCATATTTTAGTTCTATGTTGCTCCCTGTGATAAACTTTAAGGGACCAAAACTAAAATTGATTTTTTGATTGTTTATTGTAATATCAATTTTGTGCATTATGCCTCCTATAAAAGAATCAGTGGATCAATTGTTAAAATACGCTCTTGGCGACTAATCCCTCCAATAATAATTTCCATTTTTGAATATTGCTTTTCAGTTAACATTAAGAGTCTAATTTGTCCCTTTTTAGGACATTCTTTCTTTAAGATAGATATATGATTCGTAGCTGCATCTCGATTAGGTAAGATTTTCGAATATACTGAGTATTGCAACATTAAGTAACCTTTTGATATGAGATATTTTCTGAATAAAGCATAAGTTCGTCGATCTTTTTTGGATTTAACTGGTAAATCAAACATTACAATGAGTCTCATAATTTCATAATCCATTAAATAATAACCTTGGATGATGAATTTGTTTTTCTTCATTTGATTCCAGAATGGATATAATGTGATCGATATACTCTCTTATTGTATTAGTTACTGTCTGTTTTGCATCCTTAAACTCAATATTATATGTAGTTAATTTAATCAACTCTAAACGATGATCTTTGGTAAAGATTTTTTCGTTAATTAAATGGTTATGAACCCATAAATCAATATGAGGACGAAATGGTTCTATAATGTCATCCGCCAAATTGAATAAATTAGTCGGGCCTTTGTGAAATATCCCCAATGAAGGGTGATATCCCTTAGCTAAGATATATTTGGCAATTTGCGATCTTATTATGGCATAACCATAATTCATAGCTGCATTGATAATGTCTTCCTCAAATCTTTTAAAATCCGAACCAAATAGTGCACGGAAATACATTTTTGCTGCTAAACCTTCACGATTGCTATTATCTCCTAATTCAACTTGATTGTGAAAAGTTTCGAGATGATTAATTACCTCTTCAGACTTATTCAGATGTTTTAACACAGATAATTGATTGAAAATTTTAGATTTAATGATTTGTTGATGTACATATTTTTTTTGTAAAGAATCCCATTCAATCTGCCTTCTCAAATTAATTGATACCTGAGAAGCCCCACCATATGGAATGACCAACGATGAGGGTAAATGCTCAATATTACAAAGTACAACATTGATATTATTTTCACATAAAGCATTTAATAAATGTACGGATAATGTTGTTTTATAGTTGTCAATGATGATGGTGTTAATATCAGCCAATGGAATTAAGATGTCATCTTCATTTTTGACTATCTTCATATTGTCTAAATAAAGTGACAGATAGTCAGATTCTTCGATATAAATAATTCTCCAACTCATAATATAAAAAAGAGAACCCACTCGAAAGTGGGTTCGATTTCGGGAATATCTCCCTTGTCTTGCTAGGTCCTCTAAACCTTTGCTACCTAAGTATCCCTGCTACGAGGATACATTAGTATTATAACAAATTATATTTCCAGTTTCAAGACCTCTTTATTAGCAACGAACAACTTTCCAATTGTATTTACATGATACTTTTGAATGGACTTAATTTTTTTACCGATAGATACTGTAATCTGTTTATCATCTTTTTTTGTTATTGATTTTACTTCAATTCGATTCATCGAGTCATTAGAGGTACCAATGAACCTATAAGTTGAAGATTTTCCATCAAATGTCACTATTTCAACAATTTCATTTCGATATAACGAATATTGAAAATGATAAGCGCTATCAATGGATTTTTCTTCAAGTTTCTCTCTATATAAACTCCTGGAAACAATATATCTATTGTCTTGTTTTTTGAAATTACTATATCTAAGTGTAATAAACTTGTACTCTCCATCGTCTGATTTATATAAATCAATTCGATAAGGGGATACTTGAAGCAATACAACTTTCTTTTTATCAGATCGAGATTTAGTAATATCGATACTGTTGCCTAACTGATCTTCTTTGTATTTTAAATCAGTAATAACTGGTCCATCAATTTTACCATGTTTTCTCAACTTCCCGTGGTTTTGCTGATATGCAAGAAATGGTTTTGGTTCATGTCTATACTGCAGGTATGCTTTTTCAACATGGTCATAAGATACTTTATCGTGCATGTACATGAGTAAATTTTGTTTCTTTTTATCGTCTTCGAATATTTTTGCAAGATCGTCTTTCTTCATTTCATAAATGTTCTTATATTTTTTTATGACGTAATGGGTACCACCAAAACTACGAGTAGAATAGATTGTTTGATCGGATATGCTACGGTTTGGTTTAGTATCTTTTTTCCAAGAAAATCGAATGTCATTATCGCTCAAATTGCTTATCGATTTACAAAACATAATGAACTTACTATCTTTCTTCGGATCTGCTTCAAATAGCTCACCAGTTTTTGGATTGTGTACAATACCCGACTCATTCTTAGTTACATTGAATAAGTAACTAAAAAGCTTTTGGTTGCTTAATCCAGCGATAATCAAAGCATCTATTGCATGATGTGAATATATATTTCGATCCTTATTAAATGGGTTATTATCATTTGAATCCGGATTATCTCTATACCATTGAGTTTTTGCAATATTTCTAAATAAATCCGTTTGTTTTCCTTTTATAGTAGTTACAGTTGTCTCAATGTTATGATTCTCAAAATATTGTTTTAATGTCATCATGAATGCCTTAATGGCATAAGATGTATCCACGAGATTTCGATTAATAAATTCTTTCATGACATCGTACTTTGTTATATCTCTTTCATCCAATAAATTTGCTTTTTTATAGCGAGAAATATTTGGGTTATTTAGCACAATTTCTTTAAATGTCTCATAATTTTGAATCAAAAAGCGACTATCTACTTTGCCAGACTTAAAATAACTAAATGGTGTTAAGTTCCCTTTGATTTGATTTGCTAATGGTGTAATTAATACCTTGTTATGATACGAATCATCCAATGAAATCGAAAATGGAATGATGTGATCTACTTCATATGCTTTAGGATCAGTAATCAGTTTATGTAGGTTTATTTGTGTTCCCGAGTAGGCACATTTACCATTTTGTTCTTTATAAAGTCTGAGTTTTTGAATCATGATTGGTTTTACATCTATATTCGTATCTCCAATCAATTCTTTAAGTTCATTCTCAGCTTCTAGTTTAGATTTTTCTTGTTTCTTTTGTCGATCTCTAATAGTAGCAGCCTGTTCTTTAGAATTTTTATCTCGTGTTGTTTCTATAACTATTCGATCAAATTGTCCATAGGTTTTCATTAGAGCATCCACAACTTTAAATGCTTCCTGTTGGGCTCTCCTTGCCACAGGTGATAAAATAACACTATCGCTTAATGAAAGGGTATTGTTGATGTTCAACTTATCGGTTAGTTTGATGATTTGTTGGGCATTATAATCATCGTTCAATAATTCATTATCTAATATCCTTAATGCCTTTAGTGAGAATGAATGGTAACCATTTATACCACTTAACTCTGCTAAAACTTTAACTGATTTTGGAGTTAATCCCAAAGTTTCAAGCAATTTAACTCTTTCATCAATGACTAATGTAGATGTCAAAATTTCGGCTATTGTATCATATAAATCGTTATTAAATGAATCCAAATTTGTCTCATCGTTTAGTGCTTTTCTAATCTTAAAGTAACCTTCAAGTTCTGAAATTAATGGTTCATTCTTATTGTTCACTCTAAACCCTTTAATATCTGATAAATCAAAACCTAGTTGTTTTAATAAACCTTTTACACCTTTAGGTTTAAAATATCCATTATGAATTAAGAACTGAAGGGCTTTTTCTTTTTCATCTCTCGATAGTTTACGATTATCTTGAGAAATTATAGTCAGGTTATTTAAGTCATTCAATAAATTATAAATTTCAGCTGACAGTGCATTTTTAGGTGCTCTTAATTCCTCCGGATAAATTGAACATTTACCCCGCATGATTTCGATTAAATTTAGGGGTTGTTTGTTAATAATATCACCAGATGATAGTACAAGGTAATCAATACCCTCACGATGAATTGTAAACTTAGCTTTTTTATATTGGTTTCGCTCAATCTCAGTAAAACTAGAGATAAGATCATGTTTAATTTTTTGCTCAACACTTCTATATCTGCCGTATGGGGTTGGCGAATTCAAACTACCTGGTCCATCTGAAAAGTGACGTCTTCTTCTAATGATGGATAAAACACTTGATGTGAACTTATCTGACATTTCCTGTACAAAGAGCATTTGTTTTATTTCATTTTCATACTGAATGGTTCTATATACATTTTCATGACCACGAATGCTTCCAAACTGGTTTAAAGCATCTATTTGAAGATGAACTATGTGTTTTTCTTTATGTAACATGTTATCATGCTTTTGAAGAATGAACTTCGGACTTTCTTCATTTTTCGTTTCTTCTACTGTCTCTAAATTCGAACCCCGACGCTTTGAATATTGAATTAATGCGGAAGCCAATTCATCAGCGGTTAATTTGCATGTTAAACCTTTTAATCGAGAATGATATGGATCTGCTTTAGGTTTGTAGTCAATTACTGGGATGATTTTATTATCAAAAAGTAGTTGACGCATATCTAAAATTCGTAATTTCCTACGATTTTTTAAACGTCTTTGACTTCTAAAACTGCGTCGTTTTGTATTGTCTTCAGAATCTGCCTCTTCAAAAAGCCGAACGCCTGCTTTAACTATTTTATTGCTATCATCTATGATTCCCCAACCAACTGAAGTAATACCAATATCTAAACCAAGTATTAGTTTTTTATCCATTTTATCTATCCTTTCAATAATTAGAATCTTCTCATTAACTTTATTATATCAGTTAACTGTAACGGTTACAATAAACAGAAACAAATAACCTAATAATAAATATATGTTACATTCATAAGCCAATAATACCCAAGCCAAAAGGGTTAAACTGTAAAATAATTCATTTGCCTTAAATAATATATGTCCTCATTTTTAAAAATAGAGCCCCAAAATCCAGTTAAACAATAAAACCATGCCTTTACCGCACGGTTTAATTGCTATTATTGCAGATTATTTAATTACGCATCAGAAGACAAACTCAAGTAACGCACAATATGTTCAATTTTAATCATCGAAAGACAGTAAATTATGAAACAAAATTGATTCTACTTATTGTGAAATAATTTGAACTAATCATCTATTGTTTGTTGGAAGGTATTTCGATACGATTTTAATTATTTCTTCACCGTACTTACTTACTTGCGTTATGCTTAATTTACACTCGGATACCAATTGTTGTGTTGTCTTCGGCAACGAGACCGATATTTTATCGATTTGCTTGTTTGTTAATATATAGTATGCTGGAACCGTTTTGTTAAGTTCACTATACTTTCTTTTTCTAAAATCCATTAAGGCATCTGACAACTGTGGTTTGTCTATGTCTTCAATCTCTTCAGCTGATAACAATCTAGCAAAATTTTCTTGTGATTTTGGTGATAAGTATCTATTTAATACCTCATAACCGAATTTGGAATCCGTTCTGAATTTAAATGCTACATAGGTTAATACATGACGATAATAACTATTATCATTTTTTGTAAAATTTGAATAGGCATAGGCAGGATTTTGTTCCTTAAACCTTAAATATGTTGGTATTGCTATTTCTTTGAATATGAAATCAAACAAGTCATAGCTTCTAGATCTTTTAGTAAATTCATCGAAATCTTCTATTAATATTATTTGACCAATATCATTTTGCGATACATAAGGCATAAATTCATTTGTTTTTGTAGGAAACAATGAATCATGTTTGCTTAGTAAGTACCTTAATTCATCGTTGTAGTACATTTTGGTTAGGAATCCCAATACACCTAACATCCAAAAGAACCCATTTTTTGCCATACCAATCAATTCTGGTGAACTTTGAGCATCTCTAGATATGTAATTTTTCCATTTATGATATTCGATTTTTAAAAATTGAAATGACATCAATAAATTTGAACTGTATGTATTTTTATATATTTTTCTGTAATATGGTTCATGTGATAACATTTTATTTTTACTATTTCTAGCAAGACCAGGATGCTGATAGATAAATGAAAATATCATTTGACCCATTTCATCATTAGTAGCATTTTGCCATGGTTCCTTATAAATCGTTTTATTGATTTTTTCACCGCGTTTAACCTGAAGAAATATACCAATATCGTTCATTTGTTTTTTAAGTCTATGTTGTTCAATTCTATTTGCAATAAGATCCTTAGTTTTAATTGGTTTTTGTGTATTACTTGTTTCTGCGATTTTTGTTAAAAATAGTAGATTTTCCTCATAGTTGTCATATTTAGGTTTAATGATTTTACATAATATTGGAAAATCTTCTTCAAACTCTGTATTACCAATCAAATTTGTTGTTTGACCGCCATTGACAATTGAAAAGTTTGATAAATGTATTATGTCATCTTCTATCCAGTAATCTTCACAAGTAATGATAATGCCATTATTAAAATACCAAAATTTTTCTGGTTCAAATTGAATTGTGTGCTTTATGTTTTCATCAATTTTGGCTGATTTTACATAGTATCTGAGATTACTTGCAAATAATCCATTATTAGCAGATTTAATAAACACTTCCTTTAGTGATTTAGCTGATATACTTGTCACAATAGATTTTTCATTCCCATGATACATTAGTGAGTTTTTGTCCAGTAAATTGAGTTGTCCTTGCTTTACGAATAATGTCGGTGAGTCAATGTCAAATAGCGTCTCCTGAATATCATCTCCAAAAATGATGTTAAAACTAATAGTACTTAACTGTCCTTTATAGTTTGATATTACATTTTTAAGTTCACTTTTAAGGGTGAAATCCAAAAAAGCATCTGATAAAAGCATGACATTTAATTCGGAATGGTTTATCGCATTTAGTTTTAACAACTGCTCCCTAATGGATCTTGTTTCGTTATTACTAATCCCATTAATTGCATTAACAATCAATTGGTCAATTTTGTCCAATCTTGAAATGATTTTTGCTGGGTCAAGTTCTTCTTTTCTAACAGTTCCATAGATGTCAAAACTTTGTTCATCAACTAGACTTGGCATTATAGCTTGAATATAACTATTTTTGATAATGTTATCTTCCAACTCATCGATAGCGACTGGATCTGCATTATAAACTTGATAATGCAAAAATAGTCTTGGTAGCAATTCCTCTATATCTGAGTTCTTGCTGATTATTGTATGATCATTCTCAAAATAAAGTTCAACCAATTCTCCATAATATTTATCAAACATTTAGTTTCCTCTTTCCATAAATATAGTCATTTCAAACATGTGTAATAAGCCCAAATATTAAAATTGATATTAACACATGAACGAATGGACTTAATTTAATTAGATCATGATTTAATGTATATGTCAAGATCATGGATTAATAAAAAAATCAAGCATTCGCATGATTTTTTTTAATGTAATGGCTTTTTATTTTTTATAGGCTTATGATGGTAATTATAAACTTAAATCGAAATCAGTTTGTTTAGAAGAAAACTTAGATTATATTACTTCATATCAGGATATTAGAGATTGATAGAACTTAGTAATATAATGGTGTTCTAATGATAATAAGAGTTCTTCTTTTTGATTTGAATCATGAATTAGTTCTAATAGTTTTTGATTGCGTTCTTCTAACTTCTGAATATAACTATCTTTAGGTGGTTTATTTGATTTGGAGCTATTATTCGATTTTGAAGTGATAACCAAATTCCATAAGTCATCTGAATACATATAAGACCAAGGAATAAAATGATCGACTGAAATTTCTTCAATTGAAATAACTTCATCGGTATAGAAATCTCTGATTTCATCCTTATATAGTAACAGTAATATGTCTTTATATTTAGAAAGGTTATTACGCTTTACCTTATTATCTGACGAGCCCTTGACCTTGGAAACAATGCGTGGCTGTGTATTGTATTTTTCTAAAAGTTGTGCCCACTTATAATTAAATAGTTGAATCAATACTTCACTGTATGCTTTCAATGAACTCGATTGTTCTAATGTCATTTCGATGTATTTTTGTTTTTTATTTAGTTGATAAATGGCTAATGATTCTTTGTCTAAAATCATGAATCGCCAAGAAACATCTACTTTTAATACACTAGATATCTTTTGGACGGTTTTCTCGATAATTGCAGCATCGATATCAGTGATGGCTTTATCAAACCATACGGGAATATTGGATACTTGTGTTTTGTAAATTTCAATCAATTCACTGGTCAACTGAACAACAATCGGTGGATGCTCATAACTAGCACTTTGTTTTAAATTGAAAAAGAAGGTTTGATTCCAGTAATACTTAAGCATGTTCTTAGCGATTGAATCAAATGAAATTCTATAATTGAATTCGATTTCGAATCCTTCATTGCATGAGACACATTCGATGATGGCTCTGCCCCATGCTAATTTATAGGTGTTATCGTTAGACATCCCATTTAAGATATCAAACCATTGTTTAATATAGGTATCCATCAGTAACTCATCTTTCCAGGAATGACGCCTCTAATACCACCACGTGGTTGGGGGGTATCCCCATGATAACGTGGAATCAAATGTAGATGTAGATGCATAATCGTTTGACCAGCCGCCTCACCGTTATTGATTCCGATATTGTAACCATCTGGATGAAATTCCTTATCCAATTTTGATTTCACATACATCAAAGCTCCATCGATTGATTGTTTTTCCTCTATTGTTAAATCAAAGTAGTTTGACACATGCCTTTTAGTGATGATGAGTGTATGACCGGGATTCACTGGAAATCCATCATATATGGCATAAACAAAAGTATTTTGATAGATGATTTTAAGATCATTTTGATTACAAAATAGACACATAAAGAATAGCCTCCTAGAATTCACTTCTACTTAAATTATACCTTTTTTGATAACAAAAACTATATTTATTTAGATGATTCATTATATGCGTCGAATTCTGTAAAAAATAAACTCAGCATCTACATGTAAAAGGTGCTGAGTATTTGTATGTTTTAATACTTTTTAAATGTCTCCTGAACGATAAAGTAGGATTGCTTTAAACGTTCGTGGTAAGTAGGGTATTCCCAATTATCCCATGTGAAAGGGTTCAATGTCATACTTGAACCATTTGACCCAACCCCGATATAAATACTTTCAAAGGCTTCACCAGTGAAGACATTGTCACCTTTAAAGTTTGACATTCTAGTCTTGGTTGAAGGGTCCATGATATTGAGTAATAAATAAGGAATACGAATTTCAATATACTGATCGTTTCGATAATAGTCCGCTAAGGAATTATAGTCTTCATGATTTGGATCTGATATACCTTCAATCAAGAAACCCGCTTCATATTTAGAAAACGGAATCACTTCATTGGTCCCTGGTATGTGTAATTGCTTAGATAATGCATGATACATCCCTGTGAATAAACCACTATTGATGGTATACATACCTTCTGGTTTATCTACCATATCTAAAACATCCCCATACAAATGACTGAATGCGTCATAATAAGGGTCCACTTGGATACGTGATTCATTGCTGATGGATATTAAGAAATCAGCATCTCTGTTAAAGGATAAGTTCGCTGCTGTGTAAGAAAGATTGCCTTGATTTGGGATGGTATCGATACCGATATAAATGGTATCTTCTGAAATCGATTCTAATTCTACCAATAAATAGATATACCTTTCATCTTGGGTTGCTTTGAGTTTTAAATCCGTGGTAGAGAGGTAGGGTATCTCTACCCAATCGTTCACCTTACCATCGAGTTTTATCTTTAAAGTTTCATCCGGTTCAAAGGTCAATAAACCAAACATTTGTTCATTGGTTTCAACATTGCTCCAAAAAGGTCTTTGCCACTCCAGGTCAAAATCCATCGTATTCCACGTGCGTTTAAACCATTCATCTTGCCACGCAAAGATGAGTGCACCCACACTCCCTGAGGCGTGGATATCATGCACCATAGAAGCAATCATTTTACCTTGTTCTTTTTCGGTGTGTCTGCCTTGATTAAATCCAGAATACCGCGCATCGTGGGCTTTCCCACGAGAAGACGGCACACCAAATTCTGCGACCAAAACAGGCATGCTATGGAAATCATTTAAATCATCTAAATACGCACGGTACGTGTTAATGGGGTCATATTTATCGATATATGCTTCTGAAAAATTCATGAATTCTGGGTAATATGGATACACATGGTAAGACGCGTATTGTCCAGCAAAAGCTTTTTTTGTGGTTTTGATGTGTTCAACATTGACCACTGCCATATCTTCTTTCGGGTCTGGTTCATTGGGGTGTGTCAACGGGTCTGTGGTTAACCAATTGGTGAAAGATACCGGTCGGGTAGTACTGTATTTTTCTGCTTCATAAGACAAAATCGTATCGCCTACTTGAGCCAAAAAGGCTTCAAATGGCGATGCATTTTCCGTATATAAGAAATTGCCTTCATAGTGGTTTAGGGTTGGGTGTAATTGGTTGGTATTCATCACGAAGGATGGGTCCCATTCAACACCTAAAATCCAACCAATGATGTACTTAGAAACGTCATATGAATAATGACCACTGGCGAACCCGGGTCTTGGGTTTAAGGTTTTGTTACCATGGAAGATATCGACTAAATCTTTGCCATCAGAGATGAATTCATCTAAAAGATGGTTATCTTCAGCATATGGGTCATGAATCGATTTAATCTTATCTTCATTGAGCCATAAACCATGCATCACATAAAGCTTTTTACTGCTTCTTTCATTGAATTCATACAAGGCTTCATAAAAAGCTGGTGTCATGGTGGTGTATACGCGAATCGTATTCGCGTTCATTTCAGAGATTTGAACAAACCATCTCAAATATTCGATTTTTGTGATGGCGAGTTCACCGGGAAAGTATCCTGGTTTGGTCGCGCCAACATTCACGCCTTTAATAAAAGACTTTTGAAGTTTTTTGCCCGTATAGATATAAAAATCCCCATCGTGGATGAGTGCCGATGTGGAAAGTCCTTGTTGTTGGTGGCTAAGTTTTGGTTTTAATAAAGTCACGATTGAGATTACGATACTTGTAACCATCACAATCAAAATCAATCCAATCCAAATTTTCTTCATACAGAGTCCTCATGTTACATTATACAAGAAATATGGTTTTAAGTCTTTGGATATGTTAGTAATTCATCATCGATAATCACTAAAAATAACAAAAAAGAGATTTCGATGTGAAATCTCATTTTTTTAAGAATGTTTCTAAGATTTGGGTGATTTCTAAAAACTGTGCTTTTTTCTCATTGAGATAAGCCTTACCCGTATTTGTAATAGAATAATATTTACGCTTGACAGGTGCATTCGTTTCCACCCAATAAGAAACGATATGATTGGCCTGTTCTAGTCGCTTAAAAGCGGTGTACAGGGTAGCTTCTGTCAACACGAATTTATCTTGTGTACGCTTTGATATGATCTGATTGATTTGATAACCATACGAATCTGATTCTTCAAGGATCGATAAAATGATGGCGTCCGTATGACCGCGCAATGTATCACCAAATAAGTCCATAATGCTCCCCCCTTTACCAATTACAGGTACTTTTAATTTTTTGACCGGTTATATATATATTGTACACCTACAACCAAATAATATAATGCACTGAGTAAGGCAGGAATCAAAATGAACACTGATGCCATACCTGAGTATGAAGTGATTATGGATCTCTGATTCATCATTATGTCAAAGATCCATGCAATGAAGAATAATACGATATAAGATTGGAAAATAAGGTGTTTTGACTTTTTGTATTTGAGTACCAAAACATAAGTTATCGCAACCCAAAGGTATCCAATGATCATGATCATGGCTGGTATGAATTCATAACTTAATAGTCTAAATGTCATAAACAACTGCCTACCCTCAATCATATCAGGTACATTATTGACAACACGTTCGTAGGAGACGTAAGTCAATAAATAGATACCGACAGACCCTAATCCGAAAACATAGGATAAAAACAATCGTAAATCTCGTCTTTGAGGAATTTCCATATTTTGAATGAACTCGTAAGATGATTTGATTTTTCCCTTCAGTTCCTTTTCACCCGTCAATAAGTAGTATTTTACCTTTAAACGATGATAGAGGTGTTCACTGAGAATCATCAATACGACGAATGAAACAGCAAATGCGATGATAGAGATGGCGACAAACATTTGAATCGTTGCTTGAATACGATTTAAATCCGGGTTGATACTTAATTTCATCATCAAAACGATCCAATTAGAAATCATTTGAATCAGTAACGATATCAAATAAGCAATATTTATACTCCAAAAGAAAAACGATGTTTTCATATAAGTGAAAATGCGCTTCAAATAGTGATTGTGCAACTCGATGTCTAATTCTTTAGATTTAACCACCATGGCTTTTGAGTATAAATAATACCCACCAACGGCATACAAGGCGATGGAGATGGCTGTGAGTACACCTCCGACCACACCATTGAGTAAAATCAGTATGAATGCGAATATCGCGAGAATCGCTGATACTGGCAATAAATACTCTGGTAACCCAGGTAATACGGATGTTTCATCGTCTGAATCCATCGATGGCGCGTTAAAATCACCCATCGATTTTACTGCACTCAAATAAGCTTCTTGTTCACTTAAACCCGAGTCGATTGCAGCATCATATCGGTCACAAAGGTTCCCAATAATCTCTTCTTTTAAAGACTCAAGTCCATCTCTTTTGTCAAATCTAAAATAATGATTAACGTACTGCTCTATTTTACCTTTCATGTTTCCTCCATACCTAATCTGTTTATGTATAAAGGATAACATCAATATACCTAATCTGTCAAGGTATATTTTGCTCAAAAAAAAACACACACCCCTTGGTGTATGTTTTTTATCGAATAAATTGTTCTTTCTTTTTCACGTAATCAATGATGGCTTGCGTATACTTCGCACTCGTTTCTGACTTCATTGTGTACATGTCTGCGTCTGCAATTTTGATTAATTCATAGATTAAAGTACTACCCGTTTCATCATAGGCTGTACCAATCGAAACACTGATGCTTTCTAATAAATCTTTGTGTTCACATAACTCAATGATTTGAGCCTTCAATGCATTTAATATTTTTGGATTCGTATTTGGGATTAAAATCAAAAACTCATCTCCACCAATTCTGGCGATTTCTTTTTTATCTACGGTAGACATGGCTAGCTTCATTTTATTCGATACTGCCTTTAATAAGTAATCGCCACGCTCATGGCCTAAATAGTCATTATTGACTTTTAAACCATTGAGGTCTAAAGATATGATGCCTAGCTTCGGTTGATTATTATAAGTCTTTAATTTGTTTTCAATATAATTACGGTTGTTTAACCCCGTCATCGCGTCAAAATTCGAGAGTTGATTGAGTTCTCTTAAGAGTTTGAATACTTGGGTTTCATCGTATAAAAGAATCATAAACCCATAGTGGTTTTTTTGAATATAGAATTTGCGTTCTCTAACGTGGTAATGGTCTTTATTTTGTGTGACATCGACATCGATTTCATAGTTACGATAAAATACGATTTGGTCTTTTAAACCCTCATATAAAGCATCGAGTTTTTTACCGACATACTCGGCTGGTTTGACCCCGTATTTGGTTGAAAGTAATTCACTGAACTCAACGATTCTTTTATCGGCATCGGTTAAGATATAGAGTTCTCTCATATTCGATAGGATTTTACCACGACCACTGGTGAGTAGGTTAAAGATCATATCGTTGGTATATATGACTCGATATAGAATGAACGTTCCAAATGCTAAGGATATATACGTCAAATCAATGTCGGTATCGATGTATAAAAACTCCAACAAATTTAGGATCAGTACAACGATGACCGCGACGGTAATCGTTTTGGTCACGGCTTCGTAACTTCGTATGGTGTCTTTCTTTTTAATCACGTAATAGAATAGAGCGATGATGGCAAATAACATCACTGAATACGAAAATATCAGATGATAAATGTATAATGGCCCTTTACTTGAAAAATATAGGTCAGAAAATGAGGTCATTTCAGATAAACTGAGTTGAACAAACCAACCTGTTGATGGATTGGTAAAAGCCAAAACCACTTCTGTAAGCCCCAATAACATCAATATCGCCAAAACTATTTTTGGTAATTTTTCTTCCACATAATCATAAATGGTACATAGAGAAAATACCATCACCATGAACTTCATGGGGTAACCGAGTAGATGGGCATGGTAAACAATGAATGGGACGGAGGAAATGCGTTCAACGAAGATGAGTACAGTCCAAATGAAGGTCGTGAGCATCAATAACTTTAAACAACGGTATTTTTCTTCACGACTGCTTTTGAATAAATTCACCACAGGGATGAATGACATAAATCCAACCATAACCATTATAATTAATAAAAATTCATGCATAATCATCACCCACTTATATAAACATTATACCAAAAATTTGAGATTCAAACTTTAAGGACAATTATATATACGTTTTTCATGTTATGTACCATAATACCCGACATTTTTGGAAATATTACAAACAAAATACATACTTTTCCTTATCATTACCTAAAGAATGCGTATCATTTTGTGTAAACACTTTATCACGGTATACTGTGGTTGAAAAGGTAATCTACTGATTATTACCTTAAATAGAAATATTATAGGAGGGCATTATGTTATTCGATGTATATGATCCACTCAAGAAAAAAATGTTTCAAATATTGGATCAAGAAGGGGTTGTCGTCAATTCAAAAGACGAACCTGAGATTCCTAAAGATGTATTACTCAAAATGTATCAAACCATGACTTTAGGCCGTATCGCTGACTTAAAAGCGGTCCAATTCCAAAGACAAGGTCGTTTGCTTACATACGCACCCAACGTCGGTCAAGAAGCGGCCCAAATCGGTCCGATGGCCGCGTCTACTGACCGTGACTGGTTGGTGCTCGCATTCCGTGAATTCAACGCGATGCTTTATAAGGGTGTTACCTTGGAACAATACTTCTTGTATTGGTTTGGTAATGAACAAGGCTCCCATTTTAACGAAGGTGTGAAAGTCTTACCGGTCAACATCCCGATTGGTTCACAAATCTCACACGCGGCTGGTTTAGCGTACGCTGCGAAAATCCAAAAGAAAGATGAAGTTGCTTTTGTTTATATTGGTGATGGGGGTACTTCTCATGGAGAGTTCCACGAAGGTTTAAACTTTGGCGCGGTTTATAGCGCACCAATGATTGTCATCATCCAAAATAACCAATGGGCCATTTCTACCCCACGTTCTAAAGCGACCAAAGCCGAAACCCTCGCTCAAAAAGCGATTGCGTATGGTATCCCTGGCATTCAAGTCGATGGTAACGACGTTTTAGCGATGTACGTGGCTGCTCAAGAAGCCATCAAACTCGCGAAATCTGGTAAAGGCCCAGTGCTCATTGAAGCGGTCACTTACCGTATCGGTGCGCATACCACCTCAGACAATCCGAAGATTTATCGTTCGGATGAAGAGGTCGAAGCGTGGGCACAAAAAGACCCACTCAAGCGTTTTAGAAATTACTTGCTCAACAAAGGTATCATCACAGAAGATTCGGATGCGAAACTCAATGAAACATACAATCAATTGGTATTGGATACCTTTAAAAAAGTGGAAGACAGTGGTTTCGAGACTTTAGAAGAGGTCTTCGAGCATACCTATGAAAAACTCACCCCACAACTCAAAGAACAATACGAACTACTCAAAAAACAAGCGGAGGTTCTAGAATAATATGGCCATCATCAATCTATTAGAAGCCGTGAATAAGGCTTTAGAAACTGAAATGCAAAAAGACCCCACCGTCGTTGTTTACGGTGAAGATGCCGGTTTTGAAGGTGGCGTCTTCAGAGCAACCGCTGGTTTACAAGCCCAATTTGGTGTTGATCGTGTCTTTGATACACCCATCGCGGAAGGGGCCATCGTTGGTTCTGCTGTCGGGATGGCCATCAATGGCTTAAAACCGGTGGTTGAATTACAATTCTCAGGCTTCATGTTCCCTGGGTTCAACCAAATCACAACCCATGTTGCGCGTTATCGCAACCGTTCTCGAAGTAAATACAACCTACCCATGGTCATCCGGATGCCCTATGGGGGTGGCGTTAAAGCCTTAGAACACCACTCAGAAAGCTTAGATACCTTATTCGCTCATATCCCAGGGTTAAAATTAGTCATTCCTTCGACCCCATATGACGCTTTAGGTTTGTTAAGAAGTGCGTTAAGAGACCCAGACCCTGTCATTTTCATGGAACCAAAACGCATTTACCGAGCGTTTAAACAAGAGGTCCCAGATACCGATTATGTTGTACCGCTTGGTAAAGCTAAAATTGTCAAAGAAGGTACCGATGTTACTGTGGTTGCTTGGGGTGCCATGGTGCGTGAAGTCGAAGCTGGCTTAGCACTCTTGAAAGATGACAACATCTCTGTTGAACTGATTGACTTAAGAACCATCGCGCCATTTGACGTGGAAACCATCGTGAACTCGGTGAAAAAGACCGGTCGTTTACTCGTGGTTCATGAAGCGGTGAAGTCCTTTGGACCTGGGGCGGAAATCATTTCTGTGGTCAATGAAAAGGCATTTTATCACTTAGAAGCCGCACCGAGACGTTTAACAGCGCCAGACATCACCGTACCACTACCGCGCGGCGAACACCACTTTATGATTCATCCAAAACAAATCGCAGCTGAAATCAAATCGCTTTTTTCAGTGAAAGCGTAGGAGGTCACTATGTATAATTTTAAATTTCCAGACATTGGTGAAGGCATCCATGAGGGTAAGCTTTTAAAATGGTTTTTCAAAAAAGGCGATACCGTCAAAGAAGGCGAAACGTTATGTTTGGTCGAAACCGATAAAGTCAACGCCGAACTCCCAAGCCCTGTTTCTGGGGTGATTGATACCTTAGGGGTGGCTGTGGGTGAAATCATCCACGTTGGTGAAACCCTAGTACTCATTCAAGATGGGTCAGTCTCACCAAAAGCTGAATCTAAGAAAGAAACCACCTCGGTCGATGAAGGTGAAAATGCCGGTGTCGTTGGACAATTAGAAGTGTCTTCAGAAGTCATCGCTTCTGCTGTTGAAGAAAAAACGGATAATAAAACAAATACCAAAGTTTTAGCATCCCCACTGGCGAGACAACTCGCGAAAGACAACCAAATCGACATCAAATCCTTAAAAGGGTCTGGTGAGTTTGGTCGAATCCTCAAAACCGATGTTGAAAACGCCATCGCGTCTAAACAAGTTAAACCTGTTCAACCAAGCATCCCAGTCCCACCGATGACTACTTCCAAAGAAGGCATCCGACGTGTGCCAATCACATCGATCCGTAAAGCGATTGTGACCGCGATGACCTTATCGAAACAAATCATCCCACATACCGTTTTAATGGATGAACTCGATGTCACCGAACTCGTGAACTTAAGAAACGAACAAAAAGGTTTCGCAAGTGAAGCTGGTATCCATTTAACTTACATGCCTTTCATCATCAAAGCCTTGACCAAAACCATTCAAGAATTCCCAATTTTCAACGCGTCATTCGACCATGAAAAAGGCGAAATTCTGTATAAAGATTTTATCCACATCGGTTTCGCTACCGATACACCTGAGGGGTTGATCGTACCAAACATCAAACATGCCGATCAATTATCGATTTTTGAACTGGCTCAACAGCTCAAAGACCTACAACAAAAAGCCATCAACAAAACCATTCAACTTAAAGACATTCAAAATGGTACGTTTACCGTGACCAATTATGGTGCGTTTGATTCCACTTTTGGGGCACCCATCATCAAGTACCCTGAAGTTGCCATCATGGGCATAGGTAAAATTCAATCGAAACCAATCGTTAAAAACAATGAAATCGTCATCGCACCTGTTTTACCGATTTCATTCGCTGTGGACCACCGAATCATTGACGGGGCGGATGCCGGCCGCTTCGTAATGAAGTTCAAATCGTATTTGAAGAACCCTGTGTTCATGTTGTTGTCCAAATGACCTACGATATTTTGATTTTAGGTGGCGGACCCGGCGGTTATGTCGCTGCCATCAAAGCCGCACAGCTCGGCTATAAAGTAGGACTTGTTGAAAAAAACGCCTTGGGTGGCGTTTGTTTAAATGAGGGTTGTATCCCAACCAAAACATTATTGAAGAATGCGAAAGTATACCGATTGATGAAACACGCCTCTCATTACGGTGTTCACATCGATGAAAGTGCCGTATCCTTCAATTGGACCGAAATGCTTACGCGTAAAAATAAAGTCATCAAAACTTTAACCGATGGTGTGAAAGGTTTACTCAAAAAAAATGGGGTTACCGTTCATAACGGTTATGGTGAAGTAATCAATAAAACCACCGTAAAAGTGGGCGAAGAAACCCTTGAAACGAAGTATTTGATTCTCGCAACCGGTGCTTCACCCGTCATTCCGAATATCCCTGGTTTAAAGGCAGGGTTTGAAAGACAATTCGTTTATACCTATGCGAGTTTACTCAATTATCCTAACATCCCGAAAGCCTTAACCATCATAGGCGGTGGGGTCATCGGGTTGGAATTCGCGACCCTTTTCTCCAGTTTTGGTACGAAAGTGACTGTCATAGAACGTTTAGACCAAATCTTGTCGTCAGTCGATGATGACATTAGACAAGCGTATTTAAGACTCCTAAAAAAAGATAAAATCGATGTCATTACAGCTGCGACTGTGACTGAAATCAAAGACGATACTGTCATCTATGAACATCAAGGGACATCTAAATCGATTCAAAGCGACATCGTCTTGTTATCGGTTGGGATGAAACCCAATTTAGAAGCCTTTAAAGCATTAAACATCGAGACCACCAAACAAGGGGTGGTTGTGAACGAACACCTCCAAACGTCTATCCCAACCGTTTACGCGATTGGTGATATCACCGGGAAAATGATGCTCGCCCACGCCGCTTCCGCGGAAGGCGTTACCGCGGTTGAACACATCCATGGTAAAGATGTTTCCTTCTCCTTCGACCATGTCCCAAGCGCGATTTATGGTTTCCCAGAAATCGCTTGGATTGGGTTATCTGAGACCGCTGCCAAAGAGAACAACATCCCTTATAAAACATCGAAGTTCCCTCTCATGGCCAATGGTCGTTCCTTGGCTGAGGGCGATACTGATGGGTTTGTTAAAGTCGTGGTGAACCCAGATACCGGTGAAATCATCGGTGCCCACATTCTCGCATCCAACGCTTCCGATTTACTCGCTGAAGTGGTGCTCGCCATCAAGTCAGAGGCGACCATCGCGGATGTTGCCAATGCGATCCACTTACACCCGACCGTATCCGAAACCGTGATGGAATCGGCGTTAGGTGCCATTCATAAACACATCCATATCTAACAATAAAGGCATGCCGCCCGGCATGCCTTTTCTTTATTCAAATAACAGATTTGTAAATGGGGTCAATGAAATCCTTAAGCTTTCATCGATGGTTTCTAGGACTTGTACATAAATCTTTTTATCGAACTGAACCCCCATAAACTGATTGAAGTGCAGGTTTATCGATTTAGTTGTTAGCATCAAAGTATCGATCAATCCCTCTTTCACGCTGACAACGATTTGTTTGTCTTCAAACGCTTTTTTAATTTCAAAGTTTGGGGATTCCCCATACGTCCAAGCCCAAGTATGATACTTATTTTGTTTCAAGTCTTCAATGGCTTTTAAATCTGCTTTTGTGAGCACGATCACATGGGGTAGGGTATCATCGGTATTCAACCAAAAATTCAATAATTTTGATTTAAATGCCTCGATGGTTAATTGTGGATTTAAGTGGGTCACGATATTGGTCACCCTACTACGATTCGAATCCACACCAATACTGTCAATGTCCTCTGATTTTGGTTTTAAGACTTTAGTTAAAGTGTCTAATTTTGTATTGAACAAAATGGTCCCGTGGTGTAACAACTTTTTTTGATGATACATTTGAGCATTCCCACTGAATTTTTCTTTGCCGACGACCAAATCGCTTTTTCCACTGAATTTCGCATCCACACCAAGACTTTGTAAGAAATCGATGACGGGTTGTGTGAATACTTGATAATTTTTTAAGACACCTTGATAATGCTTTGAAATGATGGAAAAGTTCAAATTGCCCAAATCATGATAGACTGTTCCACCGCCGGATATTCGCCTTAGGACGGGGATACCGTGTGTTTCACAATAACCCACATTGACCTCACCATAAACCACTTGGTTTCTGCCCACAATGACCGATGGTCCATTGACCCACAGTAAAAGGATGTCCTCATCACAGTCGATGTTTTTGAGTACATATTCTTCTAATGCGAGATTAAAATAGGGGTCAACACAGGCATTTAGGATGGTCTTCATGGGTTACCTAATTTATACTTATTTTTTAGAATGAATGATATCTTCAATGATACCAGAGATTTCTTCAATGACTTCGGTTAATACTTGATCAGTGGTTAAATCCACACCCACCATCTTTGCGAGGTCGAGTGGGGTCTTCGTACCGCCCGCTTTTAAGACTTCAATCCACGCTTGTGGCGCGATTTGTTTGTCTTGAATCATGCGAGATACTTTCGTGCCCAATGTGAGTCCTGCAGAGTAGGTATATGGGTATAAGCCCATGAAATAATGGGGTTGTCTCATCCATGTAAGTCCAGCCCAATCGGGAATTTCTACCGCGTCTCCCCAAAACTGTCTTAAAACACCGAGTTTGATGTTGTTTAAGATATTGGCGGATAGTGGTTGTTTTTGATCGACCCTCGTATAGACTTCTCTTTGGAAGGCCGCTTCTAATAAATGGGTTACGAAATTATGATAATACGTTCTTGAGATCATGACGGATTTAATCCAAGTCTTTTCTCGTTCTGTTTTTGCTTGTTGAATCAAATGATTCGCCATCAACAACTCATTGGTGGTGGATGGGGCTTCAATGAAATACATCGAAGGACGGGTATTTAAAATCTTTTGGTTACTATTGGCGTATTGGAAATGACCGGCATGGCCAAGTTCATGGGCTAAGACCATGACTTCATCCATTTGACCGTTCCAGTTAATCAGGATATACGAAGAAGCGCCATAAGGGGAGGAACAGAAACCACCCGTAGATTTACCTTGGTTTTGTGGGAAGTCAATCCAACGTTCTTCAAATGCACGTTTGACAATCTCATTGTATTCTGGTCCTAAAATCGATAACCCTTCAATACACAACTGTTTGGAAGCTTCAATCGATACTTTTGGTTCAAAGGTTGGGTCAACGGCGATTTTTAAATCCGCATAAGTCATTTTGTCTAACCCATGGATATCTTTTAATAATAACGCGTACTTACGCATCGCAGGTGCGAGTTTGGTCATGATGCCATCGATTTGACGATCCATAAAATCTTTAGACACCTTTTGGCCATCGAGTAAATAATCAAAGACACTTGGATAACCTCTGAGTTCGGATAGAATCTTCTCTTTTTGAACATGGGCTTGGTAGTTATTTGAGAACCCATGTTGGTATTCAGCCAACTTTTGATAGAAGGTTTCATAGGCTTTTCGACGAACTTCAGTCTTTTCTTCATATTCATACTCATTTTCAAATAACGTAAATGAGTTTGGATAAGTCACGCCATCGACATCAAAGTCATTGAATTTCATATCGGCGAGTTTAAAGCGGTTATAGTTCATATACGCTGCATTGAGTACTGGCGATAAAGCCACCAACGTCTTTTCAACTTCAGGGATCAATGTATGTTTCTTATCTTCGATGATTTCTTCTAAGAAATAACGGTTATCTTCACTGAGTTTAGATGCTTCTAATAACAGTTCATCGGAACATTGTTTTAATTCATTGGTGAAAAAAGCCATCTTTTTTGAGATGCTTTGGAAACGCATCATGGCTTTCCCTTGACGCATTTGGTTTTCCTCAGAAATCGAATCGGTAGAAGATTGTAAGGACCCATATGCCCCTATACGAGACAATCGACCTTGAATGTCTTGGAAGTCATTCAATGACGCGTTGATTTGTGCCTGATCCTTCAGTTTTTGTTCGTAGTTCTTACAAAATTGGTCGACGTCTTGTTCGACTTGATCAAATGCTTCTAAATACAGTGTTTCTGTTTTGAATAAATTCGCCATGTCCCAAGTATGTTCAATGTTCAGTTCATGACGTTTAGGTAATTGCTTTTTCATATGATCGCCCCTTTTGAAAAGATTATAACATAGCTCGGTAATTGAATTATAAGAATCCTCATTTATAAGACAAAAAACATCCCAAAAGATGAACCATTGTCTCTCATGGGATGATTTCAGTATTTGCAATTATTTTTTTAATGACTCTAACAATTCGTTCAATCGTTTTTGTAAAGTCTCAGGTTTTTTCGCATCTAAAACCTTACGAACCATTTCTTTTCGATTGGAATAAGCGGTTTGATTGAATGATTCTATCAGTTGGTGTTCATTGAGAAATGTCATCAAAAACTCAGGGATTTCAACCTCTCTGCGCCCTTCAATGAGTGTCAAGATGACAGTGATGGTATCTCCCCCATGAATACCCGTTTTTTCACGGTGTTCTTTCGATAGTGGGATTAAGTATTTGCCATTCATAACAGCGATGGTTGATGGGTATTCGTAGGTACCAATCGTCACCAGTACTGGGGGTTTTTTGGATGATCCTAATGCTTCAAGATGTGCTACAGGTACCTCAATGTCTGTGTTGTTTCCAAAAGAAAAAACAGTGGTTTCAAATTGAGTTTTCGTCATAGTTTTTCCTTTCAATCAAAATAGTTGTCTGAGTTCAATTTGGCCTTCGCCATCGCCTTGTGGGTCTGGTGCCTTTTTCGCCCAGTATATCGCTTCTTCTTTGGATTTAACATCGATTAAGAAAAAACCAGCCACAAGTGTGTTGGGGTTGTCAAAAGGTCCTTCAGTAATCACTGGTGGTTCACCAGGGTTAATAAATGAAAAACGCATCCCATTCGAACTCGGTTGTAGCCCTTTAGCCATCACACGAACACCAGCAGCTTCGAGTTCATCGTTGTATTGGTCCATCGCAATCCTGAGTGCTTTATTGGGTAGGTTCGCACCTTCTGAATTTCTTGAAGCTTTGATGATCATCATAAATAGCATTTTTTTGTACCTCTTTTTAAAAAATTGTAACACAACTGAAACTGTATAATCATCCCTTACGCTTCACTTTATACCGATCCAATATATAAAACACAAAGATAGTTGGGATTAATATCGCTGTTGTAATTTGATATATGCGACCATGATAATAGTTTGAAATCCATTCTTGGCGAGTTACTAGGATAATTGTGCCTAAACTATTAATATCATTATGGATTGGTTATTTCATATTACATGATGTCATTGATTGAAAAATCTTATACTTTTTATTCGTAGATATAAAAGGTGTTGTCTGGGGAGGACAACACCTTTTTAGATGACTCTAAAAATCTTTTCATGCATGCATAGAGAAAGATTCAAATATTAATTAGTTTTTTTCGAAACCATTGCCAATAAACTATGACGATACTTATAAGTCACAAGTCCAATGGGTAGTAATAATACTAAGAACCACCATGCCCAACTAGCATTGGATGATTTTTCATATACCAAAACAAAGTTAGAAAATTGATTTGTTTCGAAAGTAATGGTCTGAAGTTTTTCATCATATGTACAATCCAGCATTTCTACTTGTCCATCGTGTATACGAATTATTTGATAATTTTTATGACCTTGTTCTAATTCTCCCAATTGTAAGGTAATTTGGACATTTTGTGTTAAATCAGTAATCAAAATATCACTTTGTCCTTCGACCTTGATGATAACACTGATGTCCATAACGGCGTATTGTTGATGCTTTGTGAGTTGTGACTGAATGAGTTCTATGAGGTCTAAATTAACTTCTGTGGTGTGTTTACGAACGAATTGAATCATAATTTCACCATTCATGTTTTCAACCATGGTTAAATCGATTGCTTCAAGTAATCCTGTCATCTCAAGATCAGTATTCCCCATATCTATGGTTGAAACTTTAATCCAGCAGGCTTCTATGGTCATATCACCTGCTGGCATCATGGATGGTACATTTTGATTCCATCCATTAAACAGATGGCCAGTTTTAGTTGGGTTTGTAGGTAATACAATGGCTGATCCATATGTTTGTATCAGTGGTTCTACCATATTTCCACCTTTGGTGTCAAAAGTGATTGTATAAGTATTGATTGACCATTTGGCGTAAAGTGTGATGTCTTCCGCAGGCATCGTATCAAATGTATATGCACTGCTCAACGCTTCATCACTATACCATCCACCAAAGGTGTATCCCAGTTTGGTAGGGTTGGCTGGTTGACTTATATTTGAGCCATAAGCTTGTGAAATAGTGGATATTGCACTGCCTAAATTACTGTTGAACGCGATGTTGTAAGTATTGATCGACCACTTCGCGTATAGGGTGATGTCTTCAGCTGGCATCGTATCAAATGTATACGCACTGCTCAACGCTTCATCACTATACCATCCAACAAAGGTATATCCCAGTTTGGTAGGGTTGGCTGGTTGATTCACGCTAGAACCATAAGCTTGTGAGATGCTTGAAACAGCACTACCAGCGTTACTGTTAAATGTGATGTTGTAAGTATTGATCGTCCATTTGGCGTAAAGTGTGATGTCTTCCGCAGGCATCGTATCAAAAGTGTATGCACTGCTCAACGCTTCATCGCTATACCATCCACCAAAGGTGTATCCTGGTTTGGTAGGGTTGGCTGGTTGATTCACGCTAGAACCATAAGCTTGTGAAATAGTGGATATCACACTGCCTAAATTACTATTAAATGTGATGTTATACGTATTGATCGACCACTTCGCGTATAGGGTGATGTCTTCAGCTGGCATCGTATCAAAAGTGTATGCAATGCTCAACGCTTCATCACTATACCATCCAACAAAGGTGTATCCCAGTTTGGTAGGGTTGGCTGGTTGATTCACGCTAGAACCATAAGCTTGTGAAATAGTAGATACGGCACTACCAGTGTTACTATTGAAGGTGATGGAAACGAATTCTACTGTCCATTTTGCCCAGTACGTTTTCGCACCAACATCGTTCAATGAAATCCACTGGACGGTTTGACCTGTTAGTTCTTCATTATCATACCAACCTTCAAATACATACCCCACTCTTACGATTTTTTGATTGTTCGGTAAGGTTAAACCTACCCCTTCGGTATACGTTTGTGGTAAGTCATAACCAAGAATGGTATTCCCACCGTTTAAGTTAAACGTAATAACTGAATTGACAGCTGTCAAAATCATGAATTCTGCATAAACAGATTGAGTACTGGTTATATTAGTCAATGTAACGGTTGATACTGCACCGATACTTACACCATTGACTTTGACATCTTTAATTTGATACCCCAGATTTGGCGTTATTGTATAGGTCAAGCTGCTCCCGTTTGAAACCACGGTGTAGCCTTTTGGACTGATGGTCCCTTGTACATCACTATTGGCATAAACAGCGATGTCAGATGGTAATATTTTTTCGAACGTGACATCGATTTGTGTATCACTGGTGATCCCTGAAACACTGTAATTGTGATTGACGATGTCCATTTTTTTATCTTCGCCATTGACGGTAAATGTCGCAACTTTATAACCATTCATCGGGATAATTTGATAATTTTGAACTGTCCCGTCATAAATGATACTGCCCAAAGGGTAAATCGTACCATTGTCACCCGACGTGGATAAAATCGTGTGTTGTGTGACACCACCCCATTTGGCATAAAAGACTTGATTATCGAAAGTTGTCGCATCGATTTCAGTGATTTCATCACCAGAAAGCATCGCATTATCATACCAACCTTCAAATGTCTTTTCTGCCCATACAGGTATCGGTAGTGTGACCGTATCCCCATATGTATAAGCCGTTTGAACTGAAGTGTTGAATGACCCACCATTCGTCCAATAATCTATTTTATACGTAGATTTGGTCCAAATAGCATAAATTGTTTGATTTGAACTTAGCGTTAAGATGTCTTTTGGTAAATACGTTGTCCCTAAACCATCTGGACTTGTATTCCAATGAGAAAAGGTATGTCCCGTTTTTGTAAACATAGGCTCACTCACACTGATTTTATCTACCACTGAAATGTTTGAAGTTTCATTGGTACCATGGTTAGCGTCGTAAGTGAGTGTTTTTAAATCCGCTGTGACATACTTCAACTCACCATTGCTGGTATTGTACGCAACAGCTTGGGTGATGTTATCAGCGAAAAATATTTTGTTGACATCCTCATGGGTATTCCCACTGGTGGTGTAATTGGATGTGAGTTGTTCACCAGCACCACCCCATAAGCCAATCGATGCGTAATTTCTAACCCCAGCTACTTCTGTATACAACTCACCCAATATTTTGATTGAATTTACAGATTCAGTGGAATAGCTTAAGTTCGTCGATATATATTGATTTGTATAATAGTCATAATAGTGATTATTGACAATTCTAGGGGCACCAGATAAAGAAACAATAGATGCGCCATTGCCCACATTATCGGTTGCGACCCCTGCACCACCAACGAACATCGAACTGGTATTTGAATAGTTATACGCTGTATCAAATGCATAGTTGTCTTCGATGATACCGCCATAAATATTGACACGAGCAGGCATGTAACTTGAACCAAATAAATAAATCCCAGCGCCGCCATATCGGCTACTATTCCCAACAATTTGACCTTGATGAAGGTTAAAAGTCCCCCCGTCCATTACCCCTACTGTGCCACTACGTTGTCTTTTGCCACCCCATTGTGATAAAGCAGTTGATGTATTGCCACTGAGTGTTCCACCGTATAAGTTCACTGTACCACCGGTGTTTCCAACCAAAATAGCAGACCCACCTCCGGTATAGTTAAAGTTGGATTTTAAGTCTGTCTTAGTTGCATACTTATGACCACCGGTGATGATACCTCCAACGATTACACCGTCACCAATGTCATTAAAATCGTAATACCTTTGGAATAGTTTCTGATCATAATCGATGCTATTGTAATAGATATCTTGTGTGGCGGTTGCCTCAACCTCTTTGATTTTATAGTTGTGTACTTTATTGCTCGTATCACAGTCATAAATGTTCAATGTCCCACCAGTAACTGTGAAAATGCTTTGATCTGAATTTAATGCCCCCCAAAGGATATTACCATTCAAATCAATATTCACCACACCACTGGAAATAGCAATGTTGGTGTTGAGGGTTACATTACCATCCAAGTAATAATTCCCACTCGAAATCACCCCACCGCTGCTTGGCAGTGGTATCCAATCATTGATATCACCACATGTGCTCGAATAACTCAACGGTGAAGCGACTATCGTTTCATTCGCTTGTGGTTCATTGAACGCGTTTTCTATGCTTTGTAATGGATTCAAATTGAAATCCACCATACCGAGTTGAATAACCCATAAAAAAACGAATAAAGCAATCATCCAAAATATGTTTTTGTTCGTATGTCTTGTGTTGTTATAATTCATTTGATTTTCTCCCTTTGCTATTAAAATGATAATGACATATGCCAGTGTGTTGATTCTTCTCAAAATCACTAAATTTGCAGAAAGCACATAACTTTACTGCCACTAAACTACCTTCTTTGGGTGCATAAAATGCACAACTATCCAATACTTTAACGATGATGGTTTCAATGTTTTTCTCGACTGCGTTGGTATGATCTACTTCCACACGTTACCTCCTTATGAATTGTTTGTTTTGGTGGTTCAATTATATACAATCATCGAATCATCAAAGATTGAGTTGGTATCAAATGTCGGTATTTTTGCATCAAACGACAAAAAAATCCCTAGATGCCATCTAGAGATTGATTATAAAATTACTTAATTTTGTTTCGGGAATATGATGCGCGTGCTAAATTCACTTTTATTCTGTTTGAATTCAACCATCCCACCATACTTTTGAACAATGTGTTTAACGCTGATTGCCCCTGTGCCACCACCGGTTTTTGTGGTGATTGGTAACCCATCGGTAAACTCAACGAAACCTTCCATGCTATTGACAATTTCTATGAGGATACTCTCGTTTTCAAGGCAAGATTTATACGTGATGTAGCGGTCATCGAACATGCAGTTTTTGGCAGCGATGAATGCATTTTCCAATAGATTGGATAATACAACACCGAGATCAGGGAGTTGATTATTCAATAAATGGTCTGCTTCAGATTGAACCTTGAATACGATGTGATATTCTTTGGACCGTCTGTCATATATCCTGAATACCGCATTCGCAATCGGGTTTTTGGAGTAATCTTTGATGCTGTGTTCTTTGATATTATCATCATATAACTTCAGATAGTGCAGTGCACTTTCGACCTCACCACGATTTAAATACTCAAGCAAAATCGAATTGTGATGTCTGATGTCGTGTCGGGTTTGTTTGGCCGCATTCAATGTTGATTCATACGATTCAATCTCACTTCTTAGAAGCAATTCATTGGCCTGGCGTTTGATGTTTTCTTCTCTAAACTGATATTTTGTTCTTAAACTCTTCAAAGAAAAAATGATTGCACTATACTCGAGTAATGTAATCAAACATAGCAAATAAAAATAGATCATATTGGCTTGCATTGAACTTTGAATTTCACCGAGTGACAACAAAATGTAGAGATAACTGATTAAAATGCCGGTGATTGGGAGTAAAAATGCCCCCCAGTTCTCAGAGACATCTAAATACAAGGGTCGAATGATTTTCTTAACTATCACGATGGTAATGGAGAAAAACAAGATTCTAATGATGGTATTTACATAAGCTGGGTATGGAAAAACCCTAGAAATAAAATAACTCGAAATAACGACCATCGCGTAAATGATGAGTACAGTAACACTATTAAAAAGCCATTGATAGAGCCGATCCTTGAGTATAAACTGATAACCAAAGATAATCATTAAATACGAGAATAATGAATAATACAGTACAAATGTATAGTTTTTTGTGTAATAAAAAGGGATACAAATCATTAAATCAACGACAACCACAGACAATACAATCCACGCATGTGTCTTTGGACTGATTTTTGTTTTTGACAAGATTGGTAATAAAAGTAAGATACTGATGGCTGTGATGCTACCCCGCAAGAGGTCTGGAAAAATCTCTAGAAATATCGTCATTGTCGCCCCTTAAACATATAATCAAAATAGGTTTGTTTTATAGAATTGAACGTTCTTCGTGGAATGGGTATATGGATACCACGCTTCAGCACGATACAGTCATTTTGGATTGAAGCGATGGCATGTTGATTTACGATAAAGCCTTTATAGGGTCGGATGAATTGCTCCGGTGACACTTGATTGAGTCGATTAAAAAGTTCAGTTAACGTTTGGACAGTTTCGATAGGCGCACCATCAAAGCGAAAAACAAATTGATGGTGTGCATTGGACTCGATATGACTGATACTATCCAAGTCAATGGTTTGAACGACCCCTTTTGTACCTTTGAATTGAATCACCTTTTTCTGACTTCGATCCATATTTGAAAGAGCGCGGTTCATGGCTTCGATAAAGACATCTTGCTTAAATGGTTTCAAGAGATAGTGCGTCGCTTTGACTTCAAATGCATCGACTGCGAATTCATTGGATGTGGTTAGGAAAATAATTTCTGTTTTATCTTGTTTCATTCGAATTTCTCTCGCGATGTCCGTGCCCAATACGCCAGGCATAACGATATCTAGGAGAACCATATCGTACTTTTTTTTATCATAGGCATCGAGAAAATCGAATGCATGATGAAATGTCTCAATGTCAACCATTAAGTTTTTTGATTGAAAATATTCAATTGTCGCTTTCTTGATGATTTCAACTTCTTGAGTTAAATCATCGCATATGGCTATTCTCATTCAATACCATCTTTCTAAAAATGATCACTTCAATTATACTATGTAATGGTTGTTTTATTTCACAATTTCATCATTGAATCCTAATATTATACGGATTTGATGATGATTATTTCATGAATGTCTATCGAATGTATTCAACCAAAATCATGGTGCTTACAAACAGTCTTTTTTCGCCTTCAAATGCCTTTTCCCATTTTAAAAAGGTCCGATACGCATTGTATCAGACCTGAGAATTATGGGTGATTTTAGTGAAGACGAAACCATCTATACTAGATACCCATACTGCTTTTGAAGTATGTTTGATGATTTTGACAACCATTCACCGAAATGATATCGATCAAAAAAGACTGATTTGGTCATTCATCCATTCGATCCGATCCGTTAAAAATACTACTAAGAATTGAACTTGTTTTCGAAAATATTCTATGTAGAGTAACTGAAACACTTCATGCACCAAACTAAACTTGGATGTCGCGGATATCATCTACGATAATCCAATCATCCATATTCTTTTCTCTTCTATAGTGAAAAGGTTCGATGGGTTCTAATTGATGAATTTCGATGAGACATAGATATTTCTTGCCTGCCCATCTGATCAACTGATGAGGGGCAAGCTTCAATTCATTTTGATATTTTTCAACAAAAGCAATCGACTCGGTTTCTGTCATTGAATTGGTTTCGATGACTTGCTTTACAAGAGCTCGATGGGTGATGAGTAAATCACTACCTGTTTCAACAAAATATAGGATATCATCTTGTTTAACACGTCCACCAAGCGGGACTTTTTTCCCGGCTGCACCTCGGATAATCATCGTTTTTTGATGATCTATCATTTTTTGAAGTTCTTTCGCTTTTTTGTCGAGATAAACGACATGATCTGCATGATTGTCTCGTTTTTGATACCAAGTTGATTGTGACATAGGCAACTCCTTTACATTATTCTTATTCCGATGAGGTAAATAATTGTTTGATTAGAGTCAATCTTCTATTTATACTACAACGTTTGTTTGAATATTTTATACTTATGAAAACTAGCAAACCAACAAAATATCTACACTTTTGTTGATACATTATAGTGTATCGTATGAAGATTTCATTTTTAATTGATAGGTAGATTTTGCTAGATGTGATGGAAAATGTTGAGCCCTATTGATCAGGATCAGTTATCCTACTGGATAAAACAAACGGACTAATTAGAAGATTTTTTTTTATTCTTTTTCTTCTTCTCAGTATTCTTTCTCATTGGAAAGGTTGTGTAAATAAATCCCCCATCGAAGAACTTGTAATGCGTTAGCCCATGTTTATCTTCATATTGTCCTATCTTATGTGAAATGAATACTAAAAGCATAATCCCAGGACCGACAATAAAGGCAATCCAAACATATTCTAATGAATGAGTTTCAATAAAGATCACTGCACTTATCGCAAAAATCAGTACAATTGTTGTTAGCCAAAAGAACACTCTAATTCTTTTTTTAATGAACCAATAAAGATTAAATACAATTTGAATAAACGATTTTGGTTTATTATTTTTATTCATATGTTAGTTTCCTTTTCCATATTTATTTTCTGTGAAATTTATTTATTTCATCTATCACTTTAGAAATGATATCACTAGAAGACATTCCATCGGTCGATATCGTATCGTTAATACTATCAAGCATCATGATATTTTCACCGTCTTGCGTACCAACAGTCGTGTACATCCCTTTTTTCCCACCATTGATTGTTTGAATCATCACTTCATAATACTGATCTTTCTCCACATAATCAAAATCAATATAGAGATGATACCTATGCATCAATTCAACCATTTCAATGTCCAATTCATTGAACAAAATGTACATCGCCTCAAACGTCGCGTTTTTGTCTTTGTTCAATTCCAATTTTTCCCGAAAATATGTTCTATGTGCTTCTTTTGTTTTAGCGATTGTTGCTTCATTGTTCTTCTTTTTGAAAATATTAAACAATTCTAATACACCTTCCTTTTAGCGGAGAATTTACCACGCTCTATATTCTTCAGTAATATCGTAATCAAATGAAAAACCCAATCTTGTAGAGACTGATTCAATATAAGTATATATGTCTTCTCTCTCCATGGTTTCGATTAATCCATAATTGGCTTTTTCATTTATCTTATTAATGGAAATGACGAGGTCTTTTACCAAACTGAGATACTCTGCTTCGGACTTCACCTTGGATGCGTTTGAATCAAATGCATACAATTCATCGGTCAACTGTTTAATGACCTTTTTGGTTTTCTTATCTAACTGATTAGCCAATTTTTGATAATCAACAATACTTGCAATAATTTGATCTATTTCTACAATGCTCTTCATAAAAAAACCTTCCTTCTTTAAAAAGTGTATACTTCATTATAACTCAATATACGCTAACAATAAATAGTTAGTGAATGATTTATCTCTCAATTAAAGTTTTACTACTGTTTATTAGCCAATAGACTATTTTATATATATGCAAAATATAAAATCAAATACTTAAGGTTTTGTTATAACGCCGATGTATTTCATATAGATTCAGTTCTAAAATAACGCTCCACGCTAGTCCAGAATTAACTGTAACTGTAGGCGCTAGTAAACGTGAGATGAAACGTAGTACACTCTACCAGATTTATAACATCAGTTTGAAAAGCGCTTTAGGATAGAGTAGAGAAGCTGTATATATAGGATACAGTTTAAAAAGTGAAAGATAATTTTCGATAACAAAGATACGAATGAGTTACACTGGTAGATTTGTTAACAAAGACTGGTTTGATGTGGATGTTATTAGAATGAACGATAAAAAGATATAAAAAAACCTCCTTATCATCAAAAAAGAGGTTTCTATGGGTATTTATCAATCTTTTCGTTTCATGTAGAATACTTCAAATTGGTGTAGATCTAGGTCTTTAAATGAACGATAATAAACCCATTCATCATCCGATGCTTTTTCGGTCTCTATCCCACCATTTTTTAAAACTTTGTTCATGAATTTATCAACATGCTCAATACTTTTCATTTCAATACTGATGAATGAATTATGAACATCCTTTTGAGCAAGCTTTAACTTGGGATGAAACGATTGAAAATGTGATTTTTCTAAGACCATTAAGTAAGTGTTCCTATTAAACTCTACACAAAATCCTTGTTCGTTTGAGTACGCATCTTTAATTTTTAAACCAATTTTAGTAAAAAAGTTTCTTGAAGCAGGCACATTATCGGTATATAAATGTGTATATGTTTTTACTTTCATCCTATCACATCCTTTTTACTAATTATATCATATTGGAAAAAAATGATGCCAATGTGCATCAGCTATAAACTGTTGAACTTTACTGGATTTAAATTCCAATAATTATCCATGAATCCAAAATTACTCAGTTGGAGTTTTATATATACTATCGTAACTAGGATTCTTAATCGTGATACCTACGATTATTTGAATTGATACCATTTTCTTGTACTTTATGTTCTTTGTAGTTATTATATCATTTGTTGATTCATTAACCTATATTGTATTGGTGAATAACCACCTAGAGTTAATTTTATACTATCGTGATTATACCAATAGATATACTCATCAATTGTTCTTATGAAATCAGATAATGATTTAACCTTTTGTAAATATATGGTCTCGCATTTAAGTGTCCCGAAGAAACTTTCAACCACTGACATTTATATGCATTACCTTTAGCACTCATGGATTGCACAAATGATGATTTCTTAAGGTAATTACGATATTTAGGTGATTGGTATAGAATACCTTGATCAGAGTGTATGAGAAGCTTTGATAAGTCTTCATTTGGGTTGATGGCTTTCTTAAGAGTTTTTAGAATCAAGTCTTGATTTTGACTCCTAGAGATTTGGTATGCTTTGACTTCATCATTGTAAAGATCTTGTACCACAGATAAATATAAACGCTTACGATTGAATCTAAACTCTGATACATCTGTGACCCATGCGATATTAGGTTCATCTTTTTTAAAGTCTCTTTTAAGTAGATTGGGTGTAATTTTGTTTGATATTTGAGAGATATAGCGATATCTCTTTTTTCTTACCTTACAAACGATATGTAACCCTTTCATGAGCCTTACGACAGTCTTATAGGCTATTTTAATCTGATAGAAGTTTTGAAGGGCGAGTTTGATACGTCTATAGCCATATTTTTTGTTACTAGACTCAAAGATTTCTGAAATAAGTATCTTAATATCATGATATATATCAGTCTCATTATGCTGTTCATAATAATAGTAAACAGACTTTGGAAGTCTTGATATGAGAAGTAGATCTTTTAATACATATTTTCGCCTTAGTTCCTTGACTACTTGGTATTTTTGTTTGTTTGTTCCTGTTTTTGAACTAAGACTATAAGTTTTTTTGTATTCAAGCTCCATTTCTAGGTGTTTAACTTTGAGTTCTAAATCCTGTTCTACCTCTTTGGATGGCTTATGGAATTGTCTCGATGGATTCTTTCGATAGTCTTTAGGTGTTTGAAAGAAACGCTCTTTCCCATAGAGTCTATACTGATAAACCCATCTTGCAGGCAATGTATCATTTAGACTCCCAGATGATAAAATACATATCATATTTGCGTGCTGCTTGACTGTAAGATAGTTCATTATCAATAATATCTAAAACCACTTTTAATTTGAACTCTAAACTCTATAATCTATTATTTTTCTTTTTATCTTTCATGCGATACCCCTTGCATATACTTGTATAATATCAAAGTACAACTTTTTGGTATCAGTTCAGTTACAAGACCTATTTTTATATAATTAGGTACCTTTGATAAAATTTTACGCACGCTTGCATAAATTTACTCACCCTCTATTTTATGGCTTAACAATGATTCAACTGCTAAAAATAACTGTTAAAAATATACTATACAGTCTGACACTCGGGAGTGCATGAAACAACTAAAGAGAGTTCCAATACTTTAAATCATTTCATTAACACAAAATTCTTGACACTACCAAGGTGAGAAATGATTAAAAATATAGGGTATCTACACATCGATACCCTAAATCATTCATTTAATTACAATTTATTCTAATACATCGCTGGATTTGGCATTGGAGTTTCTTTTTCTTTAATCTCAACAACAGCAGCTTCTGATGTAATCATGAGTGCTCCAATACTAGATGCATTTAATATTGCATTTCGTGTTACTTTAGTGGGGTCAATGATACCTTCTTTCATCATATTAACCCATTTACCTTCTTTTGCATCAAATCCATAATCTTTATGTTGTTTACGTTGTTCTTCTAAGATATCTTGTCCATCATAACCAGCATTTTCAGCGATTTGATATAGTGGTTGAGATAGTGAATCTAGAACTGCTAATATTCCTTTATAAACATCAATATTACTGTCTTTCAATGTTTGTTTAAGTTCTGTTTGAATATTGACTAGAATTGAACCTCCACCCGTGACAATACCTTCTAAAATAGCGGCTTTAGTAGCATTTAGTGCGTCTTCAATACGTAATTTCTTTTCTTTGAGCTCCGATTCTGTAGCTGCACCTACTTTAATAATCGCAACTCCACCAGCAAGCTTAGCTAAACGCTCTTGAAGTCGTTTTTTGTCATACTCTGCAGATGAAACTTTGATTTGTGCTTGGATTTCGTTGATGCGTTCATCAAGCGATGCCTTATCTCCTTGACCACCAATTAAAGTCGTTGTGTCTTTCTTAATAATTGCTTTATGAACTAAACCGAGATCTTCAAGTTTTAAATCTTGTAGTTTCATTTGTAAATCTTTAGCATAGAAGGTTGCTCCAGTTAATATGGCAATATCATTTAACATATCTTTTTGATTGTCACCAAAACCTGGAGCTTTTGTAGCAACAACATTAAATGTTCCTCTAAGTTTGTTTAATATTAATGTCGATGTAACTTCATTTTCAATATCATCAGCAATAATTAATAATGGTTTATTCGCTTTAACAACTTGTTCTAAGATGGGAAGTATATCTTGAATCGTTGACACTTTTTGATCTGTAACTAAAACATATGGATTTTCAAGCTCAACTGTCATGGTTTCACGATCGTTTACGAAGTATGGTGAGATATAACCTTTATCATATTGCATACCTTCAACCACTTCGAGTTCTGTTTCAAATCCTTTAGATTCATCAACAGAAATAACACCATTTTTTGATACTTTATCCATTGCTTCTGCAATGATTTTTCCAATTTCTCTTGATGATGCACTAATGCTAGCAACATTTTCAATATCTTCTCTTGTTTCTACAGGTCTGGATTTTTCTAAGAGCTTCTTAGCTACTTCTTTTCCTGCACGTTCGATACCTTCTCTGACAAGAACAGGATTTGCTCCATTATCAACTGCTTTAAATCCTTTATGAATGATTGATTGTGCAAGAAGTGTTGCAGTGGTTGTTCCATCACCCGCAACATCGTTAGTTTTAGATGCTACTTCATAAAGTAGTTTAGCTCCCATGTTTTCATAAGGATCTTTAAGCTCAATTTCTTTAGCGATGGAAACACCATCGTTTGTAATTAAAGGTGAACCATATCCTTTATCTAGTACAACGTTTCTACCTTTTGGTCCTAGGGTGATCTTCACTGCATCAGCAAGTAAGTCGACCCCTTTTAGTAAAGATGATTTTGCATCTTTACCATAACGAATTTCTTTACTCATTGTAAGTACCCTCCTTTAAGATAATTTATTTTTCTAAAATAGCAAGAATGTTTTTTGATTGAACAAGTAGATATTCTGTTTGTTCAATCTTGACTTTAGTACCAGCATAAGATTGATAAATAACTTCGTCCTCTGCCTTGATATTCTCAACTTTAGGACCTACTGAAATCACTTTACCAATCGCTGGTCTGTCTTTGTCTTCAGTGGCAAGAATGATACCACTCGCTGTGGTTTTCTCTTCTTTTTTCACTGAAAGAACGACATAGTCTTCTAATGGTCTAATCACAATAATCCCTCCATTTCTGGCACTCGTTTATGTGTTGTGCCAATCCGATTTTTATTATACTCAAATGAAAAAAGTTGTCAAGTGTTGAATGTTAAAAAATGATGATTTTATTTGGCTATTCATTATTTTATAATACTCTTTTTATAATATGATAAAATAAGAGTTTTTGTCTTTCTGCTGTATAAAGCGGCAGCAATATTTGGAGCTTCTTTTTCTTAGCTTCACTAATTGATGATCATGATTGTCACTCATAGAAAAAACGACTCAAATCAATTAAGAGTTGGGTCGCTTGAATCGATTGATTTTACTGCCAATACTATCATTTAAAAATCGCAACTCGTGACCAAGATATGATCTTATGCCACTAAAATACTCTCGTGTACATTATTTATGACTTTAATCATAACGTCTATTTTATCAGTGAAAAGTCCAACGACATCAAAATCACTAAATGGTGACTTATCAAATCGTGTAGATTTTTTAGCACCCCCTCTTCATATCGTGTAGAAATCTTAGCAGCCCTCACTTAAATCGTGTAAACCTGGTGTTGTTGCTGCAAGTTGCTTGTTAGTTTCAGCTTCCCTAAATTGACACGACTGTGCTACGAAACGTGAAAATCGACTAATAATTGGCATTTTTTTGATGTTTAGGCTAAATTTAGGCACAAAAAATGGCCTGATTAATTATGGCTATCTAAAGGGTGGGTTGAGTGACCTATTTTAATACAATTGGTATAGGTCAAATATCTACACCATAAATGTATATTAAAAGCGCTACAGTCCAAATTTACTGGATGTAGCGCTTGTTTTATAACGAGAGTTGAATCCCCATCACGGCGGAAAATGGCGGATTATTATGAGTTCTTGAATCTTTTTATGATGTCCGGATGATAAGGTAATAGTGTTTCAATTGGAGAAGATTGAATGTTGTCTAGTACATATTCTAAGTACGGACTCACGTTAATGTCATTGATGCGAGCGGTTCTGATGATTGAAAATATCTCTGTAGTATATCTAGCACCTGTATACGAACCAGAGGTCATAAAGACTTTACGATTTAATACGAAAGGTTTTACTGCCCGTTCAGCGATGTTATTCGATATCTCGACATAACCAGAATCCATATAAGTGAATAGTTCCGACCATACTTTCTTAGTATAGTTAATCGCCCCTTCAATCGCTGAATTTGGTTTAAAGTGCGTATTAAAAACCAAAGCTTCTAGCTCTTTATGAATGGCTGGATGGGTCTGTTTACGTGCCTTTTCTATCTCGCTAGGCAGTAGCTTTTTCCTTTTGTATTCCGCCTCAAGATGAAATAATCTACCAATAACCTCGATGATTTTCGCAGCGTAAGAGTCCTTCATATCAGATTCAGGTACACTTTTAATAATATCCATAAATCTTCTGCGGACATGCGCGAAACACCTTTGAAGATTAATGTTAGGATTATCTTTTTTCAGTTTTGTGTAACCAGCGTAATCATCACAGACAATTGTTCCCCGATAATCTTTTAACCAAGCTGCTGTTCGATCAATCGCGCGTGATTCATGAAAATCATATATCGAGATTTGTTCATCGTAGTAACTTGAGGTATAGACATAAACGTAACTTTTCTTTCGTTGTTTGTCTTCATCTGGCCTTTTACTAATCGATAGTGTGGTTTCATCCGCGTGGATCACACCGGCTTGATTAGATAATAAATCAGATTTCATATGGCTATAAAGTGGCGTAAGCACAGTCGCCATTTTAGCCATATAATTCGCTAAGTTTTGTTTGGATATCTCGATATCAAGGGTATCTTTGATATGTCTAGAAAGATGTTCAAAAGGAATCCCTAGTTCGTACTTATGATAGCCTACATAGGATAAAAAGGAGTGACTTACAATACTCCCAGGAAAAAGTGCGTTTGAAACAGGATAATAGAGTTTATTATCTGTTTTATTACAGTGTGCACATTTACAGCTCTTCTTAATAATCTTAACTACTTTCAAAGTCGCTGGAATAGATTCAATCACGTATCTTACCTTTTGAGACGCTAGTACTAAATCATCTCCACAGGTAGGACAAGCAGACTCATTCGGTTCTTCATATCTGGTTTCTACGACATGACGTTCAAAATCAAATTTAGAGAAGTGATCGCTTTTAGGTTTACGGATTTTAGTTTCTTTCAAGATAGATTCGGTTTCGTTAATGATTACCGGGTTACTTACTTCAGTTTTAGGTACGAAACGTCTCAATCTTTCGATGGTATATTTTTCTTTAACGGTTTCCTTTTGTTTTAAAACTTCGTTCAATTGCGAATTCAACTCAAAAATAAGGCGATGATTTCGCTCTTGTTCTTCGAGTAATGCTTGATTTTGTTTCGTCAATCTTTCGATTTCAGCGAGGGCTTTTTTTAGGTTCATACAATGATTATACCATAAGTAAATATTTTTACTATATATATAGTAAACACATTCTAAAACGCGATTTCTCGTTTACGATCTTCAATCACCCTTAATCCTTTTAATATCGCCTCTAAATCTTTCGCTTGATATCCGCCACTTTCGATTCTTTCTGGCCATTTAAACTTCGTGAAATTAATCTTATTGATGAGTAGCCAACTGCCGTACTCATCTTCATAGTATATTTTCAATGTCTTTCGATCTCTTGAACAAAACACAAATAATGTGTTGAGTATTTCTATCGGTGAGAAGTTACAGGATAGGAGTATCTGGAATCTGTTCATACCTGCTCTCATATCTATCTCTTTTGTGTAGAAGTAAATCTGTTTGACTCTCCTATAATCGATCATAAATTCTATCCAATATCGCTAGTGTCTGTTCTAGGGAAGTTGTCAGCTTTAATCCTTTTAACTCAATCACCACGATTGAATGATCAAACCGGGTGAAATGGGCTGATTTACGCTTTATCTCTTCACTCTTTAACATATTAACTCTAACATTGTTTTCCTCGTATACTTTCCCAGGCTCATCATCTAATTCTGGAAGTCTTACAAAGTCACCTTGAAGGTGATTGTACGCCCTTACCCAATCTCTAAATGTACCTCGTTTTAAATCATTAACTTTACAAAATTCTGTCGTGTTTAATCCTGACATCCGATATTTTTTTACCAGGTCTAGCCTTTCTCGATCGGTTAGTGTTTTTCTCATATTCGTTCTCCTTTTCCTTAAGGATACAAAATAACACTCTGTTTTATTAGAGTGTTATTATTTGACGTCTACTACAATTGCGCTCAAAAACAACTCTTGAAAGTGTGAAAAAGCCCATATTAAAGCAAAAAAAGGCCTGATTATTGAATCAGACCTATTCTAGTCAGATGTCTGTGGTTATGAGGTTTAATACAATTTTAGCACCCCGACCTTCAAATCGTGTAAAAATTTTAGCACCCTAGTGTCATATCGTGTAATTTTTTAGCACCCTTGCGTTAAAATGTGTAGATTTTTAGCACCCCAATAAAATGGCTTAACAGAAGGGTTCTTTATAATGACTTTTGAATTTACCCTACACAGTCCAAAACAAAAAACCGCTTGGCCACCATTAAACTTTTTTTAGCCAGGCTACTCCTACAGAATTTGGACCGGTATGTACGCTTATTACAGGCGATAACTCACAAATCTCTATATCATGATTAGGATATATTTTTTTCAACATGTCTCTAATTTTAACTGCGTTTTGATGTGAATTTGCATGTGCAACCATTATCAAAGACGAACAGTTTAACTGTTCTGCTTTGGCGATTTCAATTACATCCTGATAAGCTTTTGAGAGTGAACGAACTTTTTTGTGTAGATTAATGTATCCATCTTCGAATTTCAAAATTGGCTTTATCTTGAGAAGAGTACCAATTATTGCACTTACATTGTTTACTCTTCCCGTTCTTGCTAAATGCTTTAAATCGTCTACAATCAAATATATCGCTGCTTTTTCTCTTAGTATTTCGAGGATTGAGACAATTTCATGTATCGTTTTCCCTTTTGAAGCTAAACGAACCGCCTCTTTAACAAACATTAATTGGATGGCAGAAGTATGTAGTGAATCAAACACCTCGATTTCTATACCTTCAATTTGATTCATTGCAAGTTTACCTGTACTATAAGTCCCACTAATTTTCGAACTGATCGTGATGTACAAGATTTGATCGTATTTGGATTTCAACATTTCAAATAACTCCAAAATTTCGCCGACGCTAGGTTGTGAAGTTGTCGGTATAATGGATGATTGATCCATCATTTGAAAAAACATTTCTTGTGTCAAATCAACTCCATCCGCATAGTCGTGATCTTTTATCATTAAATGAAGTGGAACAATGTATACATTTGGGTTTGATTTGACAAACTCTTTGTCCACTACAGCAGTACTATCTGTTACGATTGCTGTTTTCATCTTTTATTGTTTCCTTTCTGTTGTGTCTTTAGCGAAAAATGATAAGGCATATACTTATAAAAATTATTAATGAAAAGCAAACTTCTTTAATTTATCATAAAATTTTGCAATCGATTAACTATAATAACCTGAGCTGTTCAATATAAACTTGGGAGTTATAGTATCTAGTGTACCACTTGTTTGAGGGTACTAATCTTGGATTTAAAAGAATTACAGATTATTTTCTAATAGAGTGACCAAGTCCGAAGGAGAATTGAGATCAAAGGTGTTAACATTTTTTATCTTTTCTTCGACTGTGTTTAATCCCCATCTCGCATATAAAAATGGAACACCTGCCTTCTGTGACGATTCATAATCCCTCACTTCATCACCGATAAATAGTGTTTCGGACTTTAATAATCGATGGCTAGAAAGAATTTTTTTTATTGTTTTATGCTTTTTATTTAACGTGATGCCCGCGTGAATCTCAGTGAAATAATTCAATTGATGCTTTTGAATAAAGTTAGAGATGTCATCGTAATTATTCGCAGAAATAATGCTCAATTTTATGCCTTTATCCACCAGTTTTGCAAGCGATTCTTTGAGTTCTTTATACGGAACTGCCTGCGCTATTAATGAGGAAACTATTAATGAGGAATCCGCTTTAATTTTATGATAATTCCAAGGACGAATTCCAAGTTTCCAAGCATAATAGATCGGTGAACGAGACTTTAATATCATTATCTGCTCCGGCGATATAAAATTAAGTTTATACTTTTTTTGTAATTTATTATATACTTCTACCGTTGCATTTTCTGTATTTGCAATAGTCCCGTTGAAATCAAAAAAGACCATTTTTAAACTCATAAAGGCAAATCCTTTTTATCAAAGACGATTACACTGGTTACGAATGCTATTATTGCCACTGCAAGCATAATCGCAAATTTCCAAATGTATTCGTATGAAAGCGCACTGATGGAAGCTGTGTCAAATAGTGAAATGATGGTCATGTAGTTGAAAATCCGCATTTCTTCGACTCCAAATCCCATATTGACAAAATTGTCACTCCCAAATAAACCCATTATCTTGGTCAAAAAGAAAAAAACGGCTAGACCACCACCAAGAGCTAGTGAGTGTCTTGACAAGTTAAAAAGTGAGGATGCAAAAAAGGCAATTCCTGCTATGGAAAGAATCGTGATAAATCCACCCAAATTCATCAATAGTACTTCGCCTACGTTTACTTCTCCGTAACCGATAAATTGTGAAACTACATCCATAGCAAACAACAACGTGTACATCGAAAAAAGCGAACCTATTAGGAAAGTAATCTGTGTAAAGATGACTTTTTTTCGTTTTATAGGTGATGAAAGGATATATGCCATGGATCCGCGATCCACTTGAGCAGCCACGAGTTTATTGCCAGTGACCACGACATACAAAATGGGTAATAACAAACCGGCCATGGTATAAAACATATCGTGTATAGCTAAATTTAAATCCATCGTTCCTATTTGTTCTAAACGAGATGGATCAATTCCAAATGCTTGAAATAAACCGGCAACGGTTAACCCTGACCCTGACATATCCAGTGCAGCGTAATACTGTGCCAGCGTTAATTGATCAATTTCAGAACTACCGATTCCTGATTTTCCTACAATTACATTGATAACCACAAGCATCGCACCGACACCTATCGTTGACACTAACCACAAGACCCAGTTTGCCTTGATTGACTGCTTTAATAAAGAACGACTAATCATGTTTTATTCCTCCTAATTTCGATTCAATATGCTTCCTTAAATCATATTTGATCTCTGAGATGTACTTGACTTTATGCTGATGAACAAAATCAAATAACTCATTCACTTCATTATCGAAAAGTTCTACGATTATTTGATTGTACTGTGGTCGCTTTGTACGGACGAAAGGACATTGAGCAGCTGCCCATTCATAACCATCTTTTGTCATAAATCCTATCTTAAATGACTTGCGTTCATGATGTTTGATTTCACTTAATGTTGCTGAATCAACAATGTGCCCTTTATCAAGTAAAATATATCGATCACACACTTGCTCAATCTCTTCATAGATGTGAGTGGCCATCAGTATGGTCTTTCCTTTTTTCTTCTCTTCTATGACCAAATCTAGAAAAGCCCTTCTCATCAACGGATCAAGTCCAGTCGTGGGTTCATCAAACAATAAAATCGGTGAATCATGCATCAAAGCAGCGACAATTGCTGTCTTTTGTTTCATTCCTTTACTCATTCTTTTTAGGTTAGCCGAAGTATCCAACTTTAACTTTTGACTCACATGATTAGCCATCTCATAATTCTTTGATTGCATTAATTCTGCCTGTGCTTTGATAAACTCGCGGCCTGTCGAGTAATCGGGAAATGCAATCTCACCTGGAATATAACCAATGATTTTTTTGAGTTCTGAACTGTCTCGCCAAGCATCTAATCCATTGATGATAATTTGTCCCCGAGTGGGTTGAATAAAGCCCATTAAAAGTCGTATGGTTGTTGTTTTCCCGCTTCCATTCGCTCCGGTAATTCCAATTACTTCACCTTGTTTAATTTCAAAATCGAGATCAAAAACACCTTTTCCATTTCCAAAGTCTTTTGTTAAACCTGTCGATTTAATTATTGTCATTTGATTTCTCCAAATTCTCGTTCTGAAGTATAATACTGCATAAAATAGTCCTCCAATGTAAACTTATTCTCTTTAAAATATTTCATTTTATGGTGCTTGATAAGTTGGATAAAGTCGTTGATTTCAGAATCCTTAACGGCAATTTTGACTTGATATTTAGCATCATCAAATTGTTGAATTGAAAATGGTCCACTTTTTACAATTTGATAATCATCTTTCGAAGTAAATTCCATTTGATAGATTTTTTGAGTACTATGTTGGATTTCTGATGTCTCAATCATTGAGACAATTTTACCTTCTTTAATGATGGCGACACGATCACAGACTTCATCCACCTCACTGAAGATATGAGAAGAAAGAAAGATGGTTTTTCCTCTCTTCTTCTCCGCTTTGATAAAGTCGAGAAATCTCCTTTGCATTAAAATATCGAGTCCGCTTGTTGGTTCATCCAATACGAGTATCTTCGGATCATGCATGAAGGCAATCACAATGGCAAGTTTTCGCTTTGTGCCCAACGCCATTTGTTTAATCATGGGGGAAGGATCTAGTTGAAAAATTGATAGCAATTCATCCAACCTAGAAACTGCTCCATCACGGTGTAGGCCTTGAATCATTTGGATAAGTTCTCGCCCCGTCAAAGCTTCTGGAAACGCAATTTCACCGGGAATGTAACCGACGTCATTCATGATTTCTTGATAATGAATCCAAGTGTCTAAACCTTTTACTTTAATCTCACCTTGACCTGGTTTAGAGAACCCTAATAAGTGTCTGATGGTCGTAGTTTTTCCAGCACCATTCGGTCCTAAAAAGCCAAACGATTCACCTTCAAACACATCAAATGTGATGTCAAAAACACCACGGCTATAACCGTAATTCTTGGTGAAGTGACTTACTTCAATGATTTTTTTCATAGATTATTCAAAACTCCTTCCCAAGCAATTCAAAAGTGGTAAACATCTGTTTAAATTCTGATATGCAATTATCCAGTAGAACGCGTCCTTTTTGAGTCATTTCGTAGTATCTCCTTCTTTTGCCATGAACTACCTTATCGATGCCCAAAAGTATTCCATCATGAGTCATTTTTTTGAGGAACGGATAAATATATGATGGACCGGTTCGATAACCCAATCGATTCATTTTATCTATTATCGCAACACCAAAAGTTGGTGATTGGGCAATTAACTTTAATATAACTAATTCATGAAATCCTAATTGTATTTTGTTTTTCAGACTTTCGATTAACATCGTTTCACCTTCTTGTCTTTTTATGATATCATTTTTTTATATTATACATTTAAAGTTCAATCTTTACAAGAAAGAAATTTAAAACTGGTTGTATAAAAAAAGTCTGACACAAATTATGTCAAACCTAAGCTTCTTCTGGCTATATGCCAAAATAATCACATAAGACGAGATAAGCAGCGTATCTTTTAGCACCCTTCTTCGATTTGGAGAGTGCTGTTTTGGTTATTGACCAGCTTCTAACATAACAAGTGCATTCCCACCAGAGCACACCATCATCGAGCACTTGTTCTTCAGGTATATCGTATTCAGGTATAGAGCATCTACCGCTTTCAGCTAATTCTTTAAGCGTACTGACTGCATTATCCTGTGTTAGATTTTCCTTTAATTCGTCGATACCATCTTCTACATCTTGCAGTTGATCTTCAATTTGAAGCATGAATTCCACTGAGTTTTGAAGCTCATCCGGATCCCAATCGCTGTCAATTGCGATCGCACCAAGAATTGCTTCAAACAAATCTGCTTTAACTTTTTCTTGATTCCAAACCTTGTTGTCAACATCACTTTGTCCCAAGTACATCATTGTCTTAAAACCTAGTTCTTCAATTCTTCTAGCAAGATTCGCATTGCTTACGATTTCTTTTTTAAGCTCAGTAAAGTCTTGTTCGTTTCGATGAGCCTTGATGCAGTATTCATCGTTGTCTTCTTCCTCATTGTAATAATCTGTTTGAGACTTGAAGAATCCGTATCTTTCCGCGATGACTTTGGTCACATAAAAATCTAAAACTCTATCGCCTAAGAATTCCAATACCTCATTGTTTTCTCCACCAAATTCAGCTGAATATGACTTTCTGGTGAAAGCTTGAAGCAATAAATCCGTGTTCTTAAAATAGTAACTACATTTTCTTTGTACATCATCGATGTGTTCTTTTAAATCATTCATTTGATTTCCTCCTATGATTTGTCCGAGAAAATAAAAAAGACCTCCCGATGAAATAGGTGTACTCCTGCATAAATACACTTATCCCTTGAATAGGTCTTATTAAATCAAAATAGTACTTGTAAGACTTTAAGCATATTAACTCCCGCTTCCCGAAAGAATTAATATACAAATCGCGTTACTCAATTACTTTGAGGAAATAATTCCCTTACCTTATCGGACTAACTTTAATATACAATAAAAATGTTATTTTGTCTATAGCCTCATATTGAAAAAAGCCTCTTCATTGAGGCTGATTTTCATTAAATCGTAATTTCTTGTCCATTCTTAAATTTGAAACTTACAGTGCTATTCTTGTTCACAACCGCTTCATTCAACATTGTATTCCATAGAACTGAATCGAATACTTCTATGAAATCTTGCTTGTCTTCAATCTCTTTAACAAAGGATTTCATTGCTTCAGCTTTTTGATTTTTCAACTCACGTTCAATAAGTGTTTCATCCAATTGCTCTTTGAGCGTTTGAAATTTTTCCAAGTGTGCATTATAGCGTTTCATGTATTCATCTTGGTTTTGTGTTCTTAATGAATTGTCTTTAATCATCCCTTCAATAAGAAGCTTAAGATCGGATATCTCGTCATTCAAGCTCTCTATTTTGCTATCAATTTCGGAGGTATCTGTGAGCACTGTGATGAGCTCATTTGTATCTTCAATCAGTTCTTTCTTGTTCACCATCACTTGATTGTATGCTTGTACGAACCTCTCATTGATTGATTCTTTGGATAGGCTTGGCGTATCACACTTGTTGATGAATTTCTTATTGCATTGCATCATGACTTTACGATGTGGTGTGTTGGAATGCCAAACTTTAGCACCATAAAAGTGTCCACAACAACCACAGATCAACCTTGATGAATAAGGATTAATCGTTGAATATGCATATTTAAATCTATCTCTACTTGAGAGTTCTTCTTTCACAAGATTCCATTCTTCTTTGTCAATAATGCTTGGATGACTATTCTCAACATAATATTGAGTCAGAACACCATTGTTCTTCTTGACGGTGTGGTCGAGGTAATTCTCAACATACCCCTTTTGAAGGAGTGCATCGCCTTTATATTTTTCGTTGGTCAGTATTGAGGTAATATTCAATGTAGTCCATGCCGTTTTCTTAGATGGTTTGGAATAGTTGTTTCTATTGAGAAACTCTGCAATCGCTGACCTTGACCACCCATCTCTAAGAAATAACCTGTAAATAAGTTTGACAATCTCGGCTTCATTCTTATTGATGACGATTTTACCATCTACCTTGTCATAGCCTAAGAAATTCTTATAAGGCATCTTGACCTTGCCTTCTTTGTAACCCCAACGGATACCCATCTTCACATTCTCACTGATACTTCTACTTTCTTCTTGAGCAATCGCAGCGAGCATCGACAGCACCATCTCACTTTTAGAGTCAAAGGTCCATAAGTTTTCTTTTTCAAAGTAGACCTCAACACCTGCAGTTTTCAACTTTCTTATGTGAGTGATGGTATCAAGCGTATTTCTTGCGAAGCGTGAGATGGACTTGGTAATAATGAGGTTAATCTTTCCTTCAAGGGCATCTTTAATCATTAGATTGAAACTTGCTCTGCGTTTGGTACTAGTTCCTGATATGCCCTCATCCGCATAGACGTTCACATAATCCCAGTCAACTCTATCTTGAATGAAATCTTTGTAGTACTTAACCTGTGCTTCATAAGAACTATACTGCTCATCGGAGTCCGTTGAAACACGAGCATAAGCTGCAACCTTTCTTCTTTCAGACGAATGGATACTTTGCTGTGTTAGTGGATTGATGGTTGATGGTATGACTCTAACTTTTCCCATGTTAATACTCTCCTATTTTCATTTGCCTTCTTTGTGTTTTGTCTTGCTTTCTCTTTTATTTCAGGTGTCCATGAGTCTTTTCTTGATATCTCTTTCCATGTGATTTCATCAACAGTACCATTCATTAAATGAAGTTCTATCTTGTTATCTTTCTGGGCGACCATGTAATTAACCTTCTTGTTAAACTTTCTTTCATCAAATGATGTTGTACCTAAATACTGATTCAGTGTTTCATATAGACTTTTTTCTGGGATTCGTCTTGATTCACTACAGAATGCTTTACCTTGAGTGTTATACGTCGTACAAATCCAGAAATCATGCTTCGGTGTAGTCTTGTGTTGATAGCCACCCCCACAACATCCACATTTAATCTTGTTCGTGAATGGATAGGCGTTTGTAGTTCTTTTCACATTCGTTTTGAATCGATTTGCTCTTTGATTTCGAATAGTCTGAGTTTCTTTGAATGTTTCTTTACTGATGATGGACTCATGATTGTCCTCCACATGATACTGATGAAACTCACCATTGTTCTTAACCTTTTTCTTTGTTAAGTGATTCTCAAGGTATGTTTTTTGAAGAATCAAATCGCCTGTATAACTATTGTTCTTTAGGATTTGAAGGATGGAACCATAACTCCATAATTTAGAGTGCATTGGTTTGATACCATCTTGATTGAGTTGTTTCGTAATGGCAAGTATTCCTAAACCGCCTATATAGAGGTTGAATATTCTTTGAATCACTTCCGCTTGTTCAGGAACCACAATGAAGTTCTTATTTACCACTTTGTATCCGTAGAAGTCTCTAGCACCCCATGAAATACCCTTTTCGAAATCCTTCTTGATTCTCCACTTCATGTTTTCACTCACCGATCTCGCTTCTTCTTGGTAGAAACTCGCAAGCAGCGTCAGCATAAACTCACCATCCGTCGATAAAGTATGCAAATTCTGTGACTCGAAATAGACATCAACACCTAATGCATTCATTTCCCTAATCGTTCGAATCACTGTTTCTGTATTTCTACCGAACCTGCTGATTGACTTCGTAATGATTAAATCGATTTTCCCAGCCTTTGCATCTTCCACCATGCGTTTGAATTCGGGTCGGTCTTCCTTCGTCCCACTGATGCCTTCATCTGCATACACACCTATAAACTGCCATTTAGGATTTGAGCTTATCATCTTGTTGTAATGACTAACCTGGCTAGAAAGCGACTGAAGCATGGCTTCTTTTTCTGATGAGACCCTGGCATACGCACAGACTCTTTGCAACTTAAGTATCTGTTCATCAGCATCGATTTTATTGATTCTTGTTCTCACTGTATCACTCCTTTTTTGTATTACTATATATCACTCTTTTGGCTTCAATTATCAAGTCATTAAGCTTAAAAATGCTATTAGGTTTGATACAATGTTTTTTGGCTAAATGCATCTCCGCTTTGATGAAATCTTCTTCATCGATGATGTTCCTAATAAACATCGTTTCCATAACTTTGATGCCATTCACATATCTATTCAAATTGTCCATGTTCATTTGGTTTTCCCCCTTTCTTTTGAGAATTCCAATAATCGTATCTGCATGAATCATTGCAATACACTTTTCTTTTCTTACCTTCTACAAAGATTAACTTTTTACCACAAAACTTGCAGGTTGCACCTTCATCCTTTTCCCTGAGTGCATTTCGCACTGAACCGATGGATATGTTTAGCTCACTTGCAATCTTTTTGTACCCGATACCTTGTTCATTCATTTGTGTGATTTGATTTTTGATTTCTGCTCTCATGTATATTACCTCCTAAATCTTAGTCCGCAGAAATCGTGTAAAAGTTCGGGTTATTATAGTATTTTTTATAATATTTTCTTTATTGCAACAAAGATCTCAAATTTCGCAACAAAAAAGACCTCCAGGAGATGATTCCCAGAGGTCACTAGCTATTTCTTTAATTGTTCTTGAATGAGTTTTTCTGCTTCCGATAGAGTCGCTCTTCCTTGCATTTTGTTGCTGAAGGAAATGTAGTCATTGATGATTGCTTCAATCTTTGACTGGTTGGTCTCTACAAACTCAACAGCTTTTTCTGTTGAACCTGTAATATTGCTTACCCACTCACTCAGTCTCGATACGACTGCGAGCTTCTTATCGTCACCGGAAAGGAACGCTTCACCTTTATCTTTTGCGAGCCGATTCTTTTCTTCGACAATCAATATAAACTCTTTGATTGCTTTTTGAACACTAGCATCAAAGATGATATCCTTTGCTTTGATAACTAAGTCGGTGACGTTATCAGCTGTGTTTTTTAAATCTTTCTTTACTTCTTTGATCACCTCAGAAAGTGGTTGATCTTTACCCATTTTTGATGTTACATAGAGTGCCAATAATAATAGGGAAGTGATGAGTAAAATAATTTCAAGTGTTGTCATTCTCTTTGCCTCCTAAGCGATTATAGATATTGACTTGTGAATCTTCCAATCGAGATACTCGATGTTCTAGGACGTTGACATCCTTCTTTAGTGACTTGATATCTTGCGAGTGCATTTCAAGGAGATTAAGCATTTTTATGTTTTGCTTTTCTATTGTCTGTAAATTCGTCAAGATTTCATCGTTATTCGTTTTGTTCTTCTGTTCTTGGCGGTTGAATTGCTTGATGGTGGTCAAGATGACTACAACCATTGTTACAATCCAATACACCAAATTTTCCATTCTAAATAGACTGAGTATGTTTTCCCAGTTCATCCTTCATCACCTTATCCTTGTAATTTTCTATGTAAGCTAGTGCCTCTCTTAACAATGGCATGTATTCTAAGCCCTTGCTATTGTTCCAGTTCTTTTTGTATTCAATCATGTGTGTATACCAGGGTTCATGAACCACATGGCGATATCTTCCAGTTTCATCAACATGATCCAAGATTCCACGCACCCTGAAAATGTGATAATGTGACTTTTGCGGTTCTGGATACTCAATACGCATGTTGTAATGCTCCACAAAACTTTCCAAGAACAACCCAAGCTTACTGGTTAAATCAACGTTCTTGTATGCTTTATATTCATCTCGATAGCTCTCATTTAAGTAAATTAGGTTATCCTTTTCTGATAGAACTTCATCGATATAGGCACGATCGTATAGAGGCACTGTTTGATCTAAGTTTTGTTTCTTTAAATAAACATCTCTTCCGTAGGCAAAAATATCAAGTTCACCTAGACTCAAATGAACATTACCTTTGAAACCATCAAGCACCACAGTAACATCATCATCGCTATTTTCATCGTTTAATCCAAAGGCTAACGAGCCACAGTAGTAGACAAACATCACAGTCGTATTTGGAAAGATGCCTTGAATGATTTCTAGAATACTTTCCTTATTCAGTGGTTTCGGTTTCACTTGGAGCATGAGCTGTACCTTCCACAACTTCAAAATCATCGATTGAGTCATCAAAACCAACCACATTATCTTTTAGCCATTGATAGCCTTGTATGATTGGACTCGCTTCACTGAATAGATAAAAATCTGACTCAGGAACCTCTATATCGATTTCTTCTAGTGGTGAACTGTGATTTGCACGAGCTTCTTTACTGTGATAGGACGCAACACAAATAACTGCCTTCTTCGCTACATAGTTGATGTTGAATGCAATAATCCGGTGATAGGATAAAGACACTCCAAACTTGGAGTTCATTTCTTTAATAATAGCCATAATGACCTACTTTCTCGCAGTGCGATAAATGGACACAGAAATAAGATCAGGTGATCCTAAGTCGAGTCCAGGATTGATTAAAAGATTCTGTGGAGTTCCACCAATCGAGTGTGCAAAATCTGCCATTGTGATTGAAGTGTTCGTTTGTGCCGTCGCTGTTGTTACGCTTCTACCTGTTGATAACCACTGCCTAACATCGCTAAATCCAGTTGAAAAGAGAGGTGTTAACTCGAAAGTAATGGTTTTAGATATCCCGCTTGTTAGAGCAATTCCGTTCGTAAAACTATCAGGTATTGATAAGGATGAGGAACTACCGATAAACATTCTACTCACACCACCACCGACATCATTAGCGTAAATTGCTAGTGCAGATCCACTTATATTGGATAACCCAGATGTTCGGTAATTGATAATGGTAGACGATGTATCTGCAGTGCTACCATAAGTACTCGCTAAAACAACAATTTTGTAATTGTAAGCTATGTTGAATGCATAGGAAACACTGATGGAACTCGCTGCAGATTCGGTTTGGTATACAAGTTCTAACTCTCCACCAACCTTAACAACTTCCGTTGAATTTCGGGCGTAGAGAGCATTGTTTGTATAATCAAAGGCTAACTCACCTACATAGGAAAGATTCGCTGTAGAAGGCTTTGTAGTGCCACGTTTAACCCGAAGAATAGCCATTAGTATGTTCCACCATCAATAATTGATGAAGGTTGCAATACCTTAGTAGTATCGATTCCAAGAGCATATTTAACAACACTTGGCGTGTAGTTTGAGTCGATGTATTGATAAAGCTTTAACCCACCAGAAAGTACTGCAGCATCAAACGCTGCTTGTGAAACTGAGGCATCAGTACCGACTCCGGTTAAGATTCGAGTGTTGAGAACATTGGCTAAAACACTCTTTTGAGTTGTGGTCAAGTGGACATCAGCTGCAACGTGAGTATTAAAGGTAGTAGTTGATACACCACCAAGTCCTGCAAGTGTGATGGTGACTGCCCCTGTTGAACCGTTGACGCTTGTTACAGAATCGGTTGGAGTGAGCAGTTCTTGCCAGTTTGCTAAAGTTGCATAACCTGCAGTTTTAAGAATAAAGGATTTGTTGATGTCCGTTCTAACTGCAACATCTCCTTCTTGAGCGTTTGATAGAGCTAACATCGCAGCTTGGCTTGCTACGACCCATGTGTTGGTGATAGCGACTTTTGGAATGACAGAATCAGCAAGTTTTCCATCAGCATCAAGAATTGGAATGTTGCCATTGCCTGTCCCTGTGTTTTTGGTTGCGGCTGTTCCTAACCCTAAAGCAGTAATCTTAGTATCAATTTGAGTATCAACTTTTGCTACTCCAGGTATTTTTAAATAATCTGCTTCTGCTAAAGGTACACTCACACTTGCTGTTTTATCAGCCTTTGCAATGTATAAATGTTCACCACTAAAATCGACTAGTGGTTCACCAGCTTTAATTGTTCCTGTTGTTCCAACGAGTGGGCCGGTACCTGCTGTGGTTCTTCGTTTAATTTGAATTGTTGCCATAGTATTTCCTCCTTATTTTTTGAGATACGCTTGTGTCACTCGATGAGATGTATTTCCCAAATATAATGTGACAAGTCCATTTGCATAAGATATGCTTAGCGAATAATCTGCTCCACCATACCGATAGCTGAGTGATGAGTTTGAACCCACAACGATAAACAGCTGATTGGTTGGTAAACTTACAATCGTTGTATTCTCAATCACGACATATAGAATGCTTTCCATTAAGATAACCGAGTTAACATTGCCAAATCTGTAGACGCCATTACTAATCTTGGTTAGTCCCAGTTGCTGTGGATAATAGAAATCTTTTAGTTTTGATTCGAGTTCCTCAACTCTAATCCGATCTGATGTAATCATTTGTCGTTCAAAATCATTGATGAGATTGACTGATGTGGTTGTTTTTGAATAAGCTGCAAGTGCAAACTCATAAAGTCCATCGACGTTCTGTAAATTGTTTTGGGTCAATACAGGATAGGTTCCCATCGCTTCTTTAATATAGATAGTGACAGTATTTGCTTGAGTGTCTACTGCAAGCACTACATAGCCAAACTTACTTGAATCAGGTGTAATGGATATTGTTGTTTGATTTTCGATATAGATGATTCGTCCGTAAACTGCAACATAGCCATCTAAAAATGTAATCGTGTTATTGGCTAACGTAAAGCTGCATTGCGATTTCACGTACTTCAAGATGCCTACATCACTTGAAAATAAAAAATGATACAAATCCGCATCAATTTTCGATGTGACATTTGCACCATCAAAGGTTACTTTTTGAACACCCATTAAAATTCTCCTCCATCGAGATCAGTGATCCCAGTTGATTGTATTGATATGTGACTAACTGCAGAGTTCACACTTTTGTTTAGAAGTTGTATCTTCTCGGTAAGTTTAATACGGTACTCACCAAGTGTTACCATTGCCTTATGAAACCCCTGACTAAACTTGATACTTGTTACTACTGAATCATAGGTTTGTTCATTGTTTATAAACTCAACGAAATCTCCGAGTTCAATATTTTTCATCGGTTGAAATACATCGTTGTCGGATTTTATCGTGAAAGTGATATTATGATCCAATTTCGAGGCGATCATCTCGGATCTTGCTTTTGTGAGCAATGATGGATAGTCATTATCTGTATAATAAAACGCCTTCGGTTTGACACTTTTGTACCTGTTAGGATGATACATGTCATGAGTCAATTCCCCAGTTGATAATAGATAGTAAACGATGGTTTGCTTGAATTGAACATTCTCGACTTTTGGATAGTATGTGAGTTTATTGACCATCTGACTTGAACTGTCATTGACGACCAAATCCTGAATGGCTTGATAGTTGTTTTTGAGTTTAATACCTCTTTGAACCTCACCGATTCGAAAGATAATGCCTGTCACTCTTCCTCTTAAATACACCGCTTCTGTTGAAAGTTTCAGTCCATAGGATTTGGTGATGAGTTCCATCAAAGAAGCAAAAGACATGATTTTATCAGGTTCAAAGGATAATTCCCCAGAAATACTTGAGCCTCTTTCGATAGTAAGATAACTGAGATTTTGAAGCGAATCGCTGCTTTGTTTAAAGTTAGCTACAAGTAAGTTTTCAAGGTATAAACTTAAATCCCCAGTATAACTTTCAACAGGTATGTCGATTGAGAACATTTCTTTAAAATCTAGTACATGAACGGTTGTTCGATGCTTGTCAGCAACTTCTAACCTTTCAACAATGCCAATGTAATGTATCGGTGCATCTTTTAATATCACGATGTCACCAACAGAAACATTTAACTTGGCTTTGTTGATTGTGAATACTGACTTTTGAATGATGACTAAGTCTAGAGCTATCTCAAAATCCTTATCTACATAGCCGTAGTCTTTATAAGCTAAATTGAGTCTATCGAGGAATACAAGTTGCATACTTATACCCCCAGATATCCTTCATAAATCGTGATTCTACATGAGGTAAGACTAGCTACACCTGGTCGGAATTCTACTTCGTATTCACCTGGTTCAACAAATAGAAAGTTGTCACAGGTAAAATCCTGAAGTCCATAAATGGAAACTATCTCACCATTGTCAATCTTACGAATAAATTGTTTGTTTGGAACAGCTGACACATGAATCTCACCACTGCTTTGAGAATGAAACAGTCTTAACATCGTGATAATTCCGGTGCCTTTTCTGATAATGACTTCTGGCTCATCTACCGCACCAATCATTTCAATCAACAGCGGTGCTTTGAAAATACCACGATTGACGATTTGAATTTTGCCTTCATAAAATGCAGAATAGGTAAAGGGGTAGGTGTATGGATATACTTTGCCTATGGTGGACTCGTTAACCTCGATGGTGTAAGTCTGTGTTTTGAGCCATAACGACAATTTTTGAAACACAATCTGACATTGAAGCGTCCCTGCTACTAGTTCTTGTTTGGATACTGCTTTGATATCGACAAAACAAAAAGCGGAATCATCCGCTTCGTAGAAAAGTTTAAGTTCTTTCTCTCCAAGTTTCAGATAATTCATTAGTTCTGTATAACCTGGATACCCTTTTAGAAAGGTAAGCATTGCTTGTATTTCAGTCAATCCTTGTGTCTGATCGACACGATCATGAAGATAATCATACTTAAGATATGTGAGTTCTTGAGTAAAGCCTAGCCCAGAAATACTATGAATCAGACAACTACTTCTATAATCAAAATGAAACCTATTGCCAGAAGGATTTTCTAGATAGATTTTTCGAATCATATCACGCTACCTCCTAGTGCTCTATTGATTGAATCAATGTCAAACGTTGGTGAGGTTGTATTGATGGTGATGTTGTTCGTATTGCTGTTTGAACGATTGATGTTGTTTGTTGAACTTACGCTTTGATTCTGCTTTAGATTAAACTTATCGCCAAACCATCCACCAATCTTACCGAAGAAACCTCCAACTTTATCAGCAGCATCGCCAACAAAGTTCCCCACTCCTTTAGCAACATTGGATGCAAATTCACCAATATTACCAGTGATGCTTCCCACCATGTCACCAAAATTACCAGCGATATCGCCCATTTTGGAACCCAAGTCACCAATCCACTCGAATATTTGAGTAAGAAAATCGACAATCTTTTGAACAACAGCCATGACAGGTTCTAATACTTTTTGAAGAACTTTTATTGCAGGAACTAAAATGGCTTGTAGGACTTTCCCTATAATTTCAATGAGTGGTGCAACCAGTTCTAATAATTCTGCAATAAACTCGATTTGCGTCATCAGTGGAACCAATAACACGTCAATGATAGGTACCAACATATCGACTAACATGATGATAAGGTCAATTAACACATCCAAAATAGGAGTAAGTGCTGCCATGAGACTATCGACAATCGTCATGATTGGTGGTAACAAAAGCATCAAGGTTTCACCAAGTCTAGCTAGTAAAGCTCGAAACTCTTCGCTTTGAAACAGTGCCATTGCAACAATCGCTATGAGTGCACCAATGCCAAGTGTAGCTAAATTGAGTCCAGCTCCTGCAAAAAGACCCGAAGTGCCTACTGCTTTGAGTGCGGTTGAAACAATATTTAAAATAGGTCCAACTTTTCCGATGATGGAAAGCACTGGACCTATGGCAGTTATGACTGCACCAAGTGTAAGGATAATTTGCTTAGTGCCTGAATCTAAGTTGTTCCATTTTTCAATCCAACTTTTCATAGTTGGAATGATTTCATCTCTAACCTTTTGAAGCATGGTTTGCATAATAGGCAGTACCTGAACAGAAATGTCCATCGCAAGACTACCCAAAGCTTGTTTTGTAGAATCAATAGCATCGGTAAATTCACCTGCAATTGCGGCTTGCTCATTGGTAATGATACCAAGTTCTCTTGCTTCATTTCTCAAACCATTAATTGCACTTTTTTCTTGTGAAAGCATCGGTAGGATTTCAGTACCTATCTTATCACCAAAGAACTCATTCGCTATACCTACTCTTAGGGCTTCATCTTCTACACCAGCTAATGCGTCACGTATTAAATTAAATGCTTGATCCGCATTAAGCCCTTTTAGATCATCAACCGTGAGTCCAATTTGAGCAAGACTTTCAGCTACCTTATCACCATTACCAGTTGCAATATCGCCAAGAATACCATTAACCTTGATAAAGGCCTTATTCAGGCTTTCTGTCGAACTTCCGGATATCTTGGCAACGTAATTCCACTCTTGTAAACTCTCGGCACTTAGGCCAAGTTTGGCAGCTGTATCCCCTATTTCATCGGCAGCAACTGCGGTCTTAACTGCTAGTGCACTGAGTGCTGATATAGCACCAAGAACAGGAACTGTAACAGACTTTGTTAAGGTTGAACCCAATTTACCTATCTTTTCAAAGTTTGCATTCGATAGTTCTGAAATTTTGCCTTTGGTGTTTTGTAACTCCTTGTTAAGTCTGGAGACTTCAGCTTCAGTATAGGCAACATTTCGAGCGAGTTTATTGAACTCCGTTTCACTCATCTGACCAAGTTTTACTGCTTGTTTTGCTTTCTCAAGCTCTTGATTTTGTGTTTCTAGCTTCTTTTTAGTCGTTTGAAGGATTTCATTGAGTTTCGATTGTTTTTGTTTCCATAGTTCGACATTTGAGCTATCATACTTGAGATTTGTATTAATGGCTTTGAGATCCTTTTGTTGTTCTTTGAGATCAGACTGAATTTCTTTAAGCTCATTCTCTAAATCTCTACCATCAAGGCTTAACTTAATGTTTAACCCTTTTACTGTTTCAGCCATCTTTACTCACCTCATTTTTACTGCAAATAAAAAGCACTTCGATTTCTCGAAATGCTGTCACTTTATTTTGTCTTTTTATTAATAAATGTCTTCAAATTCTCTCTAGTATAACTTGCTGGATTGTAATCATCCAGTCCAGTACTTACTAGATAATCGACAAAAGTTAAACCTAAACCTAATCCAGAACTTGCAGCTCCAATAGCAACTAATCCAATTGTACGCACTGCACTTCCAGCCTTACTGTTATATGCAGTTTTGAATTTATTATTCGTCATGCATGCTTCATGATAAAGGCTAGTATATTCATCAAGATCAATATCTTCTGCTTGAGATTTATTTAAGGTATCAATCCATTTTCTAAATTTTTTAGCTGATGATGACTCTCGTATTTGCAATATATCATCAACAGTTAAAACGCCACTTTTGATAAGACTAGGTATATCAGGAATTCTTTCTAACTTTGTGATTTTCTCGAATATTGCACCTAATTTATCTTTTTTGCTAGTATTTAAATGAGAATAATAATCATAAACCCCTTCGAGTTCAACTGGCACATAAAGATAGTCGCACTTTAATAAAGATGCAATCCTTCTATGATAGTGATAATGTAGAAGTCTATTAGCTTTATATTGCTGCTCGCTAACATTAATTGAAGTCACAGCTGGTGACATCTCTAGTACTTTCTTAACATCGGGCTTATGCATATCCTGAATAGTTTGAAGTTCAGTTTCTTTAAAGAGGGTATTTAAGTCATTGATAAAGTATGCTTTTTTGAAAAGCTGGATTAATGGTGTTTTCCATTCGGGAAGAAATTCAAATTTATTTTTAATGGGTTCATATATTTTGTCAATTCGAATACTAATAGATGCTTCTGTTTCTGGTGATTTCTCATTAAACATCATCCACTCATTTAGTGGACCATAAACCAGTCCAATTCGGTTAGATAAAGAGTCGAATAATTGAATACCAGGTGATTGAACTAGTTTCATCGTTAATTCATAACCTAGTGTTCCAATTAGATAAATTACATCTTCTACAGGAATGTTACAAACGTCATAGAGGAGCATTTGATCAAGTAAATGTATATAGGCATTTTCGAACTCATCTTTAAATAATTCTCTTATACCAGTACTAAAAATGGTCGAGAACACTTGTGGCTCAGGTTTTTGAGGTGTTCTATATTGAAACCTTAGATAATACTTATGTGCTATGCTTCCATGATAAATATATGGGAAAAATATCTTGCTCAAATTATCACCACCAACGTTATTGTTACTTTAATAATACCAAACATTGAGTGTTTTTATTAAATTATTTGAGTCCTAGATAAAAAAAGCATCTATATCAGCTTGTGAAGCTTGTCTTTCAGATTTGTTTCCAGATATGACTTTCATTTCAAGTTGAACTAACTCAAAATAAGTCGTTAGATCAAAATACTTCGAATCTTCAATCGATATGCCTAGATGAGCCAAGTTGAAGATTATATTAGAGGTTGCACCAAACTCTGGCTCATCATTTGGACTGTGGGGATGGTTTGGTGCCTTTTTGGAGAGTGCCTAGCATTTCACCGATAGTTTGCGATAGAATGCCTAATTCTTCAGTATCGCTTAAAATACCAAAATCAAGTGTCATCAAGAAGTCATTGTATGATGCCTTGCTGAAAGGACGATGCAACACATAAATGATTCTAAAAATCGTATCGATTACGAGTGAGAAGTCTTCTTCTTTGATATCCTTACCCTTTTCAAGTTTCTTGATATCGCTGAATAGTTCAGACCCGAAAACGTTACGATAATCGATGATTGTAAATAGTGACGAATGGAGTTTGTACTCCTTGTCACCTAGTTTGATTACTTTTTCCATGTTCAGTTACTCCCTAGATGAATGTTGGTAAGACTGGTGATGTCGATAGGAAGTTCGTGTAGTTCGTATCTCCAACACTTGCGATAACACGAAGGATCAGATTATTACCTGACTCGATCGGGCGAGCTGTGATGTTAAGTGAGATTGAATTGGCTTCAATGGAGTCCGCTTTGGATTTGCTTGCATCCCCTGAAGGTGTCGCTGTACATAGGTAATACCAAATGCGACGTGCTTTGACATCGCCTTGAATTTCGTATCCCAATGCGAAGGTCTTGGTTTCATTGTTGACAACTTCGACAAAATTGCCATTGGTGTCTGTCTTGAAACCAAAGATATCCTTTTTAAATTCATCATCAATCTCTGTAAACTTGAGAGTGACGGTTGAGCCTGAATTGGATACTAGGGTTGCGATAACCTTATCGTCTGCATAGACTTGTGAACTACCACCGATGATTTCAGTAGTGATTTCTTGAGCACCTACCAGACGTTTAGGCGTTCCAAAAGTCCAGGAACCATCGGTTCCAATCGTAGCGAGTGCATAGTGGACATTGGTAAGTCCGAAAGTAACTTTATTACTCATATTTTATTTCCTCCTGTTTGATTTCATATACTCGATTGACCGAGTTATCGTCATTGACGTATTCTGTAATCATTTGATAATTGAACCCCGATTGATATAAAGCTGATTCTAGTTGCTCTTCGAAGATTGGGTTCTTTGATTCTGTGACAAGTGTGATTTGATAGGTGATAATACGAACTGCTGCTATGTTATCTGCATAGTTTTGAACTCTATCGCTGATTTCTTGATAGACAATAAATGGGTATACATGGAGTTCGTTTGCATCGATTATGTTTGTTCCATAAGATACTCGATTTGGTAAAACACCATCAAGTATCTGGAATAGTTGTTCTATAAAACTCATGCGGATCCACCTCTTTCAATAATCGATTTGATTTTCTCAACCATATCCGGTGCGAATGCATCAAATGCCGGTCGCATGAATGGACGTGGTCCCACAAACTTACCACCACGATGTGTAAATCCAAACTCAAGTAAATGAGTTAGCCTTCCTTTAGTGCTTGAATAGATGGCGATACGCTTATTAATCCCCTCACCTTCAGGAATAGCAACAAACGATTCTGCAAAACCATATGCCTGACCACTCTTCGGTGCTTTTGATTGAATGTAAGCCAATACTTTATCTGCGGTTTCGTCTAGTACTTTTTCCATTTCTTTGATGATATCTTCTGCATAAGATTCGACAAGTTCACTAATTCCAAGTGCTAATTCATCCAATGAGACCATCAATATCACCTTTTTTAATCTTTGTTTCAACAAAATAAAGCTCAATAAACTGACCGCTGATGTAGGTTCGTTCGATTTTATAAACCTTTGAATCAATCAATGCATGTCTCGATCCATCATATAAGAAGCTTTGAATCTTGACTGCAACATCAATTCTGATGTCTGTTTTCTTGCTTTCATAATATTCTTTTGAAGTCACTGAAAGATTAATCCCAATAACCTCTTTAGAGCTTGTAAGTAATAGTGTTCGATTGCCGATAGAATCTGGTGTGTTGGCTAGTTTTAGAAGCGTTACTTTTATGTTAGGAGAGCTTGGAAACATTAGGAAGTACTTCCTTTCGTGAATGATAGCTGTTTGATGAGCATTTCAAAACTCTTCGGAAGTTCTTTCACAGACCCATCGTTCTTAAAACCAAAGAACGTCTTACAGTAAATAAGGATGAGGGAATCCACGATTGGGACTCCCTCACCATTTACCACATCATCGGCCACACCGACAGAACGAATGAGTTCTTTACAAGCCTCAATATGAGACAACAACTCCTCATCAGCATATGTTTCTGTTAGAGGAATCAAGAGTGCTTTCTTCACTGTATCGAGTATGGCCATGATTTAGTCCCTCCGATTAGGCAGCGGCTTTCTTCTTGATACGAAGGAAACCTTTATAACCTACCACATTACCACCAGTGAATACGGATGCTTTGTAGCAGATAATGCCGTCTTTAAATTTGTAATCTGTCGATTTGCCAATTTCAACTGGTGAGAAGATAGGCACTTCATAGTTCTTGAGTGAACCATAAGCCATCGCATATTCACCTGCAGTGGTTGCACTGTCAGCGATCGCTTTGCAATGTGAGTTGATCACATATGGAATGCCATCGATGGTTTGATTGATGTAATCAACGGTATGAACCTTACGACCTTCGGAAGTACGAAGACCAGCAAATGCACGCAAGTCATTCTTATTCAGGATAAGAACTGCACCACCCTCAACTTCTTCATCCCCACCATAAGCAAAAATGATGTCATCCAAAGTCGTATCAGTGATTGCGGAAATTTCAAGCGGAGTCGTATCCGATAATGCAACTGCTTGATCGCTGAAGATACCAGTGAAAGTGTTCGATGTTCCAGCACCTCGTAGGATTTGTTCAGAGATTTTCTTTTTCAAGGATACATTGATGTTTCTAAGTACCTCTGCTTGATAAGGAATGCTTGGAAGCTTTTCAAGTTCTTCTGTGATTTCGGTGTAGGCAGTAATCTTAACCTTCGTAATGGTGACATAGCCAAATGTAGGTTCAGTCTCATTGTAAGTTTGACCTTCAAGGGTAGTTCCAGCAATGCCATTCGATTTCACAAATGATTTCTTGTAGGTTTCACCACCGTTAAGGTTGATGATATTGACCTTGTCCACCAAAGTAGATACTTGGGCATACGGAACTGGTGCTAAACCATTTGACACCGTTTCAGGAACCAAAACTTCCGAACTTGATACTTGGATAACTCGATTTTCACGGAGCTGTTTACCGCGTAGTTCTAGGGTTTCCTTATTGTCGGTTCGTGCATCAATGACAATCGGTTTGATTTCGACTTTGGAAGCAATCATCATCTTTTTATCGATGACAGAGCGTTCCTCTTGTAGGGTATTGCATTCAGTATCGAATGCTTCAAGTTTTGCTACATCTGATTCCGATTCAACAAGTGAGCGAATCTCAGTTAAGCGTGCTTCAATTTCTTTACGTCTTTTTTCTAAATTCATGATTTTTTCTCCTTTTGATTTAGTAATTTGTTTTGATACGGATTTTCTTTTTCATCACTTCAACATGCTGTTTCTGCTCTTCTAACTCCATAGCCTTTAGTTCTACATCCATAGACTCCAAAGATCGAGCATATATACTAGTTGAATCGTAGGCTGGAGTATCTACCACTGAGACATCATAGAGCCTTCCGATTTTAGTGATGATACGTTTAGGGATTTTGCCTTCTTTATTCCATAACTGTTCTTCAACAGTGAAAGCAAAGCTCATCTTATCAAGTAGGCCACTGCGGACCATCTTGTAGATGTCTTGATTGGATTGTGTGTCGACTAATTCAGCTTGTACTTTCAAGCCAATGTTATCGACCGATAATGTCAGTGATTTATTCTTAGTTCGAGCGATGATAAGGTATGAGTCCATATGGTTATACTTCATAGGTACATCTTTCATCTGAGTGTTTTGTAACGCTCGATGGTCGATTGACTCAACGAAACCGTACTCTTCATTTCCGATGAGTGTTTCCTGGTTGAACACAATCGCATAACCTTCTAGGGTCATCTTACCTTCAGCTTCTTCAAACTTAACATCCGCAAGTCTTGTCTCTTTAATCATTGGTTCTCACCTCTATTTTTGGTTTGATAGGTTTTCCTTCTACAATGTATTCAAGTTCTGAATCCTTGTAGTGAAAACTAGTTATTTTATTCTCTTTGCAAAACTCATCAATGATTTGTGATTTTGCTTTCTGCGTTTCTAGAATCACTTTGAGTGCTTCTTTTGATATCGTTCCATTAACTGTGACTTTCATCTTTGTTCTCCTCACCAACTTGATATTTGTTTGCCTTATCCGCATCCACAAAGTTGAGCGATTGCAGTCGCTTGTTTCCACCCTCAATAGGTTCTAGTCCAAGCAAAGCTCTGGATTCATTTAAGGTCATGATCCCTAGGCTCATCAGTTTTTCG
>JAVBWN010000032.1:0-7827 GCA_036677365.1 Acholeplasma sp.
CCAAAATATATTTGAATTGTAAGAATTAGCTCTTATCTTTTTATTCTAAACTTTCATTAGAATTGCTTTTATGTTTATTCTTTATACACTCATCATCATTCAGTTTTCAAAGACCTACGTTGCAGCCCTCATTTGAGCGCTCATTTATAATAACATGGCTAAGTTTTTAAGTCAACCGTTTTGAGCAACTTTTTTAATTCTTTTGTTTTCTCATTTTTGTTATCTGAGCCCTTTTCTGTATCGGCCGTGTATTATTCTATCTCAGTTGAAAATTAAAGTCAACACATTTTCTCAAAAATTTGAAAAAAGATTTTTTGGCTTTATTTCGCCCTATCACGCCTTAAGAACCAATTAAAAATGCGCCTGTGCGTTACATGCACATACGTAAGAAAAAACGAAGCTTGGTTAGCTTCGCTTGGTTTCTTCGATGTTTTGAATGAAGTTCATATAACGCATGAGGGTGTATAAGTAATCCGATAAGCGGTTCATATACTTTAACACCAATTCATGGGTTGGGTAGTCTACCAACAAACGTTCTACTTTTCGTACTTGGGTACGCAAGAGCGATATTTGGATGGCATCTATCCCCCCATCATAAGTGATAAATCGTTTCAGAACTGGCAATACTTTGTCCATCTCATCGATGTCCTCTTCTAATTGAGTAACCGCGACTTCGGGTATTCTGATTTGAAGTTTATCTTCGACATCCACAATGATGGATGAGATGAGGAATAAGTAATGATCGACTTCGGATAACTTTTTTAAAATATGATTATCGTCGATATAATGTTTACACAAAGCCAATCGAGCCGATGCTTCATCGATTTCACCCACCAAATGGATGGCTAAATTCGATTTTATGACGCGTTTAGAGATGAGGTCTGTTTCACCTAAATCGCCACGTTTGGTGTATATTTTCATTAGAATAACCTCAAGATATCAAAGAAGGTAACATAGACAAATAAGGCCATGAGTAAGAAGAACATAACGTTATTCGCTGTATTTTCAACTTTTTTGTTTAGAGGACGCCTGATCACTGCTTCGATGCCTAAGAATACCAATCGGCCGCCATCAAGCGCAGGGATCGGCAATAAATTCATAACGCCAATGTTCACCGATAGGAAAGCAACAAACCATAAATAGGCACCTAAACCCTGTTTCGCATACTGTCCAACGATGTTGAATATCCCCACCGGACCGGATAAATCGTTCAATCCGATTTGATCCGACCCACCAAATAATAAGCCTAAAACAGCGATGACTTGATTGACTGAATCACCAATACCGGTGAATCCTGAGACGATGGCGTATCCAAAATCAAAACGGAAGTTCGGCTCAATTCCAATGGTTGTCGTAACACTTGGCACACCTTGACTGCTGAGTACTTCATTTTCCCAAACCACCCAATTGACTGTTTTGGTTTCACTACCTCGGGTATACGTAACGAAGACGGACCCACCATTGGTTGTTTTAGCAAAATCAACCAAATCAGCCCAGGTCAAAATCGGGTAAGTTATGTCGTTCAATTTCACAGATGTGATGATATCGCCGGCTTCAAGTAAACCATCTGCTTTACCGTAAGCATTACCGACAATGGCACCATTATTCGAACCATTCACAACCGTTCCTGTAAAGTTTGATATCCCCATAGAGTTGATGTCTACCCTAGGGTTAGCCAACAAGTCGATGGTTTGATTATTTCTAACAACACGGATTAAAACATCCGATTGACCACTCACACTTTGGAGGGCAGTACCAATGTCTTGCCAATTGGTCACATCCATCGCGCCAATGCGAATAATTTGGTCATTTTTTTGTAAGCCAGCGATGAAAGCTGGATTCCCTTCAATTACATTACCAACACGGTTAACATTAAGTGGTTTCCCTTGAATCGAAGCAACGATTAAGAAGAGGAAAAATGCCAATACGAAATTCATTGCGGGTCCCGCAAATATCGTCAAAAAGCGTTGCCATAAGGTTTTGGATTCAAACGATCTTTCGTAAGGTGCGACTTGTAATCGCTTCTTATTTGAAAAAACATAAAATGCATCTTTTTTAACCGTTAAAAATCTGCTAATTCCATCGACTTCGCCTTCGATATATAAGCCCTGATTCCCTTTATCATAAAGGTCATATGAAGCAACAATCATCGAGATTTCAGCCGTTTGAAAGTCACCTAAGATGATGTCTTTGACTTCACCTGCTTCTAAATTTAGACCTACTTTTTCGCCTTTTTTAAGGACCACAGATAAATCTTGTTCACCTGCCATCGAGACGAATCCCCCAATGGGTATCGCTCTAATTGCGTATTGGGTTTCCCCTTTACGCGTGGACCAAACCACAGGTCCCATGCCTACAGCGTATTCAAAACATAAAATGGATGCTCTTTTTGCAAAGAAGAAATGTCCAAGTTCATGCAGGGCTACGATGAGCCCTAAAGAGAATACGAAGGCCAATAAGTTGATAATAACTTCCATGTTTACTTGCCTACCTTTTCATAAATCTTGTGGTTACAGCTTAAGATATCTTCTAAGGTTGGATTTACTTTGTTTTCCTTAAATGATTCTACTGCTTCAATGACCAATCGTTCGATGTCTAAAAACGTGATCTCATTGTTTAAAAATAGTGCTACTGCTTTCTCATTCGCCGCATTCATCACGGTTGGATATAATCCGCCCATTTCACCCACACGATATGCGAGTGCAAGCAATGGGTATCTGTCAAAATCCATCGGTTTAAATGTCAGTGTTCCTAGGGTGGATAAATCTAAAGGTTTTATATTGAGTGCCAAATGGCGCGGGTAGCTTAACGCATATAAAATCGGCATACGCATGTCTGGATAACCCAAAATGGCTTTGGTAGATTCATCTTTAAATGTCACCATCCCATGGATGATGGATTCTTTATGTAATACTGTCTTAATCTGTTGATAAGGGATACCAAACAAATGATGGGCTTCAATGACTTCTAAACCTTTATTCATCATGGTTGCACTATCAATCGTTATTTTAGCACCCATGTGCCAGTTTGGGTGCTTTAATGCATCCCCTTTGGTGACAAATTTCAATTGTTCTCGTGTTAAATCCCTAAAAGACCCACCACTGGCTGTGATGGTTATGGATTGGATATCATCCTTAGATTCACCCAAAAGGGCTTGTAAAATGGCGTTGTGTTCTGAGTCAATTGGGATGAGTTCCACCCCATGTTCTTTGACAAATTGATTGATCAAATCGCCTGCCATCACGAGGGTTTCTTTGTTGGCAAGTGCCACATTCTTTTTGGACTGTATCGCTCTAACGGTTGGTAATAATCCCACAGACCCCATCAATGCATTCACTAAAAGCCCTGGTTTAGGGTAGTTTGCTAATGCTAATAGACCGGAATCCCCCAGTTCAAAACGGGTATTTGGTGCTATTTTTTTGTATTCATCTAAATGTGTGTCGTCTTTCAAGACAACCATTTCAGGTTGGAATTTTTGAATGATCATGGCATTCGAAGCGCTGTTTCGATTGCCTAAAGAAATACCTATCAGTTTAAATTTGTCGGGGTATTGTTCAATGACGTTGAGGGCTTGAGTTCCAATTGAACCAGAACCGCCTAAAATATAAATCGATTTCATAAGATGAACGTGCTGACGAGTGGGAATAGTGTATTGATCGCCATAAAGACAGCCACTAAAAATAACGCAACAAAGATGGCTGAATCAAAACGGTCTAGGACCCCACCATGACCTGGGAAGATTTTTCCGAAGTCTTTAATTTCATACGTACGTTTCAATCTGCTCGCAACCAAGTCCCCGACTTGTCCTAAGATGGATGCGACCATGGTGATTGGGATGAATACCAATGCTTGAATCCAAAGGGGTTCATACCCTAGGGATGAAAAGTTTTGCAATAAAGTTTGTTGAAATGGGTCATTTAAAAACTGCCATGTAAAGATATCGCCATAGAACAATGCGAAAGCTGTCCCTAGGATGGTCGCGATGATGGTGCCAGCGAATGCACCTTCCCACGATTTCTTTGGGCTAATCTTAGGTGCCATTTTATGTTTACCAAAACGAACACCAAAGAAATACGCAAACATATCGGTTGCGATGGTGACTAGGAATAAATACACAATGAATCTCATACCAATCAATCTTAGAATGGAAATGGCTGCTGCACCTAAGCCCATATAGTAGATGACTGTAATCGATTTACCAATATCTGAACCGTCATAATCGTCATAAAATACGATCAGACCAAACATCACAAATACAACCACCATCGCAATCGCAACAAAGTTGACTTTGATGTCGATTGGGGTTAGTCCCGGCAAAATGGTGTCGCTACTCCAAGCGATGACTGCGGTGAGATAAGTCAATATCGCGGCGACAACAGTGAGTGCACTCGGTACCTTGGAAAACTTTTTTTGCTTGTTGTACATGTTAATCAATTCTAGTGAGCCTACGATGACCATCGCGATCATCGCCATTTGGAACACGATGAATAACTCTTTTAACATGACAATCGGTATGAATATTGCCAGCAAAGCTGCGCCAGTAATTACTCTTTGTTTCATTTTTTAAGTCCTCCAAAGCGTCTATCGCGTTTTTGATAATGTTGGATGGCTTTCCATAAAGCTTTTTTGTTGAACGCAGGCCATGGCGTTTTGGTGAAGTAAAACTCGGCGTAACTGATTTGCCACAATAAATAATTCGACACCCTTTGTTCACCACTGGTGCGAATGAGTAAATCGACTGGTTGTTTAACCATAAGATGGTCATACACATCTTGTTGGGTTGGTTGCGTTATGCCTTCTGCCATCATGTGTTGATAGGCAGTTAATAATTCATCATAAGCACCATAATTGAAAGCCACTTGTAAAAGCGTGCCTGTATGATCTTTGGTTTGGGCTTCTAAATCATCAATGATTTCAAGTAATTCTTTTGAAAGCTCTTGTCTTCGTCCTACATGTTTCACTCGAATATTGGAATTAACAATCTTATCTCTATATTTAGAAAACTCTTTGATTGGGGTAGTCATCAAATAATCGACTTCATCCTTGGGTCTTGACCAGTTTTCAGTTGAAAAAGCATAGACGGTTAAAACTTCTATGCCAAGTTCATCTGCATGCTCTGCGACTTTACCAATGTTTAAGCCACCTTGGTAGTGCCCATATGTTCGAGGTAACCCTCTTTTTTTTGCCCATCTGCCATTGCCATCAAGGATGATGGCGACATGTTTGGGTATTTCCTGTTTTTTTAGTTTGTTTATATTCATATAAAAATCACCGTACGTAATCATTATACATGATTTTAAGCCTTCCTTAACAGTAAAAGCTAAATCCCACGAAAACACAAAAAAGAAAAAGCAGATCGCTCTGCTTATATCTTTTCAATCAGAAGTGAAACTTCACCGACTTCCCATCGACTCACATAAAAATAGTAAGTGCCTGGGTCTAATCTAACCGTATCAGATATTTCAAAATCAATGATATCACCCGATGAATTCTTTACTATAACATAGGGTAAGACATCGTTGGTAGAGGTCATACGGTAGAAATTAAGATTATCTACTGTCAACACGAGTAAATCCGTATCATAATTATACTGAATTTGAGTGTAGTTGACTTCACCAACTTTCACGACGTGATGTAATCCATTCACCGATGCACAAGCATCGTCTGCAACCATGTCTTCCCAAATCAAACTAGGAATGGCTATTTCATCATACGATAACTTGATTTGCATCAAAGTCGGAATATCATAATACAAACTACCGGCTTTTTTTTCGTATTGCGCCACAAGATAATCCAATAAATCGATTTCTATGCTGACAATTTTTTTGGATATAGTGTCGATGTTTATTATAAAATCCACAGTGACATTGGTCAAAATAGGATTGGTTTTCTCATTCTTAGGGTCTTGAAATCCTTTAATCATGGCTGCCAGTGTCGGATAATCATCGATCAATTGCCTAGCGGTAATGGTCACTGGATAGGCTTGGATGTTGCCAACTGTGGTAAATTCATCCTCAATCAAGTTTTTGCTTAAGATGATTTTGTTCAGTTTCCAATGGTCCTTACCTATGTATGGGTAATCTTCATAAATATACTCCTCTTGATACCCTATAACACGGTAAACATTTTCTTCATGAACATAGAGGATTGAGTCCATTTTTTCATTCCCCCAGAATCCTGCTTGAACCATAGGATCGTTAAAAATGTAAATCGAAGTACGTTTACTTAGGTCTCCATAAGGCGCAAAGGTCATCTCATAATCAACCCTAACGCTTTCAAACGTATCTAATGTCGTATACGCTGCATGAACTATCGCATTTTCAACTGGGTCTTCAATGATGTTTTCAATAGGGTCATCGATGGACGATTCACAAGCAGTCAATACGAGAAAAAAACCGAGAAATAAACCTATACACAACAAACGTTTCATGCGATTCATATAAATCCTCCACTGTTTTGAATGATACCTACCTTAAGGTTCGACAATCAATTGAAATGTGGCTTCGCCTACTTGACCCGTACCTTCAATACGAATGTAGACTGTGCCTGCACCAAAGCCATAATACATCCCCACACTCATGCTGATGTTGTTCAAAAAAACGTCATCGGGGTAATGTTGATAATAGTAATACCGTACATAAATGCCTGTCGATTCAATCTTGATGTTTGCATATTCGGTCAAGGTAAGCTTAATCATATCCGAGTCTTCTGGGTATTGTATTTCTGTGTGATATACCTCACCCACAGTAACGGAATGACTCTTCAGCATTGGCCATCTAGCAGCGTCGTCAGTAATCATGTCGTTAAATGACACATCCGGGCATTTTTCTAAGTCATAGTTGAAATCCAATATTAATGTATTGTTCTCAAATAAGCCAAATTGGTTGACTGCTTTTAAATAGTCTTCAATATCGATGCGCATGGTAGTGATGCGTTCAGTTTCAATATCTAATTCCAAATAAATATCCACTAAAATTTGATCCAATCCTTGGATATCTTCATACCTTGAATCCCCAGTCATCTCCATAATCAATGTGTCTAATGCACTGTATGAGGTCATCATCTCTGTACCAGAAATGTGTGTTTGATAACTGGCCGTATTTTCATCGTAAACTAAATCATCATCCAAGCGTATTTTTTGAAAAATAGGATTTAAATGCCAATCGCCTGTAAAATAAGTGAATGCTTCTTCATAAAAATATTGGCCATTGTATTCGTAAACCCTGTAAGGTTGATCTTCGTGAACGTAATTATAATATAGAAGTCCGTTTTCATCCAACGTACCGGTTTGGAATTTTTCATCATTATAAAATGCATAAGAGGTCTCAAAATAGCGCTCATTCGCACCTGTGCCATAAGCATAGGTGATGGTTACGCCCAGGGAATCCGCTCTAAAATTATAATCCAATGCGCGTTCTATCGGGGTTTTGAATGTTGGTTCGTTTGTACAGGCCGAAAACATCAAGCATGCTAAACACATCAAAGTCAAAATCAAAGGTTTCTTATGTGTCATTGCATCGTCCTCCAGTAAGTTGATTGTATCATTTAATGTATTTTATAACAAGACTTGATTATTTATTTATACCAAGAACAAAGAGGTGAATAAATCCCCCTTTACAGAATGATTCTCCTCTTAACGATTTAACTCGTCTTATTTAAAGCGACTACACACCAAATAGGTATGTACGCTTAGGCGTGTTCACGCCTTTATTCCCTATCCATAAGGCATCGGGATTACCTTTTCTAATCATGTTTAATGAGGCATTTTGATCTGCATTTATCAAAGTGCCTTTTTGACTCTTATATAAACCTCTTTTGATTCTAACT
>JAVBWN010000033.1:0-3378 GCA_036677365.1 Acholeplasma sp.
CAACTATATTATAACATTATTTATGGGTTTTGTGAAATAAATATGAAAGAATTTTACGAATCAATTCATCCCGCTACCTGAAGAGGCAGGGGACTTCTTGATTGTGTTGTTAAAAATACCGAAATCTGAGCGAAGACAATCAAGGTTGGGAATAAATGTATGCCTAAAAAATTCACCACTGGGTACAGTGACCCGGTTTTTTCTTTCAACATCGTATAACGCCAATCTTGGTGTTTGAACCCATCCCACATGACCATCCAATTGTAAGTCAAACGGAGTGCCCAAATGAATATACCTAAATGAACCAACAGGTTGAGCGGTGTCAGTGCATCCATCTTAATCAAAGCATAGGCCATCAACATGGGTGGGACAACGCTCCAATACGGGTCATATAAGCTCGAGTTTTTGAATATCAATGACATGATAAAAATCAAGATGGTAAATAGGATATCCAAATAAAGCAATTGTAAAACAATCGATGTCGTCATTTGAGCAGCTATAAGTGCACTGATGGCGAATCCGATGTCATAGATGACTAAAAAGATGAGAAAATCTTTGATATAAAGCTTCATTGTTACCTCTTCTCATAGGTCAACATGACCATACCATTGAATGTTTCATTCGATACCAGTTTAAGTGGTGTATCGCTCTCTAATATTGGAAACAATCGTTTGCCAGAACCGATGATGTTTGGAATCAATGTCAACACCAATCGGTCAATGGCTTTGGCTTTGAACAATGGGTCTATGACACCTCGGCCACCGACAATCCAAATGTCTTTACCTTCGGTTTGTTTTAAGTTTTCCACGAAGGAGACCACATCACCTTCAACAAAGGTCACTTCTTCGTTTGAACCTTTCAAGCGACTTGAAAAAACATACACTGCCTTGCCAGTGTATGGCCATGCATCAATGGCGATATGATGAATCAACTCGTAATATGTTTTACTCCCTAAAATGATGGTATCGATGGTACTTAAGAATTGGTCATACCCATAATCAACCACCTCATCGGTATGTCCAGCCAAAAAATCGATGGCATCATTGTCTCGAGCGATATAGCCATCTAAAGAGGTGGCGATGTATAAAATGACTTTACGCATTATTTGTGGACAACAGGTGACATGAATTTCGATGCTGGCATCGATTGTAAGTACACCTTACCAGGGCCAGTGACGACGGTATGGAAAATCCCTTCGCCACCAAAAACCATGTCCTTCAAATTACCCACCGTCTTGATGTCCATCGATACCGTCGCATCCATCGCCGCTAAGTACCCTGTATCGATGATCATTTTTTCACCGGCTTCAAGTTCGTACACCTTGACATAGCCATCGAGTTCCACAAACGCGATGCCTTCACCAGTCAGTTTTTGCATGATGAAACCTTCACCGCCAAAAAAGCCAGCGCCTAATTTACGTTGGAAGAAAATCGAGAGTTCAACCGAGGATTCACACCCAAGGAATGCCTTTTTTTGGACAATGAACGGTTTGTCTTTTTGGACATGAACGGCCATGATGGTCCCCGGTAATGAGGATGCTAAAGCAATCATCCCTGGTCCATTTTTGGCGGTGTAGATGTTTTGAAATAAAGCTTCACCTGAAAGCATTCTGCCAAAGACTTTACCTAAACCGCCACCTTTGGTTTCCATCGACATATTTTCTGTCATCCATGACATACCGCCACCTTCAGTGACGATTTGTTCGTTTTCATCGAGTTCAACGATGACCACAGGGAGTTGACCCCCTTCAATCTTGTATTGCACAGTATCACCTCTTACTGTTATTTTACCGTATCGAGACAATATAATCTATAACAAATCCATGTCTATACTTGATTTTAGGTATCATTTAATTGAACTGTTTTTGTCAATGTTGCATTTTTATTGTTAATATCTTGAAACTTAAACGAAATGGTTTATTCTATTAAAATATGATATAATAACTTAAAATTAGACATGAGTCAATACCTTCATGGATAGGTGGGATGTCATCGATGCATAAAAAATACCTCGATTTTGACCCTTTTGGCAGCATGATTGTCAAGGCGATGAATGCAGGGACTTGGATTTGGAACATTAAAACCAATGAAACCATTTATAACGAACGCTGGGCCGAAATGATTGGCTTTTCTTTGGCTGAATTATCACCTGTGAGTTTAGATACATGGTGTAAATTCGTCCATCCAGATGATTTACAAAAATCAGATGAAGCCTTCAAAAAACTGTTCAATAAAGAAGAGGAATTTTATTCTGTTGAAGTTAGAATGAAACATAAATTGGGGTATTGGATATGGGTACTCGATAGTGGTCAAATCGTTGAATGGTCAGAAACCGGTGAGCCATTAATCGCGATGGGTACACACATCGATATCACTGAATCCAAAAATGCTCAACTAGAACTAGAAAAAAGTGAACGTAATTTAAGACAAATTGTTGAACACGCCTTTGACATCATCTATCGAATTGACATTCACAGTAATTTTACCTATTTGTCCAATGCTTGGTCAAAACGCTTGGGTTATGCAAGGGCCAATACCCTAGGTAAATCATTTAAACCGTTTGTCCATCCTGAGGATATCAAACGCGTTCTAAGTTTTTTCGAAACCTTATCACTTACCGAAGAATCACAAACCATCAGTGGGTTTCGTTTGAAACACGCCAATGGGACGTGGCGTTTTTATGAAACGAACGCTTCTGCCATCATTGAAGATGGCGCAGTGACTGGATTCGCAGGGATTGCGAGAGATATCACATTACTCATTGAAAAACAACGAGAAATCGAATACTTGTCTTACCATGATTTTTTAACTGGGTTATATAACAGGCACTATTTGGACCACGTCATTGAAGACATCATTCGTCCTGAACGGTTACCACTTTGTATCATTTCGATGGATTTAAATGATTTGAAACGGGTGAATGATACCTTTGGCCATCACATGGGTGATTATTACATCAAACAAACCGCAACCATCATTCGCCAGTTTATCCCAACCCCATACCAATTTAGGGTTGGTGGGGATGAATTCTTAATCTTCGTACCGAATACGGATAATATCGCCGCTTTAGAACTGCGAACCATCATTTACGATCAATTAAAGTCCATGAAAATCAAAGACTTTCAGCCATCCACCGCGTTTGGATTTGTGGTGAAAGAATCGATCGATGAAGAGATTTATGATGACATCAAAAAGGCCGATGAATTCATGTATTTAAACAAGATCAAAGTCAAAAACGGAAATTATTAGAAAAACGGACAGCCATTGATATGATCCCCTTAAAGTAGACACTACAAATAATTAAAGTTTGTAGAAGTTTACAGAGAGGGGATTTTTCTTTATGTCAAGAGCATCAAGATTCAGTAAAGAAACAAAAATC
>JAVBWN010000034.1:0-26773 GCA_036677365.1 Acholeplasma sp.
CAACTATATTATAACATTATTTATGGGTTTTGTGAAATAAATATGAAAGAATTTTACGAATCAATTCATCCCGCTACCTGAAGAGGCAGGGGACTTCTTGATTGTGTTGTTAAAACCTGTCATCTCCATCGATGATGAAGGCAATGGCATCATCTTTGACAAAGCATTTAGTCAAAAGATGAGTGACAAAAAGATCTTTAGGCACATCACTGAAATGGTTCAACAACACGGAATTAAGTCCTATGCTTTGGTCCATGTCAATGCACAGTCACGCTGTGATTATTATGCATCCGTATTAAAGGAAATTACCGGCATTGAGCCATTATACGTTTCTGATATATCCACGATCATCGCGATGAATTCTGGTATTGGTACTGTAGCGGTTGCTTATATAAGAAAGGACTAGCCTATGTTATTCTTACACGTATTTCTCGCTTTATTTGTATTCTTTGTGATATTCTTCATCATTGCACAAATCAAAAACAACAATGGCCTAGCCGATGTTGCTTGGGGTTTGGGGTTTGTTGTGGTTGCTGTCACGGCTTTGATCAGCGGTGGTAGTTATACTATCCCACAACTTGCGGTTACGGGTCTTGTATTGCTTTGGGGGTTTAGATTATTCTTCTACTTAGGCATCCGTAATTGGAATAAGCCTGAGGATTTCCGTTATGTCGATATGAAGCGAAAATGGAAAACCAATCTAAAACTTAAAGCCTTCTTCTTCGTCTTTATGTTACAAATGAGTTTCTTGTTTGTGATTGCGTTGCCAATCATGGTTGTTAATCTAGATGCTACTTATGCAACATCCACACTCGGTTTAATTGTATTGATCGTTGGTATTGTCCTTTGGGTCATTGGGTTCTATTTTGAAGCCTTGGGTGACCATCAATTGAAAGTATTCAAGTCCAACCCTGCCAACAAAGGCAAAATTCTAATGACGGGGGTTTGGAAGTATACGAGACATCCAAATTACTTTGGTGAAGCCTTGATGTGGTGGGCGGTTTGGGTCGTCGCCTTATCCGGTGGAAATCCCTGGGTATGGGCTGCCATCATCGGTCCAGCATTCATCAACTACTTACTCGTTTTTGTGTCTGGTGTCCCATTACTAGAAAAAAAATATAAGAACAACGAAGCGTATCAAGCCTACGCAAAGGTAACCTCAATATTTATTCCACTACCAAAGAAAAAAGCACGATGATGTCGTGCTTCACTGGACTAAGCGATTTTGCTTAGTCTTTTTTATTTTCTAGAATCGCTAAATAGGTACCCAAAGCCATGCATATGAAGGCAATGACAAATACCAAAGATAGAGATTCTCTTAACAAAACAAATGAGAACAGTGCCCCTGCAAATGGCGCGGTTGCGTAATACGCGCTCGTTCTAAGCGCACCCAAATGTCTTTGTGCACTGATGTAAAAATATAAACTTAGACCGTATGAGATAAAACCTAATAATAAGGCTAAACCCATGTATACCCATGACCCGCCAAAATCATTAAATGATAGTGCGATGATCGCTGCTCCAATACCAGACCCTACCCCTTTGATAATCACGATGTACAACGGGTCGTGGTGGGACAACATACGTGTACAGTTATTTTCCAATCCCCAGGATAAACTGGCTAATAAAACCAAGATGGCACCTAAGGAGATTTGAAATGTAGTAAAATCTTCCAAGGATAACAAAAAACCGGATACTAAAATCACCGATATGGCAAGCCACATCTTTTTGCTGATATGTTCTTTGAAGAAAACCATCGCAATCAAGCCCGTAAATATGATTTCAAAATTATTGAGTAAAGCGGCCGTGGATGCGTTCGTTTTGAGTAAACCAAACATCAACAATATGGGAGCAATGATATCCAATATCACCATCATAACGATATAAGGGATATCTTTAGATTTAAAACCACCGATGATTTCAGATGGTTTTGTTCTTCTTAAAAAAACAATCATGGCCATCCCAATACCAGCACCAAAATATAATAGGGATGACATCGTATAGGGTGACAACTGATTTAATAATAGTTTGGATAATGGCGCACTTAAACCATAAAACAGTGCTGCAATAATCGCGTAAATGATTGAAACAAAAATGGGGTTTCGATTTTTAATCATGGTGACCTCTGCAAAATAATCCGATATTTATCTGTGTAACTGATTTGAATGTCACTTAAAATGAATGGTAACTTTTGATCCCTGATTGATTTCACTGACAATATCAATTGTAGCATGAATTCGGTTGATAATTTCCATAATGATACGATAACCAATGCCTGTACCTTGTTGGTGATACATGGATGCTACCTCGGATCGATAATTGCCTTTCAATATGTCATGGACAGTTTCTTGACTCATACCAATGCCTTGATCTTGAATAATCAATGTGCGATTTTGATTTGATGTTGATACATGAATTCTTGTATTAGGATTTGAATAGTAAAACGCATTAAAGGTCAAATGTTCCATTAATCGGGATAAATCTTGATTAGAGATATTCACTTGAAGCGGTTCCAAGGTTACATCAAACTCGATTTGCTTTATTTGAAAGATTTCTTTGTATTTTTGATGGTAATTAAAAATAAAACTGGCAATATTTTGTTGATAACTGAGTTCGTTTGCATCCGTTTCGATGAACTTAGGGACGATTTCAGCAATTTTCTTTGTTTCATCTTGAATGTCTGAAATGATGTTTTCTGTGACTACCATTTGATGGTTCAGGATGGACTCAGTATATATATCAATCACCGTTAATGGGGTTTTTATATCGTGTGCTAACGATTGTATGTGCGCCTCATACACGTGCTTTTGTTTTTGTTTTTCTTCTTGTTCAAGTGCAATCTTTTCATGCACATGATCAAACTCAGTGAAATAAAAATGAGCTTCATTTATGTTCAATTGTTCGATATCTTTCTTAATCAAAACGACCCATTTGTTTAGGTATTGCCTCAATGAAATCAAAACACCTAGAAACAATACGAACAAAACAACATTAATGATCACAAAGCCATATCCGTAATCCGATGATAACTGAGACGATTCAAAATCAACACCCATTTTAGCTACAGGTTGGCCTTCATAACGAACGATTTGATAATTTCCTATGATATGAAAGTCATCATTCGTATAAATCAGCTCGTCATTTAAACCCAAAACCGTGATGGTTACTTGGTGAATGTGGGTGTAATGTTCTAAATAACCAATCAGCGCTTGATGACTATCCGTGGATAAGTGGCTGACCATGGTTGTTAATGCTTCATATTGTCGCTTAGATTCCTGCTGGTACTGTAAGTTGATAATCAGTATATAGGCTGTATTAAAAATGAGGATAAAAACAATGAACAATGACAAGACCATGATGAATATTTTGTGATTCAGCATTTGTTTTAAACTAATCATCTTTTTGTCCCACAAATTGATAGCCTACGCCGTAATGCGTCTTGATGTAAGAAGGTACTAGGGTAGTCATATCAATTTTCCTTCGTATGTTTTTTATGAAACTGTCGATGACACGATCATAAGCTTCACTGTGTTCAAAACAATATTCGATGATCATTTCACGAGTAAATATTTGGCTAGAGTGACTGGCTAGGTGAAATAAAATATCAAACTCATACTTGGTTAATGATACCGATTGTTGGTTCACAAGTACTTCTTTACTCAAAGGAAACAACACCAGTTGACCCCCATTAAATGAGTATCGTGTTGGTGTTTTCACTTGTAGTCGTTTTTCGACATTTTTAAGTTTCGCTACCACTTCAGCCACTGAAAAAGGTTTGGTAATATAATCATCTGCACCTAACGTGATGACATCGATTCGGTTCGCAACATCGACTTTTGCAGAAATAACCATGATGTATATATCGCTGATTTTTCGGATGTCTTGAATGACACGTTCACCAGGTAAGTCCGGCAGCATCAAATCCAAAACGACGACATCAATCGCTGTATTCGACAGAATATCTAGTGCTTCTTTTGCATCAAATGCTTGATAAATTGTATACCCTGACTGTTTTAATATGCTGGCGAGCAAATCGTTAATTTTTTTATAATCATCGACAATCAATATACGCATACGAACACCCCCTTTTATACGATTTATTATACAACAAAAAGAGACCACAGCTGGCTATGGTCCCTTATTTCAATTATGCATTACCTAAGTGATCAATTATTTGGGTCTTTATTTGTCTAAATTGAGTTACCGAGTCATCGACTGACATGGTATTGAAATCTAGTAATTGCATTTCTGTTACCAATAATGTCATCATTTCTTCTTGTGTGGTCTTATTACTATGGACATATACCCACTCAAACGTCACGTTACGATAAGATACATTATGACAATTAGGATTCGAATTGTTCCCCATCATGGGCCCATAATTACCAATGTTTAAATGATAGTTATCAGCGATATCTTGTTTCAAATCATTGATAAGAGCTATAGCATCGTCGATTGCTAGTGTGTTAAACCCATCGGTGTCCTTGATCGCTGTAACTAATAAATAATCCAATTCTCTTTGTTGTTCCGTGCTTGATTTCATATATAGAAACTCATAGGTAAGGCTTGGATTGTAGAACCCAAATCGTCCTCCGAATGTCGCTGATCTGGCACTGATCCTAACAGCAATTGCACCTAAAGCAATGGCTGTAACCACCATTATAGCAATTATTACTTTTTTCATGTTTACTCTCCTTTGATTTTTTTATAAAGCATTTCGTACTCTTCGATGCTGATCTCACCTTTAGCTAATCTAGACTTGAGGAGTTCAACGGCGGTTTTGTTATCGCTATTTTGTCCTTTAAAGCTTCTAACTATAACATAGATGATCAGAAGCCAAAAAGTGCCCATTCCAATCATCCCTAATGGCATCATCCAATTTCCAAACATGTGTCCATACACGGGATAATCATCCGTACTATAACGAATATATAAAATCCACCCCAGAAGGGTCATAATTAAAACAAACAGACCAAATATCCAAACACTCTTCTTATCCATTTTTTTCACCTCACTCATACTTTAACACATAATTATGGATGAAACATGAATGGCCAAAATATTGTCTATGTTTCCTCGCTATGTTAATATGATTACGAAATACTTCAAGTAAAGATGGTGAAAGCGCATGGAAATTATAGTGAAAATCGAGGGTATTCATTGTGGTGGATGTATAAACCGTATTGATATAAAACTTTCTGAGTTGGGGGTTGATCGATTTGATCTAGACTTATCTACACGTACTGCCCATATCAGTTTTGATACTGAGAACGTTTCTACCACCGATATTCTCGGCGAATTACGTCATTTGGGTTATCGACCGTTTCTTCAACCATCTCTTGAGTCACATAAATGAAAGGAATACAACACTAAATTAGATAGACTACTGTGTTGGTGTGGTATAAAATGAAGCGTTTTATTGTATTGATGGGAGTTATCCTTGGTTTTATTATGATCGGTGTATTGGTATGGCAATCCGATAATTCAAAACAAAATACATTTTTAAAGAGTCACAATTTAGAAGGGTTATCTATTCAAGAAATCGTGGATTATCTAGAACGAAAAACAGATGAGCCTGCTGGTTTCAAAGCAAGCATCACGGGAACTAAGCTTATATTGGGTGACGAATTTTCTTCTTTTGATTTAGCGGTTCCAAAAGGGCTATTTTACTTATCGTTCGCGCCATACGTAGATCAAACCCACCCATGTGGAAATCACAATCTAGTCACCTGCACAGGCGAACTTAAAAGTACAGTTTTTCAAGTTACCATTACAGATTTAAACACCGGTACAAATATTTATGATGGTTCTTTAAGATCCTCAGCCAAAGGTTTCGTCGGTATTTGGCTGCCACGTGGTAAGACACTTAGGATTACAGTCCGTTATGGGGATTTATCCGCGACTTCTATAGTAACCACGAATTACGACAGTGATACCTGTTTGACCACCTTAAGATTGAACTAATAAACCATCCTATATACAAACATATAAATAGTAAAACCTCCTAATAAAGCCATATAACAGCGGCTGATTAGGAGGTTTTAATTTCATTTTAGACCCAATCTTTCGATGTCTTTTTCGACACCGATGGTAGCTTTTTTACGGCCCAATGTTTTCTTTTTATACGTGAATATAAAGGCTGTTAACGCCCCAATTACGAGTAGATAAATCGCCAAAGCCAAAATAACCCAACGGGTTGAGTCAATCTCAACTCGCGTTGAAATCGATACATTACCAAATGGTTCTTCCGGCAATTCCCCGTTTGTTTCATAAAAATCGATCACTTGATTCATCACGCCAAATCGTTCATTTGTAAAGTTGACTGGGATGGTGATGTAAGGGTCTTGCATCCCTTCTAAATACATCTCAATATTGGTTATCGGCATAATATTATCACCAGTTTTAAATTGAGAACGGTCGATAAATTGAACAGCTGTGTCAGGATTCATGGTAGAAAATATCGGGAAATCTAACAATTGAAATCCAAGGTATTCTTGTTGTTGATTGTTAGATGCTACGACATTGATGGAATAGTATTCACCCCATGAAGGACCTTCTATCTTTTCCATCAAAAAGAATATGCCATCCCTAAAGACGAATTCATTCGATGTCACAGAACGGGATACCAATACCACTTCATAGACCATGATGTGTAATGTGTGATCTTCTGCTTCAATGATTTCATCCAGTAATCTGACATTGTTGTAATATTTAAATGGTACAAAGAAATCTAAATCTTCATTTTCAAGCGCAATGGTAGCCGCTTTACGGATACCCTCTTTTCTAACTGCAGAATCGGTGAAATTGTATGTCATAAGCAGCCCTAAAGCAGCAATCATCGCAAACAAAATTCGATTGATGTATTTAATTAGCATGTCTTACCCCCATACGCCTAAGCGGTTTTGTTTCGCATACGCTTCTGCATTCGCCATCCATACGGCGAGTGGGATGCCATTAAAAATAAGGGATTGCGTATCGTCTGAATAATTGTTTTGGCTGTAACCATATAAAACGAGTTCGTAATTGAGAAGTTTACCATCGTACCACACCAAACCAAGTTGGCGTTCATAAGAGTCTATTCTACCTGATCTTGGGTCGTGTTGGATATAGATAACTGAAGCAAATCTGAGTTTGTTATACACATAACTCTTCGCTTGGGTTGCAACCAAACCAGAACCCATTTCAGGAGTATCAATACCAATAAAACGGAGGCGTTGTTCCCCTAAGAATCCTGGGATAAAATAGGCTGTATCACCATCGTAATTGCTTTCAAAAGAGACTTGAACCATACCGCCAGGGGTATTAAATGGGATTTCTGCATAGCTTAAATCCCAAGTAAATGTGGTTGGGTATGCAACAGGGTGAGTACCGAGTGGTTCGATATAGTCTTTCGCATACGTATCCCAGTCATTTCTTATGAATGTGGTATTCGGTTGTGTTACTTTTGTGTTTCTGATTAAGGTGATGTTATTAAAGATATCCAGAGCCCAACCCACAATACCCAAAGTATCGATGATTTCATTGTTATAAAACATGAGGGTAACGATATCATTACCGTTAAAAACCAGTTTATCGGTGATTAAATTGGCTTTAGCAAGGATTTCAGCGTTTGAACCAGTATGACTAATGACGAAGGTGCTCGAAGGGTTTAAAACGCCTTCTAATGTGATGATTTCATTCACTGTTTCTGAACCATCTAAAAATAATCCAATTCGATACTTAGAAAGATCCACAGGTTCATTAGAAATGTTATAGAGTTCAATTGCTCTGTTGGTGGTTGCACCTTCGATGTATTTGGAAATGATTAAATCCCTTTCCACCACAACAAAGTTTTTCGCAACAAATATCACCACTGTTGTATTATCCGGTAGAATTTGTCCTACAAATCTTGGCTCTAAATATTTAACGAATTGACCCTCAGGGACACTGTTGGTTTCGTATTCACGATACTCGATATAAAGTTTCATGTTGGTGAAGTATCCAGCGATATCATCTTTATGCACACCAGCAAGATTTGGTAAAACATTGGCGTGAATAGCGAATGTGATGATCACACTGGTGCCTTTTTCCACTTCATCACCAATTTCAAAGTCGCCTTTATATTCGATGAAGCGATTTCTGGTTTTGGTATTGTCGATGACATCTTCAAATGTGTACTCAATATCCAGTGGTTCTAATAGATCAATGACCTGTTCTTTATTGAGTCCTGTGAGATCTGGTAGAATCACTTTTGTAGATTCGGTTGGGGTACATCCAATGATGATTAAAGATAAGAAAAGGATGGATAGGATTGATATGATTTTCTTCATAGAGATTTCTCCTCTTTTTTAGCATAATCATTATATCATAGAATGGATTTTTATCTACTTGTGTGTGAATAATACGAAAAAAGGACGAGCCGTGAGGTTCGTCCTTCTTGTATAGATTGATAAGATTACTTCCAAGTCAACATTCTCACATCATAGACGTTCGATGCGAGAACTTCCCACTCTGTCCATTCTGTTGTTAAGACTGGATTTAAAACAGTAGATTTACGAACAAGTGTATGATCTTTTGTATAATCGGTTTCCCATTGTGCTGAAGTACCTGATGGTACTGCAGTTGTCCAAACACCGAGAACATCCACAAATGTCCAAACACTATCTACATTCTTAGCAATAGCAATAATGTCACCTTGTGTTCCATTAAATGCGTAACTAAATGCGATTGCTCTATTTCCGTTGCCGATAGCTGCAATATCTGTTGCAAAGTTAGCAATATACGCAGAGTTAGAAGCATTAATCATATCTCCATGATAAATTACTAAAACTTTACCGTGTTCTAGAACACCAGTTAATGCCGGACCAGCAATGTTTGCTGCAACTGGAGCTGCAGTTAAGTTGTTTAATGACCCTATCTTGTATTGAGTTAAGTCGACGGTTGCGCCTGTGTTGTTGTAAACTGCGATAACTTTTCTGTTACCAACGCTACCTTCCATATAATAAGAGATGAAAAGGTCTGATGAATAAACAACAGGTTGTGTGTCTGTGCCTAAAGTGACTTCAAATGTTTGAACTTTAGTTGCTGCGTTAAGGGATAATGTTGCAGTTAATGTAACGACAACTTGTCCACTTTGTGGCATCACGACTGCGCCAGTTGCTGGGTCGATTAATGCATTGTTTGAAGATGTCCAAACAATTGCAGAACCGTTAGAACCAGTTGTAGGTAATGTGATGGTTGTAGGTGCAGTGTGTGCTGCTGCAACAACTAATGCTGCTGCATCTGCGTCTACTAAATCTTGGTCAGATAATCCAACAACGATGTTGAATTCTCTTGTTTCAGTAACTGAACCTAAAGTAATGGTTGCGGTTAATTTAACTGTAACTTGACCAGAAACTGGTAATGTAACGACACCTGCTGCTGTGATGACTGCTGCATTGTCGGTTGCCCAAGTAATTGCTGCGCCGTTAGCACCTGTTGCAGGTAATGTTAATGTTTGGTTAGATTTAACTTCAGCTGGTAATGTTAAGGCTACTTTATCACCAGCAACCTTAGTTGCATCTGTTAGAGCGACTTCAGTCACGATAGATGAATCTGTGAAATATAGGTAAGGGTTATTTAACCAAGCCAATACATTAGTAACAGAAACTTCTTTACCAACAGTTAAGGTACCCAATAAGGTAGCTGCTGCAGAAGATAATACAACGCGAGAGTCCCACTTCATAAGAATGGTTCTACCTGTTGCAACTTGAGTTAATGTTAATGTAACGTTATTGAATGAATCAGATGCGCGGTTTGTAACCTTTAATTGAGTTAATGTGACTAGTCTGCCTTGATAAGGTAACATATCTGTTGCATTTAATGCGACAGCGTCAACATTCACTGCAGTAACAGTACCTGTTGTACCTAATGCTTTGATATCGGACGGTGCCATTTGTCTTAAGCCATTGAATGCACCTCTAGTACCGATGACTTCAACATCTTTACCTACGTTTGCTTTTAATAATGCCAACATGGTAGCGTTTGATGTATAGATTGCGATACCAGCTTCACCTTGTTGGATGAAGTATGTTCTGTAGTATTCAGATGCTGTAACCGTACCTTGAACACGGTAAACTGTAGAGTTTACTGGAGCATCCACCACTTGTTGAACGGTGGATAGAGGGATTTGTCCGACTTTAACAACGAATGTTTGAACGCCGGAAGCAGCACCCTTAGTAATGGTTGCTGTTAATGTAACGGCTGTTTGTGATCCAGCCACTGGTGTTACAACACCTGTAGTAGGGTTGATTAAGTCATTATTTGAGGAGGTCCAAACGATGGTTGTACCGAGTAGATCTGTAGGTAATGTCAATGTAGCGGCAGTTTCTTGAATTGCAGGTAGACCCGCGATTGCTTGAATCTTAGCTGCGTCAACAGATTCTTGATCGGTCATAGGTAAGACTTCGATATCTGCAGCAACACCGGTGAAGATGAATGTGAAGATGGTTCTGTCTGTTCTATATGAATATAGGAAAACATTAAGTTTAACCTTGAGACCGTCAAATTCACGTAATGCTGCCATGTTTGATTTGTAATAAATCATTAATGCATTCGGTGTGAATGGTGAGTTTGCAGACGAATTGATATCCGGACCAGCAAAATCAAAGTCAACTAGGAATGTATTATAGTTAGCATCACTTGTAGGTTGTACTCTTACTTTACCTTCAATTTGTAGGTATGCATAAGGGAATGGTGCTGTTTGTGTAAATGTTTGTGGTAAGGTTGCGATGTATTGAGTGATTGTACCTGGTAATGCAGCTGGTTCTAGTACTTTCGCAGGTTCTGTAGAAGCCTTAAGGATGGTAGGCATTTCAGCACTCTTAGTACCATTGAATTGCCATGAACCAAAGTAGTAATCTACGAAACCGGTGATATCATAAACGTCACCAACTTTAATTGATGCTGCTGGTGTACCGCTTGTGAATACGAATAATAAGCTTGCGCCATCATAAATCATGTAACCATCGCCAGAGATACCAACGACTGTTACGGCTTCAATCTTAGCGTATGTGTCAGGTGCTGGTGATAATTGTCTATTTGCGACAGATAGAGCGATTGCGGCTTGGATGGATGCTACTTCTGTGTATGGTGCGAACGATAATACGACAACATCAAATGTCTTAGTATCTGAAGAGGTACCTTTGGTTAAGGTAGCTGTTAAGGTAACAGTGACATTTTCAGATTGACGGTTAACTTTACCATCGTTGCCAATGACATCTGGATTGCTTGAAGACCAAGTAACGGTGACACCGTCAGAACCTACAGTGGTAGGTAATACTAAGTCAGCAGCAACACCATTGCCGATACCAGCAAGGAGTAATGCGTCTTTCGCTTCTGCGACTGCAACGCTGTTAGGTTTAACATTGATTGCAGGGACAGTGATGATGAATTCTCTGGTTGCATCACCAACGGAAGCAACTAGAATGACTGTTTGGTCGGATTGACCCCACGCTGGACGTACAACTTTACCAGCAGTATTGATGACTGCAGTGTTTGGTGACGACCAAGTGATGTCTAACTTCATTGATCTTGTAGGTAAGAACAAATCAGTTGTGGTGGTATATCTGCCAGTAGATTCATTGTAAACCAATGTGCTACTGAAAATTTGAAGTGCTGCAAGCGCTTCTTCAGGTGTTGCGGCTGCTTCTGCAGCTTTAACTGTGAGTGAGAACACTTTTGTATCACTGACTTCACGTAATGTTAACGTTGCTGTGAGCGTTACGACTGTGTCTGCGTTTGGTCTAGTAACCACGCCGGCATTGGAAATGACAGCTGTATTGCTAGATACCCAAGTAATGGTAATTTCACCAAGTGCGCTTGGTAATGTTACATTTCTTGTTACGCTGGATGCGGAATCGCCTTGTCCATAGACTAAAGCCACTTGATCTAATGCTGCTTCAACAGCCTCTTTGTCTGGGTTTGCAGGTGTTTCACATGCAACCAAGCCAAGAATTGCTACTAGCGTTAGAACTAGTGCGACGATACCTTTTGTGAAACTGAATCTTTTGGTACTCATTTTCGACTTTCTTCCTCCATTTTTAATTATTAAATTCTATACTGCCCATCCCTGGTAACATCAATTGATAACCGGAGTTAAATTGTGTGACTGGGGCTGTAACCGAGAATTGTGCGCCTACACTAAATGTGTAGCTTGGAACGACTTTCGCCGTATAATCATCGACGCGAATATTGATGGTGTTGTTGTTTGAATCTCTTGCTACCACAGTGTATGCGTCGGTGGTTAAACCGGATTGAGACAATTGAATCTGTGTCACGGTCAAACCATCGATTCTAATCACTCTTCCTACATATTGGGAGACCTGATTGGCTGCGATGGTATTGATCACTACTGGGTTACCTGTCGATAACAAAATCATGTTGTCAATCGAATAGTTAGATAACTGTTTTGATTGGAAATAAACGGCAGGTACTAAACCTTGAATAGTTACTTCATATCCAATTTGTAATTCATTGGTCATGACATAACCTGCATACATGTAAATACCGCGATTGTCATCTTCGATATATACACTGTTACCTACTTTCGAAGTGATGACCCCCGAAATCGTAACTTTCTTACCTACATAATCATTAAAATTATCCAGTAAAGTCCCGATATCGATTGGTGTACCACTCGTCGAGTAGTCAAAATCTGGGTCAACTTCGCCATAGATGCGTCTGCCTGTAAGTTGGGTTTCTGCTTGTGCGGTGATAAATACGGTTCCGTATTGAGTCGATGCAACAGCACTGGTCCAAGCGTAGGCTTCTTCGACTAGTTCGAGGTTGAGTAATCTTGTCTTACCATCTTTGATGTACCAAACCCAAGCTAAATAACGACCGTTACCATCGGTTCTTGTGCCTTCGGCTTGAAGAATGATGGTTTCTGCGTTGTCGAGTTTTTCTCTAACAAAGTTGGCAGCTTTGATGCCCCATGGTTCATATTTAGATGTCGCTTCAGGTGCATCAATACCTAAGTATCGAACAGTGAATCTTTCACCTGTTACGGAATCTCTGAAATTGGTGGTGTCTGCGTCCGTATGGGTCGTGATGGTAACCACGCCAATACCATCATTGATGAACGATTTTCCAATGTAGGATACAGCGAGCTGTAATCCATCGGTATGGTTCGTATCGAATGGTGGGACAACGACATTGATTTTGCGAATAACTGTGGTAGATAATCCACTATTCATCGCTTGGTAAGTCACATAATAAACACCTATTTGATAGAAGTTTACTTCAGATAGTGTGTTATTATTACTATCCTTGATTTCTAATACATAGAAGAAATTGCCAAACGGTATATTATTACCTTTAAAGTCTGTGGCCGTTACACCTTCATAAATATCGAATGTTGGTGGGTTCCCTTGTACTGAGACATAAACCGAAGCCTCATCTGCACCGTTGATGACTGGTGCAGATGGGACTGGAATTGCGATTTCAATACGAATGGTGATGGTTTTGTCGACTTTATCGGCTACATTATATCCGACGTATCTAATAAAGGTTCCCGCTGCAATGGTGCTACTTTGAACCTCTCTAAATTGTACTGTAATGCCAACTTCTTCAAATATTGCTTCAATTTCAGCTTGTGTCTTGCCCGACAACTCAGGGAGTGTGTATCTTGTATCTTCAATAACTGGTGGGTTTTCAACACAACCAGTCAATGTGAATACGAATACGGCAAGTAGCAATAAGAAGAATGCCTTTTTCAAATTAAGATCCGCCTAGGTTTGCCTCAGTGAAGGCATCTTGTAATGCAGCGGCGATGTTTCCGTCCCCAAGCATGATTCTTTCAAGTGCAAGACCTACTTGTGTTCTCGCTCTAGAAGAACCGATGAATGCTGGGTCATAGTACATGTTATTTCTTTGTAGATATGCCGCATTCGCTGCCATAGAAATATATAATTGGTTGGCAGTTGGGTTGGTTAAGAAGTTTTGATATGTTGTGGATTCATAAGCACTGGTTCTAACAGGTAGATAACCGGTTTGCATAGCCCAGTCAGTGGTGTTTTCTAAGCTAATTAAGTGCTTTAAGAATAACCATGAAGCGAGTTGTTGTTGTGCAGTACCTGTCTTCATCAAGGAAATATTTGTACCTTGTTGGATGACTGCTTTCGCATTAGGCTTCGCTGCATTGTAAGGCACTGGTGCTACACCAATTTGGAACACTGGTTGACCTGTTGTTGGGTCTGAAGAAGGTACGTTGTAACGAACACCTGCAGATGAACCAATAGTAACGAATGTTTGTTGGTTAACGAATGGGGTAGATGCATATTGTTGATCCCAGAATTCTGGTAATGTGATGACTGACTTGTTGTCTTTCAAGAATTGCATCGCTGCGGTTGTGTTCGCATTATTAACCCATAGGTATTCACCTTTAAATGTTTGGTAGTTAAGTGCGGTATATCCACCTTCAAATTGTCTGGTGAATGTGATGAACGCGTTACCTGTTGAGTCATAAGACGCAGGCACGATCAAGGCTTTAGCAGCGGCGATGAGCGGTGCCAATGCCATTTCAGTCATACCTGGGTTAGCCGCTCTGACCTTGGCTTCTGCAATCGCATCCCCATAAGTTTTCAATGCCGGTGCAGCAGCAATGATGTCTTGCCAGGTTTGTGGCACTGGTAATGACAATGCATCAAACGCTGTCTTGTTATAAATCATCACTTCAGTGGATTTGTTGAATGGTAATGAATAATATGTTCCTGCTGCGTCATATTGGCTGTTTTCATCTAAGTAGGATTGGATGATATCCGTTAATGCATCTGGACCATTGAGACCCCATGTGGTGGAGTTGATGTATGGATTTAAGTTTAATACCGCTTTACCATTGAGGTATTCAGCGACATGGTCTGGATATGCTTGTACTAAGTTAGGCATAGCATTCGCTGTAATCGCGTTGATCATGTTGGTCTTTAAAGTATCATAGTTACCAACACCTGCAGGGATGACTACAGTGACATTTGGATATTTTTGTTTGAAGGATGCTGCATACTTTTCAAGCAATGCTTGGTTGGATGCACCCATCGCATGCCATAACGTAATTTCGATTGGGTCGGTTGTTAATTGGAACGGAATATCGGAAACAGCAACCGTTACGGTGATGGTAGCAGATGCTCTCACGCCTGCTTGATTCGTAACTCTTACAGTTAACGTATATTGTCCTGGGGTATCCAATAACAATGTGCCTGTGACTTGAATCGATGTTGTGATGTTGCCATCTACTGGGTCGATTGCAGTAACACCAGCGATTGGGTTGAAGTCACCAGAACCGATGTAATAGGTTTGTTGAGCTTTAATCCCATTGAGTACTGGTGGCAACGCTGCAGTCGTACCTTCAACGGTTAAATTGATGGTAACGATGGTTTCATTGCCAGCAGAGTCGGTAACTTTTAAGGTAATGACATATGTACCAGCGAAATTTAAATCGTCTTGGTCAAAACCACTTACCACAATTTTATCTGTTAAATTGCCATCTTCGCGGTCGTTAGCTGTAACACCGTCTAGAGGGTTGTACGAGCCACCTTGTTGCACGACTGGGTTGAGTTGTGCACCAGAGATGGTTGGCGCTTGGTCTCTTTGCTTAGCACATGCGGTTAACATGACAATCGCAAACAGAACGATTAAAAGCGAAGTAATTCTCTTCATTTGTGTCCTCCTAATGAATTTTATGATTAGCAGCCTGGGGCTGTAAATCCCAAATCGGGTAAATCTTATCCTTTGGTTCCACTTCTACCCACACCACGGATGATGTATTTCTTGAGTGAGAAGAAAATGATGAGTAGTGGTACGGTAACTAAAGCAGTCGCTGCCAACTGAATGTTGTAAACCGGTCTAGCGTCTGAGCCTGAACCGACAACGAAGCTGGTGCTACGTAAAGCGACGGAAATCAACCAGTTCTTTTGACTTGGTGCAACCAATTGTGGCCAAATGTAGGCGTCCCACGCACCGATGGCTGATAAAATCGTAATCGTTGTGATGGTTGGTCTTGCGATTGGAATCATGACTCTTGTCAAATATTTGAAATCGCCACAACCATCGACTTGAGCGGCTCTGTAAAGCGAATCTGGGATTTGCTTAAAGGATTGTCTCAAGAAGAAAATGTAGAATACAGAGGTCATGAATGGAAAGATCAGTGCTGCGAATGAGTCATACCATCCAAGGTTTCTAACGGTAATGTAGTTGGTAATGGTGTAAAGTTCACCTGGAATCATCATGGTCATGAGCAGGATAGAGAAGATGAATTCTCTACCTTTGAAGTCTAATCGCGAGAACGCAAAGGCTGCCAAGATGGTGGTGGTAACTGTACCAACCATCGATATTAAACCAACGGTTACAGTATTACCAAGATAACGCCAGAAACTGAATCTTGTGAATGCGACTTTGAAGTTGACCCATTGCATTTCATCCAAGCCAATGAAGAATCTTGGGTTGAGACGTGTGGTGAGTTCAACGTGCGTCTTTAAAGCGGTGAGGATCATCCAGTAGAATGGGATGAAAATGAATATCGCGATGAAGGTTAGGAAGGTGTACATAGCTACCAATCCAAAGGTCTTCATGATCAAGTCATTACGACCGACACGTTCTAGGTCCTGTTGTGATAACGACCCCTTGCGTTCGATTTCAGCGTCTATTTTCATTTGACGCGCTTTTTCTTTACCAAACTTTTGAATGTTGTTCTTATATTCTGCGCGGCGTGCGAAGAAAGCTTTTGTGCTGTTAACCAAACTCACAAAGAATTTGCCAATGGCTTTAAAGCCTTCGATGAACCCTTTGCCTAAGTTGTAGTTTTGGATGATGAGCATCATCTTGTTTGCTGTGATGAAACGGATGATGGCTGATGCTGGGTTACCTGTGAAAAATGCCATGAATGCATATAACACTTGTGAACGATAGTCCCATGGATCCAACTCAATGGTTTCTTTATCTGCAACACGCTTGATGTGTTTTACAGCGGTAGGTACGAATACGAGTAGGTAACCTACCAATAAGGAAATCATCACGTTCATTTGTGCTGAAGTCACCTTAATGAATCCAAAGAAAATGTATTCTGCGCTGACAACATCAGTAATGACCGCCGGTTCAACGAGAATGTAGAAGAAGTACCCGAGTACAACCATGTAAATCAATGCATATGCAATATCAATCAGTGTAGCGATCAGGTCTAGACGCTTAATTTCTTTAGTAATTCTTTTCATCATTAAGCCTCCTAGTAATGGACTCGACGTTTACCAACTTGAAGTTGGAGTACCGTGAATACCAAGATGATACCAAATAGAATAATTGCAGCGGCAGATGCGTAGGACATGAGTCCATCTTGTGACGCCAAGCCGATGTAATCGTAAATATAGAATACGATGGTCTTTAAGTTGATAGTTCCGTTCGCACCAGTGGTGATTAAACCTTCACGGTTGATGATCGCGACGACGCTAGAATACGTTTTAAACGCACCAATAACTGATGTGATTAGGATATAGAATATCATCGGTGAAATCATCGGAACTGTGATGCGATAGAAGGATTTACTTCTCGATGCACCATCGATTTGAGCGGCTTGATAGTATTGCTTGTCAATGCCTTGGATACCCGCTAGGAAGACGATGATCTTAAATGCCAAACCGTTCCAAACGGAATAGATTAAGATGACGCTCATCGCAGACCAATAGGTTGCACCAACACCAATCCAAACAATTGGCTTTAATCCAATCCACGTGAGTAGTTGGTTGGCTAAACCAAGGTTGGTTAAGTCGTTGACGTTCCCTTTGAACATGAAGGCGAATACTAACCCGATCGCAATCGAGTTGGTAACATAAGGTAAGAAGAAAATCGATTGATAGAATCCTCTTAATGGCTTGATGGCATTGAGTGCGACTGCAATCATCAATCCGACGAAAATCGTGACTGGGACGGAAATCAATACAATCATGCTGGTATTAAAAATCGCTCTACCGAAGTTGGCATGGCTCAATACCGTTTGGTAGTTACCAAATAAAGTATACCCATCAAAGTCTCCTCTTTGGATGTTATATCCGGTATAGAAGGAAATCAAAAATGAGTTGAAAATCGGGTAAAACGTAAAAATCATTAGCAATGAAAGTGCTGGGATTAAGTAGAAAATCGCTTTTAACCAAGCTGGCCATCTCACAATGAATTGCAATCCTAACTTCGATAGGAAGTTGTCGATTACAACACCGGTATGGTGCAATTTGCTTCTAAAGACCCAGATCATTTGTTTTAATCTTGAGTCTTGCTTATTCATAGAACCACACTACCACTTTCTAAATCGAATAGGTGTACTTTACCAGGTTTAACCATAAGATTGATGGTTTCTGAAGTGGTCACCGTATCGGATTCTAATAAAGCTCTCATAGCGACGCCACCTAAATTGAACTTAATCATGGTATCTCTACCGATGCGTTCGATATGGTCTGTAGACACGACAAATCCACTTGGGTCGACCTTGAAATCTTCAGGACGAATGCCAATTGCATAAATGCCATCTTTCGCTTTGGTCTTACCAACCACAATGTCTTCACCGACGATGATGTGTCCAGATTCAACACGACCTTCGAATGTGTTGATTGGTGGGTTACCTAAGAATTTCGCAACGAATAAGTTGTCTGGATGATTGTACATATCTTGTGGCGCATCCATTTGTTGCATGACGCCATAGTTTAAGACAACCATTTGGTCTGAGATGGACATCGCTTCTTCTTGGTCATGGGTGACGAAGACGGTGGTGATGCCGGTTTCTCTTTGAATACGCTTGATTTCTTCTCTGGTTTGAAGACGTAATCTCGCGTCAAGGTTGGATAGTGGTTCGTCAAGTAACAATACTCTAGGTTTCTTGACCAAGGCTCTCGCAATCGCGACTCTTTGTTGTTGACCCCCAGATAATTGAGAAGGCTTTTTGTCTAATTGGTCTTTAATACCAACCAAATCCGCCATTTCTTCTACCAATACTTGCGCTTGTTTAAAACTCACGTTCAAGTTTTCAAGCGGGAACATGATGTTTTGTCTTACAGTCATATGCGGGTAAAGTGCATAGTTTTGGAAGACCAATCCGATCCCTCTTTTTTCTGGTGCGAGTCTTGTAACATCGTCATCACCAAAGAAAATCTTACCACCCGATGGCTTGTGTAACCCCGCGATCATAAATAATGTCGTGGATTTACCACAGCCCGATGGACCTAACAACCCAACCAGTTTTCCTGATGGGATTGTAATGGTTAATTCGTCTACTGCTCTGGTTTCTTTACCGGTTTTGTCGGTAAATACCTTCGTTAAACCTTCTAATCTAATCTCCATATTTTTCCTAACTCCTTATATCGATTGTTATGGTCGTCTTTTTCTAAAAATAAAAGCACTCGATGGTTTACCCAAAAAGTACTCAATTTAAAATATGATAAAAAAATAGCGCAGTGATGTTATCTGTTGTATTAGTCGTCGTTGTCAATACTTGCATCTCTACTCACCTCGCCACTATGTATTATATTATAATAATACACTCTTTTCAATCCGTCGTCAAAAAACATTGATTTTATTTACAAAGATTTTGCACTACTGAATCGAAAGCGCTTTCTAGCGTGTTTATATTTTAATATAACAGAAATCAATTGTCAACGATATTATGTCGATACTTGGTGAAAACATATTTTTCTTCTATTTTATAAAAAAACACCCCTAAGGGGTGCATTAAATATGTGTGGTGATTTGAGATGGGTTGTTTCGCATCTTGGTATAGAAGATAATGGCGAGAATCAATGCGACAACGGCTGTCGTTGTGTTGGAGATGAACATCGTCATCCCAATCGACTCAAAACCAAGGCTCGTAAATGTTTGAAATGCCCATAAAACAGGGATTCTAAACACAAACAAGCGTATGATATTCATGGCCATTGAAATCTTGGTATGGCGAAACCCATAAAACATCGATAGGGTAATCGCGATGATTGCACCGGTCAGTTTTGAAAACACTTCCCACCTGAATAAGCGGAATACCATCGTGATGAACTCAGGTGTGGTCTCTTTATTGACAATCCACGGGACAATTTGATTGAACAAAACAAAGGCATAGAGCACTGTAATAACCCCTACAGTTATCCCGTAAGATAATGCAATCGGATAGACTTTTTTTGCCCGTTCAGATTGGTTATTACCAATATTTTGAGATACCACCGTCGGTACCGCTTCTTCCCATACTGAAGCCAATGTAGCACCTCCGCCACCAATCTTTTGGGCGATGGAAAAAGCCGATAGTACCACAGTACCGTAGACCGCTGCCATCGCGTTGATGATGACACGTCCGGTTGAAAATATAAACCGTCCTAAGAAGATGGGTGCAGACAAGATTAAGATCGGTTGAACGTATTGCCACTTCAGCCTGGTTTCACTGAATGTGATTTTAAAAATATTGTTTTTATTGAATAAAATCATGAATGCGAATAACGTCAAAAATGCTTGTGCAATCATGGTGGCGATGCTAATCCATATAATACCCAAACCTAAACCATAAACAAAGATGATCGATAGGATCAATTTAATCGTCATGATGATGATATTCAATCGTAGTATCTTTTGCGTATTGCCTTTAGCTTTTTCTAAACCGATAAATACACTGTTGATGGTGATGAATCCCGTGGTGATGATTTGGACAATAAAATAACCCAAGCCCGTTTCAATGATGTCTTCGGGCGTACGTAACAATTGAAGAAAAGGTTTCGCGGTTGGTACCAACAACAAGATGATAAATAGACTCACATAAACAGCCAAAAAGAACACCGTAGAGGCATTCTTTTTGGCTTCTTCAAGTCGATTTGCGCCAATGTGTCTTGCAACGATGACGGCACCACCAGAGGCAATACCAGCACCAAATGCGGTAATCATGCTTTGAATTTCAGATAAGATGGCTACTGAAGCGATTTGGGTATTCCCAATGTAGGCGACAATGACCATATCGATAAATCCATAGAGATGATTAAACAAACTATAAATCGCGAGTGGTGCGGTGATGTATAAAATCACTTTCCACAGTTTTTCTTCTAATATAAATTTTCTGATTTCAAGTTCTCTTGAATTGGCTTTGTTCACAGCTTAACTACCCATTAGAATTCTGCGTTTCTAGGGGTTCTAGGGAACGGGATGACATCGCGGATGTTTTCAACACCGGATAGATACATGAGTAGTCTTTCAAAACCCATACCGAATCCAGCATGAACACAACCACCAAAACGTCTTAAATCGAGATACCATTGTAAATCCGCTTTAGGAATGTGTAGTTCTTCCATGCGCTTTTCTAGGTAATCCAGTCTTTCTTCTCTTTGAGAACCACCAATCAATTCTCCACTACCAGGGACAAGTAAATCCACGGCAGCGACTGTCTTTTGGTCGTCATTGAGTCTCATGTAGAATGCTTTGATCTCTTTAGGCCAATTGGTAACGAATACCGGTGACTTGAAATGTTCTTCGGTTAAGAATTTTTCGTGTTCAGTGGCTAAATCTTTACCAAATTCTGGTTTATTTTCGAATTTACGCTTAGAATCTTTTAAGATTTGAATTGCATCGTGGTGTGTCACACGATTAAATTTAGAGTTTACAAGGGATTCAAGCTTATGGCGTAGTCCTTTTTCAACAAACTGATCGAAGAAATCAATCTCTTCTGGCATTTGTTTTAATACATCGGCCACGATGTACTTGACCATGTCTTCAGCGATTTGCATATTGCCTTCTAAATCGGTAAATGCCATTTCTGGTTCAATCATCCAGAATTCAGAGGCATGTTTTTGGGTATTGGAGTTTTCTGCTCTAAAGGTTGGTCCAAACGTATAAACATTTCTAAATGCCAGTGCATACGCTTCTGCTTCAAGTTGGCCAGTGACCGTTAAATTGGTTCTCTTAGCGAAGAAATCTTTCTTATAATCGACATTGCCAAACTCATCTTTAGGTACGTTTTCAAGTGGTAAAGTGGTGACTGCGAACATTTCGCCTGCCCCTTCACCGTCGTTGCCGGTGATGAGTGGTGCATGGAAATAAACGAAGCCTCTTTCTTGGAAGAATTTGTGGATGGAGAACGCAGCAACACTTCTTAATCTAAATACGGCATTGAATAAGTTGGTTCTTGGTCTCAAATGCGCGACTTCTCTTAAGAATTCTCTGGTATGACGCTTTGGTTGAATTGGATAGTTTTCAGGGGAATCACCCAATAAAACAACCTTCGTTGCTTTGATTTCAAATGGTTGTTTCATTTCAGGGGTTAAGACGAAAGTCCCTTCGATTTCCACTGAGCTACCAACTCTGATTTTTTGAATATCCTCGAAATTGCTCAAGGATGCTTCGTAAACCACTTGTAAAGTGGATAATGTGGTCCCATCGTTGATGGATAAAAATCCAAATTCCTTTTGGGCTCTATTGGTTCTGACCCAAGCAGAGAGTTGGACAGGTTGATTTTGCAGTTGTTGTTGATCTAAGTAGAGAGATTTAATTGTTCTCATGATTCTTCACTCTTTCTATGGTTTCCTCATAAATCGCTTTTAATTGTTGACCGATGAGTTTTAAGTCTTTTTGTGAAACACTTTGATAGGCAGCTTCGGTCATCGCCGACATATCTTTTTTCAATATTTGTTGGATTTTGGTTGCGAATTCAAGATTACTTGACCCCTTTAATACCTCTTTGCCATGGGTAAAATCAGCATAGACAGGGATATCTCTTACGATGATTGGGAGTCGCGAAGCCATAGCTTCTAGGACGACAATACCTTCGGTTTCTTCGTAACTTGGGAACAACAAGCAATTCGCACTTGAAAATGCCCCTTTGATGATGTCACCAGCGATGTAGCCTGGCATGATCATATTGTCTGGTTTATCTTCAATCGCATTCTTAATGACTTTGGTTTGCATCGCCTTATTCAATGTCCCGAACCAAATAAATTTGATGTCTGGCATCATTCGTGCCACTTCGATGAAGTCGTGGAGCCCTTTTCTTTCGAATAGTAAACCAACCCCAATGACCACTTTATCTTTTTCAGAGATATTGAAGTGTTTTCTAAAAGCATCGATTTTCTTTGGATCTCGTTCGTATTCCTTCAGATCAATGCCATTACTCAACACTTTGATTGGGCATTTGATATATCCATAGCTTTCAAGTAATGATTTTGAGTAGTTGGATGGCGTTACAATCACATCGGCATTTGAATACATGTTTTTAAGTTTCGCATAAAACCAATGTTTGATGTATTTAGAAAAGTTGAATGAGTTCAAAAAATCTTCTTTCGTAGAATGGGCATGAACCACTACAGGAATACCTTTTCTTTTCGCATGTTTTAAGAAACTGAAGGACTCTTCAAATACAGTATTGAAGTGGACAATATCAAATGGATGTGCCTTATCTGAAGTGACATCGACACCGTTCATTTCTAACGCTTTAAATTGTTGACGAAATGCCCGGCCGATCCCAGAGACTTTGAGCATGTTTTGCATTTCTTTGTATAGTAATACTCTCATGTTTTCACATCCTAAATTAGATTATATCAAAGGCGGTGAAAAAAAACGAGATGCTACTCGTTTTCTTCACTGGTTTCTATCATTTCTATCCATTCTTCGTCATCGAGTACTTCAACATTCGAAATTTTCTTGAATTGTTTCGAAATTTTGTCTGAAGATATGTTAACTTCTTTTGCTGTTTTAGAAACGGTATCGAGATTTTTCAAGAGTTTATCCCAACGTTCTTTATATCGATCAAAATCCATCGCGAGCTTGGTGAGTTCTTCTTGGATTTGTTTGGAGTATTTATTTCTTTCGATATCTCTAAGCACCACCTGAACAATGGTTAAGATCGACATCAAGGTGGTTGGCGAGGCCATCCACACATTTTTTTGTTGACCGTATAACCACAACGCATCGTGTCTTGACGTAATTTCAGCAAATATCGCTTCTGCTGGAATAAACATCACGGCTTGGGTGGTGGTTACATTGGGAATAATGTATTTAGTGGCGATGTCATCAATGTGTTTTTTAACATCTATGACAAATCCTTTTTCGGCTTCATTACGCTCTATATCGGATAGTTGTTTGTCCATCATACGACGATAGTTTTCTAATGGAAACTTTGAATCGATGCATAAGTCTCCCATCGGTTCTGGGGCGTGAAGGACCGCGTCTACCATGTTATTATTTGATAACTTTTTTTGTAGCTCGTAAATACTTGGTTTATGTTCACCAAAGGCCGCCACTAAGAGCTGTTTAAGCTGTACTTCACCAAATATACCACGTGTTTTTTTATCATTTAAGATGTCATTTAACGAAACGACATCAGAGGATAGCCTTTCGATTTGTTTTTGAGCGGCGTCAATTTTCGTCAAACGTTCCACCACTTCATTAAACGTCTTGTTGGTTTGTTCAAAGCCTGTCCCTAATTTTTCATCGACCCTTCGATTGATCTTCTCGATTTGTTCATCCAAAGACTTGGTTATCTTTTCAGTGAAATGGATAAAATCTTCCGTTGCTTTTTGTTGTTGAAGTGAAATTGTATTGGCTACATGGAGTTTTAGTTCGCCATTCTTCTCAGTAAATCTTTCTAATAATAATCGGTTGTCTTGTGAAATTTGATCCAGTTTCGTTTCTGTGGTTGTTTTTGGTTGGGTGAGGTTAATGATGAGAAAAGCGGCTAACATCAATAAGGTTAGTCCGCTGATTCCAATCAAAATCCAAATCAATTGTTCAATGAGCATTATTTGAAAATTTCAAATGTATACTTCGGTTGATACACATTCCCTTTGTCTGCTGCAAGTGTACCCATGATGTATACGTATAAGCTATAAATCGCAACCACACCGACAAATGCAAATAACAAAATGCCCACAATGATACCGAAAACTGGTACAATCATGAAAATTGTTGCCCCAATACTCACAATGGTTACAAGAATGTACATCGTTAACGAGAAGTTCGCAATCTGTCTAAATCCTTCCGATAACCAAGGTTCTCTTTTCCCTTCTTCTCTAAAGTAGTAGGTAAAGATGATCGCAATTACCATACTAGCCATTGGAATGAATAGTTGTGATAGCCATCCAAGCATGAGTAAGGTTTTAAAATCCATGCCCCAAATCTTTTTTTCTTCCATGTGTTTTCTCCTATCCTATATAATAAACGTGTTTCACGTTATTTTTTGTAGTTACATAGTAACTAATATATGTATTTTTTGACAATATTAAATCATTTACAGTCACAGCGATTAAATCTCTATTCAAATTATATTTTTGCTTTCCAGCCTCGGTTTGAATGGATTCGTAAGCCCTAGAGACCATATCGGTGCAGTAGTATCTATTCTTTGTAAATAGAACAAACAAGAAATTGTATTGTGATTCTTTTACAGCTTTATCTTCCAAGAACAACAAAGCTTCATCAATATCTTGTTGTGTTACACCTTTAATTCTCAAACCAACCCACTCATTACGATACCAATTACCATAAGCTCGGTAGGAAGGATCGTTATGATCTGTATTTCTATAAGTAGAATCTAGCCAATAATTATATGTACCACCGGTGACATGGGTATTTCTTCCACCATTAATCATGACGTCAATTAAACTTTCATCTGCATCAGGAATACCAATCGTTTCATAAACACGATTATTCGAATCAATCACAGCTGCGTGTCCCCCGAAGAAGAATGTAACAAACTCGTGTACACCGGGATATCCAACTAGCGGGGATTGTTGAGTGACAAATATATCGCCTGCTGAACCTGGGCGCGATAAATCATTGTTATAGAATGGATTACGAATTAACTCATCTGGATAATATGTTTCACGTGAAACTTTGTAATACTTAATCGTGTCTGTACTGTTGATTTCATCCAGCACCCCTCTTTGTACAAATTGACGTATTTCACGTTGAATGGCGATATGTTCTCCGATGGTTTGACCAAACAGGAATATGAAGAATCCTGCGACTAAAACCAGTAAAGTTCTCACTATTTGTTTCATACTTCATATTATAGCATATCCCTAACAATTCAACCTTTATTTTTTAATCATATGAAAAGAACAAAGAGGTGAATAAATCACCCTTTAAAGAATGATTTATGATACATACCTCTTAACGATTTAACTCGTCTTATTTAAAGCGACTACACACCAAATAGGTATGTACGCTTAGGCGTGTTCACGCCCTTATCCCCTATCCATAAGGCATCGGGATTACCTTTTCGAATCATATTTAGTGAGGCATTTTGATCGGCATTGATCAAGATGCCTTTTTGACTCTTATATAAACCCCTTTTGATTCTAGCTCCAGAGAAATCTCCTTTTACATAATCATCTTGGTCTAGATAAGACGCTTTAGAGGTGTAAGCTTCATTGATCACTTTGGTTTCGATTCCTAATTGTTCTGCTAGATAGATAATTCGATCTCTTAGTCTAGCTATAGGTATACTTTTAGTCCACTGATTATACGTATCCGATAGTTTTTCATCTTTAAAGGTGTCATTATAACCTAGGATGATTTGTTTTACCTTATTCTTAACTGCGTGACTCATAATGAGTTTAGCTGCTTTATACATCCCATAATCCATTTGATGGTTTCTCTTGTCCATCAATCGTATCATTTGTTTGGTTAAGACATTTTGACTAGGTCTAATACTCGCTAGTTTCGCGATTCGTTTATGATAAAACTGATTCATACTCTTTAATCTCTTACCATCAATCAATAAGTGCTCATTGTTCGTAGTTGAACAAAACGCTAAGTTGTTATA
>JAVBWN010000035.1:0-43674 GCA_036677365.1 Acholeplasma sp.
TTTATATAAGAGTCAAAAAGGCACTTTAATCAATGCCGATCAAAATGCCTCACTAAATATGATTAGAAAAGGTAATCCCGATGCCTTATGGATAGGGAATAAAGGTGTGAACACGCCTAAGCGTACATATTTATTTGATATGTAGTCGCTTTAAATAAGACGAGTTAAATCGTTAAGAGGAAATCAAATCATTCTTTAAAGGGTGATTCATTCACCTCTTTGTTCTTTTTTCAAATGCCATTTAAGTGCGATATAATTGACAAAATAATGTTGACGTGATAACCTAGTTATGAATACTAGATAAAATATTATTGTTTATGACTATAGGGGGTAAACTATGAAAATTGCAGTCATTACCGATTCAGGTTCGAACTTGAACCAAGCTTTTGTGGAAAAACACAATAACCTACAAGTAATTCCTTTGATGATCGTTAGAGATGGCGAACATTTCCGCGATCAACTGGACATCACTGCAGAACAAATCTACAAAGAAATCGATCAAAGAAACTTCTCTACCTCGCTGCCACCGATGTCAGCACTTGAAGAAGCGATCGAAAAAGTAAAAAAAGATGGCTATACCGATGTATTGGTCATCAACATTTCCTCTGGGTTATCTGGTACGTATAACGCATTCAGATTGACCTTACACGATGTCAGTGGCGTGATTGTGCATCAATATGACACCAAGACATTGGGTGCAGGTCAAGGCTATTTGGTGGAATTGGCATTAGACTTGATTAAAGCAGGTAAGCAACCACATCAAATTTTTGAAGCACTCGACAAATGCCGTTTTGAAGATTCTCTAGCCATTTACACCATCAATACATTGAAGTACCTTAAAAAAGGTGGACGTATTGGTAAAGTTGAAGGTACCATTGGCGATATCTTACACATCAAACCAGTCATCACCGTAAATAACGATGGCGTTTATGTTACTTTAAGCAAAGCCATTGGCATGCAACGATCATTATTAAACATGAAAGAATTGTTGGTCAAGAAGTTTGGTGACAGTCAAATCGACTTAACCGTTCATTATGGCGATGACTTAGAAAAAGCATCACAATTGGGTTCGATGTTATCCAAAACATTGAATGTGAGAAACCTCAACATCTCCGCATTGACACCTGTCTTAGGGATTCATACCGGACCTCAAATGTTCGCTTACGTCGCAAGAAAAATTTAACTCAAAAAAAGCCTCTAGAATGATATGATCCCCTCTCTGTATACTTCTACAAAATTTAATTATTTGTAGTGTCTACTTTAAGGGGATCATATCAGAATAAACTAGGGGCTTCATTTATTTTTATCGGGGAAATGCATTCCATCGTGTTAAAACTTGGGCTACCAATGGCGTTTGTTACGGGATAAATATTTAAATCCAAGGATTCATTGGTGTTTAAGAGTTTCTTCAATTGTTTTAAATCCAATACTTCAGGGTTTAACCATATTTTCTCTGCCTTCTTATCCAAAATCACAGGCATCCGGTCGTGTAGTTTAGACATTTGCTGGTTCGCCGCGGTCGTTATGATGGTGCATGTATATAGTTTAGAGCCATCCGGCTTGGTCCAAGTGGTCCACAACCCAGCCATCGAAAATATCTTTTGATTTTTAACTGTGATGCGCATCGCTTGTTTGAGTCGTTCATTTTGTGCCCACTCAAAAAAACCATCGGCGATGATGACACAACGTTTGGTTTCAAATGAAGGCTTAAAGGCCTTTTTTTCATCGAGGGTTTCTGCTTTCGCATTGATCATCATATAACCCACTTTTTCATCGGTTGAAAATGGGGGAACAAAGCCCCATTTAATCAAACCCACGCGATACTTAACCTTATCCGATAAGACAACGATGATGTCTTGTCCAGGGGCGACGTTGTATCTAGGCGAAGTAATCTGCTCTGAGATGTCTTCGATGTCATAGGTTTCATGGAGGTAATCTTTTAAATCATCTAAGGATACGGCTATGGTAAAACGACCACACATGTTATCACTTCCTAGTCGTATTATAACATAACCAGCCCATTTGAAACGGTTTCGGATGTTTTATAGGTCTATCTTATAAGACACAAATCCGCTATAATAAATCTAAGGAGTGATACTATGGCAAAAGATACAAAAGTGAATTTAAGAAGTTTAAACTTCTATCAAGTCTTTCTAAGACAACACACCCAAGAAGGCACATTTTTAAGTTTAATTAAAGACCTCCCAAGAATCAAAACATTGGGCATGGACTTCATTTATTTACTACCGATTCATCCAATTGGTAAAGCCCACCGTAAAGGTTCTGTAGGGAGTCCTTATTCCATTCAAGACTATTACGCTGTAAACCCAGAATTCGGTACGGAAGCCGATTTTAAAACATTGATTGACGCAGCCCACAAAGAAGGCTTAAAAGTGATGATTGATGTGGTTTATAACCATACTTCCCATGACGCTGTTTTACTTGAACAACACCCTGAGTGGTATTACCGTAAAGATGGCAAACTTGCGGGTAAAGTCGGCGATTGGTGGGACATTACCGATTTGGATTTTTCTCACAAAGGGTTATGGGATTACCTCATCCATGCTTTGAAGAAATGGTCTAAACTGGGTGTGGATGGTTTTAGATGTGATGTTGCCCCAGTGGTACCACAAGCGTTTTGGTTAAAAGCAAGAAAAGAGATTGCTGAGATCAACCCTGAAACTGTTTGGCTCGCGGAATCGATTCATGGTGAGTTCTGTAAATACATCCGTGACATGGGCTTTGAAAGCATGTCTGACTCAGAAACTTATGAAGCTTTTGACATTTGTTACGATTATGACATCCACCACGATTTCTTAAGCTATGTTCAAGGTAAATCCCCACTCAACGATTGGCTCAAAGCGATGTTTAAACAAGAATACATTTTCCCAAAGAACTACGTCAAATTGAGAAACTTAGAAAACCATGACCAAGAACGCATTGCCCATTGGATCAAAGACCCAGTCAGATTACTCAATATCACGGGTTTACTATTCTTCCTTAAAGGCGCTACCCTCATTTATGCTGGTCAAGAATATGGTGTAGACCATAGACCAGACTTATTTGAAGTCGATAAAGTCGATATGACGATCAAACATGTTGAAATTCGTAATTTGATTCATCGAATGTCTCATTTAAAGAAAGATGCCTTGTTCCAAATTGGCATATACCAAATCCATATGCAAGACAAAGAAGCCGCGGTCATCAGTTATGAAAATAAAAACTCTATGACGGTCGGTATCTTCAATGTGGGTCATGCCCAAGGGGAAGTCAAAGTATCGATTCCTGATGGGACATATCAAAACATCCTTTATCCAAATCAAGTCATCGTTAAAGATGGTAAATTGATGTTACAAGACAAACCGATTGTTTTATTCGCCATCAAACAAAATATTTAAAGACAGCCCTCGCTGTCTTTTTTTTGAAAAAAACAACTCGTTGAGAGTTGTTATTGTCTAGGCATACCGCAATGGATACAAACCTTATAAGTACCTTTATTTTCTTTACCACACTTACAAGTCCAAGGCTCATTTGAAAAGAATTTAGCTGATTTTTTATAGGATAGATTACTGGTTTCATAGGCTTCAGCTGCTTCATCTTCCTCATGTTTTTCCAATAAATGACCTACCGCAACTAAACCAATACCAATCGCAGGTCCAAAGAGAACATAGAAGAAAAACTGAAAGAATCGTATGGCTGTCGACGTATCCTCAGTGCTCTTAAAGAATTCAGAGAATAAAAGGAATACACCAATCACATAAGCAAAAAGGGATAACACACCTACTAATTTTAGATACTTAGAAGCAAACGTCATATAAATCACCTCAACTTATTATAACAAATAAATAGTATAACGTGTATAGTAAATATTATTATTTTTCGTATTTTTTGGCAGGTTTATAAGATAGCCCACATGAATGATAAAAAAAAACAACTTTTGAGGAAAAGTTGGTTTTTATTTAGATGGCAGGGCTAGCTGGATTTGAACCAACGATGACGGAGTCAAAGTCCGTTGCCTTACCGCTTGGCGATAGCCCTATCTATTGAATTTCACATAAAACATGCATGGGGCGGCTGAAGGGAGTTGAACCCTCCAATGCCGGAGCCACAATCCGGTGCGTTAACCGCTTCGCCACAACCGCCATCTATGCGCAAATATTATTATACATGAAAATTTTTTCTTGTAAAGAGAAAAATATAGAAAAATTAACATAGCACGAAAAAGGTTGGTTAATCTAAAGATTATTTGATATGATGGAAAGTGCATAAGAGGTGGAAAAATGAAATTTTTAGGACGATTTATATTTGGCTTGCTCGTTATGGTTGCTGGACTCAATGTATTTTTGTTTTCATACGTAGATATGACAGCAAGCTATTTATTGAAATATGGTAACCAAGCGATTGAACAAGAGTCGGATACTTTCTTTAGAAGTATCTATGGATATTACACACAAGATTACTTAATCGATGAAGAAATCGATGCGGAATATGATTTTAGATTGTGGGCATTTGTTGGCTCAAATACAACAGAAAATCACATCCGAATTCAAATTCAAAATAAAGCAGGATTAACATTACCAGAAAACTATTTTATTCGATTATTCTTTGAAAATGACGTTAAAGTAGATGTCTATTTTCAAGATACACAATCCAAATATTGGCACGCTTCCTCACTCAATTTAAAAGCGTTATTGGCAGACCAAGAAAACTATGTGGATATCTTAGACTTACAATTGATTGAATCTGAATTGGTCACAGTTGGTAACGAAACAGAAACGGTTGAAACCATTTTATATGATTTTGATGGCACAGTGTTGTTATCTAAAGATGACATGGATGTGCTTGCTCTAGCGGAAGAACATACCGAAGCTCAAATGTTGGCATTAGGTTATGTTAAAGGAACCGTGCACGATTTCTTTAAAGAATACCAATACATCCTTTGGAGAAATGTAGCGATTTTCGTTGTCATTGTTGGATTACTCACGTACTTATTATTCTTTAGAAAGAAAAGATACACAACACACAGCGTGATCAATTCTAAAGAACCTGTTATTCGTGAAAACCTCAATATCAAGGCGATTGAAGAAATCAAAGCCGTCGATGAAGTAGAAAATAAAGACACTGAAAAATAATAGTTGAAGTATGATTGAACGTATGTTATATTAGTAATGCACGTTCAACTCAATAGGGACATGGTGTCAACGGTAGCACAGCGGTCTCCAAAACCGTTAGTACGGGTTCGAATCCTGTTGTCCCTGCCACTGAAACAGCACAGATACGCAATTTTGCGTATCTTTTTTTTCTAACTTGCGTTATAATTTGATATAAATATGAGGTATAAAGCCATGAAATTAATTCAACCAACCATCGAACATGAAACCATATTAAAATCGTATGTCGATGAGATGTTAAAAAACAACGATTCCTGCCACGGATGTGGGTCTATTGAGAAGTATGAACGCTATGAAGATTGGCTCAAACACATCGAATCATATGCGGTTAAAGCTTTGATTCCTAAGGATTCAAAATACGTTGAAGGGTCACAATACTTCTTGTATGATGAAACCAATCAAAACGTGGTTGGGATGGTCAATATCCGACATGAACTCAATGCGTATTTGATGAAATTTGGTGGACATATTGGGTATTCCATTCGTCCGAGTTACCGTCAAAAAGGCTACGCAAAACTTCAATTGAATTTAGCTTTAGATATCCTAAGAAAAAAAGGTGTCGGCAAAGCCTTGATCACGTGTAATAGTGACAACATCGCCTCCATGAAAACCATTTTGGCGTGTGGTGGGGTAGAAGATACGCCATCGATTGAAGATGATGGTACAATCATCAAACGCTTTTGGATCCCCCTATAGTAAAAAAAAGATGCGGTTTTCGCATCTTTATCTTTATATAATGAGTTTCGCAGCTTCTTTATCGATAAATACTTCGACATCCGGGTGATTTTGTAAAATCGAAGCAGGCAATTGTTCCGTGATGGGACCAGAAAGCATTTGCTTGATGGCTTCGGCTTTGTTTGCACCACTGGCCATCAAAATGATTTTTTTCGCGTCCATGATGTTTTTGATGCCCATGGTAATCGCTTCTTTAGGTACTTCATCTAAAGCGTTAAAGAATCTTGCATTATCCTTGCGTGTTTTTTCAGCCAAAGTCACAATGTGTGTTTTCACATCAAATGGTGTCCCTGGTTCGTTGAAACCAATATGACCGTTACTGCCAATCCCTAAAATTTGTATGTCTGGGATGTGTAGACTTAAGACGTCGTTATAAGCTTCACATGCGATATTCAAATCGTCTGATTCACCATCGGGTAAGTGTACTTGATTGAAATCGATGTTGATGTGGTCAAACAAGTTTTTCTTCATGAACGAGAAATACGATTCAGGGTGTGTTTTACCAATCTTAACATATTCATCGAGATTGACTGAAGTGACCTTACTATAATCGGTGTGGTTGGTTTGATGGTCTTTAATGAGCAGTTCATACACACCAACGGGTGTGGACCCTGTGGCTAAACCTAAGGTGATGGTAGGGTTATCTTTGATGGCTTCAATCAATATGTCGGAAACAGCCTTGTCTAGTTCTTTTTTGTTTCTGTAAATATGAATATTCATGTTATCCTCCGAAAACAACCTGGCCTTTAACCAAGGTTGTTTCAATGTTGTAGTTGTCATCTAATATGACTAGGTTTGCGAGTTTTCCTACTTCAATTGAACCCATCACGTGATCGAGTTTTAACTGAATGGCGGCTTTGGTAGAAGACATATAAGCGGCTTCATATAAAGAAAGACCTAAATCATTGAGGGCATATTTAAAACCATCCATGAATCTCAAGATTGAACCAGCCAATGTGCCATCGTTCAAACGGGCTTCACCCTGTGCGATGTGTACAGTTTGACCACCCAATTCGGATATACCATCGGGCATGTTTTTAGCACGCATCGAGTCTGTGATCAGTGTGATGTTTTGGTAACCCTTATTCTTTAAGAGCAATTTCGCAGCCGGTATAGACACATGGACTTTATCCAAAATCAATTCCGCTGTCAATTCATCGTGTAATAAAGCCGCACCCACGACCCCAATATCTCGGTGGTGTAGGGGTGTCATGGCATTGTACGTATGGGTGGTTGAGGTTGCTCCAAGTTTAATGGCTTCTAAAATGGTGCCATAATTCGCTTTGGTATGGGCGATGGAGGCCACAATGCCTTTGGTTCTTAAATGCGAAATCAACGCCATTGAACCAGGTATTTCAGGGGCTAAAGATACTTTTTTAATGATTTCCCCACTGGCTTTATTGAAACCATCAAATAGCGTAATATCCGAAGGGATGATACATGATTTTGGTTGTGCCCCTGCGGCGCCTTCATTGATGAAAGGACCTTCTAAATGGACACCTAAAAGCATCGCGCCATTGGGGTTTTGATTTTGATAATAATGACCAATCGAAGTCAAAGCATTTTCGATATTGAGTTGTGTCTGTGTCATGGTGGTTGCTAAAAAAGCGGTGGTGCCCTCTTTGACTAAAGCCAGCGCGAGTTGTTCAATGGCATAAGTGCTCGCATCCATCGCGTCGACATTGCTTGCACCATGAATATGTAAATCAATAAAACCAGGGATAACATAACGTTTTGTAATGTTGTTTGGTTCTGGCTTGATGTTTATTTTTGAAATTTTACCGTCTTCGATGATCAAATCACCATAAACCACACGGTCTTTTAATACGATGTGTACATTGTTAAGCATAGCAATCCTCCACAACATTTGATGTGATACAAGTCCATGATATCATGGAAAGAATGAAAAAAAACAAAGTCGGTCGATTTTGAAAAAAAGGACATTGAAAAACACGGCTATTTTACTTTTTTGGATAAATTTTTCGAGGTGATGACTTTATGATGACTTATATACCCCAACTTGTTACAATAAGTGTATCGGTGGTGATTCCATGGACTTTCAAACATTCATAACCTTATTAGACATGCCTGACCCTGTAGTCAGTACAATCCAATCGTTACATCAACAACACCAAAATGCTTATCAGGATGACGTTTTAGGTTTACAATCCATGCGTACTGCAGAAGCCACGCAGAAGCGTTTACGTGAAACATTCAAATCCAGCGATGGCATGATGATTCTCTATTTGTTTTTAAGGGCGGCTTTGGATAATTATCCCCAATATCAATCCATGAAAATATCGGATGATGTGTTCATTGAAACTTATAAAGCATTACCAAGATTCATTAAGGAATTTCATAAGCAATCGGGTCAGTATGCTTTTGAGCGAGATTGGTGGGCGTATCGTCAAACGGCGATGAATATCTTTAGAATTGGTGAGCTCGAATATGAGATGACCATTCAAGAAAATACGAAAGTTTTATCGATTCATATCCCTTCAGACGCCAACCTCACACATACCCATCTAGAAACCTCATTTAGACTGGCGAGATTGTTTTTTAATCGACGTTATCAGGCTTATGAAAATGCCCGATTCTATTGTCATACATGGTTATTAAGCCCGGCTTTAAAAGGCTTATTGGAGCCATCTTCCAAGATACTTGCATTCCAAAGTTATTTTGATATTACCGCGACTTTTTTAGAAAATAACTCCTATCTATATTGGGTATTTCAAACCAGAGATACGGATGTATCCAAGCTTGAAACCAAGACCTCACTACAAAAACGAATCAAATCATTCGTTGAAGCTGGAGGGAAGATTGGCACAGCCTCCGGGTATGTCAATTTTGATCATTTCCAATACCGTTTTGAATCTCCCAATTTATCACATGAAGCTTTGGTTATGGACTATAAACGAGAGATGTTAGAAAACCAAGACCCATTAAATGGTACAGGTGGATTGGGTAGATATGATGCCTATGAAGACTGGCTAAAACACCTCGACGACAAAAAACATTTACGTATGGAAGGCGACACCATTCCAACCTCAGAGTATTTATTACTGGATCAACAAAACACGTTGTATGCCATGGTCAATGTCCGTCATTTTTTGGATGATGAACTCAGACAAACCTATGGTCATGCGGGGGCATCGGTTCGACCGAAATACCGTAAACAAGGCTATGCTAAATTGGCTTTATCTATGGCTCTAGAGGTCATCCAATCTTTAGGCGAGGAAGCTGCCATGATTTCATGTAGCGTATTCAATTTGGGTTCAAGAAAAACCATTGAAGCTTGTGGTGGTATCTTCGAACACATCGTGATGGACCACGAAGACAACGTAGAAATGCGTATTTATTGGATTTATATATAAAGCACGTCACTGTGCTTTTTTTTCGCCTTTATTATTATAAATAATGCTTGTTTCGGTTTGTGAATAACTTTTTCGTAAGCCCTTTGATACAATGAAGCCGTAAAATGCAATACTAAGGGAGAAAAATATGAAGAAATATATCCTCGTGTTCTTAATTGTATTGGGGACAATAGCCCTATCGGGTTGTGTTGAAAAAACACCCGCTTGTAACGACAATGAATCACGCATTGATGGCGTTTGCGTGGTCAATCGTACCGAGTTTGAAACAAAACTATACAATACAGCTAACCTAGATAATGTTACCATCGAATGGGTGGTTACACTCGGTGAAGAAACCAGTACTTCAATATTGAAGTTTGATGGTCAAAAATCCTCAGTTCAGTCGGGCAATCATACAGAGTTTTATGAAACCGATGGGACCACCACATACCGTTATTTTCAAACAGAAAATGGGTACGAAAGAGAAACTGTCCAGTTGAGTGGTTCTACTCAACCCTCGTTTTATGAAAATTTAAAAGAAACAGACTTTACACTGATGGAAAATCGATATCTACTAAACTATGGTACATACAACGATATCCTAGGTTTCGTTAAAAGCTACGATTCGGAAGCAACTTTTTCAAACTTTGAATTGTCTGTAGAAACCTATATCACGCAAATCAAGTTTGACATCCTTGTAGGCGATCTGGTATATAAGCTTACATTGAATTATTCAAATCATAATCAAACGACTGTAGAGGTACCAACCTATGCGTAATCCATTTTGGAAGAAATCTTTACTGTTACTCATCATCACTTTATTCACATTCACTCTGGTTCAACCATATCGTGTGAATGCCGCTTTAAGAATATATCAAAAATCTCGTGACACCCAATATGTAGAAGGCGTTAGACACATCAAAATCGCCGCAGAAATCGATTTTAATGGCACGATTTCAGAACAAGTCATTAACTATGCCGGAATCAATATTAAGAATAACCCGCACATCAAAGTGGTGGTTGCAGATAACTATAAAGTGAATGGCTTTGGTATGTCTACAGTCCCACAACAAATATGGAACATCCATCAAAAATTTCCCAATGTTCAAGTCATTGCCGGTGTGAATGGCGACTTCTATAACATGTCTAATGGAATCCCTGTGTCTCCTTATGTGAGAAACTATGAAGTCATCTTCCAAGGCACCACATGGGCAAGAACATTGGTTGGATTCAAAGACAATGGCGATGTTGTCTTTGGGAAACCGACGTTTAGCGGTTATGAAGTCATGGTCTTTGATCAAGACGGGTCGCTTAAACTCAACCCAATCAAAGTGAATGCTTTCAATCGTTTACCAGCCAATGATAATGAAGTCACAGCCTTCTTCACAGAACATGCCAGTGAAATCAATTCTGGCGCACAAAAACTGATTGTACATGGGTTAGACATTAAATCGGATGGTTCCGGTTCAAGGTATTTTTCTAAAGGTACATTTGGCAGTATCACCAATGAAGTCATCTCAGTTCAAGAAAACCAATTTATACTGATGGGTTCGAAGTTATTCGCTGAAGGTTTCATCGAATCCACCGATACGATTGTGGTTCAGCAACGCATGTCAGGTATCTTTGAAGGTGTCAGGGACGCGATTGGTGGTTGGGAAATTCTTGTAAAAAATGGTGTACCAGAAACCACATTTACCCAAGGGGCTTCTTATCAATTTAGAGCACCAAGAACTGCTGTCGGGATTAAAAATGATGGTACCGTGTTCTTTGTTACGGTCGATGGTAGAAACATGCCGCTGGGTATGGATGGTGTCACAGCCTATGAAATGGCTGAAATCATGGCTTATTTTGAAGCCGATCACGCCATCAATCTAGATGGTGGGGGTTCTACAACCATGGCGATTTTAAATGGTGAAGACTATGATATTGTCAACACACCTTCAGATGGCAACCTCAGATCGAATGCGAACGGTGTATTCTTTGTTAAAGGCAATCTACCACAAACATTGCCACCAGTACCGTATCCAGACAACCGTGAAATACTCAATACACCAAGCAATTTATTCATACAAAACTCAGGCGTATTGACATTCAATGCTGTAGATCACGCAACAAGATATGAAGTATGGATCAATGGGACAACCAAAATCGATACGACCACTAATAGTGTAACTTTAAACTTACCAATAGGCACCTACGATATTCAAGTACGCGCTTATGGCAACCACGACACACATAAACAATCCTTATATTCAGAAGCATTGACATTTACCGTGTACTCCAATGACATGTTGAATTTCATCGATTTCATCCGAGCATACACACAAACACAGCACAACAATAACCAATCCAACTAACCCTTGGATTGGTTTCTTTACAAAGGCCTTTTAGGAGAACACTATGAAAATAATTACCTGCATCAAACAAGTCCCAGCATCCTCGAATGTTCAAGTAGACCCCATCACTGGGGTTTTAATCAGAGATTCACAGAACGTTAAAATGAATCCATTCGACCTGTTTGGCTTAGAAACTGCTTTTCAAATCAAATCACGTATCGAAAACACAGCCATCCACGCTGTAACGATGGGGCCTCAATCGGCCACACAAGTACTTAAAGAAGCTTTATATATGGGTGCAGATGACGCTACGTTACTCACTGACCGCAAATTTGCCGGAGCGGATGTGCTTGCAACCTCGTATACCATCAGTCAGTTGGTAAAACACATGAAGGATTATGACTTGGTTATTTGTGGCAAACAAACCACCGATGGCGATACAGCTCAAGTGGGACCTGAAATGGCTGAATTTTTAGGCATTCCTCATGTACCTTATGTTAAAGAACTCATCGAAGTAACTTCAAAATACATCATCGTTAGAAGCGCTTATGATCAATACGATGAGATTGTAAAAGTTGAATTACCATGTCTTTTAACCGTAGAAAAAGATGCAAATACGCCTAGATTACCATCCTATAGAAGACAGCTTTTATTCGATAACTACAAGATAAACTATGTTACTTTCAAAGATTTAGAAGACCAAAACGAAAATCATTACGGTTTGAATGGGTCTCCAACCCAAGTAGACGAGATTTTTTCACCGGACAAATCGATGCATTCCACCCGATTCGAAGGTGACCCACAAACGCTGTCTAATCAATTAGTAGAGATACTAAAAGATAAGCGTTTCTTATAGGAGGGACCCATGGGCTATATTAAAGTAGATAACACCAAAGTCACAAAAGAAATTGCAGACCAGCTCAAACAAGTGTGTCCGTTCAATGCGTTCGAGTATGTCGATGAGTATTTATCCATCAACGCGAGCTGTCGTGTATGCAAGCTATGCGTTAAAAAAGGACCTAAAGGGGTTTGTGAATTCATCGACGATTCGCGACCACAGATCGATAAATCCAAATACAAAGGCATCGCCGTTTTTATGGAACAACACAACAATCTTTGTCACCCTGTCGGATTTGAATTGTTAGGTAAAGCCAAAGAAATCGCTCTAAAAACGAATGAAAAAGTATACGCGATTGTGATTGGTAGCGATACACAAGCGATGGTATCGGAGTGTCTTCAATATGGGGTAGATGATGTTTTTGTCTATCAAGACAGCCTATACCGTGATTTTAATGTCGAAAGATACACCAATGTCATGGAGAGTTTCTATAAGAAATACCAAAACAACGTCATTTTATTTGGATCAACCCCACTGGGTAGAAGTTTCGCACCACGTGTCGCGGCACGCCTAAAAACAGGACTAACAGCGGACTGTACGATGTTAGATATCACAGAAGAAGGCGATTTATTACAAATTCGTCCTGCCTTTGGTGGAAACATCATGGCGAAAATCAACACCCCAAATAACAGACCACAGCTCGCCACCATCCGCTATAAAATGTTTAATAAACCTGCGATTGTAAAGCCTTTTGGACAAGTCCACCACGAATCCGTGGAAGATATCGAAAAACATTCTAGAATCGAACTCATCGAATCGGTACATAAACCTCAAGCCAAAGACATCTCTGAATCTGAAATCATCATCGCGCTGGGGAGAGGGATTAAAAAACAATCGGATTTGGCATTGATTGAACCACTTAGAGCACAATTGGGTGCCGATTTAGCTTGTACAAGACCACTCATCGAAAATGGTTGGTTCGATGCGAGACAGCAAATTGGATTATCGGGTAGAACGGTTAAACCAAAACTATTGATCAACATTGGTATCAGTGGTTCAGTCCATTTCATCGAAGGGATGAAGGAAGCTGAAACGATCATCACCATCAACCAAGACCCACAATGTAAGCTTTTCAATTATTCACACTACGCCATTTGTGGGGATTTATACCAAGTATTGCCGAAATTAAACGAACTATTAGAACAATTGGGGGTCACACAACATGTTTAAAAGACTAGATCCAAAAGACATTCAAATCTTAACAGATATCGTTGGTCATGAATCCATCACTGTGGGTGGTAACATAGACCATGAATACGCACACGACGAACTCAAAAACGTTTCAGGTGTCCCTGAAGCACATGTGTTTGTGACAGATAAATATCAAATATCCCAAATCATGGCCTACGCCAATCAACATAACATTCCCGTCACCGTACGCGGGGCTGGGACTGGCTTAGTAGGGTCATGTGTCCCTGTCCATGGTGGGATTTTGCTCAATACATCCAAAATGAACAAAATCATCGATTTAGACACCATCAATTTAACATTAACGGTTGAACCAGGGGTATTGTTGTTGGATATTTACGAGGCTGTAGAAAAAGAGAATTTATTCTATGCCCCAGACCCAGGTGAAAAAACAGCCACCATCGGTGGAAATATCTCAACCAATGCTGGTGGGATGCGCGCGATTAAATATGGCGTCACCCGTGACTGGGTACGCGGACTTGAAGTGGTTTTACCGAATGGTGAAATCATTCAAACCGGCGGGAAGATGGTTAAAAACTCTACTGGTTATGGCCTAAAAGATTTGATCATTGGTTCCGAAGGGACCTTAGGCATCATCGTTTCAGCGACGTTAAAACTCATTTCTAAACCAAAGAAAACCATTTCATTATTGGTTCCATTTGAAAACCGTGAAGCAGCGATTAAAGCCGCACCAGTATTGATAAAAAACCATGTCACACCAACAGCGGTAGAATTCTTAGAAAAACAATCCTTACAGTATTCTGAAACATTCTTAGGCAAGAAAATACCACACAATAACTTTGAAGCCTATTTATTGTTATCTTACGATGGCAATACCGATGAAGCCGTCGACCACGACATCAAAATCGCATCCAATATGTGTTTGGATTTAGGGGCGATTGATGTGTTCTTAGTCGATACCACCGAAAGGGCGAAAGCGGTATGGACAGTGCGTGGTGGATTCTTAGAAGCCATCAAATCATCGACCGATGAAATTGATGAAATCGATGTGTGCTTACCACGTTCAGCCGTCAGTGGCTATTTGGCCTATGCGAGAGAGATTTCAGAACAACTCAACATTCGTATCCCTTATTTTGGCCACATTGGCGATGGTAACCTGCATATTTATTTTTGTAAAGATAACTTAGAAGTCACTCAGTGGCATGATGTGGTCGATAAAGGTTTTAAATTGATGTATGATAAAGCCTTTGAAATGGGTGGTGTGGTTTCAGGTGAACACGGCATCGGCTATGCGAAAAAACGTTATATGGTGGATTTGCTTGGAGACACCCAAATCCAATTGATGAAAGGCATCAAACAGGTATTTGATCCTAAAGGCATCTTAAACCCAAGCAAAGTCATTTAGTCACTTATCAAGAATGATTGTGATTTACTTAGAACCTCATCATTAAAATGATGTAAAGCCCTTACATTTAGACACTTCTATGTTATAATTACTATGGTGAATTATACGATTAGATGTTTTTGAATGGGGGTTTTTATTTTATGAGTATCATGCTTAATATGCTGAAAAACAAAGAAGAACTCAGTATGGCCGAAAAGGTCGTACTCGATTATTTGATTGAACATAAAGAAGACTTAAAGGATTTTGGTATTGAAAAGATTGCTGAAGCGGCGTATACCTCCCCAGCCTCTGTCGTTAGAATGTGTAAAAAACTGGGTTATCGTGGGTTTAAGGATTTTAAGATTGATTTTATTTTAGCCAATGCAAAAGTAGAAATCCCTGAACACACCGAATATTCCGACGTCATTTTAACCAAAAAATTCAATACAGGTAAGGTTGCGATTGAAAACGACATCCGCGTGTTAGAAGATACGATGAAACTTTATAACGAAGAAACGTATGAAAAGGCCGCTGAAATCATCATGAGCGCTCGTAAGATTCTCATCTTTGGTAAAGGCTCATCCTACATTGTTTGTAAAGATTTAGAAATGAAACTTCGCCGAATCAATAAGTTTTGTATCGCTCAAGGCGAGTCCCATGACCAGTTGGTCGATGCGTCATTCATCAACCAAAAAGATGTGATTATATTCATCAGTAATTCAGGTAAGACCAAAGAAATCATCTCTTCAGCATTGTTGGCGAAAGAAAACAAAGCGAAGATCATTGTCATTACAAAATTAGGTTCATCGATCCTGGCGGATTTAGGTGATATCGTCATTTATACCTCTTCACTTGAAGGGGAGTTTAGAAGTGCTGCGATGACCTCGCGTATTTCTCAATTGGCGGTTGTGGATGCGTTATTCTCACATTGTGCCTATACGGATATTGACCGTTCTGTCAAAATGCTTGAAACCACGTATCAAACATTTAAACAATTTAAACGATAAAAAACGAAGAGGTATGCTGCTAGCATACTTTTTTTGTCGCCTGGGTGATTTTTTCAATTTTGGAAAAAACAACCAAAAGACAATGAAAGCGTTTCAATTACATAGTAAAAACACTATAATGATAACGAAGATGGAGAAACGACCATGAAACTTTCAATTGGCTTAATGAGTGGAACCTCATTGGATGGCATCGATTTGGTTCTATGTGAAATAAATGGGTCCTTTATGGATACCGAAGTGAAAGTCATTGCCCATCAATCCTATGATTTAGACCCGGGATTGGTTTTAAAAATACAGGATTCAATTCAGTTGAAAACGAGCGCAAGAGACTTGACCAGTCTCAATTTTGAATTAGCCATTGCCTTTTCAAAGGCCATCAATACATTCATTGAAACCTTAGGGTTAGACCATAAAAACATCGATTTTATCGCTTCACATGGCCAAACCATCTACCATATACCCTTCGCAACTAAAGACCATGTTCCAAGCACATTACAGTTGGGGTCTGGGTCAGTGATTGCACAACTTACAGGCATCACGACGGTATCCAATTTTAGAGTTGCGGATATGGCTGTGGGGGGACAAGGGGCACCCTTGGTACCCTATGCTGAATTCGTATTATTCTCACAAAAAGAGAAGACCATCGCGATGCATAATTTAGGGGGGATTTCGAATTTAACCCTCATGCCTAAAGGTCAGGACATCGATCAAGTGATTGCTTTTGATACAGGTCCAGCCAATATGATGATCGATTACGCGATGAAAAAATTATTTCATCAACCTTACGATGACCAAGGCTACTACGCTTCAAGAGGTCAATTAATCCAACCATTATATGAATCATTGATGGCCCATCCGTATCTAAAATTGGATTACCCAAAGTCCACAGGTAGAGAGATGTTTGGTGATGATTATACGCAAACATGCTTATCACCATACCCAAACGAAAAACCGGAAGACATCATCCACACCTTATCGATGTTTACCGTAGATAGCATCGTATTAAGCTATCGAAAGTTACTAGAAAAACACACGATCGATGAAATTATCTTTTCAGGTGGCGGTGCATTTAACCCGTTTTTGATTGAAAATATACGAAAAGGTTTGTACCCAATACAAGTATCCACACTTGAAGACCATGGTCTCGATTCAAAATGTAAAGAAGCCCTCGCTTTTGTCATTTTAGGGAACGAGACACTCCATCGTCATTTTAATCACATCAAAAGTGCCACTGGCGCGACCCGCTTAGTTGTACTGGGTGACATCAGTCCTGTCATCCGTTAGGAGAAGTATGAAACTACATTTGTATAAAAACCCAAAAGAACCCATTTTTTATTATGACACTCAAAAAGTCGTCGAAATCCCTCATAGCATTAAAAACCATAAACCATTCAGAGCCATGTGGGTCTCGAATGTCGCGAATATTGACTTTCCAGTGTTGGACAACCCATTGGATTATCAACAAAAAATCATCACCATGCTGGATACCGCGAAATCCTATCATTTGAATGCAATCTTTTATCAAGTCAGAACAACCAATGATGCATTTTACGCCTCTAAACTCAACCCATACAGCCGTTACTTAACGGGTAAAGAAGGGAAAGAACCACCATTCGATGTCTTGAAATTTGTCATCGATGAAGCAAAAAAACGCAACATTGAAGTTCATGCTTGGTGTAATCCATACCGCGTATCTTTAAATGGAATCATCAAAAAAGACGATTATCTGAAAACGTGTGACCCGATGAATCTGGCGGTCAAACGTCCTGACCTCATCATTTTGAATAAAGAAGGTCAAATCATATTAAATCCTGCAAAAAAAGAAGTCAGACAACACATCATCGATTCGATGTTAGAAATCATCGATGGGTATGAAGTGGCAGGCATTCATTTTGATGATTATTTCTACCCTTATCAAGGGTTAGATGAACAACAAAATGATTTGCCGGATTATGAACAAAGAACCGATGTCAACCAGTCCTTGGATGATTTTAGAAGACAACAAGTCAGTTTAGTCATTGAAGGTTTGTATCAAGCGATCAAATCCCATAAACCCGAGATTCGATTCGGTGTCTCACCATTTGGCATTTGGCGAAATCATCAAGTAACACCACTGGGTGCACACGTGAGTCCAAAAGCCACACAATCGTATGATAACCAGTACGCGGATGCTTACCTATGGGTAAAATCGGGTTATATCGATTATATCGTCCCACAACTCTATTGGGAGTTTGGACACCCACTCGCACCGTATGCGGACCTGGTTAAATTTTGGGTCAAAACCTGTCAACATACCAAGGTGGATTTGTACCTTGGACATGGTGCGTATCGTTTAGGCAATGAAGGGGAATATGAAAACCCTAGTGAAGTGACCAATCAACTTCTTTATGCAAATCCCTATAAAACAATCAAAGGTCACGTATTTTTTACATACAAAACATTCATCAACCAAGACAAGAGTAAACCAGGCATGGCTATGCTCAAAAACACATTGAAAGAGGTGGCTAAATGAAGCTATTCAAATCACTCATCATCGGCGTATTATCGGTCTTAGTTTTGACCTTCCTATATGCGAAAAACTTACCTAAAACAGAATCATCCATTTTCCAAACACAAGCCGTAACGCTCCAAGATTATGTCGAAAAAGACTATGAACTCAGAGCTGTTTGGGTCGCTACAGCATGGAATTTAAACATCGGTACAGCCACCAATAGAACCGCATTTGAAAATGAGTATCGTGCGTTGATTGATCGTGTTAAATCCAAAAACATGAATGCGATATTTTTCCAAACACGCCCCATGAACGATGCATGGTACGATTCGATATACGCACCGTTTTCTAAATACATGTCTGGGACAGAAAACGTCGACCCAGGTTGGGATGTCATGGCATTCATGATTGACTATGCCCACCAACAAGGCATCGAATTCCACGCTTGGATGAACCCATATCGCGTGGTAACCTCTGCCGCCTCAAAAACGGTTGCTTTAAACGCGTTAAGTACCAAAAACTTCGCGAGAATTAACCCCCATTTGGTCATCGCAGGTAATGCGGATTCGAATGGAAACTTCCCTTATATCTTAAATCCAGGGGAACCCTTGGTCAAAGAATACATCGTGAACATCGTCAATGAAATCATGGATTTATATGACATCGATGGGATTCATTATGACGATTACTTTTATCCTTATTCAGGCACACCAACCGCTGCCGACTCAGCGACATTTTCAGCCAATAACCCCAATAACTTGTCGTTAGGTGATTGGCGTAGAGAAAATGTCAACGACGCCGTCAGAATGACGTATGAAGCCGTGGAAGCCTATAACTTAGCCGAAGGTAAAAACCTCAGATTTGGGATTTCACCGTTTGGTATTTGGAAAAATGGTGGGGAAGGTTCGGACACCAACGGGATGGAATCATTTTCCGCCCAATTCGCGGACTCCAGACGTTGGGTTAAAGAAGGTTGGGTTCATTACATTAACCCACAGGTTTACTGGCAATTTACCACCGCCGCTGCCCCTTACGCCAATGTTGTGAGTTGGTGGGTAGAACAAGTCAGAGGGACCGGTGTGGACTTAGTCATTGGACATTCGATTTCAGCGGCTCAAAATTGGGGCAGTACTGAAATTCAAAATCAATTGTTATTCAATGCAGAATACCCTGAAATCATCGGGTCAGCCTTTTATAGTGCGGCCTTCTTAAATACAACCAATGTCACCAATGTTGTAACTAATCTATGGAAAACCATGCCTTTTGGTACCTTGGCACAATCCAATGTGGCCTCACCCACAGTGAGTTTCTCAGGGACCAAACAAGGCGATGAATACCGTACGAACGTGACGATGAGCATCACATCCTCGGATACCATATATTACCGTATTGATTATGGCACTTGGCAAGCTTACACTGCCCCAGTGACATTTACCCAACAGGGCACCTATGCGATTCATGTTAAGGCTGTGAATGCTTCAAATGAAGAATCACTCATCCAAGGCCATACCCTCACGATCAACAAAATCAATACCGATGTGCCCGTCATTACAGCCACCGGTCCAAAATCCGGGAACGATTATTTACCTGGCGTTTCGGTATCGATTAACGCCAATTCATCCAACCCAGTCTGGGTAGCGATCAATTTTGGAAGTGTCGGACCTTGGGTCTTATACACAGAACCGATTGTTTTAACCAACCCAGGCAATTACTTCATTCAAACCAAAACCATCACCGATGAAGGTTCAGAATCGCCAGTTCAAACCTTATCACTCAAAGTGGTAGTCCCTTGTTATGCGCTACCATCGGTCAGCTTCACAGGCACAGGTTCGAATGATTTCTACCAAAGCGCAGTGATGACCTTGTCAGGGGTTACCAATCTACAATACAACCTAAATGGTGGTACTTGGATGGATTACACCACCCCAGTGACATTCGATCAAGAAGGTGACTTCATCATTGGTTATCGAAACAATGATGGTTGTAAGACTGCCACCTATAAAACCATCATCATCGACAATACAGTACCCAATGACCCAGCGATTGATATCACAGGGACAAAAGAGGGTTTATATTACGTTACAGCAGTGTCGGCTGCCTTGTCTGTAGAGGATGATTCAACCATTTATTACCGCTTGCATGACGGTTCGAATTGGACCTCGTGGCAAATCTACGCGGAACCATTTGAGTTTTACTTAAATAACTTATACACATTAGAATATTACGCCATCGACCAAGCCCTCAATCAAAGTGAGACCTTGACAGAGCGCTTTAGAATGCAACTACCACCAGTAGAAGACAATCTTTATGTGATCAGAAATGGTCAACCGGTGAATTACTATCAAACCAACACACCGATTGAACTACCAACCACATGGACCGAAAAAGATAAAGAAGTCCGTGCGGTTTGGGTCGCTACCGTTTCAAACATCGATGTTCCAATGATGACCACCGAAGCAGCCTACAAAGCTCAACTCATTTCAATCATTGAACGTGTCAAAGCGGTGCATATGAATACGATATTCTTCCAAGTGAGACCGATGAACGATGCGTTCTATTATTCGGATTTCGCACCGATGTCTAGATACATCAACGGTACCGAAGGCTTTGACCCTGGATTTGATGTTCTAGCATTCATGGTTGAAGAAGGCCATAAACGAGGGATTGAAGTTCATGCATGGTTGAACCCTTACCGTGTCTCTACGGGAACCGATGACAAAATGACTCAACTCAATGCGTTACATGAAGACAATTTCGCACGCAAAAACCCAGATTTAGTCATCGCCGATAGTCAAGGTAAGCTCATCTTAAATCCAGGCGAACCCGCAGTCAGAAATTACCTAAATCAAATTGTGACAGAACTTGTTACAAAATATAACATCGATGGGATTCATTTTGATGACTATTTCTATAGTTATTCAGGCATGAGTAACACCCAAGATGCCCAAACATTCATCAACCACAATCCAAACAGTTTGTCACTTGCCGATTGGCGTAGAGACAATGTCAATCAAATGGTTAAAATGGTTTTTGATACCGTTGAAGCAGAAAACATCGCACATCAAAAGAATATGAAATTTGGCATCTCGCCATTTGGTATATGGAAAAGTGGTGGCGATGGATCGAACACTTCATCGGGTGCACTACAAAGCTATTCTGCCCAATTCGCCGATTCAAAGAAATGGGTTGAAGAAGGTTGGGTTCACTACATCATGCCACAGCTCTACTGGCAGTTTGACCACAGCGCTGCACCTTATGCCGACTTAGTCGACTGGTGGGCAGCCCTTACCGAAACAGCCGGCGTTGACCTCATCATCGGACACGGATTCTACCGATACGCAGAAACATCGAATAACTGGGTCAATGAGAATGAATTCTTGGAACAACTCAGATATGCTTCTTTATACCCAAGTGTCAAAGGCCACGCCATATTCTCATATAAAACACTCAACAGTACAGACCCTGAAGTGGTACAAGCCTTACAACGTATGGATGGCTATTATTGGCAAAACGATGTACGTACCCATTGGTACAAAACACCAGTAGACCCGATAGACCCAGAACCAGAAGACCCTGTGTGTGACGATGGCGAAGTCTTAGAAAATGGCAAGTGTGTCGCAACATCGAAACCATTATCTGAAGACCAAATCGTCTTGATTGGGGCTTCAGTGGTTGGATTCATCGCGATTGGTGCTGTCGTATTCTTCACGATCAAGAAAAAACCATGATCCAAGAAATCAAAAAAATACTCGAAAAAGGCATTCAATCCGATTTTCCAGGTGGACAGTTTTGTGTGATTCAACACGGCACCATCACTTGTGATTACGTGGGATACAAAGCCTTATACCCTGACCCCGTGATGAATCAGGGTCAAGAAATATACGATGTCGCTTCACTCACCAAAGTGATTTCTACCAATACATTGATCTTTAAATTGATAGAATCTGGACAACTGACATTGAAAACCAAGATTAAATCCGTTTTGGACAAGTATCCATTTGAAGACACCACGATTTATGATTTATTGATCCATTCGAGTGGCTTAAAAGCAGATATTCAAAGAGCAAACACGCTTCAAAACAAAAATGAGGTACTAGAAAAAGTATTTCAATCGAATCGGATATACGAAAAAGGCACACATGTGGTTTATTCCGATATTGGATTTATCTTATTGGGCTTAATCATCGAAACCATCCATCAAAAACCGATCGATCTCGTGGCACAAAGTGAAATCTTTCAGCCCCTTAAGATGGATAAAACCAGTTATAGACCAAATTCCATCGACTGTGCACCAACCGAATACCGTGATGATACGGTATATAAAGGGTATTTACAAGGTCGAGTACATGACGAAAAATCATTCGCCATGGGTGGTTTGGCAGGTCATGCGGGGTTATTTTCGACGGCAGAGGATATAGCAAAATTCATCTTAGCCATGTTCAATGACCAACACGTATTGTCTGGTAAAACCATTCAATTATTGAATGAGACTCAAATCGATTCAACCGATTTATACGATAATCCAAAATCGAGAGCGCTCGGTTTTGAAAAACCAAGCAGTCAACATGTATTGAAAGATTTTAAAAAAGAGATCATCATGCATACCGGGTTCACTGGATGTAACCTCATGATCAATTTAAAGCGTCAAACCGGTTTTGTTTTACTCACCAACGCAGTACATCCAAAACGTGAACTCAATCGTATTTTTGGGTATCGTGACGAAATTTATCGTCTATTCATCAAACAATGGGAGGAACAGAAATGAAACAAAAAATGATGGCCCTCATCGTGTTAGCACTACTCATGGTTTTGTCCGCATGTGTCGAGAAATTTACCATCGATGTCAACGCCACTGAAGTCATTTTAACCGAAGGGGAAACATTCCAACTCGAAATTGAAACCAATGATCAGTCGGGTCATGCTTTGGCTGATTACGATTCATCCATCATTGGCATCAGCAATTCAGGACTCATCACTGCCTTAAAAGCAGGTACGACCACCATCACTGTGCATGCAGGTTCAGACCCTAAGGTCGAAAAATCCGTAAGTGTTACCGTGTATAAAGCCGTCAACATCGATATGAGCACAACCACGAAAGAAGTGATGGTTGGCAATACCGTTGAATTGGCCATCGTGGTAAATGACGAAGTGACCTATACTTCAAGCAATCAAAACATATTTACCGTATCGAATACAGGTGTAATCACAGGGGTTTCCATCGGGACAGCCACCTTGACCATTCAAAGTGTCAGTAACCCGTTGGTCAGTAAAACCGTTGAAGTCATTGTCTCTAAGTACATCAACATCTCAGTGGATGCGTATGACTTAGCGTTATTGGTTAACCAAACCGAAACCATCGACTTCACCGCCTCTGAAGACGTCCAGATCACCTCATCGGATACCAGCATCGCCACTGTCAATTCATTGGGTGCAGTTACCGCGAAAACCGCTGGAACAACCATCATCAAAATCGCCTCCATCAGTGACCCTGAGATTTACAAAGAAGTTACTGTCATGGTTTACAATATACCCGAATCGATCACGTTAAATGGTTCAAATGAACTCAATGTAAACCGTGAACAAACCTTAACCGTGAATGTATTACCACTCTTGGGTCACCCAAGTGTAACCTATACATCCAGCGATGACAGTATCGCCTCCTTCAATGCTGAAAATGCATTGGTAGGTCACAAAGTCGGTCAGGTTACTGTTACAGTTACTTCAAACATTAACAACGCCATTAAAGCGACATTTGTAGTCAATGTCATTCACAACATTGTTGTCAACAACGTGACTACAGCGACCACCATCACCTTCGAACAAAGGGTGTATGATTTGAATGTAGATTTCTTCAAAACCATCGGTGAAGCACTTGACAGCGCTACCCCTGGGGCAACCATCTATGTGTTAGATGGCACGTATGCAGAAGCACTCGACATTGAAACCGCCGTTACATTGATCGGTAACCAAACGGCTTTATCTCAAAAAGTCACAATTTCAGCCAACGAAGTCACCTTACGTGGGTTTGATTTCAAGGCAGGGGCTTCGATAGAAAATGAAGGTCCTATTAAAAACCTCAAAGTTCAAAACAACACATTTACAGGACTCACCTCAGCCGCGATTGTTGTAGATAACGTCGAATCCTTAGAAATTTCTAACAACACATTTACGAATTTCGCATTTGAAGCCATTAAAGTCACCCATTATCGTGGCGGATTATTGCTGATCAAGCAAAACACGATGACAGATGTGAAGTATGGCATCACCGTCGATTCAGAAAATGAGCTCGTTTCAAACGGATCTATTGAAATGATATGGAATACCATCTCAGGTACAACCGAAGCCGTTAGAATGAACACATTCAATAACAACAGTTTTACACTCAAAGCTTTCTTCAGATTCAATAAAGTATCCAATTCAACGATGAATGCGGTTCAAACAGCATCATCGAATGTGGATTTTACATTGAATTATTGGGGCAATGAAACCCCAGTGATGAATCAATTTACAAATATCAGTGAACACCAATTGAGGGGTTTTTACAGTCAAGCGAGTGCGGTGATTCAAGAAGCCAACTATAACCCACTCATACCCGCACTCATCGTCATTACCAATCCGATCGATGAAATGATGATTGGCGAACAATACAAGATCAACTTTGAATTGTTACCACTCGATATGCCAACCAACCGTTTGGGCTGGATTACCTCTAATCCGAATGTCGCCACCGTCCAAAACGGACAAGTCAACGCGGTTAAGAGTGGTGAAGTTACCATCACTTTACGTTCCACGGTAGACTTCAATGTCAAGGGTACGGTGACATTTACCATTACCACCCACCCAGGCATCGAAATTGAAACCACCACACCAAAAAACAACTTATTGGTCGGTGATACGTTAAAACTAAAAGCTACCCCATTCCCATATGATTACGCCGATAAACCGATGTTATGGACATCCAGCGATATCGAAAAAGCCACAGTGGATCAAACTGGATTGGTAACCACGTTACAACCAGGTAAAGTGGTCATTCGTGTCGAACTTCAAGAAGACATGAATGTGTATCAAGAATATACGGTTTTAGTATATTCATCGCTCAATGACGGCGATTTGATGGATCTCTTGACATTATCGATGGTCAGCTATGCCACACCACATGAGTGGTTGGTTTATGGCACAGGATTCAATTATGTCGATTATAAATACGAAAGTGTCTCCCGTTATTTATTCGCCGATTTAACCATCAATACCTCAAAAATGTTACCAATCTCTTCTGGCATACGTCCAGGCGTTAAAAAACCAGCACACCCAGAAGGTGTACCGGTATACAATTCCGATTATGTGTATTGGATTGTGGTTCATGAAACAGCCAATACTGCCCCTGGTGCAGGTGCGCTCTCGCATGCGAATTATTTATGGAACGCTGCTCAAGCAGGGAATGTCCTCAATACCTCCTGGCACTTCACGATGGATGATAAAGCATTGTATCAACATATCCCACTCGATGAAATTGCGTATCATGCCGGGGACGGGTCAACCTTACCAACCAAAAATGGCATTTATTTCGGTGGAGGCAATCGCAATGGTATCGGGATTGAAACCTCAGTCGCTCAAGATGGCGATAACTATCGTGTATGGCAACGTACGGCTAAATTATCGGCACAACTGATGAGACAGTACAATTTACCACTCACACAACTGGCGTATCACCAAGACTTCTCAGGCAAGATTTGTCCACAATCGATGATCCGTGGCGGACTCATCCCACTGTTTGAAGAACTCGCTCTATATGAGTACAAAGTCGAACATTTACGTGGCAATGCACAAATTGAATTTGTATCTGATTTTCCAGATTACGTCGACCACACCGGTAGAGTGATTCAGATGCCAGACCGTGCGATGACAGTGAGCTATACTGTGACAGTCACGCTCAATAACGTATCCACATCACGCACATTCTATACCTATTTACCAGGCACTGTGCACTAATCGATTTTCGCGGTTTTGAAAAAAAAAATCAAAAGCCGTAAGAATGACCTGAAAATGTGATAAATCCCAAAATTCACATTGACAGCGCTTACAATAGTTCATAAAATGAATCTAGAATAAACAAAGATTCACACAGGAGGAAAAATGAAAAAAGTATTGATGTTTCTAATGTTAGTCTTTGGACTAGCGATTGCTCCATTTGGCATGAATGCCGCAGAGGGCGACCTTGTTGATCTATTTCCATACGATCAAGAAGCATGTTTACTGGCTGAGAATTCATGTACTCAGTTAAAATTAGGTGATTCATTCTGGGATTTAGAATTCGGCGGACACCGCTACCACTTCGTTAGAGGTGCTGTACGGTATGCCAAAGATTTCAACGATGCAAACTCAGATGGATTTATCAGTGCCACCGAAATGAACACATTACAATATAATGCGTTCGCTTCGATGATTATCAATGACACCGATTCTCCAGTCATTCTATCTACAACCAATGGTAGAGCAGACTTAACATCTGTTGTTCAAAGAATTTGGACATACTTTGATGCTTCCGGTAAATTACAAATGGTTGAAGACCAAATCTTCACATACTACATTTTTAATGATGGCACCGTTGAAGCTCCAGAATGGCGTTTAGCAACTGCTGAAGAAAAAACAGCCTATGACGCAGCAGATCCAAAACCTGTAACAACTAGAATTGCGCACGTTCGTATGAAGATCGATGCAACCGACCCTCAAGGTTACAAACTTGAACCAGTCAAATACATCGCTTGGACTAACGCTGACGTAGATACTACAACCGAATTAGACAAAGAAAAATGGTCAACCATCGTTGCTGGCGACCCTAACTTTGTTACCATCCCTGCAGGCTGGACAACTGTCAGCTTTGGTACAAACGATAGAGGATCTCTAAATACAAAGACCACAGATTTCATTAAGACATTACCAGGATTATTGGCCAATGCTCAAACAGCTAACGCTGAAATCGTGTATACACACCAAGCACCTACATTTACTGGTATCACCGCATTAGACGATGATAACACAACGCCGGGTGTCAATATCGTGGTTGATTATCAATCTGCTTTTGATCTTCCGCTCACTGTAGAAGCATCTTGGGTAAATATGTTCAATGCTCAAGGTAAGGTTCAAAACCTAACTGAAAAGTTGAACTATAAAGTTGAAATTTGGAATGAAACAGGCGAAACCTTATTACAAACCATCGATTTCACTTATGATTCAGTCGCTATGGCATACACCAAGAGTGCGAATGTCACAGCAGTAGACTCCTCCGTTTTCGGTGCGGGTTATAAAGCTAAGTTCATCGCTGAAACTTCTAAAGGCGACGAAACTGTCGTTCAAGCAGACATCGTTGTTGGTGTAATGCCTCCGAAGTTTATGGGTGTTGTCAACAGATTCTCTGATGAAGGTCAATATGTCAACGTTATGCAAGGCATCACTGCAGATGACGGTTATGGCAATGACATCACAAATACCATTCAAGTGACTTACCCAGCAGGATTCAACTTCTATGCTCCAAAAGCTGGCGTTTATCAAATTAACTTACAATTCACTCACCATGTACACATTCCAGGTACACCAGATGCACCAGCAACTGTCACATTTAAAGGCAGCACATACAACGTTACTAAGACAAACGTTCAATTGACCAACATCGCGAACGATATTTCCGTTTGGACCGATGTTACTACATTCAAGACCTCAACATTCTCATGGGGTTCTGCCGGTGTCATTATCGAAGTAGCTGGCGATGGTACTGTGATTAGAACCATCAACAGAAGAACTTGGGACTTAGTTGACGTGAACGGTACAAACACACCTGCAAACGCATCCGGTATGTTTGATGCTTGGTTGGCTGGTCTAACCCTTGAAGCAAACGGATACATCGTTGTTGTTGGTGTCAACAAAGCCACTGAATACGCATTAGCAAGAACCATCGTGTATGATGACCCAGTTTCTAAGACTGAGTTTGTCGCTGGTATTCCTGATTTCGATACAGACATCGTGAAGACCGCTTCTTATACATTAACCATCGATGATAAGACTGCCCCTGAATTGGTTGTAGTTAATGAAAACTTCAAGTTTGAAGCTGGCGCATTCTCTACTGCTAACGCTGCAATTCTATCCAACGTTATCGCTATTGATAACCATGATAGCAGATCACAAATCGTGATTTATGTTGCACAAAATGGCGGCTTAAATGTCAACAATCCTGGCACATATACTGTTGAAGTAGTTGCTGAAGACAGAGCTGGTAACGCATCCAGTGTAACCTTCCAAATCGAAGTTGTTGCAAGACCTGTTACCCCTGAAATCGTCGATGAAAAGATCGATCAAAAATTAGATGATAAAGAACAAGAAATCATCGATTATATCAATGAAAACACATTGACTCTTGAACAAATTCAAGACTTAATCGAAGGTAAAGAAGACCAAGTTGGTACCTCTATGGCAGCGACCATCGCAATCTCTCTAAGCTCCTCAGTTGTAGCGTTTGCTGCAGCATTCATCATCTTGAGAAAACGTCCATAAACGTAAAAAGTAAACCATTGAAAGTTCCTTTATATAGGAACTTTCTTTTTTGGGTGTGAAAATAATTTTTTTAATGCGAAAATAACACGGTTGTCGAAAAAATCGAGTTAAAGACATAGTATAATGAAAGTGTATAAAAGTGCTTACATATATGTAAGGAAACTTTTAAAAACAATGAAAATCTCAATAGAGAAAGGGAGATAAAATGAGAAAAGTATTTTTAAGCATTTTACTTTTAGTCTTCGCTATCGTGCTAGCAGCATGTGGCAATGGCGGTGGTGGCAACGAACCGGCTACAGCAAGCATTATTGGTGCGACAGACATCACAATCACAGTAGGAGATACCTTTAATCCGCTCACTGGTGTGACAGCAACCGACAGTGTCGATGGTCCAATTACCAACATCACTGTGACAGGTACCGTCAATACCAATGCACCAGCGGTTTACACACTCACATATAAAGTGACTGGTAGCGATGGTAAAGAAGTCATCGTCACACGCAAAGTCACGGTTCAAGGACAAGCGGTTGCACCAACCAAAATCGTCATCATGCACGGGGCACCTTATGAAGTTGACCCATTCCATGCCGATTTTACCGGTACAAGACAACAAGAAAGACAAGCATTGCAACGTCAAGTGGAATCTGAACTCAACGTCATCGTTGAATACAAACCTTACCCAGCCAACGCCCCATGGGGACCAGACCGTGTCAATGCAATCATTCAAGCGTCTGTTTCCAACAATCACTTAGCAGACATTTATTGGTCAACTTCTGACTGGATTCAGGCTTTAGCTAAAGCAGAAGCCATCGTACCGATTGATAAATATATGGCTACTACAGGCAATAAGATTCATCAAAGCTATCAAAAAGTATCCACTTTCCAAGGACAACTTTGGGCATTCAATGAAGGCAATCTTACCGTAGATGCAGGCTTGTACTACAACGCAGACTTGGTTGCTAACTTAGGTGTGGCTAACCCTACACAACTCTATCTCGATGGTCAATGGACTTGGTCAAGATTTGAAACATGGGCTAAACAAGTGAAAACATTGATGGCCAATGGTCAAGAAGAAATGTTCCCACTGGGGGGGATGCCATCGGCTTACGCTGAATCAATGATCCCACTCAATGGTGGTACACTCATCAACAGTGTCACACAAAGGGTTTCATTTGCTCAAAATCCAGCGTTACAAACTTATGATTTCTTAAACAGCTTATATACCCAAGGTTTGTTTGAAACCTCACCACAATACGATGCCGGTTCACCATTATGGCAAGCTGGTAAAGTAGCGATGCATCCAGGTAACTTGTGGTTCGTTACAGCACCAAACCGTTGGGGTGGTCTACCATTTGAACTAGGGTATGTCCCATTCCCTAAAGCAGATGCATTCACGGGTGCATATACTTCTCCAGTCAGTGGTGTGGCTGTATACCATCTTGCATCAGGCATGACAGCTGCGAAAGAAGCGTTGGCTTTCCAAGTGTGGAATGCACTTCAATTATGGAGAACCGATGCTCAACTCAAATCAGATTTCGAATTGACTTTAATGACCAAATTTGACAAAGAAATTTACGTTGAAGCTTATCTTGAAGTCTATGACAAAGTATATCTAGAACTCATCAACGCACTGGGCATCAGTGCTTATAGCGAACAAGGTTGGAGAAGAAATGTCAACTTAGCTGTTCGCGAAGGTAATGCGAGAACACTCATGGATGGTATCAAACCAACCTATGATGCCGCATTAGAAGCATATTTTAATTCGTAACAAAAAAAAGATGATAAAAGCCCTCTCCTCAATGGGGAGAGGGCACCTTATCAAAGGGGTGTTATTTTGAAAAAAGGTTTAATCATTACATTATCAGCTGTGTTTTTGTTTTTAATCTACAGTTTACTTGATTATGCCTGGCTAGCCAATCGCCAGAGTCCATTGTCATTCAACACTAGCCATATTACAGTGACGGACTCCGACCTCTATGGCAAAAATTCAGATTATTATCAATACAAATCCACTAAAGTTGAAAATTATCCAGTCATGTCCGATCTGGTCATCGCTGGTTCACAATACGATACGATGGTCGGTAACCAACAGATCTTGAACAGTTATGAAGGGGTATCGAACGTCCTACTTACCGAAGAAACTGGATCAGTCACCTATGAATTTAGTGTGAATGAGTCAGGCTTTTATCATGTTTTAGTTCAGTATTACCCATATGAAGGCAAATCATCCAACATTGAAAGAAAAGTATGGGTCAATGAGGTTATCCCATTCAAAGGCTTAGAAAATGTTGTATTCCATCGCACTTGGGGGGCTAAAGAATCAGTGAAGAAAGACATCTTTGGCAACGACATTCGTCCTTCTCAAGTCGAAATCCCACAGTGGCAACAAACCTATATCAAAGACGCTGTAGGGTATATCACAGAGCCCTATGAAATTTATTTAGAAGCAGGATCAAATACAATTACTTTTGAATCTGTTAGAGAACCCATGGTCATTGGCAAGTTGATGGTGACTTCAGTGAAAGGTTTAAAAACATATGCTGAAGTGAAATCAAGTTATGATCAGGCTGGATATACTGTGGCTCAGCAAGCCAATCTACTCATACAAGCGGAAGAACCACTGTATACCACAGCCCCTACCTTGTATCCACTGAATGACAGAACCAGCAGTTTGACGATGATGTCAGACCCAAGCAAGATCATTTTGAATACCATTGGTGGGAATAACTGGCGTATTTCAGGCGATAAAATCACTTGGTCATTTGAAGTAGAAGCCGATGGCTTGTACAATTTATCACTACGCGTCAAACAAAAAATCGCGAGTGGCGTTAACGTCGGAAGAAATATTTATATCGATGGTGTCATCCCATTTGAAGAACTTAGAAACTATGAATTCAAACACAGCAACGATTGGCGTATCCAAACTTTAGGTAATAAATCAGAGGCTTACTTGTTTTACCTAGAAGCAGGCACCCATGAAATTACTTTAGAAGTATCCTTGGCTCAGTATGGTATTTTGATCGATGAAATTCAAAATTCGATTGCGAATCTCAATAAGATTTACCGTGAAATTTTGGTTTATACAGGACCAGAACCTGACCAATACAGAGACTATCAATTGACTGAACGTATCCCGAATTTAGTAGGTCGTCTCCAAGCTGAACGTACCACGTTAAGAAATGTTCGTAAAGCATTGATTGAAATTTCAGGTTCAACCTCTGAAAAAACAGGTATTCTCGATACGATGCTCATACAACTGGATGATTTCGTGAAAAAACCACGAGAAATCCATCGTAAGCTTTCAGCATACAACTCAAACATTTCAGCATTAGGGACGCTCATTACTTTACTGGATGCGCAACCCCTAGAAATTGATTATTTTGTTATTCATCAACCGGATGCGAAATTACCAAAAGCCAAAGCCAGTGTGATGGAAAGCCTATGGTATAGCGTTAGAGCATTCTTCGCTTCCTTCTTAACCGATTACTCAGCGGTGGGTAAAACCACAACAGGTAGTAGTGAAACGATTGAAGTATGGTTATCCATAGGTAAAGACCAAGCCAATATTCTGAGAAAATTGATTGATGAATCCTTTACCCCACAATATGGCATCCAAGTAGACCTTAAATTGGTGAATGGTGCGGTATTACTACCAGCCACTTTATCTGGTCGAGGACCGGATGTCGCGATGGGGGTAGACCACAGTGTACCTGTGAATTATGCGATGCGTAACGCAGCGTATGATTTAACCAATTTCAACGATTTCACCACAATCAGCGAACGTTTCATGGACAGTGCATTTACCCCGTATGAATACAATGACGGCGTGTATGCCTTACCTGAACAACAAACGTTCTTAATGATGTTCTACCGTACTGACATATTTGAAGAAATGGGCTTTGATGTCCCACAAACATGGACAGATGTTATTCAATTGGTTCCAGACTTACAAAAACACAACTTAGAATTTTACTTACCAATTCCAGCATCGGCAGGTAACGTTGCAAACTTACCAGCGAACCCTGTATTCTCATCGATGTTCTATCAAAACGATGGCGAGTTCTATGTCGATAATAATTCTAAATCCGGGTTTAATGAAGGCAAAGGACCTGCAGTATTCGAAACTTGGACTAAGTTTTATACCGATTATTCCTTTCCTGTAGAAGCCAACTTCATCAACCGATTTAGAAGTGGTCAAATGCCAATAGGTATTACTTATTACAATACCTACAATACGCTTGCGGTATTCGCCCCAGAAATCAAAGGTAAATGGAATTTTGTTTCCATCCCGGGAACAGCCGATTTTGATAATCTTGGGCAACCTATCATCCGTAGAGAAACCGTATCCTCTGGGACAGGTGTCATGATTTTGGATCAATCAAATAAGAAGGCGGCATCTTGGGAGTACCTCAAATGGTGGACTTCGACAGAAACACAAGTCCGTTTTGGTCGTGAAATGGAAGGTATCTTGGGGGCCGCAGCCCGTTACCCTACCGCGAACATCGATGCGATGTCACAGCTTCCGTGGACTGTATCTGAATACAATAAACTCATGGATACATGGGTTTGGGTGAGAGGCATACCTGAAGTACCTGGTGGTTACATGACAGGTAGACACTTAGACAACGCCTTGAGATTGGTCATCAATGACAACGCCAACCCTCGGGAAACGATTTATGATTATGTACAAATTATCAATGAAGAAATAACGAAGAAACGAAATGAATTCGGACTAGATTAAGGAGGTCTATTGTGCAATCAGCATTGAAAACAAAACCAAAATACACAAAACGACAACTCCTTAAAATGGAAATCAAGAAACACAAACATTTATACATTTTAATGGCACCGTACGCACTTTTATTTTTCACATTCACTGTGATACCGGTGTTCATGTCGTTAGGCATTAGTTTTAGTTACTATAACTTATTGGAAACCCCAAGATTCATCGGGTTAGACAATTACTTAAAATTATTACTGTATGACGATGAATTCATCATCGCCATCAAAAACACACTCATCCTCGCGGTAGTCACTGGCCCTGTGAGCTACATGATGGCTTTCGTATTCGCGTGGCTAATCAATGAACTCAGACCCAAAGTCAGGGCATTTATGACATTGATTTTCTACGCCCCATCCATATCAGGGAATGCATACTTGATGTGGCTCATCATATTCTCAGGTGATATCCATGGCTACGCGAACGCATTCTTGATTCGCTATGGGTTTATCGATAACCCGATTTTATGGTTAAAAAACCCAGATTACATCATGTTGGTCATCATCATCGTTCAACTATGGTTGTCCCTCGGGGTATCCTTCTTATCCTTCATCGCGGGGCTTCAAAGTGTCGATAAGACATTGTATGAAGCCGGTGCGATCGATGGCATCCGTAACCGTTGGCAAGAACTTTGGTACATCACATTACCAAGCATGAAGCCTCAATTGTTGTTTGGTGCGGTGATGCAAATCACCACGAGTTTGGCGATTGCAGAAGTGTCGATGCAACTGGTGGGGTTCCCCTCAGTACAATATGCAGGGCACACGATTGTCACCCACTTGATTGACTATGGTTCAACCCGATTTGATTTGGGGTATGCCAGTGCCATCGCTACAATCTTATTCCTCATCATGATGAGCGCGAACTTATTCGTTCGTAGCTTCTTAAGAAAGTTGGGTGATTAAGATGGCGAAAAAACTCAAAATCAAAGCCACCCGTAAACTCAATCGTTCGTTGGGTGGGGATATTTTCTTGATGACACTATTGATGATATTTGGGATCTTCAGTGCATACCCACTCATCATGACAGTCTCAAATGCGTTTAAACCCCTCGATGAATTGTTTAAGTTTCCACCCACATTATTACCAAGGAACATCACATTCGATAACTTTAGAGATTTATCTGAACTGATGGAAAACTCATGGATTCCATTCTCTCGATATTTCTTTAACACCATTTTCATCACGTTGACCGGGACCGTGGGTCATGTCATCATCGCATCGATGGCGGCTTATCCACTCGCCAAATATAAATTTCCAGGCAAGACGATTTTCTTCACACTGGTCGTCTATTCCTTGATGTTCGCCCCACAAGTCACCGCGACACCAAACTACATCATCATTTCCAGCATTGGATTGGTCGATACCCCGTTCGCCATCATTTTACCAGCCATCGCTTCATCTTTAGGGCTTTACCTCATGAAGCAATTCATGACACAAATCCCCGATGAATTGATCGAATCAGCAAAAATCGATGGTGCAAGCGAATATCGTATATTCTTTCAAATCGTGATGCCGCTCGTTAAACCTGCGTGGTTGACACTCGTCATCTTATTGTTCCAAAGACTTTGGACAACCGATGGGGGCGCGTTCATTTTCTCAGAAGAATATAAACCAGTGTCCTATGCATTAAGACAAATCGCCCAAGGGTCGATTGAACGCGCAGGCACCATCGCAGCTGTTGCATTCGTGATGATGATCGTTCCAGTCACATTCTTTATGATTTCACAGTCTAGAATTGTTGAAACATTTAGCCATTCAGGCATGAAATAAGGAGGATACACATGAAAATATTCGCATTTTTCACCCTGTTATTCACCTTACCATTGCAAATTTCATCGGTTTCATATAATTACTCTTATTATAATGAAGTCATTCACTCCGCACCGGGCATGACGTTCGCTGCGTATTTCAATGCGCAAACTTTAGGTACTAAGTTATCTACTCCGGAAGATATGGTTGTCTTTGAAGATTTAATCTATATCGTCGATTCAACTGAAAACGCGATTGTCATTGTGAATTCACAATTTGAAAAAGTGGATGTCATCAAAGACTTCCCGTATACTCAAAGTTTTTTAGATAAACAAGACCCTGAATTTATAGAAACCGGCACCACCCTCAAAGGGGCTTTTGGATTAGAAGTAACATCTAATGCCGTTTATGTGGCTGACACAGGGAACAAGCGTATCGTCAAATTGAATCGTGATTTCGAAGTTGTAGATATCTTTGATACTGTGGATGACCCGACATTCGATGAACTCAATTTCGAACCAATCAAAATCACAGTGGATTCGACAGAACGCATGTATGTGATTGCAAAAAACGTCTATGAAGGCATCATTGAGCTATCTTCAAATGGCGATTTTAATCGCTTCACTGGGGTCAATCCAATCAAGATGACTCCGTATGAAATATTTAGAAGAAACATGATGACAGAAGCCCAACTGGCACAATTGAAATTATTCTTACCAACAGAATATACAAACGTGGTTCTAAACCCAGAAAGTTTCATTTACGCAACTTCCAAGCCGAGTCAAAACAATGCTCAAAACACGATCCAACTCATCAACCCTAAAGGCATCGATGTCATTAAAAAGCGTGGTTATTTTCCACCGATGGGTGACATCCATTACTTAGAGGGCGGTAATAAATATGTCCTTACAGGACCATCATTACTACAAGACATCGCTTATACCAAACATGGCATTTACACTGTTTTAGACCAAAAACGTTCACGCTTATTTACCTACGACAATGAAGGCAACTTGTTATACATCAACAGTGCAGAAGGTCAACAAAGCGATAAGTTTACCGAAGGGGTGGCCATCGCATACTTTAACGATGACATCATGGTCTTAGACAGAAAAACCAGAACGGTCATTGTTTACCGATTGACTGATTTTGGTCGAGCAGTCAATTTAGCGGTTTCTCTACAAGATGAAGGCTTATACGATGAGGCTGCAGAAATTTGGAGAGAGGTTTTGGTTTTAAATACCAACTACGAAGTCTCTTACAATGGCATTGGTAAGTACTTGCTAAGACGCGGTGAATTCAAAGAAGCCATGACGTATTTTAAACTAGGCCACGATGATTTTTATTACTCAAAAGCTTTCAAAGGGTACCGTAACCAAATCTTAAGAGACAACTTCGGTTGGATCATGGGTGGCACGGTCACTTTGGCGGGTTTATTTGTGTATATCAAGATTCGTAAGACCATCAGAAGTGGAGGTCATGTCCTATATGAAGACTAAATTCAGTACTTTTAAGGAGAACTACCTCAGCTTCCCTAAGTATGTTTTATTTCATCCATTCGATGGGTATGAAGAATTCAAACGTTATGAAAAAGGCAAAATGAGTGTAGCCATTACATTCATCTTGTTATTCGCATTCCTTCGCATCTTCACCTATCAATACGAAGGACCACTCATCAATAACCGTAACCCAATGTTGTTAAATTCATTGGAGGAAATTTTCTCAGTGATTTTGCTTGTTGCGATATTCACCGCTGCAAACTGGTCTGTGACCACACTGATGGAAGGTAAAGGCAAATACAAAGAAATCCTCATGGTAACAGGGTATGCATTGTTCCCCATCATCATCGTTGGGTTTCCTGCCGTGATTATTTCCAACTTTTTAACCCTTGAAGAAATGGCATTTTATACCTTAGCTGTATCGATTTCATATGTGGCAGCGGGTTGGATGTTATTCATGGGTATTTTAAACATCCACAATTATGGTCTGTTCAAAACCATTTTAGCGTTTATTGCGACATTCATCGCGATGGCGGTATTGATGTTTTTAGGGTTATTATTCTTTGATTTAATCCAACAATTTATTTCATTTGTAGCCTCCATTTACAATGAAATATCGTTGAGATATTAGGAGGCGATCGATATGAAACTTAAAATATGGATTGGCATCCTCATCCTTTCAATTGGCATCGTGACTTATCAAGTCGCATTCAAACTTAAACCTGCCAACATTCAATTCCCTGAGTTGATTGCCTATGATGAAACTGGGTTTATCGATGGGGCTAACTTAACAGATTCGAATAAACTGGTGGCTTCAAACACCCACTTTGAATTGTATTTAAATGAAAACAATACGTACTTCAAAGTCGTCGACAAACGAAACGGTGAAGTGTGGCAATCGAACCCATCCATCCCAGACCCTTGGGAAGCAGAATCGGGTAAAATCACCCCAACTGCTGTGGAAAAACAAAAAGCCACACTGGAAGTCCAATATGTGGATGCAAATGGTTCTTTGACGACGATCAACAACTATAAATTCGCCATCAGTCATCCGGAAAGTAAGCTATCCGCAGCAGGACAACGCACCTATAAAATCAAGTATTTATCGGATGGTTTCCAAGTACTATACATGTTAGAAGACTTAGAAGTCGACTATCTATTCTTCCCTAAGTTTTTAACTAAAGAAACCATGGAAACACTGGAAGATCGCTCAATTTTAGAACAAATCGCTTATACCAAGTTCGATGAAGCCACAGGTTTATATGAAATTGCCCGTTATGAAACCATGAGCCGTTTGGTCATCAACCGTTTATATGACATTTTCTATGGCAAACTGGGGTATACCCGTGAACGTGCCATTGAAGAGAACTTCAGTTATGGCTACACAGAAGAATATGAAAAAATTCGTTTTCAAATCGGCATTGAAGTTAAATTAACCGATAAAGGCATTGAAACCGCCATCATGAGAAATACACTTCAAGAGTTTGGTGGTTCAAGAATTTCAAGCATCGCTTTATATCCGATGTTTGGGACAGCGATCTCTGAAATTGCTGGTGTCCCAACCGAAGGTTATATCGTCTTGCCGGATGGTACTGGCGCTATTATGAATTTCAATAATGGCAAATACTATCAAAACCCATACCGTAAACGTCTGTATGGACAAGATTTGGCATTGCTTCCATTTAAAATGCGCGAACAACAACAAGACATCACCATCCCTGTCTTTGGTATGGTTAAAGAACAAGGCGGGTTTGCAGGCATCATCACAGCTGGGGACGCCATGGCAACCATCAATGCCGACGTATCTGGTCGTATTGACTCTTATAACAATGTCTTCGTATCATTCAATCTAAGAGAATCGGAGGCCATTACTTTGGGTACCCCATCGGTACCGCATGGCATCACCTTATGGACCAAACCGATAGTTCGAACTGACTTTGTTGTTGCCTATGAATTCTTGACAGGCACTAAAAATTCGTACGTGGGTGTCGCTGAAAGCTATAGAAATCATTTGATGGATACTTATGGTTTAACATTATCGGATAACACCAATCAAACCATCATCACAGCAGAATTTTTAGGGGCCTACGATAAGAAAGAATTCTTCTTAGGTATCCCTTATACCACCACTCGTTCATTAACCACATTCAAACAAGCTCAAAAGATCATTTCACAGATGCAAGACTTAGCCATCGATGATATCAACGTCATTTATTCAGGCATCTTCAATGGCGGTCTATCACAAAGCATTGAAACCAACATCAACATTGAACGTGTCTTGGGCGATGGGGCTGGATTTAACCGTATGGTTTCAGCGTTAGAAGCAAAAGATATACCTGTTTACGCTTCTATTAAATTGATGACCGTCAATGGATACCGTCGTTTTTCAGACCAATATACGTATACTGCGAAACGCATCACCGGGAATAATGCCTACCTATATGAATATCATTTTCCAACCGGATTGCCTTATTCAGAAACGATGTACCCACACAGCGATGCCGATTACATTGTGAACCCACAATATTATCAAGCCATCTACAACAAATTGGCTAAAGATTTTAAACACGAATATTTGGATTTATCAATGCTGGGTAATTATTTAACAGGTTCTTATGATAAAACCAACATCATTTTTAAACAAGACGCGTTACGCCTTCAACAAGCCATCTTAGCGTCTTCTGATCGAAATTTGATGCTTAGAAATCCGATGGGATTCGCGATACCTTATGCGAATTACATCACCGATTTACCAACCGATACCACATTATATGCCATCATCGATAACCAAGTTCCACTCTTACAATTGGCATTGTCAGGTTTAGTCGATTATGCAGGCAATTCAATCAACATTATTTCCACAAGAAGCATTGAGTATAATTTCTTAAAAGCCATCGAAACCGGGTCTAACCTGAAGTATACGTTGACCTATGATGACTCTAGAGAACTCCTCAACACCGAATACAATCAGTACAACTCCACGTATTATAAAAACTGGTTGAATTTGATGCAAGCACAAAAAGCTGAATTAGACAATCTTGGCATCCACCAAGGCCGTTTGATTCATCATGAAATCATCGCACCAAATGTTTATAAAGTCACTTATGCCCATGGGTTAGAAATCGTCATCAATTACAACTTGACCCCAATCAGTTATCAAGGACAATTCGTCTTCGCCATGAATTATAAAGTGGTAGGGGGGAACTAACATGCAGAATATCCAAAAACCCATGAAGATGACAAAAAACATCAATAAATATCATAAACAAAAACAATTTTGGTCGATGGTATTCTTACTCCCTTGGATGCTAGGCATTGTATTCTTATTTGGTATGCCTTTAATCCAATCGTTCTTGTATTCATTCTTTAAACTCACACCACGTGTCGGTGAAATTGTATTAGAATTTGTGGGCATGGGGAATTACCTATTCGCTTGGAATACCCACGTCACTACAGTCAGTAGTTTCAAAGTAGAACTCATCAACACGGTGACAGATGTCGTCATCAATTTACCAGTATTGCTCATTTTCAGTTTATTCATCGCGGTCATGTTGAATGCGAAATTCAAAGGCAGAGCTGTTGTTAGAGCGATATTCTTCATCCCAGTCATCCTAAACTCAGCTGCGGTTGCAACCGCTTTGGGTGGGGGAGACATCATTACACAAATTTTGGAACAACAAAACATTGGACAACTATTTGATTTGGAATATTTCCTCGTTCAAACGGGTCTGGATCAAGTGATTGTTGGCTTCATCAGTGGATTGATTGGTCGTATTTATGACATCCTCGCCTTGGCAGGTGTCCCAATTCTACTCTTCTTAGCCTCCATTCAATCCGTACCGAAACATTTATATGAAGCGGCAAAGATTGAAGGTGCAACCGCCTACGAGATGTTCTGGTTGATTACATTACCAAACGTATCCCCGCACATCATCACAGTCACTGTGTATGCTTTGGTGGATACCTTCTTAACCTCATCGGTTTCAGGCATCATTTCCGATGAACTCAATAAACAACAATGGGGCGTATCCTCCGCGATGTCTTGGATGTATGTCGGTTCCATCATAGTCATCCTATTAATCATCTTCTTACTGGCAAAAATATTTGGAATTGGAGGTTCACACTATGAAAACTAATGTCCTCCAAAAGATTCAAACGTATTATGAAAAGAAGAAGACTGAAATCAAAGACACGTATTTCACACAGAAGTTGAATGCGAAAAGAAAACGCGATTTCCAAGCGTTCTTCGGGTCATTCTTCCGCTATGTCTTTTTAATTGGTTTGTGTTTCGTCATTTTATTTCCAACCATCCAACAAATCCTTCAAGCTTTAAGAGCCCCTGAAGATGTGAATAACCCTGCGGTAATTTGGATCCCTGAAATATGGTCACTCAAGAACTTGGAACTGGCTGTATTGGTATTGGATTATAAAGATGCACTCATCAATACAGCAACCATGTCATTCATTTCAATGGTTTTACAGTTGTTCTCAACCGCATTGGCTGGGTATTCATTCTCAAGACTTAAAAACAAAGTGACGAATGTGTTGTTCATTTTGGTCATCTTGACCATCATCATCCCACCACAAGCGTTATCGCTTTCCCAATACTTGTACTTTAGAGACCTCAGGTTAATCGGTAAGCAATCATCGATTTACTTGATGAACCTCTTAGGCATGGGGATTCGTTCAGGTATTTTCATCTTCATTTTCAGACAATTCTTTGCGGGGTTGCCTAAAGAACTTGAAGAGTCTGCCCAAATCGATGGTGCAGGGGTATTTAGAATATTCTTCTCAGTCATGTTACCAAACGCCCGTGGGGCGATGGTCACGGTCGGTCTATTCTCATTTGTTTGGGCATGGAACGATGCGTATTATGTCAAGATATTCGAAGTATCGACCGCCGATTTCCCACTTTTGACGATGAGATTATTGAATGCTGCAGAAAACATGTATGCCCAACTATTTTATACGGGTGGGCTAGACTTGGTTGGACAAGATGTATGGGAAAATCCATTGTTCTTAGCACTCATCAGTAATGTCGCTGCCTTACTCATGATGTTGCCATTACTCATCATGTATTTATTTGTTCAAAAACAATTTGTTGAATCGATTGAAAGAACCGGCATCGTCGGTTAGGAGTTCATATGTTCATAGAAAAACCCTTTTTCCAAAAAATCAATCAAATCAGTGACTGGGTATTGCGTTTGGTGATCATCAACACGTTGGTCATTCTGACGATTTTACCCATCATCACACTCTTTTTGGGGCTATCTACCGGATACAACACCTTAAGAGACCTTTGGAGAAAAAAGGAAAAAGGGTTATTCAGAACGTATGTTAAACACTTAAAGTACCGTATTTTTCACAAACTTTTGTTGGGATTGGTGCTGGGTGTGATTATTTTGGTGGGCTATCTCAACATGACTTATTATGTTGAACTCATCGAAACCACACCAACCTTATTCTACCAAGCAGGCTATTACATCACATTGTTCTTTGTGGTGATGATGCTTTCTGTATCATTGTATTTGTTACCCATCGTCTATGCTAAGCCTCTTTTGGGCATCAAAGCATCCATCAAATTGGCTTTTTATGTGGCGGGTAAATATATCATAAGAACAGTATTCTTGTTACTCACACCAGCATTATTGTTATTCTTGTTGCTCACCTCATTCACTTCCATGATATTTGTCTTACTTGGTGTCAGTGGTTGGTTGATGGTGATGGTTTTAATCACCGATGTGGTGGTGGATTTGGTAGAGGAGATGAATCGTCGTGATTAAATTAGGCATTGAGCAAATCGGTCTATATCGATCGCTATTTGAAGGTAAACGTGTGGGTTTAATCACAAACCCTACAGGTGTCAATCAACAGTTCAAATCGACGATTGACATTCTCCATGAAGTATCCACGTTGGTAGCGCTATTTTCACCAGAACACGGGGTTAGAGGTAACGTTCAAGCAGGCGTTAAATTAGACCCGTATATCGACAAAGAAACCAACGCGATGGTGTATTCACTCTATGGTGAAACCCGAAAACCAACCGAAGCGATGATGTCTGATATCGATATACTTTGTTTCGATATTCAAGATGTGGGTGCGCGATTTTACACCTATATCTACACCATGGCATTCGCATTAGAAGCATGCAAGACCTATGGCAAGAAAATGGTTGTCTTCGACAGACCGAATCCCCTTGGTGGGGTAGTTGTGGAAGGTAATCTTTTAGATTTAAACTTTAGAAGTTTTGTCGGGTACTATTCCATCCCACAACGCTATGGTTTAACCATTGGCGAACTGGCGAATTACTTTAATGATTTAGGTGATATTCACGCCGACCTCACGGTCATCTCCATGGCGGGTTATCACAGAAGTATGCATTTTAAAGACACCCAGGTGCCCTTTGTATTACCATCACCGAACATCCCGACGCCTGAAACCATTTATGCGTATATGGCGACTTGTTATTTTGAAGGAACCAACCTATCCGAAGGCAGAGGTACGACCAAACCCTTTCAAATATTTGGTGCCCCATGGTTTAATAGCAAAGCGGTTCTAGAAGCTTTAAAACCAT
>JAVBWN010000036.1:0-21964 GCA_036677365.1 Acholeplasma sp.
TATCTAACGCGATAACCAAGCGTTACGATTTGGTAAGTGTAGAAGGTTTGAATCTTAAAGATATGTCTCAAACAAGTCCCTATTATGCCAAACAGATTTCTAGGTTTGGATGGACTAGGTTTATATCATTCTTGAAGTACAAGTTAGAAACACAAGGTAAGACTTTGATGGTGATGGACGAGTGGTATCCATCCTCAAAGACGTGTAGTCAATGTGGTGAGATTCACACAGAACTCAAACTCATAAATCGAGTATTTGAGTGTCCAAAGTGTGAACTACACTTAGATAGAGACCACAACGCAGCAATCAATATCAACAAAGAAGGGTTTAGAAAGTATAAGTTAGCTTTTCAGTTATAAATGAATAAGAACCGTAGGGACTACGGGGATAGCCTATTGAGTCACTGGTGGATACACTGGTTTGGATAGGAAGCCCCCACTTCTATAAGTGGTGGGTAGTTCACGTTCATGATTTTACCTGCAATACCCACGACTTTTTTAACGCGTCCGGAACGTACCATGTATTTGAGTATTTTTACGTTGACCAAGATTTTAGTCTTCTTTTTAACCTCTATGGATGTAATTATTGTCTATACGATGATAGACCCCTATACTTGAATTATAGCACTTTAGTAAGATAAAGAAGAAAAAGAGTGCTGTAAAATCGTAAAAGTAATCAAAAAATCATATAATAAAGGTATGGAGGTCACGTTATGAATCCAAAACGTATTCAAACCGTATACAGTCATCATACCAACCCTAATCCCAAATATGTACTTTATTGGATGCAACAATCTCAGCGCATTCATTTTAATCATGCCTTAGACCGTGCGATTCAAATCGCCAATCAAAAACAATTACCGCTTTTGGTATTATTTGTGTTAACCCTAGGGTATAAAGAAGCCAATCAACGACACTACCAATTCATGCTAGAAGGCTTAAAGGATGTTCAAATGTGGGGTTCAAAACTGGGGTTTAATATGGTCTATAAGATAGGACAGCCCGATGAAGTGGTTTCGAGCTACTTAAGCGATGCTTATGCCTTAATCATGGATCAAGCTTATTTAAAAACACCATTAAAATGGCGTTATGATGTGATTCAGTATGCAAAAGAAAATCAACTGAAATTATGGATTGAGATGATCGATACCGATTTGATTGTCCCTGTCCATGTCGCATCCGATAAAGTCGAATATGGGGCTTATACCATTAGACCTAAACTACATAGATTATTGGCGGAATTCATCGATTTCAAACAACTATCCATTTTGAATCATCCGAAAAAATTAGAAATTACATCTGATTTTGACTTTGAGAATTTATCAGCTTTAATGAATCGTTTAGGAATCGATGATACTGTAAAACCAACCGAATCATTTAAGGGTGGCTACTTAGAAGCGATGAAACGTTTGAATGCGTTTATATTCAATCGCTTAGAACATTACGAGGCATCTTCAGACCCAAGTACAAATTATACATCTTTATTGTCCCCATATTTGCACTTTGGTCAAATTTCATCTTTAGAGATTTTACAACAATTATCGCTATTCAAATCACAGGGTAGAATAGAAGAATCTGTTTTTGAAGCTTATCAGGAACAGTTATTTATTAGAAGAGAACTCGCGTTTAATTATTGTTACTACAATCCAGGTTACGATGATTTTTATCGTATGACAGAACCGTGGGCGTATGAAACCATGAAAGCACACGAAAAAGACCCAAAAACATATCAGTATACCATAGAAGATTATGTCCAATATAAAACACATGACCCATACTTCAATGCTGCGATGAAAGAGATGGTTGAAACAGGATTCATGCACAACTACATGCGGATGTATTGGGCGAAGAAAATCATCGAATGGAGCCCATCCCATGTCGAGGCTTACCAAACTACCTTATACCTAAACAACAAATATTTTATCGATGGACGTGACCCAAACTCATATACTGGCGTAGCCTGGTGTTATGGCAAACACGACCGCGCTTGGACAGAACGGCCGATTTTTGGTAAACTTAGATACATGAATGACAAAGGTTTAGAACGTAAATTCGATATGCAAGGCTATATCAACAAAGTCGAATTCAAATAGGAGGCAAGACATGGGATTGGCATTACTCATCATTGATGTTCAAAAAGAATATATGAAAGAACATCTCGGTACCAAAGTTTTTGAAGAAACGTTGCTCTATATTAACGCAACAGCCAAACTATTTAGACAAGAAAATTTGCCAGTCATCAAAGTGAAGGACATCTCTGAAGGGGATGGTCCTGAGTATGATTTCATTGACGAACTGGATAAGCATCCAAACGACATAGAAATCCAAAAAACCAAAGGGAATGCATTTTGGAAAACGAACCTCGATGATCTATTGAAAGAAAAACAAATCAGTCATGTGGTGTTATCGGGTACTGCAGCCGAACACTGTGTGCTGGCTACTTACAATGGTGCAGCCGAACGCGGATATCGACCGATGATGTTGCAACATGGTGTTTTTGCAACCCATGAACGGGGATTGTTGGATTTATTTTGGAATAGACCACTGGTTTCATATACAGCACTGACCTATATGGTAAAAAAAGCATAGAAAAAAAGCGCTTGAGGCTAAAAACCTTAAGCGCTTATATTTTGGTGTGTTTTCAGACGTATATATCGGATGGTTAATAGTGCCAATATAGAACTTGAGCCTATTAAAACATAGGGATAAAATGCGATACTTGTACGGTCAAACAGTAAACCAGCAAGTGGCGTCATGATGCCAAAACCCATATAGCCTATCACCATTTGAAGTGAAATAATTTTAGATAATGCTTTCGATTCGAAGTGTGTATTATTGGTAAACATCATGTTTGGATAGATAGGACCTGACCCCACCCCCAACAAACCAACCACAACGAAGTAAAATGGTTCAAAAGAAACATTAAATAAAAGAAGTATCGCCCCTGTTAAGATGAAACCTACCCCGACATAGATCAATTGATGTGGGGTTAATTTTTTGGCTAAGAAGCCTGATAATAATCGTCCAACCGTCAATCCTAAGTAATAGGTGGTTGCGAACAAAGCAGCCATCGGCGCACTCACACCTTTTTCAATAAAAATATAAGAGGCAATCCAAACACCCAACAAGGATTCAATATGAACATAGAATAAGAAGATGAACATCGAGTTTAAAGCCCCTTTGATTTTGAAAGCCACTTTGAGGGGGATATGTTCGTGGTGTTCTTTCTCATCCTCTGTTTCTTTCTTCCATAACTTAAAGGATAAAAAAACAAGGAGTGCGATGAATAATAAGATACTGCCAACGATGATGTAACCCATACGCCAAGAATTGAGTTTTAGGGTGTAAGCCATGATCGATGGACCAGCGGTAACCCCTACCCCATAAAATGAATGCAAATAACTCATGTGTGAGGCTTTGTAGTTCTTAGCGAGATAATGATTTAGCGAGACATCGATTGCGCCAGCACCCATCCCAAGTGGAATGGCGAAAAATAACATTTGATAAAATGCCCCGACTTGACTTAATAGGATCAAAGCCAATCCTGTAAATGTGATTGAAACAAATGTAATCCATTTGGTTTGAAATAAACGCAATAACCGCGGTGCGTTATAGGTAGATAGGATGGACATGATGTAGACAACAACGGTCATGAGTCCAAGGGTACCGAGTGGGACATTCAAGTCGACACGGACCAAATTCCACGCTGAACCAAGGAGCGCATCGGGTAAACCCAAAGCGATGAATGCGATGTATATCACAGCCAGAAGAAGAAATGCGTAAGTGAGTTGCTTTTTAGATTGTATCATGTGTATCACCTATTCAATGATAGCACAATACTAAATAAAAAGCACCCCTCGGGTGCTAATTAAACTTTGAAATAGAAGACTTCAAAACGGTGACCATCCAAATCTCTAAAAGAACGATAATACATGAAGTCATTGTCTGTCGCTAAGCCAAATTCGCCACCTTTGGCTTCTTTGACTTTCGTGAGCAATGTATCAACCTCAGCCTTGCTTTCAAGTTGAAAACTGATGATGATTTCGGTTTGATTAAAGCTGTTAGGTGTTTCAGATCGTGTAAAACCTCTAAATTTCTCTTTAGTCATCACCATTAAAAAGGTTGAGTCATTGATGACCACGCAAATCCCTGAGTTATCGGAAAATTGTTCGTTGATGGTAAACCCAATGTGGGTAAAAAATGCACGCGCTTGTGCGACATCTTGGGTTTCTAAGTTTAAAAACGTTTGTTTGACCATAAAATCGCCTCCACCTTCATCATAGGCTATTTAAGAGATTTCACCAAAAGATATGCAAAAAAAGACGATGATTTTTAAGGTCATCGTCTTTGATTTAGGTGTTATTTACGTGGATTTCTGATTTGAGCTTGTGCAGCCGCTAAGCGTGCTAGAGGCACTCTAAATGGTGAACAAGATACATAAGTTAATCCAGTGTTGTGGCAGAATTCAACCGATTGTGGGTCCCCACCGTGTTCACCGCAAATACCAGTCTTGATATTTGGACGAACTTCATTACCTAAAGAAACCGCCATCTTCATGAGTTTACCAACACCTCTTTGGTCGATGTGAGCAAATGGGTCAGATTCAAAAATCTTGGTCTTATAGTAATCCGGTAAGAATTTACCAGCGTCATCACGGCTGAAGCCGAATGTCATTTGAGTTAAGTCGTTTGTACCGAAGGAGAAGAATTCAGCTTCTTTAGCAATTTCATCTGCCAATAAAGCCGCTCTTGGAATTTCAATCATGGTACCGACTAAGTACTTGATGTTTAATCCAGATTGTTTGATGAGTTCATCTGCAGTCTTCACAACGATGTCTTTAACAAACTTGAATTCTTTCAATTCGCCAATTAAAGGAATCATGATTTCTGGTTCAACATGTAAACCTTCTTTAGTCACGTGGATAGCTGCTTCGATGACAGCCTTGGTTTGCATGACTGCAATTTCAGGGTAAGTAATCGAAAGTCTAACCCCACGGTGACCTAACATTGGGTTGGTTTCATGTAAGTCTTCAATGGTTCTCTTCAATTCTTCGAACTCTAAGCCCATTTCTTTCGCTAAATCAGCGATTTCAGCGTCTGTGTGAGGAACGAATTCATGTAGAGGTGGGTCTAAGTAACGAACGGTAACGGCATAGCCTTCCATTTCCTTATAAAGTTTGATGAAGTCTTCTCGTTGCATCGGTAATAACTTAGCAAGGGCAACTTCTCTTTCTTTAAGATTCTTAGCCACGATCATTTCACGCATAGCTTTGATACGTGAAGCTTCGAAGAACATATGTTCAGTACGGCATAGACCAATACCTTCAGCACCGAATACACGCGCTTGATGAGCGTCTCTTGGGGTGTCAGCGTTGGTTCTAACTTTTAATACACGGATATCGTCAGCCCATGACATTAAGGTTGCGAAGTCACCAGAAACAACCGCTTCTGTGGTAGCAATCTTTTCGCCATAAACATAACCAGTGGATCCGTCGATGGAAATATAGTCACCTTCGTTATAGCGTTTGCCATGGATGGTGAAGTATTTACCGTGTTCGTTGACTTTAACTTCACCAGCACCAGCAACACAGCATGTACCCATACCACGTGCAACGACGGCAGCGTGAGAAGTCATACCGCCACGAGCGGTTAAGATACCAGCAGATACAACCATACCTTCGATATCTTCAGGGGATGTTTCTTGTCTAACTAAAACGACAGGAAGTTTGTCTTTTTTAACGAGTTCAGCAGCTCTTTCAGCTGTAAATACAACTCTACCATAAGCAGCACCTGGAGATGCAGCAAGGCCTTGAGTGATTGGTTTAGCCGCTTTTAACGCTTTAGGATCAAATGTAGGGTGTAGTAAGGCATCTAATTGAGAAGGTTCTACTTTTAATAGGGCTTCTTCCTTAGTTAATACACCTTCGTTGACTAAGTCGATTGCAATCTTCACAGCGGCTTGAGCGGTTCTCTTACCGTTACGAGTTTGTAACATGTATAATTTACCTTTTTCAATGGTAAATTCCATGTCTTGCATATCTCTGTAGTGTGCTTCAAGTTTAGTTGCGATACGATCGAATTCATCGTATAACGCTTCGTTTTCTTTCTTCAATTCAGCGATTGGTTTTGGTGTACGGATACCCGCAACAACGTCTTCACCTTGTGCGTTAAATAAGTATTCACCATATAAAACTCTATCACCATTAGCAGGGTTTCTTGAGAAGGCAACGCCGGTACCAGAGTCTTGACCCATGTTACCAAACACCATGCCTTGAACGTTTACCGCTGTACCCCATTCATAAGGGATGTGGTTTAACATACGGTAAGTGTTCGCTCTTGGGTTGTCCCATGATCTGAATACAGCTTGAACCGCTTCTACTAATTGAACTTTCGGATCTTGAGGGAAAGGTTCACCCTTCAATTGTTGGTATTTAACCTTGAATTGTCCTACGAGTTTCTTAAGGTCGTCCGCATCTAGATCGGTATCTAGGTGAACCCCTTTTTCTTCTTTCATTGCTTCTAGTAAATGTTCAAAGTTGATCTTGTCAATTTCCATGACAACGTCAGCAAACATTTGGATGAATCTTCTATAAGAGTCATAAGCAAAACGTGGGTTATCTGTGAGTTTTGCTAACCCCTCCACGGCTTCATCGGTTAAACCTAGATTTAAGATGGTATCCATCATCCCTGGCATCGATGCTCTCGCGCCGGAACGTACAGATACTAGGAATGGGTTTTTAGCATCCCCGAATTTCTTGCCGAATTCAGCTTCAGTCTTAGCTAAAGCGGCAAAAATTTGTTCTACAACTTCTGGAGCAATCTTTTTACCATCTTTGTAGTAACGGATGCAGGCTTCAGTCGTAACTGTAAAGCCTTGAGGAACAGGTAGACCTAAATTGGTCATTTCCGCAAGGTTCGCACCCTTACCACCAAGTAGGTTTTTCATGCTTGCTTGTCCTTCTTTGAACAAATAAACGTACTTAGTCATTGTATCTTCCTTTCATAACGATTTTCATACAGTTAAATTATAACACAACATAATAAAAAGACAATGATTTTCACGCATGCGTTCGCACATACACACGACATGTCACTTTATTATCGCTTGGATTAGTGATATACTATTATAAGGCACTCAATGAGAAATCACGCCTTATGTACCAAGAAAGGGCTTGAAAAACCATGTACGAAGACATTTTAGCGAAAGTGATGGGTCACCAAACCATCATCATTCATAGACACACCAAACCAGATTTTGATGCGATTGGTTCACAGGTCGGATTGAAAGAAATGTTGGTTGAGAATTTCCCAAATAAACACATATTTGTGGTTGGGGATCAAAACCGTTTTGACATGGACAACGACATGCAGACCATACCAGATGATTTGTACCACGAGGCATTGGTATTTATCTTAGATGTGGCTGTAAGACATATGGTATCTGATGAACGCTATAAATTAGCCAAAGATGTCATCGTCATCGATCACCACAAAAATGCCTGTGACATTGAAAATGCAAGTATTGTGTTATCGGACCCTTCCTTCAGTGCTTGTGCCGAACTCATCACAGATATGGCACTCGAATTGAATCTTAAAATCAATCCAAGGGCAGCTTCATTCTTGTATGCTGGTATTGTCACCGACACCGGCCGATTCCAATGGATGCATAAACCAGAACGTGTGTTCTTGATTGCTTCGATGTTGACAGGTCTGGGTGCAAAAACCACAGAACTCTATGATTTCTTATACGTTGAAACACTCGAATCCAAACAGATGAAGAATTATTTCTCGAATCGCTTTGTGTTTGAAGAAGGTGTTGCATACCTGAAGAACGACCAAGAGGTCTTTGAAAAGTTCAATGTCGACGTCTTCACGGTATCGCGAGGTATGGTTAATTTAGCTGCCGGTATCGATACCATTAAGATTTGGTTAAACTTCACATGGGATGCTGAAAAGAACATCATCTTAGGTGAATTTAGAAGTAGGGGTATCAAGATTGTGGATATCGCTAAAAAATATGGTGGTGGCGGACACGAACAAGCGTGTGGGGCATCCTTACAAACTTGGGCACAAGTAGATGAAGTCATCGCAGATTTCAAACAGTTATTAAAGGAGAACAATTAATATGATTAATCCAATGATTATCAAAAAGATTAAAGAATACAACCGCATCATCATCCATGGACACCAAAGACCAGATGGGGACTGCTATGGGGCACAATTTGGTTTAAAGAGCATCATCCAAAATTCATTTCCAAATAAAGAAGTTTATGTGGTTGGAGAAACCTCGGACTTTGTGAGCTTTGTAGGTACACCAGATATCATTGAAGACAGCCTTTATGAAGGTGCGTTATCGATTGTTGTCGATACAGCAACCGAAGAACGTATTTCAGATAAACGTTATATCTTGGGAAAAGAAACCATCAAGATTGACCATCACATTCCAGTGAACGATTATGGCAAATACAAGTGGGTGGATACTTCCTATCCATCTTGTGCACAAATGATTGCACACTTTTATAAGACCTATAAAAAAGAATTGAAGTTGGGTTTTGATGGGGCACTCGCGATGTATGTTGGGATACTTACAGACACCGGTCGTTTCCGTTTTAGAGGGGTTTCCAAACAAACCCATGAAATCGCGGGCATGTTGTTAAACCACGGTGTCGATGTTGAATTCGTAGATGGAAAACTGTCTGTCGAATCGTTGGATATGATCAGACTTAAAGGGTACATTTTATCTAATTTTAAAATGACAGATGCGGGATTTATCTATGTTACTTTAGACCGTAAAACGATTGAATCATTTAATGTTACAGATGAACAAGCCGCATCCATGGTATCTGTCATTGGTGGCATCGAAGGCTACCCTGTTTGGGCTATTATCTTAGAATACCCAGGTTCGGAAATTCGCATTAGATTGCGCTCTAACGGTCCTGTCATAGCACCGCTTGCAAACGAATTTGGTGGCGGCGGACATGCGAAAGCGTCTGGGGCTAAACTAGATTCATGGGCAGATCTAGATCGTTTTGTCACACGTACAAACGAATACATCAACGCACTTAAAAAGTAGGTTTTACAATGGAAATAAGAGAAGTATGTGAACGCATTGTCGTCACAGAACCGTTACAATCTTTAGAACAAATAGAACGTAGTATCATTAAATCTTATCGTAAAGAAATTTGGGCTAAATTCATCAAGGCAGTCAAAGATTATAAGCTGGTTGAGGAAGGCGATAAAGTCGCTGTGGGCATATCTGGGGGTAAAGATTCGCTGTTAATGGCGAAACTATTTCAAGAATTGCACAGACATTCCATCGTCAAATTTGATGTGGTTTACCTCGCGATGGACCCAGGGTTTGCACCAATCAATTTGGCTTTATTGGAGTCCAACTGCAAGTATCTAAATATCCCACTGGTCATTAAAAAATCCAATGTGTTCGCTGTCGCTGGCAAGATTGCTTCTGACAACCCATGTTACATGTGTGCGAGGATGCGTCGCGGATTTTTATACAACGCAGCCCAAGAATTGGGATGTAACAAACTTGCCTTAGGGCACCATTTTGACGATGTGATTGAAACCACCATGTTGAATGTTTTATATGGGGGTCAATTCAAGACGATGGTACCTAAAATCACGGCAGATAATTTTGATGACATCGAGTTAATTCGACCACTTTTTTATATCAAAGAAGCAGATATTTTAAGATTTACGAAGGCCAATGGTATCCAATCGATGAACTGTGGTTGTACCGTGGTTGCAAGCAAGACCTCTTCGAAACGTAGAGAGATTAAAACAATGATTGCTGAACTCAGGAAAATAAATCCTGAAGTGGATCAATCGATTTTCAAAGCAGCAGAAAATGTGAACTTAAATGCCGTATTGGGCTATCAATACGAAGATAAAAAATACGATTTCAACGAAATTTATGAGGAAAGGAATAAAGAAAAATGAATCCGTTTGAAGTAGAATTACAAGTGTTTCAAAGTGGTGAGTTTTGGTTAGCCGTGGTGTTACCATTATGTATCGCTTTAGTATTTAGCTTTATGATTGGTCTTGAAAGACAAAACATTGGTAAATCGGCTGGGATTTCAGCACATATTTTGATTGGGATGGCAACTGCAATCATTGGTATTGTTCAATTATTCATGTATAAAGCACAAGGCGCGGACTCATCTGCAGATAACCAAAGATTGATTGCTCAAGTGTTACCAGGGGTTGGTTTCATTGGCGCAGGCGTCATCATGAAAGGTGGCAAAACCATCATCGGTTTAACCACAGCAGCCACCATTTGGGCAACGGCTATTATGGGGTTAGTGGCTGGTTCTGGCTATTATATCACCGCAACCATTTTTGGAACATTCTTAGTATTATTTATTTACTTAAGAGATATGAAACGCGGGATCAACCCATTCATCCCACATGTCCATCACGATTTCCTTGAGAGTGAAATCGATGTAGAGGACGATGACAAGCGTCGTCACGCTTAAAGTTGAATTAAGAATAGAAACGCAAACCTGCGTTTTTTTCTTATTTTTAGGGGTGGATGTTGTATAATATTTCTTAGGATGTGATGACATGATTTACGATACCATCGCTGCCATCGCGACCCCATTTGGAACCGCCGGGATCGCCATCATTCGAATCTCTGGTTCAGAAGCGATTAGACTTTCTAACCAAGTATTCAAAGGCAAAAATTTATTAAAAGTGAAGAGCCATACGGTGACTTATGGACACATCATCGATAAACAAGGCAACACCATCGATGAAGTCATGGTTACCGTGATGAAATCCCCCAAAACATTCACCGCCGAAGACACGGTAGAAATCTCGTGTCACGGGGGTATTTTAGTGACTCAAAAAGTACTCGAAAGGGTCTTAGAAACCGGCATTAAATTGGCAGAACCAGGCGAATTTTCCAAACGCGCTTATGTCAATGGACGTATCGATTTAACACAAGCAGAAGCCATCATGGACCTCATTCACGCTAAGAACGAAAATGCGATGAAACTGGCTTTATCCGGTCTTCGTGGCGATATCAAAAAAGGCATTGAAAATATTCGTGGTGAACTCTTAAACATCATTGCACAAATTGAAGTCAATATCGATTATCCAGAGTATGATGACGCCACCACCATGGGCAATGAACTCATCAAACCTGAAGTCATCGAAATTAAAGAAAAACTCATCCGATTATTGGATGATTCGCATAAAGGTAAAATCATGCGTGAAGGGGTAAAAACCGCGATTGTTGGGAAACCGAATGTCGGTAAAAGCTCACTACTCAATGCGCTCCTTAATGAAGAAAGAGCCATCGTTACAGACATTGAAGGTACCACCAGAGATACCATCGAAGCCTATATTAATATCGGTAACATCACTCTAAATTTAGTTGATACTGCCGGGATTCGTGAAACCAAAGATGTCGTTGAAAAGATTGGTGTAGACCGATCTAAAAAAGCCATTCAAGAAGCAGAACTCATCATCCTAGTCCTTGACCAAAGCAGGAAAATTTCCAAAGAAGATATTGAACTTTTAGAAGCCACCCAACATAAGAAACGCATCATTGTAGGTAATAAAAACGACCTCAATAGAGCCATCGATTTAGACATCCATATGTTGAGTTTATCGACATTGACCAAAGAAGGATTGGCTGAACTAGAAAAGGAAATCATCAAAGTTTTGGGTATGGAAGATATTCAAGAAAAAGACTTCAATGTCATTTCCAACATGCGTCATATTGGTAAAATCAAAGAAACGATTCAAGCTTTAGAGGACGTCTTACAAGCGATTGCCATCGACATGCCAATCGACATGACTGAGATCGATTTGAAGCGTGCGTGGCAAACCCTCGGTGAAATCACAGGGGATTATCACCCAGAGGATTTAATCAGTGAATTATTTTCTAAATTTTGTTTAGGCAAGTAACCAATTCATATCATATATGATATAATACAAAAGCAAAGGAGTGTGCGATATGTCCTATCAAGCGTTATATAGAACGTATAGACCTAGAACATTTAAAGAAGTTGCAGGACAAGAAGTCATCGTCAAGACATTACAAAATGCCTTGTTACACGATAAGATTGCACATGCCTATTTGTTTAGTGGTCCCCGTGGTACCGGTAAAACGAGTATCGCGAAAATATTGGCCAAAGCGGTCAATTGTGAAAAAGCACCCATCAAAGATGCTTGTGGTGAATGTGCGACATGCAAAGCCATCCAATCCAACACCATTGGCGATGTCGTTGAAATCGACGCCGCATCGAACAATGGGGTCGATGAAATAAGAGACCTACGCGAAAAGGTCAAGTACTTACCTAGCATGGGTAAGTTCAAAGTCTATATCATCGATGAAGTTCACATGCTATCGACTGGTGCATTCAATGCACTATTAAAAACATTAGAAGAACCACCAAAACACGTGATATTTATTCTCGCGACCACAGAACCCAACAAAATCCCATCAACCATTCTTTCAAGATGTCAAAGATTTGATTTTAGAGGTATTTCTCCGAGCGATATCGAGAAGAAACTCAAAGAAATCCGTGACATTGAAAACATTAAAATCACTGAAGGTGCGATTCGTGAAGTCGCAAGATACGCTGAAGGTGGTTTAAGAGATGCTTTAAGCTTACTCGATCAAGCCATTTCATTTTCGGATGAAAATGTCACCGAAGAAGACATCTACGCGGTGTCGGGTAGCGTATCAAAACAAAACTTGATTCAACTATTGGATTTTATTTATCATAAGAAAACCACCGAAGCCTTCTCATTGTTGAATGACATGATTGAAGACGGTAAAGAAGTCAATAAGATCGTATCTGATTTAATCGCGACATTACGTGACTTGTTGATTGAGAAAAACGTCGTCTTTGACGCATTGAGACCAACCAAGTATGTCGAAGATTTGTCTAAACAATATTCCAATGACCGCATCTATTTCTATCTTGAAGTTTTAAACGGCACTCAAAATGATATTAAGTGGAGCAATCAAAAACGGGCATATCTAGAACTGGCCATCGTTAAAATGATTGACCACCAACACATCGATCGCATCAATTATCAAGAACAACTCCAAGCGTTACAAGAACGCATTAAAGGCTTGGAGTTTGATATATCCAAACTGAAAACTGCACCGAGAGAAGTTAAACGTGTGGTTGAAGAAAAAGTATCCACCACCATTGAGCCATCAGTAGAAGTCAACAATGAAAAAAAACCATTGGTAACTGTGAGCGATGTGGAAAGATTGTTACAATCAGCCAATGTCGACCGCAAAGCTTTATTGTTAAAAGGGTGGGAACGTCTCCCTCAAATCAAGGATGCGAAACTACAAGCCGCAGCGATGTTGTTGCATGAAGGTAAGTTGGTTGCAGCCACTGAAAAAGAAATCCTATTGGTCTATCCAGATAAGATCAATTGTCAAATGATGTTAAAACCGAATACCAAAAAGTTGGTATTTGAGATATTGAATAGCAAAACCAAACTCATCGAAGACTATATTTGTATCGATGACGCCGCTTGGCAAGTGCTTTATGCAAGCTTTGCTAAACAATGGCGTGAAGGCAATAAAAAACCAGTATTACCTAAATTGGATTTAGGTTTATATGAAGCCAATGAAGAATCGTGGCAACCCGGGTCTGTTTCCTTAGCCATTGATTTCTTTGGCAAAGACAAAGTCATGATAAAGGAGTAATTATATGAATGCAGGCATGATTAACAAGTTGAAAAAGATTCAAAAAGAGATGCAAGAAACTCAAGAAAGATTACAAATGACCGAATTCACCGGCACAGCAAGTGGTGTTAGAGTGGTCATGTTGGGTTCACACCAAGTCGTTGACATCAAAATTTCTGAAGAACTCTTGGACGATGTTGAGATGTTACAAGACGCCATTTTAGCAGCCATCAATAATGCAGTTGAAGTTGTCGATAAAACCACGAACCAAGAAATGAGCAAGTTCACTGCAGGTATGGGGATGGGTTTCTGATGAAATACCCTGAAAGTTTTTTAAAACTTGTAGAAGATTTTAAAAAATTTCCTGGTATCGGTAAAAAGACCGCTGAACGTTTGGCGCTTTATACCATCTCTACGATCGATAAAGATCAGATCAACGCCTTCAGCCAACACTTGGTTGAAGCGAAACAAAATATCTCACATTGTTCGATATGCGGCACCTTGATGGAAGCGCATTGCCCAATATGTGAAGACAGTAACCGTGACCGAAACACCCTCATGGTGGTTTCGGAAGATAAAGATGTGTTCGTCCTTGAAAGAAACCCCATTTACCATGGTTTATACCATGTATTGGGTGGTTCGATTGACTTTTCTCGAGGCATCGGTCCAGAAGATTTAAACATCGAATCCTTATTTCAACGATTGAATGGTTTGGAAGAAATCATTTTGTCTTTAGCTGGTACTGTCGAAGGTGAACTCACTGCACAGTACTTGAAAGAATTATTAAAATCCAAAGGCATCAAGGTTTCTCGTATCGCATATGGCATTCCTGTCGGTGCGGACTTAAGTTTCGCGGATGATCACACCCTCGAACTCGCACTACATAATAGACAAAAGTACGAATAGGAGACAACGTATATGGAAATACTAGATCAAATTTGGGCGTTTTTAATGAGCATTTTCGGGGATTTAGATTCGATGTTGGAAGAATTGGTTAACTTTGACGGGTTGGCCCTCAACTTCTACAACGACGTCATCATGCCACTACCAGAATGGATGAAAATACTAGGCACATTGGGCTTAGCGGTTGTCATTATTTTCGGTGTGTTCGCGATTGCGAAAAAAATGATGAAGCTCTTGATCATCATCGTGGTGATTCTTGCAATCCTTGTCTTGGCTAGAATTTTGATGGCATGATTTTAACCATTACCACAGACGGCCAAACAGAAAGCTTCACCATCGATTCAACATTTGAACCAGGTAAAATTACATATCAGGACCCAAGTAGCGCCAGCCTCGTCTCCGTTTATTACAATTTAAACGAGGTTTTAATTCGTCGCACTGGTGAAGTCACCTTCCAAGAATCCTATATTCCCCATCAAAGAACGATGGGGTATTATCGTCAAGAAGGCATCCTATTTAAGTCGATTGTCGAGACGCATACCCTCACAGTCACCCCAGATTTGATTGAAATTGCGTATCGTCATCAAATTGAAGGACAAACCACTGAGAAAACCGTGCAATTTCGATTATTCAAATAAAAGTCTTGCAAAAACATAGCACATCGTATACAATAATATAGTATTTTAGGAGGAAACTATGGCTAAACAAACTTATGTAAACAAATCCATGGTTGAAATTGCAGAAGAAATTTTAAGATCTGAAGGCAAAAAAAACATCTACGATTTATTAGAATCAGTCGCATCTTTGAAGGACATTTCAAAAGAGGATACTGAAAAATTAACACAACTATACATTGACATGACCTTGTCCGCAAAATTCGTTTTTTGTGGCAATGATGAATGGGATTTAAAAGAGAACAACCTTGAACTTTGGGATAAAGATGGTTCTTATTTCAATACTGCAGACGATGTGGTTGAGGAAGAAGAAGACGACACATTGACTGTGGATGACTACTACATTCCTGAAGAAGACGAACTTGAACTCAAAGACGATGAAGAGGACGAAGAAGAAGAGGACGGCATCCTTCCTGATGAAGAAGAGGAAGAAAGCCTATTACTTGACGAAGAAGACGACATTGTCATTGAAGATGAAGAAGACATTGACTTCGACGACGATGATTATAACGAAATCATGGACGATTACGAAGACATGTACGACAAGTAAAAATCTCGTTGATTCATGGGTTTTAATTTGATATAATTAAGAAGGGCAACTCATATAAGGTCTCCTGTAAAGGGAGACCTTTTTATTTTATAATTTTCGAGGTGAAGAGATGAAAACAAAGTTTATTTTCGTTACTGGCGGTGTCGTTTCATCGCTAGGTAAAGGCATTATGGCTTCGACTGTCGGCCAGCTTCTAAAGAGCCGTGGACTCAAAGTATTTATGCAAAAATTCGACCCATACATCAACGTCGACCCAGGCACATTATCCCCTTACCAACATGGTGAGGTGTTTGTTACCGACGATGGTTGCGAAACCGATTTGGATTTAGGACACTATGAACGCTTCATCGATGAAAATTTATCGAAAGATTCTTCAGTGACGACAGGAAAGATTTATCAAACCGTCATCGACAAAGAACGTAAAGGTGTTTACCTAGGGGCGACCATCCAAGTCATCCCACACATCACCAATGAGATCAAAGACCGCCTCAAACGGGTAGCAATTTCATCCAAAGCCGATGTGGTCATCACTGAAATTGGCGGTACCGTCGGGGACATCGAATCGCTCCCGTTTTTAGAAGCCATTCGACAAGCCAGACGTGACTTTGGACACAAAAACACTTTATACATCCACACCACCTTGTTACCTTATTTACGTGCAGCCAATGAAATCAAAACCAAACCAACCCAACACTCTGTGAAGGAATTGAGATCCTTAGGGATTTCGCCAGACATGATTGTTTTAAGAAGCGAAGTACCTGTGGCGAAATCCACGAAAGAAAAAATTGCGTTGTTTTGTGACGTAGAAACCGACCATGTATTTGAATCGGTCGATGTCGACGTGTTGTATAAGACCATTCCTAACTTAAAAGCTCAAAAGATTGATGATTTGATCTTAGAACACTTTGAATTAGAAGCGAAGAAGGAAGCGGATTTATCCCCTTGGATTGATTTAATTCACAAAATTGAACACGCCAAAGATACCATCAATATCGCATTGGTTGGTAAGTATGTCAGTTTACATGATGCCTATTTGTCGGTAGCAGAGTCATTAAAACATGCGGGGTATCACTTTGGCAAAAACATCAACATCAAATATTTAAATGCTGAAAAAATCAACACCGATAATGTGAAAGAAGTCTTGGCTGGTTCAGATGGTGTGTTGGTCCCTGGTGGATTTGGCGAACGTGCCACTGAAGGCAAAATGGCTGCGATTCAATACGCCAGAACCCATCATGTACCGTTCTTTGGCATCTGTTATGGTCTTCAACTGGCCTCCATCGAATTTGCACGAAATGTCATGGGTATTGGTTTAGCAACCACCACGGAAATTGACCCAAATACCAAGTACCCCATCATCGATTTGATGCATACCCAAGACTTGACAAAGGACTTAGGTGGGACACAACGTTTAGGTCTATATACCTGCCACATCAAGCCCAATACCTTAGCTCAAAAATTGTATCAAAAAGATATGATTGAAGAACGCCATAGACACCGTTATGAATTCAATAATGCCTATCGTGAGGCGTTTGAGTCCTACGGGATGGTATTTTCCGGGCTTCATGAAAAACTCAACTTAGTCGAGATGATTGAAATTCCAGAACACCCATTCTTCATCGCATGTCAATTCCATCCAGAGTTCTTATCAAGACCGCTTCGCCCTCATCCGATTTTTAAGGGCTTTATTGAAGCGGCGATTGTGAATAAACAAGCAAAATGATAATCGTTTTCACGCAATACTTATTTGTAAAATAAGGCAATTAAGCGTATAATACATAGTGGACATTACATAATATCTAGGAGGACATTAAAATGGCATTAGTTTCTGCAAAAGAAATGTTAATCAAGGCTAGAGATAACGGTTATGGCGTCGCTCAAATCAACATCAACAACCTTGAATGGACAAAAGCAACCCTACAAGTTGCACAAGAATTGAACTCCCCAATCATCTTAGGTGTATCTGAAGGTGCAGCTAAATATATGGGTGGTTATCGTTTAGTTATGGCGATGGTCAAAGAATTGATCGCGTCACAAGGCATCACTGTTCCAGTGGCTGTACATCTAGACCACGGTTCATATGAAGGTGCGTACAAAGCTTTAGAAGCTGGTTTCACATCCATCATGTTTGACGGTTCACACTATCCAATCGCTGAAAACGTTGAAAAGACCAGAGAAATTGTTGCAGCATGCCACGCTAAAGGCGTATCTGTTGAAGCAGAAGTTGGTTCCATCGGCGGCGAAGAGGACGGCGTCATTGGTGCTGGTGAATTGGCTGATCCAAAAGAATGTGCATTGATCGCGTCTTTAGGCGTCGATTTATTCGCAGCAGGCATCGGTAACATCCATGGTAAATACCCTGCAAACTGGAAAGGTTTAAACTTTGAAGTACTTCAAGAAGTACAAAAAGTGACCAACAGAGTGCCTCTAGTATTACACGGTGGTACAGGTATTCCTGAACACATGATCAAAAAAGCGATCTCTTTAGGCGTCACTAAGATCAACGTAAACACTGAATTACAATTGGCATTCGCTGAAGCAACACGTAAATATATCGAAGCTGGCAAGGACTTAGAATCCAAAGGCTTTGACCCACGTAAGTTGTTAGCACCAGGCGTTGAAGCCATCAAGAAGACCGTTAGAGAAAAACTAACGATGTTCGGATCTGTAAATCAAGCTTAGTTCAAACCTCATAAAACAAACGACCTAGCCATTGGACTAGGTCGTTTTTCTTAGCGTTTGTTTGAGTTTAAATGAACCACAGAATAGCAGATCAATGATAGTGCGAGAATGTAAGTAAACCATACCCCTTGGTTATTGATTAGATTCGGGGTGTCCCAACCTTTGATGGCTCTGATCGCGATCAACCAATCGGAGAAAATGAAGATACCATAACCCCAAGCTAAATAGCGATAAATCGGATTGTCCTTCAACGCCAACCCGATGGTTAACCCTAAACCTAAAGCGACCGCATAGACGATTGCGAGGATGGATAACAACAGTTCATCCGGATTGAAGACAGTGAAAATGAACAACAAAACAATCACTGAAAAGACGATGATAAAATGGTTTTTGAAGTCCTTTAATTTGGGTTTTCTAAAGGATAGAATGCCTAAAATAAAATTCACGTGACCCACAAAAAACAGACCCATACCAATAGGTAGACGATATCCATTGGGAGTATCAAAAGCGCGCGATAGCGCCATATCCCCTACCAAGCAAAATAAGATTCCTAAAACCAGGAAGATTTTTTGTATTGTTTTAATGGGTTTATAAAATGTGAGAAAAAAGACATACAGAACCAGGATCATTTGATAGACCATACCAGCATTGGTTCTCAGTCCCGAAAGATTGAATAATTGAATCCATACATAAGCAATGACCACCATGAGTGGGGTTAAGAAACGTGCATCGTATACTTTGTTTTTAAACATGAGCAAACCTACTTTCCTAAATCGTTGATTTTATGATAACAAATCTATTTTGATTTTCAAATCAAAGTGATTTGTGAAACCTCACACAAAAATGATAAAAAAATCCTCACCAGTAATAATTTTGTAAAAGTATTGATAAACTAAGAATTATTTGTATAATTATATTAAGTCGGAGGTGTGAACTATGATTGATGCACTATATCACGATTACGCTAACTGGGTTATTGAGTCTAGCGATTTAGTCGAAGGGTTGAAGGAACTCAACTCCAATATCTATGAACGTTTTAAATATGTCATAGAAGTATTAGAGTTCTTATACAACAAGAAAATTGAAGAGAAAGAATTGTCATCCGAAGAAAGCAATATTTTTGAAACTGGCTTTTATTATTTATTTGATGCTTTTGAAAATATCAAACTCATATTAGAACATGATTACAATGGCGATATTGAAATGATGAATAAGCACGCGGGGACAGTGATTCTATTACTGGATACATTGGACTTTCAAAATGAACTCATCGGTGCAATCGAAGAACCGAATGAGCAACATATGCAATCTTTAATCGATATTGAACATGAAATTTTAGCCATCCTTGAAAAACAAGGCGACGCGCCTAAAGAACTTCATGATAAACTCGATAACGTGACTGAAGATATTTATAAAGAATTGTCGATGGATTATTATCCAATCAATAACATTTTCTTTGATATCGCAGATGAACTTGGATTAATTTAATCGAATTAAGGTAGACAATACAGTCTGCCTTTTATTTTGTAAAATTGTGATTTTGGGGGTTGCACTTTCTTTAATCTTTGATATACTAGTAACAGTGAAGGTCCTTTAAAAGATGCCTGTGAGCATTTTAAGGTAACGGAATCATTTTTACCTATACATTTAAAGGACACCAGTGGTGTCTTTTTTTGTTAAAAGGCCTTTTCAAGAAAAGGAGAACAGTATGGAAGAAAAATTGATTGTCGGGATTCAAGAAAGACCATCATCGATTGTGAAGTGGATTGTTTTAAGTCTACAACACGTATTCGCGATGTTTGGCGCAACAGTGCTTGTACCACTCATCACCGGTTTAGACATTGGTGTGGCGTTGGTAGCGAGTGGTTTAGGTACCCTCATCTACATTTTATGCACCAAAGGCAAAGTGCCTGTCTATTTAGGTAGCAGCTTTGCTTATATGACAACCATCACAGCGGTTGCGACTGCATCGGGTTCGTTTGATAGCAGTTTAATCGGCTTGATGGTGGTAGGTTTAATTTATATCATCGTTGCACTCGTCATTCGCTTTGTTGGCAGTGCTTGGTTAAAACATTTATTACCACCCGTGGTTATTGGGCCGATGATCATCATCATTGGTTTGGGTTTGGCTGGGGTTGCAGTTAACAACATCGGCTTAGGCACAGGTGGATTCAATGGTAAGGTTGCAGCAGTGGCACTCATTACATTCATCGCCGTATCTGCCATGGCAGTCTATGGTAGAGGATTCATTAAAATCGTTCCATTCTTACTTGCCATTTTTGTAGGGTATATTGCTGCAGTATTCTTCGGTATTGTCGATTTTGAAATCTTCAAAGAAGTATCCTTTTTCCAAGTACCCAACTTTCAATTCTTCGGTACTTATGCGATTAATTTAGATGCGGTATTGGTTTTCGCGCCATTGGCGTTTGTAACAATTGCAGAACACATTGGTGACCATGTAGTTTTAGGTGAGATTACCGGTAACGACTTCATCAAAGACCCGGGCTTAGATAAAACACTCATGGGGGATGGGATTGCAACCCTAGTCGCTGGTGCGATTGGTGGACCTGCGAACACCACGTATGGTGAAAATACAGGGGTTGTAGCGATTACTAAAGTGGGTTCCGTTTATGTCACAGGTTTAGCTGCGATATTTGCAATTTTACTCGGGTTCTTCGGATATATCCAAGCGTTTATTTCAAGTATTCCGTGGGCAGTCATTGGTGGTATGACGGTCGTATTATATGGATTGATTGCAGCCAATGGTGTCAAGGTATTGATCAAAGATAGAACCGATTTAAGCAACATGAAAAACCTCATCATTGTGTCGACCATGTTGGTATTGGGTTTGGGTGGTGCAGCCATTCAAATCACATCCACAGCCGCACTGACAGGCATGAGCTTGGCAGCGGTTGTAGGTATCATCTTAAACCTCGTATTTAACAACACAATCAACAAGTCCACACCCTCTTCAGGTAGCGGGATGAATTGATTCGTATATTGCTTTCTATTTATGTATACAAATGCCCATAAATAATGTTATAATATAGTTGAATAATCACTATACATAAACACTATGAAAGGGCGGATTTGGTATGAACAAAGCTTTTAAGTTTCGAATCTATCCAAATGAATCTCAAAAGACTTTGATTCATATGACTCTAGGCCATAATCGCTTTCTCTGGAATAAGATGTTAGAAGATAAACAGAAATATTTCGAACTCACTAAAAACATCCTTCATCCCACACCTGCACAGTACAAAGATGCTTATCCATTTCTAAAAGACATAGACTCTTTATCTTTAGCCAATACACAACTCAATCAAGAAAAAGCTTTTAAACAATTCTTCAATCATAAACAAGACTTCCCTAAGTTTCATTCTAAGAAACAAGACTATGGTTATACAACCAATCGAGTGAATAATAACATCGTTCTATTAAAAGGTTTTATCAAATTACCTAAACTGGGTGAAGTAAAGATC
>JAVBWN010000037.1:0-27195 GCA_036677365.1 Acholeplasma sp.
AAGGTACCAAGAAAAACTAAAAGGCTTAACTCCGATGGAATTTCGGAATCAGGCCTTAAAAATTGAATCAATTGTTTAATTATTTTCACTGTCTACTTGACAGGGGGCGGTTCAAGTTGAACTGTTTTTATTATGTCTATTTGGTTGCAATCACAGCGTAATCGCCATCTTCACGGATGTAAGCGACATTGACTTGATTGGTGGCTTCGTTTAAGAATACATAGAAATCATGCCCAGACATTTCCATTTCGATGAGGGCTTGATCGACCGACATCGCTTGTAGTTTGACTTCTTTGTTCTTAACCAATTGTGATGCGAGCAACTCTTTTTCAATCGATTCTGTTTCAAATTCATCGGAATAAACTTTCTTCAAACCTTGTTTGATGAGGTGATTCTTGAGTTTTTCCTTATGCTTCTTGATTTGTGTTACCAATTTATCGACGGATTTGTCGATCGCTGTGTACATATCCTGATCGGATACTTCAGCGCGAAGGATGATGCCTTTCGCTGGGATGGTGACTTCGACTTTGTGGTGGTCTTTGTACACCTTCAGAACGACCCGTACTTCATGAATCAATTCTGTGTCGAAAAAGGAGACGACTTTGTTTAACCTTTTTTGGCAATAGTTTTTTATTGCTTCGGTAGGTTCAAAACCATTTTTACCAATGATATCATATTTCATATATGAATCCTCCCTTACACCTATATTATATCATGAGTTTTGAAGGGAAAAGGCAAATGAGATAAATATCACATAGATTCAACTGTTCTAGTGCTTCAAATAAGGCTAAATCCAGCTCATCTCTAAACAAAATGAGGTCATTCTTATTTCTATGTGTTAAAAATATCAAAATGATTTTTAATGATTCATCCAAAAAAGCTTCTTCTTTAATTGCGCAGTGTTCACTAAAGAGTGTATAGTGATGTAACAAATAACCTTCAATCGGTAACACAGTTTTGTGGATATATCTTGGATACCTTCGGTCACATCGATCACACCGCAGTTGGAGTGGTTCGGAAAAAAGTGTCCAAAGGGTTCTTTTGGGGAAAAAGTGGACTCTACACTGATAACATTTCATGATACTCACCTAAATATACATACAAGCTTCAGTATCAAAAAAGAAAAGAGCACCGAAGTGCTCTTAACGATTAGTGTTCTTTGTACTTTTGAATGATGCCATCAATCAAATGTTGAGGGACTTCTTCGTAACGACTGAATTCACGTTGGAAAATGCCAGAACCTTGAGTCATCGCTTTTAAATCGATGATGTATTTTTGAACTTCTGATTCTGGTGCTTCTGCTTCAATGACTTGTCCTTCATCGGATTGACTCATACCCATGACACGACCACGGCGTTTGTTCATGTCACCCATGACATCCCCAACATATTGGTCCTTGACGGTAATATACATTTTAAGAATTGGTTCTAGAATGGTTGGTTGTGCACTCTTAACCGCTTCTTTGAATGCTAAGTTCGCAGCCAATTTAAAGGAGATTTCATTGGAATCTACTGGGTGGTAAGACCCATCAAATAAAGTAGCTTTGACGAAGATTACTGGGAAACCCGCGAGTGGACCATGTTCAAAGGATTCAATCAAGCCTTTTTCGACGGCAGGGAAGTAGTTTCTTGGTACAGACCCACCAAATACTTCTTCAGCAAACTCAAATTCATTTTGAGAAGGTTCGAAACGGATGAATACATGTCCAAATTGACCTGCACCACCGGATTGTTTCTTGTGTTTACCTTCAGCTTCGACTTTTTTCTTAATGGTTTCTCTATAGACAACTTTTGGTTCTTCGGTCATAACATCGACTTTAAAGACGGTTCTCATACGGTCGATGATGAAATTGATGTGGGTCATACCCAAACCACCCAATAATTGTTGAGCTGTTTCTTTGTTACGAATGATTTCAAATGAAGGGTCTTCGATATTTAAACGGGCTAAAGCGTTTGAAATCTTGTCTTCATCGGCTTTATTCTTCGGTGAAATCGCCACATAAATGGTTGGTTTTAAAGTCTTGGTTGGTTCATAAACGATTGGGTTCTTTGGATCGGATAAGGTATACCCTGTATGGATATTTTCAAGTTTGGATACCGCTACGATGTCACCGGCATGCGCGAGTTCAATTGGGAATTGTTGTTTGCCTTGTAAAGCGAATAATGCCCCAATCTTTTCGAGTTTACCAGAATTGCCAATGAGGACTTCTTGACCCGTCTTCATCGTACCTGAATTGATTTTGATGATGTTGATTGCACCAACGAATGGGTCGATGGTGGTTTTGAACACATAACCCGAGAATGGTTCATCGTCTTTGGTATGTCTAACGACGGCTTCATCATTTTTAGGATTGACGCCTTCAAGTGCTCTTAATTGGTCTGGTTGTGGTAAGAATTTCGCTAACATACCCAACATGGTACGGATACCAATGTTCTTGGTTGCAGAACCGACGATGACCGGGGTCAATTCGCCATGATAAATACCATTTTTTAAACCTTCATTGATTTCTTCTTCTATGAGTTCTTCCCCACCAAAGAATTTTTCAAGGAGTTCATCACTGGTTTCAGCGACAGATTCCATGATCATATTACGAAGTTGTTCTATCTTTGGTTTCTTTTCATCCCAAATTGGGGCGTCGTGTGATGTGGTTCCATCGTAAATTCTGGCTTTCATTTCAATGACGTTAACGAATCCTTCAAAGTTTTCATTACGCCCAATTGGCCAACAGAATGGGACAGCTTTTTTACCTAATTTAACACGAATACTTTCTAAGACGTCTTCAAACTTGACATTTTCTTTGTCCATCTTGTTGACGAAAATAACCGCTGGAATGTGCATATCGCGGATTTCTTTCCATAGTCTTTCGGTCCCGACTTCGACGCCTTTAGAAGCGTCGACGACAAGTACTGCCCCTTTAACCACAGAAAGTGATTGTTTAATTTCATTGTCTAATTCATCGGTGCCTGGCACATCCAAAAAGTTGAGCTTGATGCCATTGTACTCTATCGGGATGATGCTGGTCGACAAACTACCTTGTTTCGCTTTTTCTTCATCCATAAAATCGGATACGGTGTTCTTAGCTTCGACGCTGCCACGTGAGCTAATGGCACCACTTGAAAATAATAATGCTTCAGCAATGCTGGTCTTTCCTGATCCTAGATGGCCTAGGATGGCAATGTTCCTGATTTGGTTTGTATCATAAACCTTCATATCATTTTCCTCCTTGAAATCGGTTTCACTACTTGATTAAATTATAACATAACGCCATAAGTTTGCGCATCTCTTTTTTGTATGGGAATTTGTGGTATAATGGCGATGGGTGAAAAACATGGAAAAACGTTCTGTAAAACTCATCAAATGGTATCAAAAAAACGTCTCCCCAAACAAGCATTTTGTGTGCAGGCATAAGCCCTCATGTTCGAATTATGCATTGGGATGTTTTGAGCGTTTCAGCTTTCCGAAAGCCATGTACCTCTCGACCAAAAGAGTACTGACTTGTAACCCCTTATTCAAACCGAAATATGACCCAATTCCAGAGAAAAAAGAAAAAATCAAGAAAGATGCTTCTAATTTATAAATCTATTCATAATAATTATAACTTTATTTGAAAATACACCTCATTTTGATTATCATTATCAGTGAAAAATGAGGTGTTTTTTTATGCCTACTTGCGATCTACAGATACTATCTCTCGACCAGTTAAAAACAGGTCAAAAAGGTAAGGTCATTAAAATTGAATCGGCATCCAAAGAAATTAAAAGACGTCTACTGGATATGGGGATTACGCCAGGGGTTGTTATCGAGATTAAACGTATCGCACCGCTCGGTGATCCTTATGACATCAAAGTCAGAGATTATGACCTGTGTGTACGAAAAGCGGACTTGGCTTTGATTGAGGTACACCCGCTATGAGAATTGCTTTAATCGGAAATCAAAACAGTGGTAAAACCACCCTGTTTAATGCACTTACAGGGTCAAATCAAAAAATCGGGAACTGGCCAGGCGTCACGATTGAACAGAAGGTTGGCTATATTTCTAAAGGTAACCATGAGTTGATTGACTTACCAGGGATATATTCATTGTCGCCTTACACGATTGAAGAAGCGCTCTCGCGTGCGTTTCTATTACAAGAAAAACCAGACTTAATCATCAACATCATCGACGCGACGTCGATTGAACGCAGTTTATACCTAACCACCCAGTTGATGGAACTCAACATCGATATGGTGATTGCTTTAAACATGGCGGATATGTTTGACAAAAAAGGCATTTCGATTGATATCCGTGCTTTATCTGAAAAACTTCAAACCACGGTTATTAAAATATCGGCATTGAAGCGTTCAGGATTGAATGAATTGATCGACATCATTGACCATCAATCGTATATGAAGCATCAAACTCAAAATATATTTAAACCCAATGTTGAAAAAATCATTGGTCACTTGGTCAATCAAATCCATCAAGAACATGCCAGATTTATCGCCATCAAATTGCTGGAAAAAGACCCCATCATCGAATCTGAAGGGTTAGACATCGATAAATGGATCAAGCCTTTAGAACAATCCTATAAACAGGACATCGAAACCACCATCGCTGCTGGACGTTACGATTATATCGAAGCCTTAAAGGCACAAACCTTTGTGCGCTTGCATCATGGTGACCATACCACAGAGTTATTGGATCGGGTATTTCTAAATCGATGGTTGGCTTTACCGATATTCGCTTTGATCATGTTTTTAATCTATTACATCTCGGTTGGCGTGATTGGCACATTAACCGTTGATTTTATCGATGGCCAGATTTCTGCATTTGCAGGATTCATGTTTGATTGGCTACAATCCATCGGTGCCTCTACATGGTCTGCTTCCTTGGTCGCCGATGGGATGATTGCCGGGGTGGGTGCGGTACTCAATTTCGTACCACAACTCATATTGCTATTCATTTTGATCAGTTTATTGGAGTCGACAGGTTACATGACGCGTATCGCCTTCTTCTTGGACCGTTTATTTAAAAAGTTTGGCTTATCGGGTAAATCTTTGATTCCATTCATTCTAGGGTCTGGTTGTAGTATCCCTGGGATTATGGCCACCCGTACGATTGAAGGTCAAGATGAAAGGCGTATGTCGATTATGTTGACACCGTTCATTCCATGCAGTGCGAAATTGCCCATCATTGCGTTATTTGCTTCCTTCTTCTTCCCAAATCATGCGGGATTGGTTTCATTCAGTTTATACATGTTATCGATTGTCATCATATTGCTTTCAGCCATCATCATGAAAACATTTTTCTTCAAAGGGACCCCATCTGCGTTCATCTCGGAATTACCTAACTATAAGTTACCAGATATCCGATATACGATAAGGGATGTCTATGATAAGATCTATGAATTCATTGAAAAAGCCGGCACCATCATTTTAATGTCTTCGATCATCATTTGGTTTTTAACCTCATTCTCATTTAGATTGGCATATGGGGTGGATGTCGATCAATCCATCTTAGCTTATATAGGTCGAGTGTTCAGTTATCTCTTCTATCCAATGCTCGGTGAATTATCGTGGGCGACATCGGTATCTGCCATCCAAGGGTTGGTTGCGAAAGAACAAGTGGTATCTTCCATGGCTGTGATTGGTGGGTTATCTGCTGACATCACCGAGGGAAACTTAATTCTTAATGCCCCGATTTATGCCTTTTTCACACCAGCTTCTGCCTATGCGTTTATGGCATTCAACTTATTCTCAGCCCCATGTTTTGGTGCAATTGGTGCCATGCGTAAGGAATTGGGTTCAGCCAAGAAAATGTGGCAAGCCATTCTATTTCAAACAGGTATGGCTTATGTGCTTGGTATTTTGATTTATCAAGTATTTACTATAATTGGAGGTTTACTATGACTCTGGTAGACATCATCATTTTAATCGTTGTTATAGGGTTACTATCCGCAATCACTTATTTTCGATTCATTAAACGTAAAACCGGTTTGGGTTGCAACTGTAGTTTAAAAAGCAGTTGTAGTTTAAAAGTCGATACCATCAAAGCGATGTTTGAAGAAATTCAACACACAAATTGATACGCCACATCAAAAAAAACCACCTTTGACGGTGGTTTTCGTTTCTTAATGGTGTCTTGCTGGGTGGTCGCTTGGGATGGACACAGGGTCGCACTTCCCATGAAATTCGCGTAATTCGCCAGCAAAATTCAAGCTTCTTCTCATCAATAATGGTGCGAAGAATTCGAATATCAATACAGCGGTTAAAATAACACTCTTGATTTTTGGATCATCTAAAGCGATGACAGCGATGGTTGCTAAACCGATTTCAATCCCTCCTTGGGTTAAAATCGAGGTTGGCAAGTAGCGTTTGACCACCGCTTGGGGTTTCGTGATTCTTGTACCAAGGTAGCCTGCTAAAAGTTTACCAGAGGCGTGACCGACGGCGTATAGTACTGCAAAGAATCCATATTGAATCAGCATCGAAATCGACAGTTCAGCACCTGCAATGACGAAGAACGCAATGAACAGCGGTGGAATGAACTCATCGACGGTGAGTGTTTCAAACTTATACGTGGGTTTGTCGATGCGGTTTGTAAAGATGAAACCCAATACGAATGTTGTAATAACATAAGGCACACCCAACAAAATGGAACCTACAGTCGCCGATAATACAAAGGAAACCGAGAATACCAAATACATTTCATGTTTGGCGTGGCGTTCAAAACGGGTGAATAGGTGGTGTTGTGCATAGCTCATAACGAGGGACAACATGATACCAAGTAATACCGCTAAACCGATATTTTTCAATGGTTCGATCATTTCGTGGATGGTGATGGCTGTTTGATCTTTGAGATTGACTGCGATTACCAATGTGAATAAGAATAGGATGACGCCAACGACGTTATCAAAACCAACAATGGAATATAGTGTATCGGTCACAGGGCCTTTTGAACGGTGTTTTTTGGTGATTTCAATGACTGGGGCTGCAGCAGTCGCCACGGAGATTGCGGCGATGATGAGTGCACGCCAAACCGGTTGATTGAAAAGCATGAATAGGCCAAAAGTGAATCCCATGACAAATAGAATTTCTAGCCCTAACACCAATAGCACTTCTTTGATACGTGCTTTCACTTTAGGCCACCATAACAATGTACCTAATTGGAAGGTGATGAAGCCCAAAGCGATGTTTGTCACCACGTCTAACTTCAAAATTTGCTCATGTGTGATGAGACCTACGCCAGAGAGAATCATCCCTGCGACGATATAGCCGGTAACTTCAGGTAGATTGAATCGTTCAGCAATTTTACCAAACAACAAACCGACCAAAATCATCAAAGCCAAATAAAATAAGCTGATGTAAGCCCCGTCTAGATTCAAAGTGACGTTGGCTAAAAGGTTTAACATGTATACTTTCCTCTAATCTATATTATTTTAGTAAGCACGCGCAAACAAAATGGTTTGTGTGGCTTTTTTGCCTGTAACTGGGCAAATTTCAGTGATGAGTGGTTCATTTAAAATGACACGGGCAGTGGCTTGAACATCGGCTTTGATGATCAGTTCAGCTTCTTCACCAGCAACGCTCATCTTAATGTATCCACCTTTTTCAATTTGGACTTTGAAGTCATCATACGATTGTGCAACAAATGTATTTGCGGTAACGTGAGCCAAGGCTTTTTCATATAAAGCATCGTGCATTGTTTTGAGTACCGTTGGCATGGATGCTACCACAGAGTCTAGGGCAACGGTTTGTTTACTGCGGTCATGTCTTTGGGTGATGGTCACTTGTCCATTGGCCAAATCTCTTGGTCCAATTTCAATACGGACAGGGACCCCCTTCATTTCATATTCAGCAAACTTCCACCCTGGTGTACGATTGGAATCGTCTAATTTCACACGATAACCAGCCGCTTTTAAATCCGCAAACATTTGATTGGATGCTGCCATGACTTCAGGACGTTGGCTTTGAATTGGAATGATGACGATTTGTGTAGGTGCAACATACGGTGGTAATACCAACCCTTCATCGTCCCCATGGACCATGATGACTGCACCAATTAAACGGGTTGAAACACCCCAAGAGGTTTGGAATACGTTTTTAACTTGATTGTCATTGTCTTGGAATTTGATGTCAAATGCTTTTGCAAACCCATCACCAAAGTAGTGAGAGGTACCGGATTGTAATGCTTTGCCATCATGCATCAATGCTTCGATGGCATAGGTTTCTACCGCACCTGCAAATTTTTCTTTTTCGGTTTTTCTACCTGTCACAAATGGGATGGCAAGCAAATCTTTACCTAAATTGTTGTAGATATCGAGCATGCCTAAAGTTTCTGCTCTTGCTTCTGATTCAGTTCTGTGGATGGTGTGACCTTCTTGCCAGAGGAATTCTTTACCTCTTAAGAATGGACGGGTTGTTTTTTCCCAACGCACCACGGAACACCATTGGTTATATTTCTTAGGTAAGTCACGGTAGGAAGAAACAATCTTAGCATAATGTTGGCAAAATAAAACTTCTGATGTAGGACGGATGATGAGCTTTTCACCTTCATCACCAGCCGAGGTTGTCATGAAGGCTGTTTCTGGTGCAAACCCTTGAACGTGGTCTTTTTCTTTTTGAAATAAGGATTCAGAAATGACCATCGGCATATAGACATTTTCATGGCCGGTATCTTTAAATTTTTGGTCTAAATATCGTTGAATATTTTCCCAAATGGCGTATCCATAAGGACGATAGATGATGAACCCTTTCGCATCACTATAATCCATCAATTCTGCTTTAATACATAAATCGGTATACCACTGTGCGAAATCTTTATCTCGCGACGTGATGGTTTCTACGAGTTTTTTATCCATTATTTTTCACCTTTAACGAGTATGGTTTGGTCATCTTCAAAAACGACCTTTCTTTCACTATATAGTCGGCCTAGGGCACGTTTGAATGCTTTTTTTGAAAGCTTGAATGTTTCATAGATGGCATCTTTGTCTGAATCTGATGTAAATGGCATTTTCCCGCCATTTTGCACCAAGTAATCGTATAGAATGACGGCGTCTTGATCCATCATTTTTTCTTTAACATCGATCAAAGAACCGCTGTATCCATCTTCATGAATTCTCGCAATTCTGACATTGGCTTGTTCACCTAAACGGTAAACACGTCTCATTTGGGTATGATGTACGAAAATGAGGTGACCTTGAGCTGTCATCATATTCAAACCTTCTTTACCTGCATGGATGACATACGCATCGACATGCTGGTGTAAATCGAGTTTGGATTCTGGTTTGAGGTTGATTTCCACTTTATTGAGTGGTTTGGCTACCAACCTGTTCTTGAGTTTTAAAATGCAGTATAATGTGTCACCCTTTTCGGGCCACAAATTGAAATCATACGGTAGATAGTCTTTCGAAACGAGCATGTCTTTCGAAATATTGTTCCCCACAAACACGCCCAAATCATGGTTAATTTCCTTAACCGTCACGAAATCTGGGTGATTTACTGTGATGATTGGGGTGAATAAAGTCGCCGCTAAACGGGACTTAAAGTCATAATATAAAAATGCAGATACGGTTTGGTTATCTTGCAGGGTTTGATGATTGGTTTCATTGAAATGCAAAAAGACGTCTTCGGTCCCATCGGTCAACATATACCCAATATCCGTTTTACGTTTTACTTTCAATAGATTGTTATCGCCTATTTTTAACATGTTATCACATCCTCGTCTATTATATCATATTCATGATACATTTGTTTTTTTATAGTCAATAAAGCCAATGGCAGACAATGCGATGACTGCAGCCAAGAGGTAATACGGTCGATACCCAGCGAGTTCAGTGATGTAACCTCCAGATAGGGTTACAAGCGCTGTGAATAGACTTCTGAAACTTGAAAATATAAGAATTCCCAAGGTAATATTCTTAGGTAATACAATTTCTTCGATGTATCGAATGGTCACATACAACATCGTCCCCATCGTGATACTTCGAATTAAGCTGATGCCAATATAAACAAACAATGGCAAATCAATCCCGTAAATGAGGAATCTCAGACCATTCGTAATGACAATCACAAGTAACAGTGTTTTCGTCTTATACTTGTACCCATTGGCGGATAAATATGCCAGTACAATCATTTCAAAGATGATGAATATGAACATGATGAGACCATATTGATCAGGGCTTACCCCCAAAGACTCAAAATAGATACTCAAGAAGTTGTCACCACCAAATAATATACCTAAGGTAATGATATAGAAAATCGCAAATTGAATGAACTTGGTGTTATGAATCAGTACTTTAGGGTCGCTCTTTAAATTTAAATCACGGTCGTGTTCAATATCTAAAGGCAATACCCAAGTGAGTGCGACCGCAAACAACGCGAAGAATACAGCCGCTAAGATGAACGTTTCTTCATACCCCAGTTTCGCAATCATGATCCCACCGATGATGGTCGTGATACCATAGGAGAATGAACCGAACAAACGGATGTTCCCATAAGGGTAAGATTTCTTTTTACTAAAGACAGAGGTATAGCTATCGAGCAACACATACACCGGTTGACCTACAATGGCTAAAATCACAACCGCTAAAGCGATGAATTCCGTTTGTTTGAGCTGGATTAAAACGATGACTGTGATTGCTTCTAAAACGGTGAGAATTCGCATGATGTGGCGATTATCGTTGATATTTCTGGATAGGCTACTCCAAATTGGATTCACAAACAAAGCAACCAATGGTAAGATCATTAAAATGAGGCCAATTTGGTTGTTTGGAACAGACATCGATTTGAGGTATAAAGCAAAAAAAGGGTAGAACAATGCGTCCCCAATGAAGCGTACAAAATACGTTAATTGATACTTGCGAACCTCTTTCACTTTATCACCATACCCATTATATCAAAAAGAAAAAAAAGTGAAAGTTGTTTTCACTTTTTTATATATAAAAATGCTTACTTGTTGAGGAGTTGATTGACATCATTGTAACGTTTTAACAAGAGTGTGCTTACAAGGTCAACCATAGGGGTCATATCTTTTTGTTCTTTGAACGTATCGAGCGCATGGAAATACGCTTTGATATGATCACGACTAATCGAAATCGGTAAGTAATCGTTTTGCATCAAAACAAAATTCATCAGTAGACGCGCTAAACGCCCGTTGCCATCCACAAATGGATGAATCTTGGATATAGATAAGTGTACGTAACATGCACGTTCAATCGCGTCGCCTTCAAACTCTTCTAAATTCATGAAGAACTTTTTCATGCGATCGTATACTTTCACGTGGTCAGGTGGTTGGTGGGTAGAACCCATCAGTTGGATATTCACTTGACGATACAATCCGCCAACCATGATATCCTCTAAGATGATTTGGTGTAAATCTTTAATGAAATCTTCGGTGAGTGGTTGTTTTTCTTCCACTGCTTTTTTGATAAATTCATACGCTTTAACATGGTTTAAAACTTCTTTTTGTTCACGTTCACTACGGTCAAGTAGTTGTCTTGCTTTAATGAGTCGTTCTACTTCTTCCTTCGTGATGTGATTTTTACCTTCAAAACCGATGGCTGCACACGCTTGTTCTAATTCAAATGCATGCTCGATTTTTTGAAGTTCCTCGTTGCTTGCTTCTTTAAGAGCAATCAAGAGGTGTTTCTTCTCTGCTTCTAAAAGGCCTCTTTCCATATCAGTTCACTCCCGTTTCTTATAATGTTATTATAACAATAAAAACGCTATCATTCAACGTTAAAAAGAAAAAAGACGTGGATTGCGTCATAACGCCCACGTCTTATGGTTTAGATGTGTTGAATCACACGATTCAAGAACTGTCTGGTTCTTTCTTCTTTGGGTTGACTAAAAAAATCTTTCGGATTATTTTCTTCGAGTACAATGCCTTGGTCCATGAATAGGATGCGATCTGAAACTTCTTTTGCAAACCCCATTTCATGGGTAACAATGACCATGGTCATCCCCTCATCACGCAATGTCTTGATGACTGAAAGGACCTCTCCTACCATTTCAGGGTCAAGTGCAGATGTGGGTTCATCAAAAAGCATCACTTTGGGTTCCATACACAGTGCACGGGCAATCGCAACCCTTTGTTTTTGTCCACCTGACAAGCGTCTTACATCTTGTTTGATGAAATCTTTTAAGCCCACTTTTGTCAAATATTTGATGGCGCGTTCGGTGGCTTCTTTTTTGGAAAGTCCTAAACGGAGCATCGGCGCCATGGTGCAATTATCCAATACATTTTTATTGTTGAATAAGTTGAATTGTTGGAACACCATCCCCATGTGTTCACGGAGTTTGTTGATGTCTGTATTGGGGTCCATCAAATCTTGTTCTTCAAAGTATATATGACCACTGTTGGGTTCATTCAATAAGTTCAAACAACGCAGTAATGTTGTTTTGCCAGAACCCGATGAACCCACCAAAGTGATGACCTCTTTTGGATTCACAGTCAAATTGATTTGATTTAATATGATTCGATCATCAAATCGTTTGATGAGATTTTCTACACGGATGATGGGGTTCATGCGTTCACCTCCGCTGTGGTATCTAAGCGTTTCGATAAGTAATCGACCACTTTAGACGATAAATAAGTAAGTATTAAATATAGGATCGCAGCAATCATAAACGACTCATAGTATCGATATGTGGCTGATGCCCCTTGTCTTACGGAGTAGAATAAGTCTACAACCGATATGACCGATAATACGGCGGTATCTTTTAGGTTAACGACAAATTCATTACCTACCCCTGGCAAGGCATTCTTGATGGCTTGTGGCCACATGACCTTGCGCATGGCTTGCCGATGACTCATCCCCAGCGTTCTAGCAGCTTCCATTTGGCCAGGGTCGACGGCTTGTAATCCACCTCTTAAGACTTCAGATATATAGGCAGTGGTATTGACGGTAACAATGATTAACCCTGCAGGCAATGGTCCCCACCAAGAAAACATGCCTGTCGTAGCAATCCCATAATAGATGATCATCGCTTGAACAATCATCGGTGTGCCTCTGAAGACGGTCACATAGATGATGGCCAGTTGTCTGAAGACTGCCTTGTATATTTTGACGAAAAGGCGATCACGTTTAGCATCGATGACAACGACGCGCGCTTGGGTCACGCCCATGGCGAGGATAAATCCGCCGAGGGTTCCCACGACGGATAATAAAATCGTTACACCAAGACCATATAAGATGATTTTATAATAGGATTGGACGATATAAATGATCGTACCAAAGAAATCACTTTGGGGTGGTAAAGTTGCTAAAACATCCAAGAACATTATTGTCTATTGAGTGCTGCCAACATCCACGCATCTTTGGTTTCAGCAGAAATGTTTGCTAAAACACCATTGATCGCTTCTAATAATGCGGTATCTCTTTTTCTTAAAGCAACCGCTGTAGTGACATCTTCTTCAGATAAAGTAAAGCCATTAGATCCAGCGAAATTGACGAATGTTAAGTTCGAATTGGATTGAACAATGGACATCGCGACTGGCAATTCAGCGATGAATGCATCAGCCACACCACTCAACACAGCATTGGTTAAAGCGTTGTAGGAATCGAGTGGGGTTTGATGAACTACATTTGGGATTTGATCGATCAAATCGTCTTGTAATGTCCCCAGTTGTGCAACAACTTTTGCACCAGTAAATCCAGCCAATGTGGTTGCACTTGCATAATTAGAATCGGTACGAACCACCATCACTTGTTGTGCTCTATAGTATTCTGTGGAGAAATTAACGGTTTTAGCACGTTCGGATGTCGGGCTCATACCAGCGATGATGACATCGATTTGTCCAGCTTGTAGTGCTGGGATCAAACCATCCCATTCAATCGCTTTAATTTCTAAGACCAAACCAAGTTCTTCTGCGATGTGACGTGCAACAACCACGTCATAACCATCCACAAATGCGCCAGGTTGACCCGACAGTGGCACTGTAAATGCATTTTGTGTTTGGGTTGTCCAATTGTATGGGGCATATGCTGCTTCTAACCCAACCACCAAAGTGTTCCCTTCTTCTACTTCATAGCTCGATGTGCTACATGCAGATAGGGTCAATGCGAGTAATACAAATAATACGAAAAACATTCTCTTCATTGTCGAAGACCTCCTATTTTTTTAACAAAAAAAGCGTCCCATAGGACGCCTTCAACACGAAATAAAAAGAAATTTTTTCATTCGTTAGCGCCTCTACATTTTGATTGTAGGAGTGTTATAAGTGTTCCCTATAACCCCATGATTGACCTATGCCTAAGTCCTCATTCGGCGATGGCTACCTTTCGAGTGTGTCGTCGCATGCCTGCTATCCACTGTACTATGATACATCGCTACCTCTAAACTTTTTTTGTTTGGATATAGAATACTAGCAATTTTAAACAATGTCAACCCAAGTTATCGATAAAAACGTTTTCAGTTTAATGTTAAAAAGAAAAAGGACTGAATTTCAGTCCTTCTGCTTACCTTGTTATTTTAAAATTATAATTTAACAACCTTAGCAGCTTGTGGGCCGCGGTCGCCTTCTTTAACTTCAAATTCAACTTGGTCGCCTTCTGCTAATGCTTTGTAACCATCAGCTTGGATAGCGCTGAAGTGTACAAACACATCTTTGCCTTCTGATGTTGAAATAAAGCCGTAACCTTTTTCAGCATCGAACCATTTAACTTTGCCTGTCATGAAAACTTAACTCCTTACTTGAAAAATTCTGGGTGGTTATTCAACTCACCTAAAGACATTATACACTATGCAATAGTTTAATACAAGGGGTTCGGCTAAGTAATTTTTTTATATGTTTTTTTGCGATACAAATTCCTCATCCCGTTTTTTCAATGTTTGGATGATTTCATCATATAATTTTTTATCGATTTTGTAGTATTTGTGATAAATGACATAACTCGCAATGATTAAAATCACGGGCAAAACCAACATCGATAATTTTAAATACCACACTTCTGTTTCACTGACTTCTGCGGGTGATGTGACTTCAGTGATACCAATCCATACCAAAGTGAGACCGATGACTAAGGATGCGATGGCCCCAGAGAGTTTGTTGACAAATGGTTGGATCGCGAAACTGACTGACTCATTCCGTTTGCCTAATTTATAATGACCATACTCAACCGTATCCGCCAATAAAACCAAGATGATCAGTTGTAACATCCCCTGACCAAAGAACATGATGATCCCTGCTGCACCAATCCAAAGGATGTCCATGGGTGCGATGAAGAACAGTACATAGCCCAATAAAACCAATAAGATTGATCCAGTAAACAGTTGTTTTCGACTGAATTTATTAGAAAAGAATCGGAACACCATTAAAGCGACCATTTGTGAAGCCCCAAGGACGATACCAAATACACCATACATACTTTCATCTTTGTATGCATATTTAAAAAAGTGGAGGCCAAAATTGGTGGTAATCATATAACCTGTCATGAATAGGCTCATCGCAACCGCTGCCCACATAAGTTGGTCATTTTTCACAATGATTGAAAACATATCACGGATTTTCGTTTGTTCTACTTTCGCATAATGAACTTCAACTTTGGTAAATCGAACTGTAATCAATTGACCTAAAACCATCAGTATGGCACTGATTAAAACAAATGAAAAGAACGCCGTTTGTTCACTCATGTTTAAATCGTTTCTAAAGTAAGTTGTGATCGGAATCAATCCACCAACCACAATGAATACACCTAAATTCGCGAACACACGTGCCCATGACCCAATTTCTTCTCGTTCTTTTTGGTCTTGAGTGAGTGCAGGTAACATCGACCAGTAAGCAATATCATTCATGGTGAAAAAGAGTTCCCATAATAAATATGATCCTGTAAATACGATGATAAAAGCCAGGTCTGTTAATCCAAAATCCGAAAACATCAAAACTGAGGTTAGTGCTGAACCCAATAAACCAATCAAAATCCAAGGTTTAAATTTGCCATATTTTGATCGGGTATTGTCAATAATGACACCCATGAAGGGGTCATTGAACGCATCAAACACACGAATCGATACGATGATGACGGTCATGATCAATATCATTTGTGCATTCAAATCTAAGATATCGGTTAAATAAAACATCAAATACATCGATATCAAGGTATAGCTCATGTCTCTACCAATGGTACCGACGCCAAAGGTAAAACGATTAGATTTGGTCATGGGTGACCTCAATGACCCTAGCTTCGTAAGGTCTCAAACGTTTCATTTCCATGGGTGGATAGTTTTGTAAAAGGATTTCTCCATCCATGTTGAGTTTGATTTTTCGGTATTTAGTAGACATGTTTAATACCACCAATATCTTTTGATTATTCAATACTCTGTGATAAGCAAACACACCTTTTTTCGCAATCAGTGGGACAAAATCCCCTTCAATTAAAGCGGGGTGTTGTTGTCTAATTTTGATCAATCGTTTGTAGTAACTGAGGATGGAATCCCCATCGTTTTCTTGTATAGCAACATTGATTTTCTTTTGGTTGTGGTTGATACGTAACCACGGCTTGCCTGTTGAAAAACCACCCATCGAATCCCATTGCATCGGGCTTCTTGCGTTGTCTCTAGACACGGTTTTGATCATATGCCAACGATAAAACTTAGGAATCCATAGTTTTTTAGTCAATGCCCAAATATTTTTGGTTTCGACATCCATATATTCATCTAAAGATTTGTAATCCACATTGGTCATACCAATTTCTTGACCTTGATAAATAAATGGTGAGCCTTTGAGTGTTAACAGAACCGTTGAAAGCATCTTTGCACTTTCTTTGTGATAATGGGCTGACCCATAACGCGACACACTTCGTGGCTGGTCATGATTTTCAAAGTAGTTTGCATTCCATGGCAAATCCTTTTGCCACTGGATGAGAATCCGATTGAATTTGTCTGGGTTGAATTTACGTTTGAACCATTTGACTAAAAATTGATCTGCATCCATGTGTTCAAAACCAAATACCATATCGAGTTCTTTTTCGGATTCATTACCCAATAAATCGTTGGCTTGTTGGGTATTGACCATCACCGTTTCACCGACTAAGAATGCACCGTAAGGTTCGATCAATTCTTTTCTGATCCGTCTTAGAATTTCATGATTTTTTTGGGTGGAGTGGTATTTTTCCAATCCTTTTAAGAACAGACGTGGTTTCCCATTGTCTAAACTGGTTTTATACATCACATTGACGACATCACATCGAAAACCTGCGATGCCTTTTTTAAGCCAAAATTCGATGATATGTTTGAATTCGTTATACATATTTGGGTGGTCCCAGTTTAAATCGGGTTGATTTTGAGCGAACAAGTGTAAGTAATATGTGCCGTCTTCATTTTTAGACCAAGCTTTTTCACCAAAAAAACTCGTCCAGTTGTTTGGCAATTTTTTACCTTTGCCTGGTCGGTGGTAATAATAATCACGGTATGGGCTGTTGGGGTCTAAAGATGCTTTAAACCAAGCGTGATCACTGGATGTATGGTTCATCACTAAATCCATGACAAAATGAATACCCCGTTTTTTGCCTTCTTTGATCAGCTGGTCCATGTCAGCCATGGTGCCATATTCTGGGTTGATGGATAAATAATCACTGATGTCATAGCCGAAATCGACATTTGGGGAAGCGTAGACAGGTGAAAGCCAAACATACTTTATACCTAAACTAACCAAATAGTCGAGCTTTTGAATGATCCCACGGATATCACCAATGCCATCCCCATTGGAATCTTTAAAACTTCTCGGATAAATTTGATAGAAAACGCCTTGTTTGAATGCTTGCATGGTATCCCACCTTCATAATTCCATTATACATTAGAAAAAGAAAAAAGTTACACATGGTAACTTTATTCAAATTGGGCTTGATATAGTTTGTTGTAAAAACCTTGTTTTTCGATCAATTCATCGTGCTTGCCTTGTTCAACAATGTTACCATCTTTGATGACTAAAATCAAATCGGCATTTTGGATGGTGGATAATCGATGTGCGATGACAAATGTGGTTTTGTTTTCCATCAGCTTCAACATGGCTTGTTGAATGTGGATTTCTGTTTGGGTATCGACGTTGGATGTCGCTTCATCGAGAATCAGCATCTTGGTGTTGGATAACATGGCTCTTGCGATGACCAGCAATTGCTTTTGGCCTTTAGAAATGTTCAATCCTTCATCGGTTAACTCCGTATCATACCCTTGTGGTAATGCTTCGATGAAATGATGGATTTTGGCTTTTTTTGCGGCTTCGATGATTTGTTCACGGGTGACATCGCCATTGCCATAAGCAATGTTATCCGCCATGGAACCAGTGAATAGCCACGTGTCTTGTAAAACCATCGAGAATGCCCTACGAAGTGAGTCTCTGGTATAATCTTGGATGTTTTTACCATCGGCGATGATTTCACCCGAGTCAACATCATAGAAACGCATTAAAAGATTGATCAATGTCGTTTTACCAGCCCCTGTTGGACCTACAATTGCAACCACTTGTCCAGGTTTGGCTTTAAAACTTAAGTTTTGAATGATTGGGGTTTTCTTATCATACGAGAAATGGACGGATTCAAAACGAATATCACCAGACACATCTTCATATTTGATGGCTTCTGTTTTATCCAATACTTCTTCTTTTAGATCTATCAATCCAAAGACACGTTCAGCGGCAGCGAGCGCGCTTTGAATGTCAGCTAAGATGTTGCTCATTTGGTTGATTGGACCAGAAAAGCGTCTAGAATAGAGCGTAAAGCTGGTCAATTTGCCTAAATCGATTTGACCTCTGAAATACAGTAGCCCCCCAAATACACCGACCAATGTGACTGAAAGGTTCGATATAAAGTTGACCGTTGGCCCGACAATGGTAGAATAATAGCCGGCTTGATATGAGGCATCCGATGCTTCATCATTGATGATGTCAAAACGGCTCAGTACGGCGGCTTCTGATACATAAGATTGTACCGTTTTTTGTCCGGTAATCATCTCTTCAGAGAACCCATTGAGCTCACCCAATTTGGCGTTTCTCAATCTAAATTTCTTTTTAACGATTTTGGATAATGCCCTTGTAAATATGAATGATAATGGGATGGTCACTAAGAATACCAACGATAATATAGGTGACATGATCAGCATCATCACAAGTGAGATCACAACGGTGATTAACGAGGTAAAGATGGAGACCACATCGGTCGCAAGCGAGGTATTGATGGTATCGATATCATAAGAAATCTTAGATATGATATCCCCTGTTTGGTTTTGGTCAAAGAAGGAAACTGGGACTTTGGTGAGTTTATCAAATACATCCTTACGCATTTTATAAACGACACTTTGACTGATTCTAACCATCGCTATGGAGAGCGCATAGTTCAAAATTGAACTCAGTGCGTAAAAGACAATCATCAACCCTGCAAATAAAAATACTTGATCAAATTGAACACCATTTTCCATGGCGGAAATGGTTCTACCGGTGAGATATGGTCCAACCAACGATAACAAGTTGGATACGATGGTTAAGAAAATGGCTAAGGCTAAACGCCATTTATAATAGGTGAGGTAATCCCATAAGCGTTTGATGACATACTTACGATTTTTGGCCTTTTGGCTACCATCGTTACTTCTTCGGGATTGTTTGCCTGCATACATCATACGCGTGCACCTCCCATTTGGTGTTTGGCCAAGAGTTGATAGGTATCTGATGTCTTTAATAGTTCTTCATGGGTACCCTTCGCTATGATTTTGCCTTCATCCATGACTAAGATCAAATCCGCTTCTTTCAAGCTAGAAATGCGTTGAGCAATGATGATTTTGGTTGTATGTGCCAAAGTTTCATTGAGTTTTTTACGCATTTTCATGTCGGTTTGGTAATCTAGGGCAGACGATGCGTCGTCTAAAATCAGGACATCTGGTTTACCAGCTATGGCTCTAGCGATCAATATGCGTTGCTTTTGCCCTCCCGATAAGTTCATCCCTCGGGTCGCCATCATCGCTTCAAACGCATCTTCTCTTTCGTAGATGAATTCGGCTTGTGCGATACGGGTCGCCATATCGATGTCGTAATGACCAATCTTGTTTCGATTGAACTGAATATTTTGATAAATCGATTCTGAGAAAATCAAATCCTGTTGTAAAACCAATCCAATACGACTACGTAAATCTTTAACTTTCAGTTGTTGAATTGGCTTTCCATAATAGAGGATATCCCCTTCAGTAGCATCATAAAAACGCATCAACAAGTTGACCAATGTCGTTTTACCTGACCCTGTAGAACCAATGATGCCTAATGTCTGACCTTCATAAAGTTCAAATGAAATATCTTCGATGTTGTATTTTTGCTTATTATAGGAGAAAGAAACATGGTTGAATGCGATGTGGGGTAATTTGGGATTGACTTCAATGATGTCATCGCCATCTTTAATTTCATTCGGTGCATTCAACACCTCATCAATTCTCGCCCCAGAGGCCTGTGCACGGGATAACATGACAAATACTCGAGTGATGGACATCATCGCATTCAAAATGATGGTAAAATAGGTCACAAATGCGGTGATATCACCTTTTTGAACATAGCCTTGATCCAATCTAAAGGCCCCAAATACCAACACAAGCACCAATCCTATGTTGACAATGGCATTCATCAGTGGGTTGATTTTCGCCATGGTGATGTGGGCTTTCAACTCACCTTCTACTGTACGTTGGTTGTCACGGTCAAAACGTTGTTGTTCATGTTCACTCATCGATAGCGATTTAATGACGCGCGCACCCGTGATGAATTCACGCACAGTACGGATCAAACGGTCCACTCGAATTTGAATTTCTTTATAGAGGGGGATCCCTTTTTTAGAAACCACATACACAACCAACCCAATGAATGGTAGTGTCGCGATCATGACCAAAGTCAATATAGGGTCAACCAAGAATGACATAAAAATACCGCCAATCAACAACACAGGGGCTCTGACCCCTAAACGTTGAATCCCTGCCGTGGAGTTATACAAATTATAGGTATCTGTGGTCATACGTGAAATCAGTGATGGCCGTGTGAATTGGTCGATTTGGGCTGAGGACAATCCTTCAATCTTTTCAAAGACTTGATGTCTCAAGCCACGGATCGCTTCGGCTGCGATACGTTCAGCGGTACGGTTGGCGAAAATATTCATCAACCAGCCTGCCAAAGCAATTAAAAACATGTAAATACCAATCCAATAAATTGGCCATAAATTGTCTGCGTTTGTGGTCGGAATGACGTCATCAATCATATAAGCAATTAAAAATGGTAAAAAAAGGTCGGTGATTGACCCCAGCATTTTTAAGGTTAATGAGACCGTCAGTGTGCGCCAAAACGGCTTTAATAATTCTAAGATTTTTTTCATCAAAAACACTTCCTGTAATTATCTTATCACATTAGTGTTGTTTTTTTATTTTTAATTTTGTATAATAATTTTGCTGCTATGAAACGCCCTCATAGTTAAATGGTATAACGCAGCCATGGTAAGGCTGTATTGCAAGTTCGATTCTCGCTGAGGGCACCATTTGAATATAAACCCCATTTGGGGTTTTTCTTTTTTTGGCGTGTCCTTTGGTATATATTGACCGGAGGATATAACTATGAAAAAAATAAATACATTGTTTCTATTATTATTTGTCTTGTGTTTGAGTGGGTGTGATTTCAACATCGATGACCCTGTCGCATCCATACCTTTAGAACGTGCCATCAAGAGTGGTGATATCACTTGGCTGGATGCAACCCAAGGGGCATCCGCAGTTACTCTAAATTTTACCGCGAACGTAAAAATCAAAACCATCACACTTCAAGTGACTTTTTTGAATAAAGAAGGTGGCATTGTTTTTACCAATACCAAAACCATGACCAATTTGTTACCAAAAAACAACTATTCACAAAAATTTGGTATCGATTTTTTTGATATGTTATCGGTACATCAATATAGTTATAAAATTGTGTCTGGCACTGTGGATCTAACCTAACAAAAACCCATGCGTTTGCATGGGCTTTTTAGAGAGAGCTATGTCAAGATCCAGCACAACTGGATAAGCCAAGTAAGAGGATGCCAATCAATAGTATGAAATAACTGAACGGTGTAGTAAAAATACCTAACAGTGTCTTCACGATTTTCATTTCAAACTGGTGTTTCTTCTTTTGTATGTGGAAATAAATCAGTAAACCGAAACCAGCAATGAAATGAATATAGTGGTAATTAAAATAAATGACGGCGAAACTTATCAACGCATCTGGAGCGGCAATCACATTTTGAGTTAGGATGTACCCCGCCATAAATAATAAGACGCTCAGTAAAAACATACCCAGAGAGACATAAAAATAAATGTTTTGTATTTTCTTGTTTTTTTGTAGAGGATCCATAGATTATGCCACCTTTCATATTCATTATAAAATACTTTGATATTCAATGCTTTGTTCAGGGTTGAAAAAAAAGACAGATTTATAAAAATGTCCATTTTGTCAAAAAAAGTCATCGATTTTTAACAAAATTCGCATTTTCAGTCTGTCTTTTTCTTTTATTATCGGTGTAAAATGAGTACCATTTCTCTTAAAGTCTTCACAGCAACTGCATTTGAAGCCCCCGATGGGTCTAAATATGGGTTGAGTTCAACGAAGTCTGCACCAACGATGTTATTCAAGTTTTCAAATAAATCGAAGGCTTTTAAGAGGTCCTTGTATTGCATCCCACCTGGTTCAGCGGTACCTGTACCAGGGAATACACCTGGGTCTAGTACATCTAAATCGATGGTGATGTATACCGGTTTGTCTTTGATTTTTTCAATCGCTTCAGCCAAACCTTCAAAGTCAAACTTTCTTAAGAATGTGTTGCCAGCTGCAGCCCATTCAAATTCGTGTTTGTCCCCTGAACGAATCCCGAATTGGTAAATTCTACCTGGACCAAGTACATCAAAACAACGTCTCAATACCGTTGCATGCGATAATTTTCTACCAAAGAATTCATCTCTTAAGTCGGTATGCGCATCCAAATGAATCATGTGTAAATCTGGATACTTTTCAGCTACCGCTTGAACCACAGGTAGGGTAACTAAGTGTTCGCCACCAATCATCATTGGTTTTTTGTTGTCTTTTAGAATTTGCTTGGTGGTTTCATAGATCACTTGAAGTGCATCTTCTACTGCCCCAATAGGTAAGTCAAGGTCACCAATATCACAGGTCGGATAGTCTTTTAGACTCATATCACGATACGGTGAATACCACTCAATCCCGAAGGAATCCACACGGATCGCATTGCCTGCGAAACGGGTGCCTGGTCGATACGATGTGGTTGCGTCCATTGGACATGAATAGATGACCACGCTGGCGTCATCGTATTCGGATTTACAACTTTGAAATGACAAATCTACTTTTTTAAAGCTCATCTGAGTCCTCCCATTTTTGCCAATTGTCTTTATCGATTACTTTTACATAACCATTATTTAACTCGCTGAATATCACCGATCCACTTTGTTGATAAAAGTCCAAGTCTTCTAAGAATTGGGTGTTGATGACTTCCCCCGGGATGAGCAGTGGGATGCCTGGTGGATAAATCATGATGGATTCAGCGGAAATTTCGTTTTCGGAATCTGCCAACGGCACAATCTTGTGTGGCGCGTGGTAGGCTTCTCTTGGTCTAACATACGTTTCAGGAAAATTATAATGAAATTTAATCTTCGGTAAGGATTGATTTTGTTCATAATTTTCATCTGAAATCGTCTTTAATGCTTGATATAAGCGATCTAAGTCACGTTTGGTGGTGGCCATGGTGATGATCGCAAGCACTAGGTAAGTCTCTGCGAGTTCAAGTTGGATATCGAATCGGTCTTTGAGTGTACGGTAGACATCAAAGCCAGACAAACCAATATCAGCAACTTTGATGACCAATTTGGTCGAATCAAATCCAAAGTCAAAACCACGCTTTAAAGCATATTCCTCTCCAATGATTTCCACGCCTGGAATGTCATTGAACTTAGGAATCATTTTTTTTCTTAAGTCCAATGCTTTTTTAATTCCTTTTTCACCTTCAAAATACATCTGTTTTCGAGCCACATCTAGACTAGATAATAAGATAGCAGATGGTGATGTGGAATGAATCATGTTTAAGGTAGACTGGATCTTAGCATTGTCGATACGGTCGCCTTTAGTCAATAAAATGGAACTTTGGGTGAGGGATACCCCTGTTTTATGCATGGAGGTTGCTGCCACATCTGCACCAGCGGCCATGGCACTTTGCGGTAATAGATTCGAAAAATAGAACTGCGCCCCATGGGCTTCATCACACATCACGATCATGTCTTTACTGTGGGCATAATCAACGATGTTTTTTAAATCGGAAACCACCCCAAAATACGTCGGATTGATGACAAACACCGCTTTTGCATCCGGATTGTCATCGATGGCTTTTTTCATATTAGAGAGACTGACACCATTGGCAATCCCTAAATTATTGTCGATATCAGGTTTGACAAAAACAGGGATTGCACCACTGAAAATCAGTGCATTGATGACACTCTTATGGACATTTCTTGGCAGAATAATTTTTTCTTTGGCAGATACAGTCGCCATGATCATCGCGATGATGCCACCGGTGGTACCAGAGGTTAGAAAATAGGCTTTATCCGCGCCAAAAGCTTCTGCAGCCAAGGCTTGTGCTTCTTTGATAACGCCGGTCGGTTTACTTAAAGTATCGAGCCCTCGCGGTGCATTCGCATCCAGTTGGTATATGCCTTTGCCTGCAAATGCCGATAAATCGTTGGGTAGTCTACCTAGCTTATGACCAGGTACGTCGAATGGGACGACGTCTGATTCACCATACTCTTTGAGTTTGGTAAAAAATGGTGTTTTTTCTTGATTTAAATTCTTCAATCAGATCACAACCTTTCATTTTTATTTTAACATACAGATACGAATTTCATTAAAAAAAGCCCTAAGGCTTCAAAAAAAACTCAAATACGAATAAAAAGGCCAAAACGCCAATCCCGAAGGTCAGTAATGACAAGGTCCATTTATCCATCGTATCGATTTTTCTATGTCTTACATAACTGATAAAACCCACCAATAGAGCCACAACCATCATCCCCATGATGATTGCTACAAAACCATTGAATAGTGTTCCCATCGATTGGTTTAAAAACTTGGTACAAAGCACTGTACTCAATAGCAGTGTAACCGATAGCGTTACAGCCAAAACAGAAAGGTTTAAATGCACCTTTCGCAATATTACGTTTGTTTTCATATCTTTTCCCCTTAGTATTGATATTAACACATTTTTTCACTTTTTCAATATCGTTTTTTGATGGTATAATAGGCTAAGGTGAAATCATGAAGAAAAAGTTCTTACCCTACATCGTTTATTTGTCTATTTTTGTCATAATTTTTGTTTTAGTGACATTTTTTTATGATTATATGTCGACCCTGTTTGGTAGTTTTTTCTCTATGCCATTTTATTATCATCTACCCATATTCTTCGCTGCTTATTTCTTAGTCGTGATGGCACATGAACTTACCCATGCCATCGCATTTTTAATTGAAGGTATTCGTCCAAAGATGATATTGATTTTAATCTTCTTGTTCCATAAAGATACCCGATGGCATTTAACCATCGATCCTAAACTGATTATTTTGGGTGGGGGTATGGTAATGCCTGATTTTCATAAAATCCATGATGAAAAAGACATCCGATACTATCAAAAAGCAACCTCATTTAGTTTGATGGCTGCACCGACGTTTACCATTGTTTCTGCTTCTATCATGTTATTGCTCGATTTAGTATTCTTTTATCACTCACCATTATTCACGGTATTCACCTTTTATGTTGTGTTATTTAGTGCATTTTTCACCTATACATCGATGTTATCTGCACAAGGTATCTTTGGTGATTTTGTTGCTCACAAGCGAATCAACTCGGATGCCGTATTTGGTTTATCGGTAATTTCACAGTTTGTGGATGATATGACACCTTATCTGTATCATGAAATGAGAGACCGTTTAGCGGAACAACGCCCTTCAGATTTCAGTATACACTTACTTAATTTCTATTCGACTTTGTTGGAAAAAGGCATTCACGAAGATACCGACATCGATACATTTTTATTGGAGAAGACCAAGGTTTTGGCTAAATCGCCCATCATCGCTAGACGCATCGCACGTCAGCACCAACAAATATTGGTCTTACAACAGGCCATTCTATACTTATATCGGGCTCAAGAAGATGATTTAATGGATCAATTGCTTCAAATTTTTTCAGAAGAGTTGGGACACATCAAATCAAAACAACCTGTGAAAACTTATTATATGAAACAAACCAATCATTTGATCGGACGGATTGATGCGAGCGATTATTTATCAGAAACACGTCCATTTAGACTAGGTCTCATGGATTTAATCGTATCCCACCTGCCAGAATATCAAGCAGCAGAAAATGACCGTCTAAGACCAATTCAAAGATTTGAAAAAAAGGAAATGATTCATCTTGATAACGAAGAATTGATGTGATATAATTCTTCTTGCCGGTCCGGTGGTGTAGTGGTTAACATGCCAGTCTGTCACACTGGAGATCGCGGGTTCAATTCCCGTCCGGACCGCCACTATCCAACTACCAAGGCTCTGCGTCGTTAGCTCAACTGGATAGAGCATCTGACTTCGGATCAGAGGGTTGAGGGTTCAAATCCTTTACGACGCGCCACTTACTAAAAATCGGGAAGTAGCTTAGCTTGGTAGAGCGCCTGGCTTGGGACCAGGAGGTCGCAGGTTCAAATCCTGTCTTCCCGACCATCATAAATTCCAAAAAAAAGTAGTTGACAAGTACTACCAATCTTGTTATCATAATAATGCTGTGGGCGTAATATAATGGTTAATATACGTGCTTGCCAAGCATGATATGGGGGTTCGATTCCCCTCGCCCGCTCCAACTAGATAACCAAAGAACTTTTGATAAAGTTCTTTTTTTGTAAAAAAAACTGCGAAGAACGCAGTTTTTTATTTTCATAATTAGATTATTAGGACTGCTCGTATCAATGATATCAATGTGAGTGCGTACTTAGAATATGTACTAGACAACATTCAATCATCACCTATAGAAACACTATTACCCTATCATCCAGATATCATTAAGAGATTTAAATATACATAAGCATCCGCCATTTTCCGCCGTGATGGGAACTCGACTCTCAATATAAAACAAGCGCTACATCCAGTAAATTTGGACTGTAGCGCTTTTAATATACCTTTATGGTGTAG